>DASTJM010000047.1:0-67786 GCA_035716545.1 Streptosporangiaceae bacterium
GCCAGGACCTGCGCGATAACCACCTACCTCGGCTGGCTGAATGGTCCACGACCTGCGACCGCTGCGATCTGGCTGGGCTATGCCGAACTAAGCAGCGCCCTTGACTGAGGAAGACACAACTACTTAAGCTGCCCAGACCCAATCGCTCTCTAGCCGAAGACCCAGCCTTCGGCGACTATCACGTCAATGAACCTGCCGTGCTTCACCTGTCGCTGACCGCATACATACGGAATCTTAGGTCTACCAGGGCCGCCGTTTGTCTCACCAGAGATCACCACACAAGACCGAATCTCCGCGACAGCGATCACGAAAGGATCGGCATTATTCTTGCTGCCCTGCCTAGTCCAGTTAGGAAATTGCTGCACGATTGGGCCTGCGATAGTCGCGACCGTCGCATCGGTCGGGACAACGCATCGCTCGCGCCCTGCCGAGGAATCCATGCACCAGTCCTTGACGGCAGAATCGACAGAGATTGCTTCCTTCCATGCCTCCTCGGAAACATGCATCCGCTCAGTTTAGATCAAATCGTCGAAGCGATCCCACAGGGCCGGGAAGTTGCCGATGGGATAGAAGCGTTCCATACCATCAATAAGCGCACTGGTGTCAAACGAGTAATGCGCTTCGGAGATCTTCACGCGATCTCCTCAGCTGTTCCAAGCAACTTCGGAACCTTGTCATAGGAGACTTCAAGCAGCTGAGCGAGGTCGCGCGAGCTGAGAATCTCCTCCTGATGCGCAGCCACCATTTGACTGATGAACCGTTTTCCCAGATCGCGTCGCTTGACCTGGTAGTAGATCGGGCTGTTCTGGTCAGCGTTGCGTTCTCTCTCGGCGGCTTTATAAGACGCGTAGGCGCTGTCGAACTCCGGCTTCAGGCGCCAGTAGTCGTTCCACGTCGCCCTGCCAAGCTCGATAATACGGAGTAGAGCCGACTCGCCGCTCGCACCGAACTCGTTCCCGACTGCCCGAGCGAAATCCGAGGTGATGAATTCCGGCCTAAGGTCCCTCAGAGAGCGCAAGAACGCCTCAGCCGGCATGAGAGCAGCCGCAGCGACGGTATCGCACAGCCTCTCAAGCAGAGCACCCTCCGTGTGCTGCAGGTCACAGAGTCCGTTGGATCGAAACCCGACATGGGCTAGCTCATGGAGTAGCGTATAAACCTTGCCGCGTGGCCAGTCCGCACCGTTAAGCGCCACGATCGGACACGGCCCATCGCCCAGCGAAAACCCGCGCATTTCGGTGACGTCCACACGCTGCACCTGGATGACGGTCACGTTCAGGCTCTCGGCTCGACGGACCAACTCGCGCAAGAAATACTCTGGCTGGAGCAGCATCGTCTTCGAGATCGACTCAAGGTCGAGAATGGCCCGCAACTCCTCTCCCAGCGTTCCGGGATCGCGTCCTTGGTCGAGCGCGTACTTCGCCGTCACGTCCGATTCGGGAAGCTCAAGGCCTTCGGCAGCGTCGCGCAATGCGTCCCGCTGGCGGTAAGCGCGCATCATCGCCTTTTGCAAGGCGCGGCTCACCACCTGGGAACGAGCCTCTGAGCGCCTGAAGTCCGGAAGATCGCGCTTGACGTCCCCGAGGGGGGGTTCTGTCATGAACAACGCCGCGAGAGGCCGGGCGTAGACGTCCGCCATCGTCCGGATCTGGTTAATGGTGGGCGCCAGGGCGGCCGCCTCCCACTTCTCAACCTTATCCCGTTTTACCCCGATACGATCAGCGGCGGTCGCCACGTCGAGACCAGCAGTCTCACGAGCCCATCGAAGAACGGACGGCTCGACCGAAGGCGCACAACAGCCACCGGTCACCTCCATCCTGCCTCGGCACCAAGCCGAGCTTGACATCGCACCACACTATTAGTCATTGAAGCACGGCCCTCTGGCAGCGCGCCTGCGTCAGCCCCTCTCCCACCAGGCCTACGCCAATGTGCTGACGGACGTCTGCACGGCGTCCCATCGAGGAGGTAGACGGAAGTTCGCCGCATGGTAGCTGTCCGTGGCTCTCACCGCACGACTTACGCTCCGCAGCGAGAAGTCAACCTTTTCGAGTCGACCGTCTCGCCGTCGGCACCGAGCCTGCTTTGCGCAAGCCTGAGCTGGGTCGCCCCCAGTCCTGGCTATCCGCCACGCACCGCCATGGTCGATGGCAACATGTGGCCGTGTAAGAGGAATATTCCGCAGACCGAGTTGAGCAAATCCTGCGGAGAAAGTACCCAGCAGACAAGGAACGAGGCCACGCGGTCAGATGGCTCGACTGGATCGCATGCCAACTTGACTCCGGGAAGCAGCTGGACTGATGGCTGATACCCGGTTGGGCTAAAAAGAAGGTCCAGCTCGCCCGCCGCGTGGTCGCTTTCGTCTTTCTCGCCGTAGGACCTGGAACGGCGATTGCTTTCGGACCGCGGCCCTGGGCCGTGTTGATTCTCACCTGCTTTTTCTTTCTCGTCATGATCATGACCGGCATGAAGCACAAGCGGGCACTACGCCAGCGAACTCCATGCGCCACAGTTCCTCGCTGGCCACGATGGGGTGACCTAGGAGGGCTGCTGATCTACGCGATTGTCACCCTGGGTCTAAGGCTCGTTCCGGCAGCCGTCTCCATGTGGGTCGTCCCCGCAGTCCAGAGACCCGCCGCAACTGCCATCGGCACCTATCGCGCGGACCGACTGACCGCGATTGCCTACGGGCTTGCCTGGGCACCGCTCGGGGCGTTCAGCCGATGTTGCCGTGGTTTGAGGAGCCCAATCCGGCGGGAGAGCTTGATGAACCGTTACGCAGTGATGGCACGGGAGCATTGGGCCCGGTGGCTGCCGACCCGGTTCGCGAACATCGGGGATCCGGACAGCTTCTTCTCGGACCTGGGGACGCGGGTGGAGCAACAGGTCGACAGCCTGGCGCACAAGCTAGCGGGGGACGACCCGCCGGGCGAGGGCTATCTGGAGAAGGCGGGCCGTCTCGGGGAGGCCCGGCACCGGGTCGAGCAGATCGTGCTGTCGCATTAAGTCCTCCTGCCACCCGAGCCAGGAGCAAACGAGGACGAGACGCCAGCGAGCAGCGCGGCGGACGGGCCATGGGGGCTGGATTTCCTCCACGACCAGCACCCGCCAAGGACATAGCAAGCGCGCAGTTCCGCCCGTCTGGGCAGGAAGACCTGGCTCCGTCCGGGGCGGCGAGCCGGGTCCGGGCGAACATCGCGGCGCTGGCCACGCTGCGCACCATCCAAGCCGAAGTCCGCCCGGCGACGCCGGAGGAGCAGCGGGTGCTGGCTCGCTGGTCGGGCTGGGGTGCGGTGCCGGAGGTTTTCGATTCCGCTCGCAGTGAGTTCGCTCAGGCCCGGCATGAGCTGGGCGAGTTGCTTTCATCTGAAGAATTGAAGGCGGCTGCCCGGAACACGCTCAATGCCCACTACACCGACGCCGCCATCGTCGAAGCCGTGTGGTCCGCAGTGCGGGAACCGGGCTTCACGGGCGGCCGGGTGCTCGAACCTGGCTGCGGGAGCGGCAATTTCATCGGCCTGCCCCCGGCTGCCGCGGAGCTGACGGGCGTCGAGCTTGATCCGGTGACCGCCGCGATCGCTGCTCTGCTGTATCCGCAGGCGGAGATCCGGGCCGAGTCGTTCGCTGACACCCGTGAGCGGGACGGGTGCTTTGACCTGGTGATCGGGAACGTGCCGTTAGGCAAGGTCGTGCTGCACCGGGTGCACAACGCGGCCGGTCATTCGATTCATAACCATTTTGTCGTCAAGAGCGTGCGGCTGGCCCGGCCCGGCGGCCTGGTGGCTTGTCTGACGTCGCGGTACACGATGGATTCCCGGAACCCGGCTGCCCGCCGCGAGATCGCAAGCCTGGCCGACCTGCCGGGGCGGTCCGGTTGGCGAGCCGGTCACACCAGCGGGCAGCGGGCACGAGCGTGGTCACCGATCTGCTGATCCTGCGCCGGCACGAGCCCGGCCGCTCCCCCGATCCGGTGCGGTGGGAGCGCGCGCCGCTCACGGTGATCGACGGGCAGCAGGTGGCGGTGAACGAGTACTTCCTCGCCCACCCGGACGCTGTGCTCGGCCAATTCGGCACGGTTCACGGCGCGTACCGTGCCGACAACCTGGTCGTCACCGCAGTCCCCGGTGCCGACCTCGCCGCGTCCCTCAATGCCGCACTCAGCAGCATCACGGCGAGCGCTCAAGCACGGGGCCTGACCTGGACACCAGCCCCGGCCCAGGCAGCCCAGCCGCCCAGGTCACAGGTCTCGGCCCACCCGGACGGCTACCTCGAAGCCGACCAGCGCGGCGAGTTCACCAAAGTGATCAACGGCCGCCCCGAGCAGGTCACGGTACCCAGGACGCAGGCAGGCGAGCTGCGGGCACTGCTTGCCCTGCGGACACGGCGGTCGCGTTGCTGGACGCCGAGGCCGCCTCCGCGGTGGCCACCGGGGAGATCATCCGGCTGGACGCTGAGCCGAACCGGCAGTACGACTACTACGTGCGGCTGTACGGGCCGCTGAGCCGGTTCTCGCTGCGCCGCACCGGCCGGACCGACCCTGCGACCGGGCAGGAGAAGATGGCGCGGGTCCGGCCGCCGCAGGGCGGGTTCCGGGACGACCCGTTCGCGGCGCTGGTGTACGCGTTAGAGGTCTTCGACCCGGTCGGGCAGCGGGCCGCGAAAGCAGCGATCTTCACCCACCGGGTAGTTGCGCCCAGAACGCCGAGGCTGGGAGCCGACACGGCCGCCGACGCGCTGGCGATCTGCCTGGACGCCCGGGGCGAGGCCCGGCTGGACGAGATCGCCCGCCTGTCAGGCTCC
Source organism: Streptosporangiaceae bacterium (assembly GCA_035716545.1). GTDB lineage: Bacteria > Actinomycetota > Actinomycetes > Streptosporangiales > Streptosporangiaceae > Chersky-822. The sequence continues at coordinate 4,798 of DASTJM010000047.1, forward strand.
GACCAGGCCGATGCCCGCGCCCAGCTCAGCACTCTGGTCTTCGATGACCCGGTGACCGGGCGGCTGGTCCCGGCCGCCGAGTTCCCAGGTAACGGCAGAACTCCAGGAACCGTGCCCGGTTCTTGCGAGGCTTGGCGTGCCCATACATGCTGTCCTCGCCCAGATCACAGGCGCCGTGGACCTCGTCCTCTTCGGGACGCTTTCCAGCTCACGTGGTTAAAAGGCAGCGAAGCAAAGGCAGGTAAGAAGGGTCAGCGAACCTGAGCTCATCAAGCTGCCCCTCTTCGAACCAGCCGATGGCGTCATGCTCCTCTGGCTGCAGGTTCGCCACGGTCCCCCGCCAGCGCCACGAGACCCACACCGTCAGGTCCAAACCAGCCTGCGGGACGACCCGCCGCAAAACAGGCCCGCCATCCACGCCCTCAAGCTCAGCCCCCAGTTCCTCGGCCACCTCCCGCCGGAGCGCATCTTCGGGCTGCTCGCCGAGCCAGACGTGACCACCTGGGAAGTCCCACACATCCGGATACCACCGCCGACCCGGTGATCGGTGACACAGCAACAACTGGTCCCCCCGGCGCAAGATCACGGCTACGACGTGGTGATGCTCCATCGCCCAAGTATCGCATCGCCGGGGCAAAGGTTGTCGGACACGGCACTAGGTCAACCGGTCAATACCGTGGTGGTGTGCATAGTTTTCCTATGATGAAATCAGCCGTGAGCGGCACGCGGATTCCTGGTTGTCGCAGTTCTGCATGAAAACGCCTCGTGTAGCCTGGGTGCGCAACTACGCCAGCGATGTAGGCGAGCAGATCTACGGCAGATATGGGACAACCGAGGCGTCGGCCGAGGAAAGGTACGAGATCGGGTGTGAAGTTGGCTATCGTTCCTTCGGGATTCCGGAACAACGGGAAAACTCGTCCGCTCCGAGCATTATAGTGATGTATATCAGGAATCAGGCCGGTGAAGGTTAACCCAGGGCCGGTTTCCACCGGGTGCGAGTTCTGCTCGGTTACGTACACCTGCCGGTCCGAGCGCACCGCCCACAGGGGTGGCCGCGGGACTACCATTAGCCGGTTATCTGGTATAACCCATTGCCTGTCAAAGGATCGATAACCGACTTGAATCGGCTCGATGAGATCGCTGGTTTCGCTAGCTAGAGTGTCCTGAAATCGCGGAAATCCGGGGAGTGGTTCTACGTGAGTTGTTATCTTCCGGTCTCGTGCCTCGTGGAATAGATGCTTGCGTACATCAATGTCGGCTGCGATAAATGCCTGCCAACGGCTCCGTAAGATGCTCGGATCAGGAGCATAGATCCAGGTCCGCCCTGTCGTTACCCCTCTTGATGCCCAAGGCATCAAGTCAGGTAGGGAAAGACATTCTTCCCAACTGCCACCGCTCGCCGGTAGGAAGGGATCCTGCCACCCCTTCTGGCATGTCTTCCATGCTCGCGTATCAACGTGCAGGTCATCCAGTTGCACTAGTTTCTCGTTGCGCGTGCCGGCGAGCGTCGCGTGGTGGATGACCGCCGGCGTGGACAGCTTGGGGTGTCCGCTGCGGGCGAAGATGCCGATGGAGAGCTGGCGTCCCACCCCGGCGCCAAAGATACGGGTACTGGTCTCTGGTCTGTTGCCCTCGGGGGACAGATCAATAATCCAGCCTTCATCGCAAGTGCGGCGAAGGTACTCGCGCATCCCTGCGTACGCTTGGCCGGTCGCGTAGCTAGTGGTCTGACGCGTGTTTCTGTTTAGTTTTCACTAAGGGATACGGGATAATGTCGCATGCCTAATCGCGTGCGCCTTCTCGCGATCCCTGGTGCGGACCGGGCCAAGCTGGAAAAGCGGGCCCGGGACCGCGGTGCCCCGGCTCGGGTGTCCGAGCGGGCCAGGATCGTGCTGCTGTCCGCCGAGGGGCTGACCGGCCCGCAGATCGCCGGGCGGACCGGGTGCACCGAGCCGACGGTGATCAAGTGGCGGCGGCAGTATGCCGAGCGTGGCCTGGCCGGGCTGGAGGACGCGCCCAGGCCGGGCGGGCCGAAGACGGTGCTCACCGAGGACGTGATCGCGGAGATCCTGGCCGCGACCGTGACGCCGCCCCCGGAGGCGCTGCGCGAGGACGGCGTCACGCACTGGTCGGCGCGGCGGCTCGCGGCCTGGCTGGCGCGGAACAGGAAGATCAAGGTCAGCCACGACTCGATCACCCGGCTGTGGCGGCGGTTCTGCCTGCAGCCGCACCGCACCGAGGGGTTCAAGTTCTCCACCGGCCCGAAGCTGGAGGCCAAGGTCCGCGACGTGGCCGGCCTCTACCTGGACCCTCCCCAGAACGCGGTCGTGGTCTGCGTGGATGAGAAGAGCCAGTGCCAGGCCCTGGAACGGTCCCAGCCGATCCTGCCGATGCGGCCCGGGATCCCCGAGCGGCAGGCCCACGGCTACGCCCGCCACGGCACCACCAGCCTGTTCGCCGCCCTCAACGTCGCCACCGGCCAGGTCACCGACGCCTGCTACCCGCGCCACCGGCACCAGGAGTTCCTGAAGTTCCTCAAGAAGGTCGCCGCCGCATACCCCCGGCAAGCGCTGCACGTCGTCTGCGACAACTACTCCACTCACAACCACGCCGAGGTCAGGGTCTGGCTGGACAAGAACCCCAGGATCACCCTGCACTTCACGCCCACCAGCTGCTCCTGGCTGAACCTCGTGGAATGCTTCTTCTCCGTCATCACCCGCCAGGCGATCCGCCGCGGCTCCTTCACCTCAGTCAAAGAACTCACCACCGCGATCGGCGCCTTCATCGACCACTGGAACGACCACCCGGTCCCGTTCGCCTGGACCAAGGACGCCGACCAGATCCTCGCCAAGATCGAACGCACGAAGACTAAAACAACCGGTCTTACAGACCACTAGCTGGCGATAGAAAGGCCACGACGCCAGCTGGTTGATCCGAATGGGCGTCGAAGACTTTTCCAAAGCGCCCAACGCCAGAAGTACCAGTGGAGTGCGTGAAGATCAGCTTCATATCGGCCGTGTCCCGGCGCGCGGAATTCATCGAGAGAAGGTCGCAAGCTAATTGGCGGTGGCTGGAGGTTAAGGTTACGGCGCGCTTCGATCCATGGCGCCTGCCCAGCTGCATGATCCACATGCGGCGGATTCCCGATGACGACCATAACGCGAGTTTCACGTTTTATTTTATTGGCTTCGTCATGCGATTTGCCGAGGATCTTGTGCGCAGCGGGGAAACGCTGTTGTTGCTCGCCTGGGTTCTCTAGTGCGTCTGTGAGGAACCGAACTTCGCTTGAAGGTATGTCGGTCTCGAATCTCGTCTTTAGCGCTTGATGCAGACGGAGTTCTGCCACGGCGTATGGCGCGACTTGGATTTCGAATCCTACCAAGCGCTTGCGGAACAGTTCGCGCAGTTGCGCCGATCGCGCGCCGCGCCCTTGCTTCTGATCTACGGTCGTAGCTACTGCACGGACTATCTCAACTAGAAACGTGCCCGTCCCCATGCCTGGATCTACAACTATGACCCCGTCATCGGCGAAACCCCATCAGCGACTGAGCCGCTGACAAAGAATTTCGTCCACGAAATCGACCATGAAACGTGCGACCGGCTGAGGCGTGTAGTACGAACCACTTTTCTTTCGCAAATCCGGGTTGTATTGAGCCAGAAATTTTTCGTATAGTACGGCGTAAATGTCTGTCTGACCGTCGTCAAGCTGATCCCACCGTACGGAAGCGATGACTTGGCGCAAGGTCTCTATGACGCGCAGTTCGTCGGTCGCATCGCTATCGGTAAGAACTGTGAACGCACGTCCCATAAGAGAATGCTTCTTGCCGAGCTGCCGACCTATCTCGTGCAAAGGAATCTTGTCGAGGATAACGCCGTCAATACGTGCTAGCAGCATCGCGAATGTAACTGTTTGAGCGTATGCGTCCGCGAAATCGGAGTCTTCGAGCCCGGGAAAAAGTAAGCTCCGCCAGTCTGCGGCCAGCAGAGTCAGATCTTCATGTGCAGCGTGCGCGGGCGATGCGCGGAGGATCGACGTGACCTCGTCTCTGAGCAGACGGCAAAGTCCCGCCACGATCCTGATCAGATCTGTAAGCGAGCGGGGCTGCTCAGGTTCCCACAGCAAGAACTCCCGGATAATCGTCTCGAACGCAGCATCAGCAGGGCAAAGGATCTGGCGGGGATCGCCGAGGCTGCCAGTGAGCCGGGCGATGGGACCAGCGACTTCACCGTACTTGTAGCGAGCCCAGCTCGTACCATCCGTGTATATGACATTGGGCAGTGCTGTGAGCTTGTCCCACTGTCGCCGCTCCCGTTGATTGGGCTTCCAATCGGGTGGAATACCACGGCCTGGCGCCTTGAGCTCGATATAGCCGACCCTCCGATTCCCCACGTCAACGGCATAGTCAGGTCGCGCTCGCAGGGTTTTGAGCCGTACTTCGCCATACGGGGCCGCTTCGACGCCAATGTACGAGCCAAGACGCTTGAGCAACGTCTCTGCGGGCCCGCGTAGCTGATCTTCTGGGTCGCCACCACGCCCCAGCTTCTGGGATACATCCCGGCCGAAGTCGGCTACCGCCGTTGATAACGGATCAGAGACGTGCGCGCGAAGCGAGTTGAGCAAACCAGATTGAACATTGCCAGCTGCTTCGGCCATAAGCGCTCCAACGGCTCAAGAGCGATCACCTACTTCCACCATGAAGGCGAATGCGCCGTTACTCAAGCCCCGCAGAACGTGAGAGTTATGGGTAGATCGAACAATTCGCATATATCGATGCTGCGCAAATCGACCTGATGCCGAACCGGGCATCGCGTTCAGGCCCCTGCGGGTCATCACTTCGAGAGATGGCAAGAAAGCTACGGTGCCGGGTTCTGCTGCCCAGCAACGGCACATCGCCCAGGTTGCCCCCTTGAGCGATACAGGGACTCGGTTGTTAGTTGGCGGCGGTTCGGCCGCGGTCGGGAGTGCCGGCGGTGGTGCCGATGTAGATGTCGAGGGTGATGCGGATGCTGGCGTGTCCGGCGGGGCGGGAGATGTCGGCGGGGTCGATGTGCCAGGCGAACAGGGCGGTAGTGCAGAAGACGTGGCGCAGGCTGTGCCAGGTCCAGGTCCAGGTCCAGGTCCAGGTCCAGGTCCAGGCCGCGCCATCCTGCGGCGAGGTAGGCGGGGGCTAGGACGCGGCGGCTGAAGTTGGAGGATCGCCACCAGGTTTTCCGGGGGGAGGGGAAGATCAGGCCGCGGGGGTTGGTGCCGGCGTGCTGTTCGGCGCGGGCGGTCTCGATGCGTTCGGCGAGGCGTTCGGCGAGGGGTAGCCGCCGGGTGCGTGGTCGGGGTCACCCGGCGAAAGATCAAAAGCAGACGCTCGCCGCTTGGCAGAGGGTGAGGGACACACCACCCTCACCGACCGGCCAACGTGGATGTCTCCCGGAACCTGTAAAGAGCGCCTACGGCGTCGCTTCACGATGGGCTACGCCCACTCTTGACAGAACCCGTCCGACGGTGAGCCCACTCGCGACTTTAAGCGAGTGAAAGGACATCACGGACTTTTTTGTTGGGAGCAGAGCTAGATAGGCTGCCAGTCCAGTAGCGGCGGAAGCGTCTCCCACTCCGAGCCAAACAAAGTGACCGTGAAGGAGCCCAACAAGAACAAACAGCGCAGCGCCGACTGCGGTCAGCAGCCCGCCCCACTACGCTCCGAGGCATCGATCCTCCGTGCGGCCTACGTGCAGCAACCATCGGGCCTGAGCGAGTCTCTACGGTCTCGACAGGTCACTGGTCCCAAAGTCACACCAGGACCAACAGATCGAGTCCCGGCAGGTCAAGCGCCCTCTTTGCAGGTCGAGAAGAGTGGTCAGGGACAGGATCGAACTGTCGACCTTCCGCTTTTCAGGCGGACGCTCGTACCAACTGAGCTACCTGACCTAGTCGGTGCCTGAAGGAGGAACAACCCATACCCCCAACCGAGCGGTCCTGACGGGATTTGAACCCGCGACCTCCACCTTGACAGGGTGGCGAGCACTCCTAGCTGCTCTACAGGACCAAGCCGTACTACCGATCAAAACCATCTTACAGCCGACCAACCGCCGCACGGCGATCCTATGCGCCGCGCAGGACTAATCCTACGCATCACACACGACCGGTGGCGACCGGACGTCAGCCGTACCCCCAACGGGATTCGAACCCGCGCCGCCGCCTTGAAAGGGCGGTGTCCTAGGCCGCTAGACGATGGGGGCCTGGCGGTCACCCGCCGTCTAGCCCGTGGCGTCCGCCGTCGGGGACCGACTCAGCATAGGGGAAGTTTGGCACTGTCGGCAAAGCGGATCTCAAAGAGATACGCTTCCCGGCGGCCAGCCCCTGGCTACCGTGACCGGTTTTTGCTGATCAGGTCCTCTGCGATCGACGTCTTCTGACCTTCTTCAGGGATGACTGCCCAGGCCACGAGATACGCCAGGATGCCCGTGCCCGCGGTGAGCAGGGTCACCAGCGCGAGGAGCACGCGTACCAGGTTGACGTCCATGCCCAGGTAGTCGGCGAAACCCGAGCAAACGCCGGCGACGATGCGGTCGTCGCGGCGACGCACGAGTACCTTCCCGCCATTGATATTGCTCATAAGGTCATCATCCCGCACTATCGGTTTCTTACACACGCCGCACGCGATCTCTGCGGGACGCGGATGGCGAACGCGGCTGCCGGAAGCGTCGCTACCCCGCCTTCACCGCCGCAAAACCCCCGCATACGCTGGCGGCAAGGCCAGCAGAGAGGACCAAGTCATGCCGCGATCCGCCGAACCAGCCGGGAGCGATCTGCTCAGGATTGATGACGAGCTGAGCGACGAGGAGCGGCTGGTCCGCGACACAGTGCGCAAGTTCGCGGCCGACCGGATCATGCCGCACATCGCTGACTGGTTCGAAGCTGGCACGCTCCCCACGGACCTGGTCCCCGAACTCGGCCAGCTGGGCTTGCTCGGGATGCACCTCAAAGGGTATGGCTGCGCCGGCATGGGTCCGATCGCCTACGGCGTGACCTGCCGAGAGATGGAGGCCGCCGACTCTGGCCTGCGCAGCCTGGTGTCGGTGCAGGGATCGCTGGCCATGTTCCCGATCTGGAAATATGGCTCAGAAGAGCAGAAAACGCAGTGGCTTCCCCGCATGGCGGCCGGCCAGGCCATCGGCTGCTTCGGCCTCACCGAACCCGATCACGGCAGCGATCCGTCCAGCATGAAGACGCACGCCAAGCCAAACGGTTCCGACTGGATACTCAACGGCTCCAAGATGTGGATCACGAACGGGTCTATCGCCGATGTGGCCGTCGTCTGGGCCAGTACCGAGCAGGGCATACGCGGGTTCGTGGTGCCTGCCGGGACTCGCGGTTTCACCGCTCGCAATATCCATAAGAAACTATCCCTACGGGCTTCTGTGACTTCTGAGTTGCACTTTGATGACGTGCGGCTGCCAGGAGACGCCGTCCTCCCGGGCGTGACCGGGCTGAAGGGGCCGCTCTCGTGCTTGTCCGAGGCCAGGTTCGGCATCGTCTGGGGCGCGACAGGCGCGGCGCGAGCTTGCCTGGAGGCCGCGATCGAGTACGCCACAACTCGCGAGCAGTTCGGCCGCAAGATCGGGGGATTCCAGCTGACCCAGTCCAAGCTGGCCTGGATGACAGCTGACTTGCAGCGGGCGCAACTGCTCGCACTGCATCTCGGGCGGCTCAAGGAAACGGGCAAGATCACGCCACAGCAGGTCAGCCTCGGCAAGATGAGCAACGTGCGCACCGCGATCGACATCGCGCGGCAAGCACGGACGGTACTGGGAGCCAACGGCGTCACGCTGGAATACCCGGTCATCAGGCACGCGAACAACCTTGAGTCAGTGCTCACCTACGAAGGCACCGAAGAGATCCACGCTCTCGCCATCGGCCAGGCGATAACGGGCATTTCCGCCTACCGCTGAGACTTCTGACCAACATGATCATGCAGGTGCTCCCGGTCCGCTCGCCGGTGGGGACCCCCGCTGTCGCGCAGACAGCAGCAGGGTGCCCCACCTGTCCGCGCTCCAGGCAGCCTCGACGTGCTTTTCGCCGCCGAGACGCTCGACGGCCCGCCGCCGCTCGAACTGATCCCGGAGCAAGAATCCACGCATTCGCGCATGTTGCGAGCGCTGACCTACCGCGACGAGGTCCGGGCCTGGCGCGCCGATGGCGGCATCTTCTTGCTGGGGCATGGAGTCGCAGGGCGGCTCGAGACGGCCATCGAGGTCGACGAAGACCGGCGCGGACAGGGCCTTGGCCGGCGCCTCGCGACGGCGGCCAGGCATCTGGCGGCGCCAGGCGGCGCCTTGTGGGCACAGGTGGCGCCAGGCAACGCGGCAAGCGTCCGTGCTTTCCTCGCGGCCGGATTCGTACCGGTTGGGGCAGAGGTCTTGCTCGCAGTGCGACGATGAGAACATGAGCGACGTTTCTGCCGTGATTGACGATCAGGGCGAGTCCCGCTTCGAGCTATCCGTCGACAGTGAAGTCGCCGAGCTCACCTACCGAAGGCACGCCGACCGGCTAGTGCTCGTGCACACCGGAGTGCCCGATGCTCTGGCTGGCCAGGGCATCGGCGGGCAGCTAGTGCGGGCCGCAGCCGACCGGGCCAAGCGTGATCACCTCACGCTGGTGCCGTTGTGCCCCTTCGCCCGCGCCTGGCTGGAGCGCCACACCGACATCGCCGGGAAGATCAACGTCGACTGGGGAGCGCCTCCCGACGACTGAGTGCTGGTTACCTGCTTCCTCCGGCGACCAGCGGCATGAGGGCGTCGAGCTGACGGTCCAGGTCGCGCCCCATGCCCCGGCTGGCGAGGACGCTCGCTCGGCATCCGGCGAACATGAGTACGCGGGGACGGGTGCGTTCCAGCCAGGAGGTGATCGCATCGGGCTGGGCGAGCCGGGGTGCGCTCCTTTCATCCTGGTGGAGTTCGAGGCCAGCGGGCAAGTTGAGCAGAGGCCGGCTCAGGTGATCGGCCGCCCGGACGGTTTCCTGGCAGCCCTCGCCGCCGGCCGGGTCGATCAGGATGATCGCGTCGGACAGGTAGACGCAGGTCCAGGTGCGGTGGCTGAACTCGGGGCTGGCGAGTTCGTGCAGCGCGGCGCCGCGGAACGCCAGGCGGCGGTCCGGCGTGAGCGGGCCGTCTTCCTGGCGCAGGCCGCGCGGGAACACCAGGTGCACAGGCAACCCGGCGCGGAGACCAGCCAGGGCCGCAGCCGTGTCCACGCCCGTCTGACCGCCAGTGAGCAGGCAGCGTCCGTGAGTGCGGCCGATCTCGGCGCGCAGGCGTCGTTCGTCGGAGCCGGCCTGGTCAGCTGCCTGGCGCGTCGGGAGGCGCGATGACAAAGTGCTCTTCGATCGCCGTGATCGTCGCCGGGGCCACGCCGCTATCGAGGCAGAACTGCGCCGGCCCGCCGAACTCTGCCTTGAGCTGGCGCACGAATCCGAGGATCGTCTTCTCATGCAGCAAGATGACCTCGGGCCGGTCGTGGTCGTTGCTGGCGTAGAGCGGGTTCTCCGCCAGCTTCTTGGTGACCCTGCGCGCGTTCCTGTTGCTCTGGACGTAGTCCATGGCGATCTGGCCGTCGGTCACGCCCACCAGGCTGAGCAGAAGCGCGGACATGATGCCGGTTCGGTCACGCCCGGCGGCGCAGTGGAAGAGGGTAGCCGCCCCGGCCCGCAGATTGCCCGCGATGATCTCCAACGTGGATTTCACCGCCGCGCGGCCGCCGTTCAGGTTGTTCAGATAGACCCGTGCCAGCTCGGCCGGGTCGTCGGCGGGGAACGGCTCGTGACCGAGCCTGCCTTCAGCGAGCACGGAGAACCGGTACCTCGGCACGGGAAAGTGCACGTCGACCAGTTCGATCTCGGCTTGGGTCCGCAGGTCGATGATGGTGCCGATGCCCAGTTTCTCGAACAGGATCTCCGCGTCGCTGGCCGTGATCTTGTCGAGCGAGTCGCCTCGGTAGATCACACCGGAGCGGGTGATGCGCTTGTCCCTGGTGCGCAAGCCGCCGAGGTCACGGACGTTGTAGGCGCCCCGCAGCTCGATGGCGGTCATAAAGTCCGTTTCCTCCGGAAAATGATGGCCCGCGACTGTGCGGGCACCAAGTCAGACTATCCGCCTTAGTAAGGTCGTCAGCGTGATGGTCAGGGCTGGCGCAGCGGAGCGACGAGGAGCGTCTGCATACCGCGACCGAACGAGCCTCGCGTGTCGGCGAGCCTGGTCGTCGCAAGGCCAGTGCCATTTGCGCCGATTACCGTCGATGCTTCCAGGAGCAACCAGTCCCCGACCGGATCGCGCTGCAGCGCGACGGTCAGGTCGGTGTTGATGAACGTGAAGCTCGTGGCCGGCAGCACGGCCCCGACGCCGCTGCCTGAATCCGCGATCAGGAGAGCGCGTGACATGGACGACATTTCCTCCCCTTCAAGCAGCGGGATACGCGGCCTTGCCCACGCTCCGCGAACCGGCGCTTGATGGCCGGCCGCTCCCGGCTCCTTGAACCGCCACTCGATCATCGTGAGGTAGCCGACTCGCTGGCGGTTGAAGATCTCCGGCGGCAGCCCACCAAATTCGATCACCGATTCCGCCGGGACGCCGTCGGTTATTTCCGGCAGCACGCCATCCGGGCGCTCGAAACGCCAGCCGCGCGCGTGCAGCACTTCGCGGCCATCGGCCTCCATGACGGCTTCGAGCAGGGCCACCCGCCTGCCTGGCCGCGCCATCCGGGTCCTGACGTCCAGCTTGGCGATTGGCACCGGGTGCAGGATGTCAACACACACCCTGGCCAGCCGCTGCCGCGGATCTGGCTCGTGCAGCTCAAGCGCCCGCGCCGCGAGCGCGGACGGCGGCCCTCCGTGCTGCGCGTCGGCGGACCATGGACCTATCGTGGCTTGCGTCGCTACGAAACTGTCCTCGCCGATCTGCTCGTAGAACGCGCTCTCCACCTGCCGGATGCTACCGGACAGTAGAGTTCTCAGTGAGCGGAGATGCGGCTGACTCGGTACGCTTCGTGCGATGGGTTACCGGCTTTTCGCGGCCGGCCGCCCTCAGGGGTGCTAGCTCAATGGCAGAGCAGCAGACTTTTAATCTGTTGGTTCCGGGTTCGACCCCCGGGCGCCCCACCCACCTGACCTGCGGATTCTTTCGTTGATCTCGTGATACACCGCAGCCAGTTCCGCGGCCGACGTGATCCTCCGCGATCATGATCGAGACCGTAATCACGAAGCTTTACCCAGGTCATAGCCGATGTGATCCGCCGTGATCATGCCGCCATCCATGACTACGGAAACCTGCCCTCGTGCCGGCCCGGGCGTGCGGGCCCGCGCCGGGCGTGCGGGCCGGGCCGGGCGTGCGGGCCGGGCGTGCGGGCCGGGCCGGGCGCGGCGGTGGGCGCACGGAACCAGGCGCAGCCGGCGGGCGACCGCGCGGCACGCACCGCCCGAAACAACCCCGCCGGCAAACTCGCTGGCTCTCGCCCAGATAACGTGACGGTAACGAGCCCGGAACCCGCGTGTAAGTCCCCGCAATCCATGAGACTCGGCCCCGGCCCGGTCCGGTGGGGCACCCCGCTGCTGTCAGAGCGACAGCAGGGTGCCCCACTTAATCCCAGCCCGGCCCGGGAAACCGCCGCACGCCCGCACGGCTCCCGGACTGACTCGGCAAATTGCCGAGACAGCGGCTCGTCACTGAACGCCAGTTGCGCCGGCCCAGCCGACCATGATCGTCGTTATATCCGGTTACCGACGGTCATATGCGGTGGCCTTCCAAGATGAGTGCCACGTAGGCCGCGTAGCCCGCTAGCAAGAAGGCGCCCGCGACGCGACCGAGGCGGCGCCGCGGGCTCAAGATGATCAGGGCGACCGGCAGAACGGTGGCGGCGATAGCGGGACCGATCAGGCCTGACGCTGATACCGGGGTGATGATCGCGGTGGCTCCCATGGTGGCGGTGGAGTTGTACAGCACCGAGCCGAGCACCCCGGCAAGGGCTAGCTCGTCGATGTTTCGCCGCGCGGCCGCCCAGATCAGGGCGAACAGCTCCGCAACTGTGGCCAGGGCGACGAAGGTCAGGCCGACCGCGCTGTCTGCCAGGTGCAGCGCCGCGGTCAGCCGCTCGGCGCCAGCCACCGCGAGTCGCCCGCCGATGATCATCAAGGCGACCCCGGCCAGCACAAGTAGCAGGGCGAGAGCCGGAGAACGGCCCCGCTCGCTGTCGCGGCCGCCATCGCGATCACCTGCAAGCGCGACCGCCTCGCCGAGCGGCGGGGGCTGGCGTTCCGCCCGCCAGATGATGCCAAGCCCGACGATGTACAACACGATCAGCCCGACGCCCTCCGCGCGTCCGATCCCGCCGAGCAAGGCCAGGGCGGTCGCCCCGCTGGCGATTGCCGCCCCGGCCGCATACCACCGCAGCCGGGTCCCCAGCTGCATGGGTGCGATCACGCAGGCCGCGCCAAGAACCAGGGTGAGCATGGTGACGTTCGCGCCGACCGCGTCGCCGGCGCCGATCCCCGGGTGATGCCTGGCAGCGGCGGTGACTGCAGTGACGAATTCTTCCGGCTCGGCACCAGCCAGGATCAGCCCGACCGCGACGAAGCTGACGCCCAGCCGGCGCCCTGCGCCAGCCGCGTTCTCCGCGAACAGTTCAGCGCCGACGATGAGCAGCGCCGCCGAAGCAGCGAGAAACAAGAACCCGACCACAAGTCACGTTATATACGTGGCAGCTACACCACCGCGGGAGAGCTGCGCTTGCGGCTAGCCAGGCGATCCAGGAGATCTGACCGCAGTCGCCATCGTCGCGAGAGAGGCGGGGATTTCGCGGGCCAAGCTGCGCTTGCGCAGCGGCCCGCCGATCAGCCGGCGGTCGAGGGTTTCCAGATGACATTCCCAGCTGACCGCCACCTCGCTGCCGCCGTCCCTGGCGGTGACCTGCCATGCCCAGGCGGTCTCGTTAAGGCTGCGCTGAGGTGAGCGATGTCCCTGGTTCCCCGCATCGCCGGCCGAGGCACCGAGGTCACTGCCGGAGGCATATTTTCAGCTTAATGTTTTTGTCTTTGACAACATCAATGCGCCGATTGACGCCCATTTGCCAACATCAATGATCCCGTTGACTTATTGGTTCGGGTGCTTGGCCGTGCCGGGTCGGCCTGAACCGCTTTTGGTGCCGGGGGCGGTCGTTGTGGCTGGGGCTGGCCGGTGCCGGGCGGGGGTGCTGGTGGTGGCCCGGCGGCGCGGCGGGGAGCATCGGAGCGCCTGCGTTGCTGTGCGGGGCGGGGCCGGGACAGCAACAAAGGCGCGATCTTGCCGTCAGGACAGCAAGATCGCGGCGACATTGCTGACCGGCGCGGCGCCCGGTCAGCAGCACAGGCGCGACGTTGCTGATCACGGCCCGGCCCGACGCGTGCCGGCAGCGAGTCGTGCCGGCCAGGCCGCCCGCCGCCACCAGCGAACCTCAGAAAATAAGCAACGGGATCATCAATTCCCGCATCCATGCGGGCGGGACCGCGTCCCGGTGGTCATCAGCCACTGAGACCTCACCGCTAACGCAAGCACCACCACGCCGGCGATGTCGGCGTGGGTCCGACGGCCTGACGGCACGCGCAGGCACAATCGTTGGTAGCCGCGGGATGCGACCGGCGCGGGAGGCATGCGGCGCGGGAGGCGACCGGCGCGGGATGCGACCAGCGCGGGAGGCATGCGGCGCGGGAGGCGACCAGCGCAGGAGGCGACTGTGGACCGGCTGGCATCGGTGGAGATCTGCGCGGGTGCCGGAGGGCAGGCCCTTGGCCTGGAACAGGCCGGCTTCAGCCACGCGGCCGCGGTCGAGATCGATCCGGATGCGTGCGAGACGCTGCGCCGTAATCGCGGCGCGGTCTGGAAGATCATCGAAGACGACGTGGCGAACGTCGACGGACATGCCTTCCTGAACGTGGATTTGCTCGCCGGCGGGGTGCCATGCCCGCCGTTTTCCATCGCCGGCAGGCAACTCGGCGAGGAGGATGATCGAGACCTGTTCCCGCAGGCCCTGCGGCTGGCAGCAGAGATCGGCCCGCGCGCGGTGTTGCTGGAAAACGTGCGCGGTCTTGCAGCGTCCCGGTTCGATGGGTACCGCGCCCAGGTCCTGGCCAGGCTCCGCTCCCTGGGATTTGAGACCTGGTGGGATCTGGTCAATGCCAGCGACCACGGGGTCCCCCAGCTCCGGCCGCGATTCGTGCTCGTCGCGGTCCGCCAGCCGTGGGCAGGATGGTTCCGCTGGCCATCACCCGCCGCTGGCCCGCCGCCCACTGTCGGCCAGACCCTGGCCGACCTGATGGCCGCGCGCGCCTGGCCCGGAGCGGCCGCGTGGTCTCAGGGCGCGAACGCGATCTCGCCGACGATCGTTGGCGGCAGCAAGAAGCACGGCGGGCCGGACCTAGGCCCGACGCGGGCCCGCGCGGCGTGGCGAGAGCTCGGCGTAGACGGGCTCGGCATCGCCGACGACATTCCCGGCCCGGACTACCCGGCCGGGAAAAGGCCGAGGCTCACGATCCGAATGGTCGCCCGGCTGCAAGGGTTCCCCGATTCGTGGGAGATCACGGGCCGCAAGACCGCCGCTTACCGCCAGGTTGGCAACGCTTTCCCCCCGCCCGTGGCCAGGGCATTCGGCACCGCCATAGCCAACGCTCTCCGCCGCACGGTACCCTCCAGCGCAGCGACGGGCGCGGAACACCATGCGAGCCTCGTATCCGGCACCGGCCCGCACGCCGCCCCAGGTGGTGCGGACGCGCTGGCCGTGCAAGCCGGCGATATCGAGGGCTGCTCTTGCGGCAGTCTTTAGACCTAGACCGGGAAAAGGGAGCATGCTGGAGACAATGAGTGAGTTCCGCGCTGTGTCTCGCCGGCGCCATCTGGCAAGCAGTCCCTTCAACGCACCGGTTCAACCCGAACCGGTGGAGACCTTCGAGGTGAACGATCAGGTAACGCATGACAAGTTCGGCCTTGGCGTCGTGCTCAGCGTCGAGCCGGACGTAGCCGTCCTGGTGGATTTCGAGTCACGGCGAATGCGAATCACCGCACCGTACTCCAAGATGACCAAGCTGTGACATCGGTGCCCGGCTAGCGCGCCTGCGCGGCCGACACCAGCGTCGCCACCAAAAAGCTCATGCGGCAGTCGTGGTAGCGTGTGGGGTAATGGTGGCGCCAGCCACTCCCCACCGCAGGCAGTGCGCCTGCGCGGTCGGTTATGTGAGCAGTCCGTGTCTCGGTGAGTTCCGAATTTCACCGTCGTCGTTGACGTCTCGTGGCATGACGCGGCCCATGAGACCAATGACGGAGTTCATTTTTGTCCCCGAATTCCAGCCGCTCCCGGGCGGCTTCCGGCCACTCGCGTCCGCGCAAAAACAGTGGTCGTCCCGCCGGGCAGCGCAACTCCCGGTCACGAACGCCGATCAGGTATGCCGTGGCCTCCGCCGAGCGGCAAAACGCGCTAGCACTAGATCAGGCGCTGAAAGCGGCGGTGGAACTGCCGTCGCCCCCGCCCACGACCTTCGCCGCACTCGGCGTGCCCGCGGCACTTGTCGCTGAGCTCGCCAGCCGGGGGATCAGCGAGCCTTTCGCGATCCAGTCGCGTGCGATGCCGGACGCGCTGGCCGGACGTGACGTCCTCGGCCGTGCGCAGACCGGATCGGGCAAGACCCTTGCCTTCGGCCTGCCCATGCTGACACGGCTCAGCGGACTGCGCGACGACTCACGACGCCGAAGCGACAAGGCCCCGCGTGGCCTCGTTCTGGTACCCACGAGGGAACTTGCCCTGCAGGTAGCCGACGTCCTCGTGCCGCTCGGCCAGGCGCTGGGGACCAGCGTCATGACCGTGCACGGAGGTGTCGCGCTCGGTCCTCAGATCCACCGGCTGAGCCGGGGGGTCGACGTAGTCGTGGCCACGCCAGGGCGACTGATCGACCTGATGGACAGGGGCTCCTGCACGCTGGACGAGGTGTCAGTCACCGTACTCGACGAGGCCGACCACATGGCGGATCTCGGCTTCCTGCCCTCGGTGACCCGGATCCTGGACGCCACGCCCGCCGGTCAGCGGCTGCTCTTCTCGGCCACTCTCGATCGCGGTGTCGCGGGGCTGGTCAGCAGCTATCTCAACGATCCGGCGCTGCACGCGATCGCCTCGGCGGTGAACTCGAACAATGCCGAGCATCAGGTCTTCGTAGTGCCTGTGGCGGACAAGCTGGCCATCGCGACTGAGATCGGCACCAGGCAAGGCCGCACGTTGTTCTTCGTCCGCACCAAGCATGGCGCGGACCGATTGGCCAGGCAGCTGACCGTGGCCGGGGTCGATGCGGCGGCCATTCACGGCAACCTGAAGCAGAATCAGCGGCTGCGGGCACTTGCCGGTTTCGCCAGCGGCAATCCCAGGGTCCTTGTGGCCACGGACGTCGCCGCGAGGGGCATCCATGTCGAGGACGTCGGGCTAGTCGTGCACTACGACCCGCCAGAGGACCACAAGGATTACCTGCACCGCTCTGGCCGGACCGCGCGGGCGGGAGCCAGCGGGACCGTGCTCACGCTGGTCGAGCCCGGTCAGGTCAGGGCAATCGGCCGGATGCACGACACGGCTGGCATAACCTCGGTCTGTCACCAGGTCGAGCCAGGGCACATGGCAGTCAGGGAACTGGCGGGCTCGGGCACTCCCATAGTTCAGGTTGAGATGCCGCCGCGAGTCAGCGTTCAGCCGCGCGGCGGCGCCGGGCGCCGGGCACGCGCAGCTTCCCGGCCCGTCCGCCACCGCGCTCGTGACGGCGCGCGAGCTAATTCCAGTGGCCGAGCGGCAGCCGGCCGCGGCTGAGGATCGTCATCGGCTACGCGATCAATGGCCCCGAACGGTGGTGCCGATCACCGTCGCCGCTGTTATCGTAGATAGTCAGTTACGGTCTGCAGCGGGGTAATTACATCAGCTGCGGTCCCATGCGTGACCCTGCCGGAGAGGATCGCGTTATGGCTGACGTCATGGATCCGCATGGGCGCGGCGAGGCACCGGTGCCCATCCTGGCTGGCGGCGTGGTCGGCGAGGTAAGCAAGATCACCCAGGGCACGATCCAGCACGACAAAGGGTCGACCTTCGTGTCGACATTCCGGCTTCAGCGGCACGACCCTCCGCCGGGTCACGCAGGCTCGGTAACGGTTCAGCTGACAGGAAGCCGGGCTATCGGGTTCGCCGCCGAAGGCGACTGGGTTGAGGTACTGGGCACAGCGAACCGGGAATTCATCAACGTACGGCGCGCGATCAACCGGACATCCGGCGCCGAGTACCAGAACCCGGAGAGCGGGTTTACCAGCGGGGTGCAGCTAGCGGTCGAGGTACTGGTCATCGGCTTCATCTTCACGATGGGCATCCTCAGCATCTTCGGCGGATGAAGTCAGCCGACAGCGAGGTGATCGGGTCAGCCCGGGGCTAGGTTGCGCTGGACCGGCCCAGCACCGAGCCATCCTCGGCGACGAGCACATAGAAGGCGCCGGTACCGGCCTCCTGCTCGGCCAGCAAGGCGTTGTGCCGTTCGGCGAACTGGTCGTAGAACTCATCGCCCCGGTCAGAGACCGACGCAGCAAAGTACGCGCGGTTCGCCAGCTCGAAGACCAGGACTGGCGGGGCATGACCGGCTCGCAGGCGCTGCAATTCGGACACGGCCCGACTCTACCGAGATGGTGCGCTAGGCCACCTGACTTTCCGCGGGCGCCAGCCTGGGTACGTCATAAGATCACCACATGAGCATGGCGGAACGCGATGTTTGCCTTGATGACGTCACTCTGCGGATCGCCGAGGCAGGCACCGGCCAGCGTCCGCTGCTGCTGGTACACGGCTTCACTGGCGCGAAGGAGGACTTTACCGACTGGCTCGACCAGCTCGCCGCGCTGGGCTGGCACGCGGTCGCGCCTGACCTGCGCGGGCACGGCGGGAGCTCGCAGCCCGCGCGGGAGTCGGCCTACTCCTTCGAGCTGATGGCCGATGACTGCCTGCGGCTTGCTGACGCCCTCGGGTGGGACAGCTTCGTCTTGCTCGGGCACTCGATGGGCGGCATGATCGCGCAGTTCATGGCGCTAGCCGCGGCTGACCGCCTGGCCGGGCTCGTCTTGATGGACACCTCGTCAGGGCCGATGGCGAATCTGGACCCTGATTTGGTCAACGCGGCGGTCACCATCGTGCGGACGGAGGGGATGGATCGCCTCGCCCAGATCCTGGCCGAAGTCGATGGCCCCTTGATTACCCCGGCCCACCGCCGCCTGCTCGCGGAGCGACCCGGGTACGCGGAGTTCGGAGACCGCAAGCTCCGGGGCGCCTCGCCCGCCATGTACGCGGCCATGGCGCCGGTGTTCATGACAGTCGAAGACCGGCTTGAAAAATTGACGCCGCTGGTCGCCTCGCTGCCCGTGCTGGTCATCGTCGGCGAGCTCGACCAGCCGTTCATCGGTCCCGCGCGGCGAATGACCGCCACCTTGGGGCACGGAACGCTCGCGATCATCTCCGGCGCCGGCCACTGCCCGCAGTTCGAGAACTCCGCCGAATGGTGGACCGCCCTGACTACCTACCTGGCCGCCCTCCCGGCCTGAGCCAGCGGGAGCCCTGCGCGTCAGGCGTCAGGCACCGGATGAGGCCGCCGGCTGGATGTTCTGGTTGATGTGGAAGATGTTGCCGGGGTCGTAGCGGCGCTTGATTTGTGACAGCCGGTCGTAGTTGCCCCGGTAGGATGCCCTGACCCGGTCCTGCCCCTCGTTCATCAGGAAATTCACGTACGCACCGCCGGCGGACGTCGGGTGGAGTTCCTCCCAGTAGTCCTTGGCCCACTGCGAGATCAAAGGCGCGTTCGCCGGGTCAGGGTCGACGCCGACGATCACGCCCGCCCAGCCGCCGTCGCGGTAAGCGAAGGCGGTGGCATCGTCCGGCACCCGGCTGGCCGCGCCATCGATGGGATACAAGTGCATGGTCGAGTGCCCGGTCGGCAACTGCTGGCCGTACTTGCGATGCACATCGATGGCCGCGTCGGAGATCTCGTGGAAGAAGTCCGCCCGCCAGTACCACTGCAGGCCGC
The DNA here is from genome assembly GCA_035716545.1 of Streptosporangiaceae bacterium. GTDB lineage: Bacteria > Actinomycetota > Actinomycetes > Streptosporangiales > Streptosporangiaceae > Chersky-822. The sequence goes on from DASTJM010000047.1 coordinate 23,889, forward strand.
GCGGGTAGAGACCGTCGAACGCGCTCTGCAGCATCGGATAGGGCATCGGCTGCAGGCCGGCGAGCAGTGGCGAGCCGAACGTCCTGACCGGCTGCAGGACTTGCCCGGCGCGGTCGTGCGGCCCGGTGTAGCACCAGATGACGGCGCATGACTTGCGGCCCCACAGCTCCTGCGGGAACGGCGGTGCGGGCGGGACGGTGAGCAGCGCGACGAAGCCGCTCAGCTCCTCGGGCAGCGCCGGCAGCAGGTCCCGGTACCAGCGCATGACCTCCGCGGTGTCTTCGATGTCGTACAGCACCGGACCGGCGATGACCACGCCTTGCTCGCCGATGTCGTGGCAGCGGAAATCGAAAGACGTCACGACGCCGAAGTTGCCGCCACCGCCGCGCAGCGCCCAGAACAGGTCGCTGAAAGCTTCCTGGCTGGCGGTGACGAAGCTGCCGTCAGCCAGCACGACGTCGGCCGAGATGAGATTGTCGACGGTCAGGCCGAACCGCCTGGCCAGGTACCCGACGCCGCCGCCGAGCGTCAGGCCGCCGACGCCGGTGGTCGACAAGATGCCCGACGGAGTCGCCATGCCGAATACCCCCGTCGCGTGGTCTACATCGCCCCAGGTACAGCCGCCATCAGCTCTGACAGTGTGAGTCTGCGGGCTGACCGTGGTGCTGCGCAGCGGCGACAGGTCGATGACCAGGGCGCCATCCCACACCCCGAGACCGCCGGCATTGTGACCGCCGCCCCTGATAGCGATCTCGATGCCGCGCTCGCGGGCGAAGAGCACGCAAGCGATGACATCTGCCGTATCACGGCACAGCGCGATGGCCGCCGGCTGCCGTTCGATCATGGCGTTGTAGACCGCGTGCGCATCGTCATACCGGGGGTCTCCCGGGACGATCAGATCGCCACGCATGCCTGCTGCCAGCTGCTCGAAGTTCACGGTGGCGGTTGATCCGGAAGTCATCTGCTCCCCCTTGCCGAGGCATCATGAACAGCACGCGCTGCACCTGCACCCGTTATGTCCCACTGCTGTGAACCTGGGATGGTGAACCCGTGCAGTGCCGGTGGATCGAGTGCCAGGAAGCCGCCCGGCCGAATAGGAACGCCATTGAAATGAGTGCAATAAAATACTTAAATAAGTGCAAGGAAACGAGCGCAAGAATCCCCCCCTCCAGCAAGAATCCCCCCTCCGCCGGCCGCAATCGCGATAGGATCAGCGGTCATTTCCGACAAGGGTTCATAATTTGGAGTCGCGTTGACCTTTTTCGACCTGCTGCCATGCGCAGCGGGATACGGCGGCACCTCGCACCGCACCGGCCTGGACACCCCACCTGCCCCGGTCGACGCGGACGCTCGCTGCGCTGAGCCAGGCACCAGCGGAATCGACGTGCGCGGCTCGGCGCACGCGCCATCGGGCGGGGGCGTGCCGCAAGCCGCGAATCCCGGGCTGGCGAGCCTGCTCGGGGTGGCGCCGTGAGTACGGTGCCGGCGAGCACAACTCCGGCGGTAGCAAGGGCCAGGCGACTGAGCGATCCTCTGCTGGCGACCGCTGCCATCGTGCTGGCCATCGCGGCGATCGTCGCGGCGATAGCGATGATGTCCTGGATCAACGCCCGCCGGGCGCCCCGCGCCGCCTACGTCAGGGACCAGGCGCTCGAGGCGGGCGAGCAGGCGGTGCTGAACTTCAACACGCTCGATTACCGGCATGTCGCGGCCGGCATGTCGCTATGGGAGCGGTCTTCTACCGGGGCGCTACGGGCTCAGGTCGTCTCGGGGCAGGCGGGCTTGGAGAAGCAGATCGCCCGGTCCCGGACGATCACCACCGCCCGCGTCCTGGATGCCGCACTGACCAGGCTGAACATGACGGCCGGGACGGCAACGATCATCGTCGCCATCCAGATCACCGTTACCACAGCCCATGGTCAGGCGGCGACCAGGCAAAGGCGGCTCAAGGGCTCGCTGACGAGGACGCCGGCCGGCTGGAAGCTCAGCGTCCTCACCCAGGCCCCGGCGGGCGACAGAACCTAGCCCGTGCGCCCGCGTGGCCGTGCCGCCGCAGGCGGGGCCACCCTGTCATTCTGGTATCAGCGTGGTGCGCCCCCGGCTCGGCAGCGGCCCGCCTACGATGACGCTGGTTCCTCTCCCTGATTGGAGCGGTTGTGGCTGAGCAGCGTAGTCGCCCGCGGGTGACGGGTGCGCGGGCAGTCGGATGGCGGGCAGCGGGGCTGGCCGTGCTCGGCGCTGCGGTCGCGTTCGCGGGCTCGGCGTGCACCTCATCGGCATCGGGGCCGGGGCCGTCGAGGCCGTCGGGGAGCGGGTCGTCGGGGGTCGCGCCGTCGCGCGGCGCTGGCGGGGCTGCCGGAGCCACCGCCGAAGCGCCGCCGCTGACCATCCTGACGCGAGCGCCCGCGGGCGGGAAGAGCGAGATCTTCATCTCGCCGCGCGGAGGGAAGTTCCGGAGCGGTCCGGAGATCGTGACCAAGGCCGGGAAGGTGCTCTGGTTCCGTCCGCTGCCGGCCGGCCAGGCCGCTACCGATTTTCGCACTCAGACCTATCTCGGCCGCCCGGTGCTCACCTGGTGGCAGGGGCAGAATTCCGTGCATCCCGCCTTCGGCGCCGACTATGTCTATGACAGCCATTACCGGCAGATCGCCAAGGTCACCCCGGGCAACGGCTGCTCGACCGACTTTCACGAGTTCCTGATCACCCCCGGCAACACCGCCCTCATCACCGCGACCAGGACCGCGACGGCCAACCTGACATCGATTGGCGGGCCAGCCAGGCAGAAGGTCATTGACGGGATCGTGCAGGAGCTCGACATCAGGACGGGCAAGGTGCTGTTCGAGTGGGACAGCGCCGGGCACGTGCCGTACCGCGACAGTCATGAGCCGCTGCCGAAGTCGGCGACGATGCCGTGGGACTGGTTCCATATCAACGCGGCGCACCTGGACACTGACGGGAACCTGCTCATCAACTCGCGCTTCACCTGGACGACTTACAAGGTCGACCGGCATACCGGGCGGATCATCTGGGAGCTTGGCGGCAGGCAGAGCACTTTCAGGCTGAGAGCCGGACCGGGACAGGCGCTCGACAAGGCCGGGAAAATCTTCGCCTACGAGCACGATCCCGAGGCCCTCGGCCACGGGCTCTACACCTTCTTCGACGACGAATCCGCCGATAGCGGGACCCTGCTGCCTCGCAGTCGCGCCGTAGTGGTGCGAGTCGACCTCGCCCGCAAGATCGCGACGCTGGTGCGGTCGTACGACCAGCCTGAGGGGCTGGTGGCGACGGCCCAGGGCAGCGCTCAGACGATACCCGGCGGTGACGTCTTCATCGGGTGGGGCATGCTGCCGTACCTCTCTGAGTTCAGCCCGGCCGGGCGGCTGCTGTTCAACGCAAGGTTCCCGGCCGGGGTCAGCAGTTACCGCGCCTACCTCCTGCCCTGGCCTCCGGCCGGCTAGCTAAGGTCACAGCCAGATGCCGGGGCGGCGCCCGCTCTGGGGCATCGTGATCAAGAGCGTTTCGCCGCAGGTTGCCGGGACCACGGCCGCTGGCAGCTTGGCTTCAGCGGTGACTTGCCGGGAGCTGAAGCGTGAGAACGTCGCACAGCGGAGCGCCGGCAACGGGTGCCTGCTTTCGGGCAATCCTGCGCCATCCCCAGCTATGACAGGCCTTCTGCGCGGCCGCGGCGGATGTCACCACGGCCGTCGTGGCGCGCTCTTCACGCCGGCCAGCCAGGATAAGGTCGTGCAGGGCAGATCCGATTCGCTGCCGTCGCCATGGCGCCCTGACCATGAGGTCGGCCAGGGCGAAAGTGCGGCCGGGATGCTCAGTGGTGACCTCAGCGGACACCGAGGTGGTGAGGTACCGCCACCAGTCAGTCGAGGGTCGCAGCGGCAGGCCAAGAGCGTAACCCACGAGGTAGTCACCATGCCTGGCCTCCGCCACGACGAAACCAGGCTGCCTGGCCCGCACCGTGAACCGGCCGGCGAACTCAGCCGCTTGCTCCGCACCCCAGCCGTACGGCGGATCGCCGTATACCTCCGCGGCGACCGCCACGAACTCCTCGGCTCGTGTTGTGACCGCGGCCCTGTCCAGCAGGCGGAATCCGAGAAGGTCGGCCATTTGCCCAGGCTAAGCATGCGGCCCTGCTGGCCCGCGCCCAAGTCCCGGCTCGCCGGCAAAGACCACCCCTCTGGCCTAGCCCAGGTCAATCTCGATAGTGGATCTGATCAGTCGCTCCGCCTGTGCCCACGATGGCGCGTGGACGCCATATCCGGGCACGCCGGCTGGCTGCGGGCCGAAGAAGTACTGATACTCCACGGCGCCGCGAATCGCGGCGTGCACCTCGGGATGGTCATCGACGAAGTGCGTAAGGCCGAGTTGGACGCAGTGCAGCCGCTTGTCGGGGCGCTCGAGACAGAAGCGCACGTGATCGGGCCGTATCCGGCCGCGCCGGTAGAAGTCGTGCGCGTCGAGCCAGCGAAGCGTCTTCGCCTGGACCGTCGGGCCGCACTTGGAGACCAGCCAGACCTGGCCGCGGAATAGGTCAGCAAGCGCCGCGATTGCTGCGGTCGCTCCCTCCATTTCCGGTGTGGCGAGCATCGTAGCTTCATCACCTTGGAAGAAGGCGGTGTCGCCACCGTCAGGATGCGAGGACCCGTCGATGATGACGCGGCCGATGTCGATGCCGAGCCGGGGCTGGCGTGGTGCTTCCTGGGTCAGCACGGTGGCCTTCGTTGTCAGCACGTAGCCGTCGTTGCAGCCCGCGCTGACGGACGTAGCAGGCTCGCGTGCTTCATCATTCGGCTCCTCGTGCGGTTCGGCGGGTGCTTTATGCCATTAGAAGCCCGATCGACGCAATGTCAAGCCCGCGCTGCTGCTCGTGCGGATCGGGCCGATGCCGCGCTATCCGGTGCCCAGCGCTGTGCCCAGGGCGCGAATGGCACGCCGCAGAGCGGTCGCCGACGCATCGGTGATCTGCCCCTGCGATCGGTACTGGTCGTAGATCTCCAGGAGCTGCCCATATTGCTGGTCACGTTGCTGGGCGTTACCCGCGGCCTGGAACAGCACCTGTTGCAACTGATTGAAAAGGCCCTGGCCGGCCTGCTGGGACACCTGGCCATCGGCTACGCCGGCTTGCAGTTCACTGACAAGTACCCCGGCGGCCTTGGCCGACGGCGGCAGACGCGTAAAACGCCGCGCCGCAGGGGTGCCCTGCCCGGGTTTAGCGGCTAGCGTGTTCCGGTGCGCCGGCTGAACGGCGACGTGGCGGCGCGGAGACGCGACGCCGGCCTTGAGGCCGGCGGGCGAACTGGTCAGCAGGACTACCACCAGTGCGGCGAGGGCAGCTATCAAGCTCATCGCCAGGACGGCCTCGGATTGCCGCAAGTCGGCCAGGCGCCACGGCGAAACGGCAGCCGCCCGGTCCGGCACGGCCCTGAGCGGCCCGCCGGCCCCGGGCCTAGGCAGCACGGCCGTCTGGTCACGGGCCAGCACCGAGAGCAGGGCCGCGCGCGCGGCGGCCGCACCGGCCGGGCGGTCAGCCGGATTCTTGGCAAGCAACTGCGCCACGACCTCGTCGAGCCTCGCGGACAGGCCCGACCGCCGCGCCGATGGCGGGCCGGGGTCGTCGTGTACCTGCCGGTAGGCGACCCCGACCTCGGAGTCGGCGGTGAAAGGCGGCGCCCCGGCGAGCATCTCGAACAGCACGCAGCCGAGCGAGTAGAGGTCGGCCTGCGGACCGACCGCCTCACCTGATGCTTGCTCCGGCGACAGGTAGGCGGCGGTGCCGAGTACGGCCTGAGTTCTAGTTGCCCCGGGAACCCGGGTCCTTGCTATTCCGAAATCGAGTACCTTCACCTCGCGGCCGGACAGCACGATGTTGGCCGGCTTGATGTCCCGGTGGACCAGGCCCGCGGCATGCGCGGCCTCGAGCGCGTCGCAGACAGCCGCGGCGATGGTGATCGCCTGCCGCACCGGCAGCGTCACCGCCTCGTCGAGCAGTTGCCGCAACGTCTTGCCTGCCAGCAACTCCATCACGATGTAAGGCGTCGTGTCGTCCGCGCCCCAGTCGAAGACCGTGACAATCCGCGCGTTGCTCAGCGCGGCTACATTCCTCGCCTCACGCTTGAAGCGCCCCAGGAAGCTGGCGTCGGCGGCATATTCGGAGTTGAGCACCTTGACGGCCACGTCCCGCCCGAGCACGTCATCGGTCGCGCGCCACACGGTGGCCATGCCACCAGTTCCCAGCACCTCACGCAGGACATACCGGCCGCCGAGAATCCGCGCGCCAGCCGCCGCCATAGCATCAGTCATACAGCATTCCGGGCCAGATACATGCCTCGCCTGGTATTGGCTCAAGAAACGGGCTTATAGCCGAGCTTATGGCAAAGACGATAACGCCAGCGTGGGGACTCGCGGCGAAGCGAGCCAGTTGTGTGGCGTCGGCGGCCATATGGTCCTGGCTCCCGTATTGAACCGCCACTCGCCGCCAGCGCGGTCACGGTCGCGGACGGTCACGGCCGCCTCGCAGCGCCGAGCACGGCCAGCCGCAGGGCGCGGGCGGTCGCGGCCGCGGGCCGTTCATGGCTAAGGTCACCTTCGACCTCAAGAAGCCAGGCAAGGCAGCCGAATCGCTGACCGCCCAGGCGATCGGCAAGTGCTGCACCAGCGTCGCGCGGGTCAAGGTCATGAAGGTCGGCGCGAAAAACCTGCCGCGCTTCTCCGAGGCCCGAGCGGCGCAAATCGGCGCCCGGGCTTCCGCCGCCTCTCGACGGAAACCATCCATTGATCTATGAACTTCAGACAGCAGACAGCTTCATGCCGCCTACTGCCAACGCCTGGGCCCGCTGATCGGTCCAGCCCCCCGTTACGGCTGCGACCCACGTGATGCATGCGCGGTGCCGTAAACGCCGGAATAGCGTGGCTGCGCGAATTGGTCCGTAAATAAACCTCAGGACATCGGGCTGGTCGGCGGGAACGGCATCAGGCTGGCCGGCGGGAACGGCATCAGGCTGGCCCGCGATGCTGACACCCGCCGTGCCGTGAGCAACGTGGCCCTGCCTCCCCGCCCCGACCGGCCCGCATCCCCATCGACATTGACACCACAGGCCAGCGTCGATGACGACACGGGAGGCTGATGGCGGAAGTAGCCGCAAGCTGGGTTGCCAGGCCCGGACTCTGCTCACCCAGCCTGTGTCGATACGCGCCTTGATGTTGTCCGGGCGTTGAAGTTGTCCCGCAAAATCTCGGCGATCGGGTAATCGGCCCGCAAAAACCGGTTCATAACTGAACAAGTGGCCGGCGCGTCGCGCGTGAGCCATTCCGGTGCTGGAAAGAGGTGACGGAGATCGGGGGACTATCACCAGCATCGAGACGGGGGACCGCATGCATCGCAAGCTCGACATCCTGGCTGAAAGAGGTTTCGTGATTTTGCGCGACCGGCCGGGGCCGATGATCCCGCCGGCTGAGTGGGAGTCACTTGAGTACATGGACTGGAAGAGCGGCGGTGACACCAATTTCGCACCGCTGGCCTCGGCAACCGGCGAGATGGACTGCCGCGGCTTCTGGGATCACGGCAAGGCCGACAAGTACGGCCTGTGGACCGCAAATCGAGATCTGGCGCCGAGCCTGGTCAGCTATGTCGAGGAAACTGGCGGCAACTACGGCCGCGTCCGCGTCATCAAGCTCCACCCGAGCGACGAGGCGACGGCCCTTAACCAGCTCCACCTTGATGACAACAACAGGCTCAACCCGGACGGAACCGGCTGGGTAGTCAGGTCATGGCTGGAGCTTGACAACACGGCCGGGCAGTCGATGTTCATCTTGCGCGAGGTCAAGGACGACCCGGCGACACAGACCCGCATCAGGCTGCATCCTGGCATGCAGTTGCTGATCGACACCGAGCGGCTGTACCACGTGGTGTGGCACCCCGGCCCGCGTCCGCGCTATTCGCTGATCACTTCCTGGGAAACTGACGACGCGCTGGAGCGCTGGGTCAGCCGCGAGCAAACGCCCGACCGCCAGTTCGCCGCGTCCCAGTCCTAACCTCGCGTCCTAGTCTCGCGTCCTAGCTTCGAGCTGCACCGCCAGGCAGGCACAGCAGTTCAGGCAGCCGCTCCACGGGGAAGCCTGGGCTGCGGTGCCCGTCGCGGCCGGTCATGGTGCGGCCAGCGACGAGGGCGTTGAGCGTCGCTTCCTCGGTGGCCTGGACAACAGCCTCGAACAGCGGATCGAGCAGCCCCCACGGGACGAATTCCAGGCTCGGCAGCTTGCCGCCCGCGACAATCGGGTAGCTGTCCAGCATTCCCGCGTTCGACGCTGAGAACGCCAGGAACAGGTCGCCGGAGAAATGGCTGCCGCTCGTCCCCGTGCGCGCCATCCCGAGCGGAACCCGCCGGGCGAGCGCCTTGCACTGACCTGGCAGCAGCGGCGCATCGGTCGCCACGATCGTGATGCACGAGCCCGCACCGGACGGACTGAACCGGCCGCCCTCACGGACGAGGTCGTCACCGGTCAGCCGGGAGCCCACTCGATGACCGGCGATCATGAGCTCGGTCCGGCTGCCGAAATTGGCCTGCATCAGCACGCCGACAACGTAGGAGCGCGAGCCGATCTGAACCCGGCGCGAGGCCGTGCCCGTGCCACCCTTGAAGTCGTAGCAGATCATTCCTGTGCCGCCGCCGACTGAGCCCTCCTCCACCGGCCCCGATCGAGCCGCGTCGAGTGCGCGGGCCGCCACTTCGGGCGTGATATATGACCCGTTGGCGTCATGCAGGAACCCATCCCAGGTCTCCCCGACGACAGGCAGATGCCAGCGCGCGGCCAGTCCCGGCCGCTGCCTGATGGACCAGTCGATGATGCCGCGGTGCACCGGTCCGACCTCGTGAGTGCTGGTCAGCCCGATAGGCAGCGACAAAGCACCGACCTCGTCGAGCCACGCGACGCCAGTCATCTCGCCATTGCCGTTCATGGAATACCAGCCCGCTGGACAGGACCGGCCGAGACCATCACGCCCGAGCGGCAGCACTGTGGTCACGCCAGTGCGCACCGGGCCTGTCCCGGGCACAAGCGGGCCAGAGCCGCTGATCAGCGTCTCGAAACCCACCTCGACCCCGGCCACATCGGTGATGGCGTTCCATTCGCCGGTTTCACCCAGCAGGGGGACCCCTAGATCACGCGCACGCTGCCTGCCCGACACGCCGCTAGCCTAACGCCCCGCCCGCCCGGCCTTGCCAGGCCACGACGGACCTAACAGGTCAGGCTGATCGGCTTGCTGCCAGGGAGCACCCGATGCGAGCCGAAGTCAAAATTCGCCGGGCTCAGGTTCGCCGGCACGCTGTCGAAAGGGGACTTGCCGATGAACATGAACTGCAGCTTGCTGTAAGCCCGGGCGCCATTGGGACAGCTCGTCAGCTTCGAGGCGACGACCACGACAGGGGCGGAACGGTACTTGCCCGTGTGACAGTCGGAGAACGCGCAGAGGTCGACCACGGCGGTGCCAAGGGCAGATGCAATGGGCTTGCCCCACCTAGACCACTTCAGATCACGCGCCGTGATCCCGTTCGACGTGCAGGTAACTATGACGACAGACGGCTGGTTTTGCAGTTCGCTGCCGCAAAAGCCAAGCTTCGTGGTCGGTGCGGACGATTGCGGGCGGGAACTCGCGCATGCGGGCAACAGCACGATGAGCAAGATCAGCAGCACTTTCCAGGACGCTCGCTGGTCGGTCATGCTTCCACGTTGCCTCGCGCGCGTCACGCGTTGACCACCCGACGGCGACAGTTGAGCAACAAGAGGCGAAAAGTCGGATGTGCCCGCAACTGCACCGCGACTACCGTTAGCGCCAATGCGGAGGTAACGAGTGGCGGCGCACTGACGCCTTCCCTGACGAGATCCCGGGACCTTGCACGTCGACCGGCATGCGCCCCCGCTGCCGAAGGCGTCGCCGCTGCCCGCGAACTGAATGCGCATTGGCGACGCCCCCGGCTGGCGGCTGGGGTTAGGACCCGACCGTGTAGCTGTAGTTGAACGAGGCCACCGTGCTCGAGGTCGGGAAGTTCCCGAACAGCTCGTTGGCCGTGACCAGGCCCGAGTTGAAGGACACGTCCTCCAGGCTGATCGTGCCAGAGACCTTGGTCCCCGCCGTGCCCTTGACGAAGATCGTCAGCGGGATGGTGACGGTCTGGCCAGGCTGGACGATGACTGGAGTAAAGGCCGCGTTCACGTTGGTGCTGCCACTCCACAGGTCACCAGTGCCCGAGCTGACGTTCCGGTCAATCTGCGCCATCGTCGCGGTCATCGAGACGCGGGCGGTGACCGTCTTGGAGCCCTTGGCACCATCGGGACCCTTGAGGAATGGCGTCACCGAGTAATCGCCGTTCGGCACCTGCTCGCCCGGCGGCGCGAAGGTCACCTTCGACGTCTTGCCGGTCGACGAGTTCAGGTCGGGATCGCCGAACGGGTACTGCAAGTCGAAGAACTGAGCGACCTTCGCGGTGACGGTCGCGGTCACCGAACTGGTCTGGCTAGGCACCAGGTAGAGCGGGACGACGCCGAACAGGTTCGGCAGCTGCAGCGTTGACGTGGTCTGCGCCGCTAGCTTGACCACGACATTCTTGTCCAGGCGCGGGTCGACGAAGTACTCCTCAGGAGAGGTTCCGCCGTTGGTGACGGTGATGCTAGCCGCTGCTTCGTCGCCGGCCGGGATCGTGGTGAACGAGTCAGGCAGGCCCGCCGAGGCGGCGTTGACGCGCTGGTCGTCAAGCGTCACGCTGAACGGCTGCGTTGCCGCGGTCCCTGACACGCTGTTGTAGAAGTCGATGATCAGGGTCCACCGGCCCGGCTCAGGCGCCAGCACATGCAGCTGAAGGCCCTGCTGCTGCACGAGCTGCGCGAAGCCGCCGCCCGCGTTGGTCGCCAGGATCGCGTTGTCCGACGCCGAGACCACCTCGCCATCGGGGCTGACCAGCTCGGCGAACATGGTGTTGTTCGCGTTGCCGGTGGAGATGTCGGCGTTCAGCGCCGGGGGCGTATCGAAGGCCGGAGCGTCGAGCTGGTAGTACGCCGTCTGGCCGGCATTTGGAGCGCGGCCGTTGCCGCCGGTCAGGGTGCCGGAGAAGGTGACGGTGTGCTGGAGCGGGGCAGGCGTTGGCACGAGCCCGCGCAGCGTCACCGGGATGGTGGTCACCTTGGCGAATGCCGGGGTGCCGGCCGAACTGGTCACCACGATCGAGCCTGCCGCGTCGCCCGGGCTGGCCGGAGTCGACACGTCGAGCGAGAAGCTGCCAGAAGCGCCGGAGGCGAGGGTCAGGGTGTTCGTCGACAGGTGGCCGAACGGCTGCCAGGTCGCTTCCTGCGCCAGGAACGAGGCCTTGGCTGTCTTGCCGTTGGTCGATGGGATGCCGGCGATCAGCGCGGTCCACTTGCCTGCCTGGGGCCTGGCCACCTGGGCGTCACCGTAGTTGCCGAACCCCTGCGGGAGGTTGAACTCGGCGAACTTGCCGCTGGGGCTGATGAGGCTGAGATCGACGGCGCCATGCAGCGCGATGGCGACGTTCAGCCGCGCTTGTCCAGGATCCACGGTGAAGGTCTGGATGGACTCGAAACCTTGCGCAGCGTTCAGGGTCAGTGACTTCGAGGTGATCTGTGAGTAGGGCGAAAGCGTGCGGCTCGACAGGTGGAGGGTGACGCTGCCGGTGCCGTCGTTGGTGAGCGTCTCGGAGAAGTGCTGGTCGGTGTCGAGCTGGTCAACCCCGGTGAACTGAGTAGCGCTGTCAAGCACGGCGTGACCCGCCTTGGTCTTCGCCTTGAAGGAGCGCGCGGCCAGCACTGCCTGGTAGGCGTCGATCAGGCCGGCGCCCTGCTGCTCGGCCGGAGCGCTGACGTCCTGCGCGGTCGAGACGATGATCCGCTTGACGATCGCAGGCGATGGGTGGTGCCCGTGATGCGCCTTCGCGTACGCCTGGATGACCAGCGCGGCGACACCAGCGGTCAGCGGCGCCGCCTCGCTCGTGCCACCCTCAAGCTCGACGGCCGCGGGCTTGTTGGCGAAGTTGGTGCAGGCCGAGAACAGCTTCGGCTTCGCCGTGCACAGTGCCCAGTTCAGGTCGCCGGGAGCCACGACGTCGACGGTGCCCGCGTTCTGGGTGAATCCGCCTGAGCTGAGGCCGCTGATGTTGTTGCTGATCCAGCCCTTGATGCCGGGGGTAAAGATGCCCCCGACACCGGTCTGCGCGTAGGAGCGGTAAGTCGTAGACGCGCCCGCGCTGATAACCGCCGGGTCGCTGGCCGGCGAGCCGATGGTGTTCGTGATGCCGGCATCGCCCGAGGAGACCGTGACAGTAACGCCGGCCTTGATCGCCGCGTCGTTGGCCATCTTGGTCAGGTCCAGGCTGGCCACGTCAGGGAACGGGTTGCTGCCGAAGGACTCGTTGAGAACGTTCACGCGGTCATGGGAAACCGCGTAGCTGATCGCCTCGAGGAAGACCGAGTTGAACGCGAGGTTGGACGAGCCGAAAACGTTCAGCCCGATAAGGCTCGCGCCCGGAGCGACGCCGAGAATCCGGATCCGGCAGGGAACGCTGAGCGGGCCGCCGTAGGTGGAGATGTCGTAGACGTGCCTGCCCTGGGCGGCAATGGAGCTGGCGTCAAGGAAAGCCTCGCCGCCGTTGGTCGGGGCGCTGGTGCCCGTGCCGCTGAAGTCCTCGTTGTCGATGAAGACGTGCTTGCCGTTGGCACGGATGAAGTCCTGGTTGTTGGGGTCAATGCCATCAGCGATGTAAGCGACCTTGACGCCAGCACCGGTGTACCCGAGTCCCTGAGCCGATGTCTTGCCTGACTGGGCGGCCGCGTGAATGGCCTCCACGGCTTCGGGGTCGAGCTGGACGCCCTTCTTGGTCGCCGGGCACGCTCCGGGCAGCGGCTTGATCCCCGCGTCGGACTTGCCCGGCCTGGCCGGCCTGGGAATCGAGATCGACGGCAGCAAGGGAATAGGCAGGTCCTTAACGACCCCGGCAACAGCGGGGCTGGACCTCAGCCGCTTGGCCTCACCGGTCGAGACGGTGGCAGCGACAGCGTTGACCAGCGAGATGCTGTGAACGTTGCTCGCGTGCGTCGCCCGCAGGTCGGAAATCACAGACGCCTGGGCCGCGCTCACCGCCGCCGCCCGCCGCGCCGAGTTGGCCGCGGTGTCAGGAAGGCCAGGGAACTGCCTGCGCAGCACGACGATCACCTTGTCGCTGACATTGCGTGATAGCGCCTTTGCCTGAGCCGGGGTGAGCGGCCGCCAGCCGCTCGGCGCGCTCTGGGCGCGGCTGGAAGATCCGGCCGCCTGGCCGGCCACGGTCTGGGCTTGAGCCGTCGTGCCCACCGCGACCAGCAAAGCTGGCACAACTATCGGCGCTGCTCGCAACGCGCGCGTATATCTCATCAAGTGCCTTCTCCCTGAGAGCTCTGTGGCCCGTCAATGATGCAGTACTTCTATATCAACGTCCATGAACGACATGACGGTTCGGGGCCAATCAGGGACCGTTCAGGCACCGTTTCCGGCACCGTCGCCGACGGGGCTTCGCGGGCTGACACCCGCCAGCGACGGTCCGTTTCGCGGCTAGCCCTTGACAGCTTTGAGCGTGATCACTCCGCTGTGGCTCTTACGGTGGGTCGCGTCGCCTTTGAAGACCAGTTCGTACTGCGTCTTCTTGCTGGGTGTCACGGTAAAGGACGCGCTGCCATCCGCTCCCGTGGTTGCGCTGCCGACGACGGCGAACTTCTTGCCCGTAGTGCGGCGGCTTTCCAGCCATACCGTTTCGCCTGCCACTGCCTTGCGGTGCGACGTCAGAACACCGGTGATCATGTCGGCGTGGTGGTGGTTATGCGCGATCGGCTTGTTCTTGACGGTCAGCTTGGTTGCCGCGACGTTGGGCTTGTGGCTCGCCGGGGCAGCACTCGCTGCAGCCGCCGACGCCATCAGGCCTGCTGCCGCCAGGGTCGCGGCAGCAGCCGCTACTGATGCTCGATATACGCGCATGTGTCTCCTTTGGTAGGCCCGGAAGTCCGGGCGTTGTCGGTCGGTACCCACAACAGCGACCGCGACGCGTCGCGCGTTACGCACCAATGATCGGCAACGCACTTGGAAACACCAGATTGCACTGCGGTCCTTTACTTTTTACGCTCAGGTCAGTGGCGAAATCTGAGCCAGGGAGCCGAAGCGCGGGAGGCGTGTCATGGCAGGTCATCGATCCAGGCTGGCAATCGCGGCAGCGGTCTTAACCGCGGGCTGGTCGCTTGCCATGGCGCAGGAGGCCGTTGCCCAGCCGCACGCGGCACACCTCGCGGCGGCCCCAGCGGCCGACGCCGGGAGCCACAGCGGGCAGGCGTGCATTGGCAGGCACCCGAACACTGGCATCTACTACGCGGCCGCGTGCTCCGGGCACGACGAACCCGAGATCGACCCCGTCTCGGCACTGGCCGGATCGGCTCAGGACCTGACCTGGACCGTGATCCTCCCCCAGGACGGCACGGTCCCTGTCTCGGCCGTCGGCCCGACATTCTGGTTCGGCGGCGCCCTGTCCAACCCGAACCCGAAGGCACTGTTCGGACAGGCGTTCCTGGAGTTGCAGTTCTATCCCGACGCGATCGTCAGCAGTTGCTCGTCAACAGGCGGCTACAGCGTCACCATGGCCCAGGACAAGTTTTCGGCGTGCGCGCCTGCCTGGCAGGTCAATAGCAAGAGCAACGCCGAGACGGCCGCGTTCAACGCCGAGCTGTTCAACGGGTCATCGAAATCCGCGCTGGTCATGAACGGCGGCGACACCGTCCAGATTCATTTCTTCATGACCTCCGCGTCCCAGGCCTGGAACGTCAAGGTCAGCGATCTGACCACGGGCCAGTCAGGCACCATAGTGCTCAACAGCAAGTTCGGGCCGCTGCAGCCGCTGTTCAGTACCCAGCAGATCGGCAACTCCCTCGGCTGGGGCCTGGTCAACGACACCCCGGACGCGTTCGTCTGGGAGATCGGGCACACGTCGAACTTCGCCATGCCGGCCGCGCAAACGTGCACGGCGGGCCAGACGAAGTGCGATTCCTACGACACGAGCCACTGGCTCGGCTTCACGCCCATCAAGATCGTTTCCGTCACTTTCGCTGACGGTTCAGCTCCTAGCGAATGGGCCACCGTGAGTGACCTTGGCGGCACGGCGGAAGTGTCATCGACCTGTCCCACCTATGGAGTCGCCTTCTGCACCTACCCGTGGTACGCGTTCAACGGGGCGGCGAACGCGATCACATACGGCGCGGATTACCCGGGCACGCAGTTCGACTACGGACAGGCCGCGCAGTTCTCGACAACCCAGCAGTGCGGCGGCCCGTTCGGCGCCGACACCACCTACTGCGACACAATCCTGTCCCCGACACCATAACTACCCTCGGCCGCACCGCCCGTGCCGGTCCGCGTCGTCCCCTGCCCGTGCCCCATGCAGGGTCCGTGCCCCATGCAGGGTCCGGGCACCACGCAGGGTCCGGGCACCACGCAGGGTCCGTGCCCCATGCAGGGTCCGGGCACCACGCAGAGGGTTCCGGGCAGGTTTCCGGATCCGGGAGACTTTTCATGCTCTACGACGAAAAGTCTCCCGGACCCGTAAATGCTCCTCCAGGAACCCGACAACCCACCCCACGTACGCACCGTTGACGTGGCTGCTCATCTGGCTGACCGGTGCGGCGCTCAATTACTTCGGGCCGCGAATAACGCCGCCCGGGCAACTGGATTAGCCAGCGCATGAGTGTTTCCATTTGGGGTAGTCGCCGCGTATGTCGCAAGTGCCTGGCTCTGCCAGCCGCCGGTCGAGGCTGATCGAAGCCGCTCAGGAGAGCTGGGTGGCCGCGCTGACCGATCTCGGCGGCCGTAACACGCTGCTTTATTTCAAGGACAGGCGGTCAGGCACACTCGACCTCGCCGCCGCCGATCCGGCCGCCGTTGAGCAATTCGTCCACTCCGGCTCGATCCGGCTGACCAAGCTGTTCCGTGACGTCGATGCCAGGGCCGATGCGATCCGCAGGGTCCAGGTCATCTACCGCAAGGCAAGGGAACTACTCGAAGAGCGCGGCATCCGGGCCGGTTACCTCGCGACCGGCATGGCCAGGTGGGACGAGCTGTTCTTGCTGCCTGCCGCGCCGGTGCTGCTCCGCGGCCTGACGATCATGCCAACCAGGGCGAGACATGACGATTTCGAGCTGGTACTCGACGACGACTACGAAGTGAACCCGGTACTGCTGCACAAGCTTTCAAGCGTGTATGGTGCCGCCACCGACAAGCTCGCCGAGGAGCGCGGAGAACGGCTCTGCCAGTTGCTGCGCCGGGCAGCGAACGCCGCCGAAGTGCCCGGCTTCGACGTCACCGACCGCCTGGTGATCGGCACCTTTACTTACGCCAAGCTGCCGATGGTACGGGACGTGCAATCGGGCGGGGCGCTGCTCAATGACAGCGACGTCGTGGCCGCGATCGCGGGCGACCCAGACGCGCAGGAGTTGCTCGCCGCAACCGATGACGAGACCGCCGAGGCATCGTCCATGCTGGACTCGCCGGCATCGGACTACTCGGTGCTCGACGCCGACTCGTCGCAGCGAAGCGCGATCGCGGCGGTGTTGTCCGGCCATAGCCTCGTGATCCATGGCCCGCCCGGGACCGGGAAAAGCCAGACAATCGCCAACCTCATCGCCGGACTCGTGGCTCGCGGCAGGAAGGTGCTCTTCGTCGCCGAGAAACGGGCGGCGATCGATGCGGTGCTCTCCCGGCTCAAGGGCGTTGACCTTGGCGAGCTAGTCCTGGATATCCACGAGGGCACCAGGGACCGGCAGCGGATCGCTCGCGACCTAGGCGAGAGCCTGGATCTGGCGCACCAGACTGGCGCCCCCGATGACGACAGCCTGCGCAGGCGGCTCGCCGACCGGCAGCGGCGACTCGCGGACCACGTCAAAGCCATGCACGAGGCGCATCCGCCATGGGGGCTGACACCTTTCCAGGTGCAGTCCGCCCTGCTCGGCATTCCGGAAGCGGCAAGGAACCCTGTGCGGCTGGCCGCGCCTGAGCGGATCACCGATACCGTAGCTGACGACCTGCGGGACGAACTGAAGGATTTCGCGCACCTTGGTGGGTTCTCCATGCGGCCAGGCACGAGCGCGTGGTTCGGCGCCAGCCTGCGCACGCCAGAAGATGCCAGGCAGGCGTGCAACCTGGCCGCACAGCTTAGCTCGCACGCGATGCCCAGGCTATTTGATCGCCAGGCCAGGTCGGCGGCGGCCGTTGGCCTGCGCGCGCCAGCTAGCTACGCCGGCGTGCTGGCGAGGATGCGACTCTACGCCGGGATCGGGCAGACGCTCCAGGTGCTCCGTCCCGAGGTGTACGCGGCGAACCCGCGGGCGCTGGCCGACGCCGTCGCCGGGACCGGGGACGCGTCCATGGGCGAACGCCGCCGGCTTCGGAAGGAAGCGAGGCAGTTGCTGCTGAGCGGCGACAAGTTGCCGCGCGAAGACCTCATGGCACTGCTGAATCAGGCCGAGCGCCAGCTCAGCGACTGGGAGAAGGAACGGCTCAGCGCGGCGAGTGCCGGGGAAGCCGCCTTGCTGCCATCGGTGCCGGACGACTTCGGCGAGCTCACCGAGTTGCTAGCCGAGTGCACGCAGCGACTCGATGCTCTCAGGTCCTATGTCACGCTGCGAGCTGACGACACCGTCGAGCAGCTGACGGCACTGGCTTCCGACCAGGAGACAGCCTGGAAGCTGCCGAGATTGTACGAGCTGGCCGCCAAGTTCGATCAGCTCGGCCTCGGCCCTCTGCTCGACGAGCTTGCCCGCAACGAGGCGAACGCCGAACTCGCGGTCGCGGCATTCGACCATGCCTGGTACTCCTCCGTACTCGACCAGATCAGAGTCAGGGACCCAAGGTACGCAGCCGAACGCGGCAGTTCTCTCGACGACATCGCCAGCGACTTCAGGCAGCGCGATGTCGAGCACCTGATCTCGAACCGAAAGCGGGTCAGGCACGCCTGGGCGGAACGGGTACGCGAAGCCCAGGATCAGCATCCGCTGCAAGCGCGGGTGATACGCAAGCAGGCCGCGCTGCGCCGCGGCCATCTGCCGCTGAGGCGGCTGCTCGATCAGACGTCGGACGTGCTGTTCGCCCTGAAACCTTGCTGGGCCATGTCACCGCTGATGGTGAGTCAGGTGCTGCCGGCCACCAGGCTTTTCGACGTGGTGATCTTCGACGAGGCCAGCCAGATCGTGCCTGCCGACGCCGTACCCGCGATCATGCGCGGGCACCAGATCGTTGTCGCGGGTGACGACCGGCAACTGCCGCCGACGAACTTTTTCCGTCAGGTCGGTGAGATCGAGGGTGACGACGACGCCAGGCTGGACGTCAGCGGTCTGGACCAGTCCGGCGGCGAAGACCCCGACGATCTGCGTGACGATGACGACGAGAGCCTGGTGTCCTTCGGCGTCGGATTCGAGTCCGTGCTCGACGCGCTGAGGCCGCTGCTGCCGACCTGGCCGCTGGCCTGGCACTACCGCAGCAGGGACGAGCGGCTTGTCGCCTTCTCTAACAGCCGCATCTACGGCGGCGCCCTGACCACGTTCCCAGGGGTGTTCCGCGATGACTGCCTGCGGCACGTAGTAGTCGAGCAGACCCCCGGACCTGGCCAGGAGGTCTCGGTCACGGCCGAGGTCGAGAAGGTCGTCGAGCTGATACTTGAGCACGCCCGGACCAGGCCGCACGAGTCGCTCGGCGTGATCGCACTCGGCATCAAGCATGCCGACCGGATCGACTCAGCGCTGCGCGCGGCTCTCGTCCGCAACACCGACGTGGAGCGGTTCTTTAACGAGGACGCGGCCGAGCCATTCTTTGTCAAGAACCTGGAACGGGTGCAAGGAGACGAGCGGGACGCGATCATCTTGTCCATCGGCTACGGCAAGCACCCTGACGGCCGGATGCGCTACAACTGGGGTCCGCTGCTGCGCGACGGCGGTGAACGCAGGCTGAACGTCGCCGCTACGCGCGCCAAGCAGCGGCTCACGCTAGTCAGCTCATTCTCCGGCCATGACGTGGACCCGGAACGGATCACCAAAGCCGGTGCGCGGATGCTCGCCGACTACCTTGACTACGCAGCTTCCGGCGGCTCGGTCTCTGTCGCGGCGGGCAGCGACACGGCGCTGAGCCCGTTCGAAGCTGACGTGCGCGACCGGCTGGCCGAGAGCGGCATTACCGTCGTACCGCAATACGGGGTCGGTGGTTACCGCGTCGACTTCGCTGCTACCCATCCGGAGGACACCGACAGGATGGTGCTCGCCATCGAGACTGACGGCGCCTCCTACCACCGGTCGGGCAGCGTCCGTGACCGCGACCGGCTGCGCGGCGAGCACTTGCGGCGGCTTGGCTGGAGTTTCCACCGGATCTGGTCAACCAACTGGTTCCACGATCCCGACTCCGAGGTCGCCAGGCTTCGAAGCGCCTACGATCGGGCCGTTGACGAAGCCGACACGACCGCACCGCCACCCATTCCAGAACCGCCAGCCGCACCGGCCGAGGCAGCCGTGCCGGCCCCGGCCCAGCCGGCCGGGCCAGCCATGCCGACCCCAGCCGAGCCGGCCGGACCAGCCATGCCGACCAGACCAGCCGGGCAGGCCGAAGCGTCTGCCGGGCCGGGGCAACCGCCGGCCGAGCCCGCCGAACCGGCCAGCCCGCCCGCCGCGCGGGCTGAGCTGGCCGGCCAGCAGATGGTCAAGGCACTCCCGTCCCCAGGTACCTCAGAGGTTGGCGAGGTCAGCAAGGAGCTGGCCCCAAGCGAGTTTCGAGGGTGACTCCCCCGAGGCCTCCATCCATTCCTGAGCAAGCATCACGAACGCCTCGTCACAGTAGGTCGTAAGGAACTCCCAGGTCATCGGCTGGAGAGCACCCCAGGTGACACACCAGACGACGTTGGCGTCGTAACCGCAGAGCGGCACGCAGTGCCCGCCCCAGCTGCCGGCCTTGGCATCCTTGCCGGTCGTCACGGTCCATTCCTTACCGACCTGGCCCTGTGCGGAGATCGGCAGCGCCAGGCCAATGTAGGCACCGCCGTACCAGGCAATTGCCTCGCAGACCTCGGCACGGTCGCGCGGATTCACCGCGGCGTAGGCGGTGATCTGGTGGTCGGCTATGCCGGTCGACTTCCAGTAGCCGCACGCCGTGAGGATGTCGGTCCCCTTGTCCGTGCTCGGGTCGTCCGGGTTGAAACCGGTGATTGCGGTGTAGGCGGCTACTGTCTGTGCATCCGTCGGCACGAACGGCGTGCCCGCGCGGTCGCCCCAGATCTGAAGCTGATGGGCGAAGCCGGCTTCGACGCAGTCGCCATACTTGTCGTTGTCGAGCATCGTGAATGGCAGCCCATGCCCCCAGTGAGCCTGAGCCGGAGGCTTCTCCATCGTGTTGCGGTACTTGGCGTAGGCGAAGGTTCGCGGATCGTGGCGGGCTGGGTTCTTCCCCAGCTTGACATCTACCATTTCTGGCACCTCCCGTATGACGGCGCAGCGGCGGCAGCCGTGATCCGGCCCCCGCCTCGCACATCTATTGTGCGGCGTCGTGCCGGCGTATTGGACCACGAACTCCGAAAAGCTGGCCAGTACCTCAAGAAAACTCGCCTGAGCTGAGCCAAAGCCGAAGAAAACGACCAATCAGCTGGGTCACTGCCCGTTTGGCTCGTCCAGAAGATGGTTGATGACTACAGTCCGGATGCCGGCATCGATTACGGCGAGCCTGATTCGGATGATCCGGTCCTGGCAGGATGGCCGATGTTCTCGGTGGCGCAGGACGGATCCTTGACTGCGGGCGCGGGGTCGCTCACCGGCCCGGCCGCCAGGTCGACGAGATACTCTGACCTGGGCGATAGCGGCGTGTCAGCTGGATTTGAAGATCACGGTTACCCGGTGGAAACCTAGCGAGCGCATCAGCCCGGTCAGCAGGCTCGTGGTGTTCTTCTCCGCTTCGGCGGTCAACTGGCTGTGCCTGGCCGCCGCCTGGATTTTTTGCTGGGCGAGTATGTACACCTGGCGCTGGCTGTTCGGGTTGCCGGAGAAAAAGTTGCCGATGCGGTTGAGCAGGCCCTGGTTCTCGGAGAAGACGTAGGAGCGCTTCACGTTCAGCACGGCGGGCTCAAGCTGGGCCGGCGGCAGCGTGATCGTCACGCCGGAGCGGTTCTTGGATACGACAATCGCCTTGCCTTTGAGGTCGCCGAAGTTAACGAACGCTATGTCGGACCCCGCTCCGACGAACAATGTGTCCGTTCCCTCGATGAACGACGGTATGAAGGAGCTCTTCCTGGCGATGTCGACAATTACCTGAAACGATCCGCTGGCCGCCTCATACCGGCTAAGCGCGGTGATTGACTTGAGCAACGCTGGCTGGCTCCGGTCGACTGTCGCCTCGGCGAATGGGTTGCGCAGCCGGGGCAGCAACCGCACAGCCGAGAGCGCCAGCACGAGCAGCGCGACGGCGACGCCGATCGCGACTACGATCCCGGCGACCCTGGCCGCCGGCCGCGCGCCATTGCGAACGGGCAAAGGCTGGCCAGCGCTCGCGCCCTGCTGAGCGTGCAGTGGTTGGGTGGTGCTCTCCGGTTGCGCTGATCGGCCTCGCCGCGTGGAACTCATCTGCTGCCTCCGAAAGACCGGTGTCACGAGCAGTATGCGCGAGACGACCGACGCTGCCCCGCAGGGCGATTTGCAAACATTGGCCAGGGCACCTCAAGCTGGTATCGTCGCTTACCGATAGGTAACAAAATACTTACTAGAAAGTCAGTCGCTCTGCCACCGACGGCGAACTTGCCGAGCCAGCCGAACTAGCTCCCCGTGGAGGCGGCCAGTGCCCACGACTTCTGAGAGCAACGGCGGGACCCCTGCCCGGATACTCGACGCCGCGGAGCGGATCGTGCAGGTACGCGGCTTCAACGCCTTCAGCTACGGCGACATTGCCGACGAGCTCCGGATAACCACCGCCGCCCTGCACTACCACTTCCCGCGCAAGGCCGAACTCGGCAAGGCCCTTATCGCCAGGTATTCGGCGCGGTTCGGCCAGCGGCTGCGGGCGCTCGACGCCCAGGGCGGGGCGGCGCGGGCCAAGCTCGACGGATATGTCGCGCTCTACGCCGACGTCCTGCGCCAGGGCCGGATGTGCATGTGCGGTGTGCTGGCGGCCGAGATCGGCACGCTGTCGGCCGGGATGCAGGACGCGGTGCGGGGCTTCTTCGACCAGAATGAATCCTGGCTCGCCCGGGTGCTCGAGGAAGGCAGCGCCGAAGGATCGATGCGATTGCCCGGCCCGGTCACAGATGCCGCCAGGATGATCATCGCCGGCCTGGAGGGCGCGATGCTCCTGGCGATGACCTATGACGATGTCGAGCGCTTCACGACCGTAGCGGGCGAATTGCTTGCCAGCCTGTACCGGTCGTAGCTGCGCCATCCCCGGCGGGCGTCATCGCTTGGCATCACCGGCCGGCCCCCGCCGCTTGGCATCACTGGCCGGCCCCCGCCGCTGGGCATTCGGCCGGCCCCGCCGCTGGGCATCACCGGCCCGGCCTCACCGCCGGGCATCGGTGTCGGGCATCACCGTCGGCTGCCCGAGCAGACCGCCCAGACCGGTGATCAGCCAGTGCTCGCCCAGCGCTGAGTAGAGTTCCGCAGCCTCGGTGGCACGGCGCTCGGCTTCCCGGCGGTTACCGGCCGCCAGGTGCGCCTGCGCCAGGTCGGCCAGCGCAACCGCCCGCTCGTGCGGATCTCCGATCTCGCCGAACGTCCGGGCGGACTCAGTCAGCGCGGCGACGGCTTCGGCGTAACAGCCGGCGTGGCTGTAAGCCAGACCGATACCCGCCTGGGCCCGGGCTGCCCCGCGACGATCCCCAAGTGAGCTGAATAGCTCATATGCCCTTGTCTGCGCCCCCATGGCCTGGTCCTGCTGCCCACTCAGCGAGTAGCCGTTGCCCAGGTTGGCAAGGCAGAGCGCCTGCCCGTACTGATCGTCTAGCTCTTCGAACAAGCCAAGCGCCAGCAGCCCGACCTCGATGCCGGCGGCGAAATCGCCCATGCCTTCTCGTGTGGTCGCCAGATTGCCGAGCGCCTTGGCCTGACCCTGCCGCCACCCGCAGGCGCGGAACAGTTCAAGTGCCTGCTCATATTCGGCGGCCGCCTCGGCATACCGCCGCATCGGGCGGTACGCGCTCCCCAGGTTGCACCGCACCTTTCCCTCGGCTTCGATGTCCCCGGCATTGTTCGCGGCCACGATCGCCGCGCGATGGGTGACGATCCAGTCGCCGTAATTCCTGCGCCGGTCGAAATAGGGAAACAGCGCGGTGGGCAGCTTCCAGCCAATCTCGTGCAGGCCGTTCTCCGCGGCTGACAAAGCCGTCGCCACAAGGTTGGCCCGCTCCAGATCGCACCAGGCGAGCGCAGCCGCCTCAGCCGCCTCAGCCGCATCAGCCGAATCGGCGGGTCCGGCGGGTCCGGCCGGGCCGGCGGGTCCGGCCGGTTCGCCGCCGAATTCCATCGGCGGCACGGGCAAGGCGACGCGGGCCGCGGCAAGCGGCGGCAGGTTCGGGTCAAGTGCCATCCGCGCCGCGCACGTGCTGGCCAGGTACCAGGCGGAGATCCGCAGCGCCGCGGCCGACTGGCCGGCGGCCGGTTCGCCGGCCAGGCATTCCCTGGCGAATAGCCGCAGCAGGTCATGCTGGCGGTAACGGTCACCGGCAACCAGGCCAGCCGGACCATCCAGACCAGCCGGGCCGTCCAGACCACCTTGGCCAGCCGGACCAGCCGGGCCAACGGGGCCAACCGGGTCGGCCAGGTGCGCGTCGGCCAGCGCCGCCAGCAAGGTCGCGCAGTGCTCGCTATCGATGCCCGCAAGGGCGGCACACGCCGCTATCCCGATGTCCGGCCCGTCATGCAGGCCAAGCAGCCGGAACAGCCTGCGTTCCGGCTCGGAGAGCCCCGCATACGACCAGGCGAATACGGCGTGGATCGCGGCGGCCTCGTCATCGGCCACCGCGAGGTTCGCCAGCCGGCCCGAGGCCGCGCTGAGCGCTTCGACCGCGTCGCTGACAGCCCCGTCGCCGAGAACCACGCGCTCGGCCGCGATCCGGAGCGCGAGCGGGTGCAGGCCGCAAAGGCTGGCGAGGGCGGACGTGGCCCCGGGCTGCTCAGCGGACCGGGACCCGATCAGGCGCCGTAGCAGCCGTATCGCGTCGGGAACGTCGAGCGAGTCGAGCGCGATCCGCTGCGCGCCCTCCCTTACCGCGAGGCCAGCCAGCCTGGACCTGCTGGTGACCAGCACCCGGCAGCGCGACGAACCTGGCAGCAGCGGCCTCACCTGCTCGACATCGCGGACGTTGTCGAGCAGCACGAGCATCTGGCGGTCGGCCATCAACGTGCGGTAAAGACCCGATCGCTCGGCGGGTTCCACGGGTATCTGGTCGGCGGCCACGCCGAGCGCGACGAGGAACTGGCCCATGGCCGCCTCGGCCGCGATCGGCCGCCCTGACGGGTGGTAACCCTGCATGTCAATGTAGAGCTCACCATCGCGGAAGCTGTCCCTGGCCAGATGAGCCCAGTGCACGGCAAGCGCCGTCTTGCCGATGCCGCCCATCCCGCTGACGGCGCTGATGACCACCGGGGCACTGGCCTCCCGGTCGCGCAGCAGCCGGTCAAGCTGCGCGAGCTCAGCGGCCCTCCCGATGAACGATGCTGGCGCGGCCGGCAACTGCCGCGGGATCGCGCGGAAACGACTCGCGCTCTCCGCCTCGGCTCTCTCGGCGAGCGCCAGGTCCCGCATCGCCCGCAGCGCGCCATCGGTGATCCCGAACAACCGCTCGTAGGCTCTGATCACGGACTCAGTCGGGATCCTGCGGCCAGCTTCGTAGTCGACGATCGCGCTGTGCGAGCCCAGGTGCAGCGGCTTGCGCAGGTCCCGCTGTGCGAGCCCGCGACCGCGGCGCAGCCTGCGTAGTTCGGCGCCGAGTGCCTGGCCAGCCAGCTCGGACCTGCCCGTCACGGCCATGGCGGTGTGTTCCGGATTCCTCTCGTCGGGCGGTCCGCATTGTGTTCGCAGCACTGTGATGGTCTGCGTTTGGTTCAGTTTTGGTCGCCCCTCTTATGTTCCGCACCATACCGGTCGCACACTGACCGTCGCCAAGAGAAAACCACCAAAGGCGGCGAGATGAACCGGAATGGCAGGCTGCTGGCCTCGGCGGTCACGCTGACATGCCTGGTCGCGGCGGTCGTGACCTGGCTGGCGTGGCCGTCGGCACCCCCGGCCCCAGGGGCTGACCGCGTCAGGCAGTACGCCGACACGCGGGCCTGCCTGCTCACCGGAGCGACCGGGATCACCGGCACGGCAGCCGCCGCCTGGTCGGGTTTGCAGAACGCCTCAACCTCGACCAGGGCAATGGTCTCCTACCTGGCCGTGCCAGGCCCGGCGACACGGGCGACCGCGCAGCCCTACCTGGCGAGCCTGGTCCAGCGCCAGTGCAGCGTCATCGTGGCAGTCGGCCAGGCCCAGGTCGCGGCGGCAACGACAGAAGCGGCCAAGTTCGGCAGCGTGCGCTTCATCGTGGTCGCCCCGCGAGCGGCCAGCGCGGCCGGCGCGGGCGTGGTCCGGATCTCCCCCTCGCCTTCCGCGCAGGTCCCTACGGCGGTCCAGGCGGCTGTCAGCACGGCTCTGCGCAATGGCTAGCAACACTGCAAGGAAGCGGGACACCATGCGCACACCCCTGGCCAAGCTCACGGTGATCGCGGTCGCCATCGCTACGGCGCTGCTCGCCTCGATCACGCCGGCGACCGCCGCCAGCACCCGGCACGCCAGCATCTCCTGGCCGGGCGTCGCCGGCTGGTGGGCGCAACTCCTGCACGGCCAGCCCAGGCTCGACCTGCCGCGGCAGCAGTCCGGCTCCGCCCGTGGCCTGCCGCACCAGGTGCCGGCCTCGGCGACCAAAGCCGGCCCCGGCCACAGCCACGGCCATCACCCCGGCCGGGGCAAGGGCCAGCTGCCAGCCTTCAGATTGCACGGGCCCGTCCGCGCAAGCACAAAAACCAAGCCCTACACCGGGAACGGATCGCACAGCTTCAACCCGCGGACCTCTAGGCCGCTCATGGCCAAGGCAACCGCCACCACCACCCTCTACCGCAACGCCGACGGAACCTACACCCGCCTCGCCTACACTCAGCCCACCAACTACCGAACCCCGGGCGGCTCCTGGCACGCCATCAACACCACCCTGGTCAAGACCACCTCGGGGCGGTTCAGGGAAGCCGCCAGCTCGACGGCGATCAGCCTCGCCTCCGGGGCTGCCAACAGCGCCCTGGTGTCGGTGAGCTACGGCCAGGGAGAGAAGGCGTCATACAGCTTGCTCGGTGCCGCCCCGTCGGCAGCCAGGCCCAGCAAGAACGCCTTGACCTACCCGCATGTGCTGCCGCACACCGACCTGGTCCTGTCGACCGTCGCGAGCGGCCTTGACGAGTCGCTGATCCTGCACTCTCCGGCGGCGCCGAACTCGTGGACCTTCCCGCTCAGCCTTACCGGCCTGACGCCGAGGCTGGCCGCTGACGGCGGCATCGACCTGCTGACGCAGGGGGGCAAAATCGCCGCGCGGATCCCGCCAGCGCACATGCAGGATGCCAGCTTCCAGCGGCGGTCGGGCAGTCACGCAACCTCGACCGCGATCACCTACCGCCTCGTCACTGCCGGCGGCAAGCAGGCGATCCAGATGACGGCCAGCAAATCCTGGCTGGACAACCCGCGCCGGGCCTACCCGGTCATTGTCGACCCGAACTTCCAGGCATCCGGCACCACCTACGTGCAATCCGGGAGCCCGGGCGACTACTCGGCTTACGACGACACGATCGTCGGCACCTGGGACAACGGCGTCCAGATCGGCAACTCGTTCTTCGCGTTCGCCGGGCTCGGCTCGGCCCTGGCCGGCCAGCACATCTCGGCGGCGTCGCTGCACCTATTCGACTACTGGGCATCGACGTGCACGCCCGAGCCTTTTAACGTCGCGCCGGTCACCCAGTCCTGGTCGGTGACCGGCAGCAAGACCTATCCGGGACCGTCCCACGGCAGCTCGATCGGCTCGGTCACGATCACCCCGACGACCGCTGTCTGCGTCACGAACACCTCGGGTAACACGACCATCGGCCAGTGGGCCGTGGTCAACCTCTCCACCGCGACGTTCAACTCATGGACGACCGGCGGCGCCGACTACGGCCTCATGGCCTACGCCGGGACGACAGGCAACCTGACCTGGAAGCGGTTCGACTCCGACAACACCTCGAACCCGCCATACCTGGCGCTGACCTATACCCCGGACGTGGCGCCGCAGGTCAACTCGCAGTATCCGGCCAGCAACTACCAATCGCCCACGCTCACCCCCGAGCTGATCGCCTCGGGCAGCGACGCGGACAACTGGCCGAGCGCGCTCAAATACGTCTTCACCGTCTACACGCCGGCCGGCACGCAGGTCGCGACCTCGGGCAACATCTCGGCGAACCACTGGTCGGTGCCCGCGGGCAAACTCTCCTGGGGCCAGACCTACTACTGGACGGTTCAGGACTACGACGGGTTCGACTACTCGAACGCGGTCAACGCCAGCTACTTCACGACGCAGGTGCCGCAACCGCTGATCACCGGGGCCCTGGCGCAGAACTCCGACGGCCACGGCTTCGACCAGAACGTCGGCAACTATACGACCTCGCAGACCGACGCCAGCGTGCAGACGGCCGGGCCGTCGCTCTCGGTGGTGCGCGACTACAACAGCCTCGACCCGCGCATCTCGGGGGCCTTCGGGGCCGGCTGGTCGAGCCTGTACGACATGAAGGCCACTGAGGTCGATGACTCCTCCGGGGCCGTTACCAGCGTGGTCATCACCTACCCGGACGGCTCCGAGGTCGGGTTCGGTGACAACAACGGGACGTTCACCCCGCCGCTCGGCCGGTACGCCACGCTCACGGCGCTGCCCAGCCATGGCGGGTACACGCTCACCGACAAGAACGACACCACCTACACCTTCACCCAGGCCGGCTCGTCGTCCAGCGTCTTCGACCTGTCCTCGATCTCCGACTACCTGGGTCATACCGAGACGTTCGCCTATACGGCCGGGCAGCTCGCCACCGTGACATCCGGGGTGTCAGGCCGTGCCCTGCACTTCACCTGGACGACGCCGGCTGGCGCGCAGTTCCCGCATGTGGCGAGCGTGTCCACGGACCCGGCGACCACCGGCCAGCAGTCCTCCGCGCTGACCTGGACCTACAACTACTCCGGCGACGCACTGAGCGCGGTGTGCCCGCCTACGTCGCCTGCGGCGTGCGAGTCCTACTCGCAGGTGACCGGCTCCCACTTCCCGACCGCCGTCCTCGACGCCGGACCCGCCGCCTACTGGCGGCTTGACGACGCCTCGGGTACCACCGCGACCGACACGGTCCTGGCCAGCGAGGGCGTCAACAACGCCACGTACTCGAACGTGACGCTCGGCCAGCCCGCGGCACTGCCCGGCTCGACAGCGACGACGGCGGCGTTCAACGGCACCTCTTCGTACCTGCAGCTGCCAGCGAACCTGACCAGCAACGCGAGCTTCCTGTCCGGCAGCTACCTGACCATCTCGCTATGGTTCAAGACTTCCGCCGACAACGAAATGCTGTTCGGCTCGTCGAAAGACCCGCTCTCGGCGGGCAGCACTCCGGGGAATTATTCAGCCAATCTTTATGTCGGCTCTGACGGGAAGCTCCTCGGCGAGCTCTACGGCAGCTCGGCCGCGATGTCATCGGCGTCCTCGGTCGCCAACGGGAGCTGGCACTATGTCGTGCTGACGGCCGCGGGCAACACCGAGTCCATGTACCTGGACGGCAGCCTGGCGGCCACTCAGGCGGTTCAGATCGGAGTCACCGGACAGCCCAATGTCTACGTCGGGGCCGGTTTCTTCGGCGGCAACTGGCCAGACGAATCGCATCACGAGCAGAGCGGCAATACCGGATACGCGTCGTATTTCAACGGCGCAATCTCCGACGTCGCGCTGTACAACCACTACCTGACCGCGCCGCAGATCTCCGTGCTCTATGCGACCGGCCACTCGCCGGTCGGGCTGCTCAGCAAGCTCAGCACGCCGCTAGGCAACACGCAGGCACAGATCAGCTACAACTCAGTCACTGACCGGGTGACCTCGGTCACCGACGTCAAGGGCGGCACGTGGACCCTCGGCGCCCCGGCCGTCGCCGGGTCATCACAGGTGTACAGGTCCGCGGTGCTTGGCGCGAACCCGGCGGGCTACTGGCGCCTGGCCGACCCTGGCACGCCGGCCCAGGCCGCCGACGAGGTGCTCGGCGGGCCGGCCAGCTATAGCTCGGTCACGCTCGGCGGGGCCGGGCCGTTCGCCGACGCGACCGCCGCGACGTTCAACGGCACAAGCTCGTACCTGCAGCTGCCGTCATCCGACGCGCCGGGCACCGGGCCGGCCTCGATCGGGCTGTGGTTCAAGATGACCTCGGGCAGCACGGCCGGCGGGGTGCTGTACGACTACGAGAGCAATGCGGTCACCGACGCCGCGCAGCCGACCGGCCAGTGGGTGCCAGCGCTCTACGTGGACACCGCGGGCAAGCTGCGCGGCGGCTTCTGGAGTGGCAGCGGCGCCAACATCGCCTCGGCTTCGCCGGTCAACGACGGCAAGTGGCACTACGCGGTGCTGTCAGCCTCGCCGACGTCGCAGTCGCTGTACCTGGACGGGACGCTGGCAGGCACGTCAGCGACGGCCCTGGCCGCCTCGTCGGGCAACTTCGTCTACGTCGGGGCCGGCGAGTCAGCTGGCTCCTGGCCTTCGCACCCGGCTAACACCCGCGGTTACTTTCCTGGATCGATCGCCGAGGTGGCGTTCTACCACTCGCAGCTAAGCCAGGCGCAGGTCCTGGCGCAGATGGCAGCCGCGAAGTCGTCCGGCGGCCTGGCGCCAACCGAGACCATCAACGTCACCGACCCTGGCGGTCACACGCTCACTTACACCTACGACCCAGCGGAAGGCAACCGGCTGCTTTCCCAGGCCGACGGACTCGGGAACCGCACGAGCTACGGCTACGACACCTCCGGCTTCCTCTTCACCACGACGCAGCCGGATGGCAACGTGATCACGACCGGGCACGACGTGCGCGGCAACCTGGTATCGCAGACAACCTGCCAGAACCAGGCCGCTAGCCAGTGCTCCACCGAGTACTACGCCTACTACCCGGACGACACGTCCACGGCGCTGACGCCAGATCCGCGCAACGACCTGATCCTGACGATGCGCGACGGCCGGTCGGCGAGCGCGACCGACAACCGCTACCTCACCAGCTACGCCTATAACGCTGCCGGGAACCAGACCTCGGCGACGACTCCCCCGGTGCCGGGCTTCCCTGATGGCCGCAGCACGACGATGACCTACACGACACCGACCACGCCAGCGGTCGGAGGCGGTTCCGCGCCAGCCGGGCTGCTCCTGGCGACGACGACGCCTGGCGGCGGCACGGAGACCATCGGCTACTACGCCGACGGCGACGTAGCGCAGGTCACGGACCCGGCAGGGGAGGTCACCAAGTACGGCTACGACGCCATCGGGCGGGTGACGTCCAAGACCGTCATATCGAACAGCTACCCGGCTGGACTGACGACGACCTACGCCTATAACGGCGCCGGGCAGGTGCTCACCGAGACCGATCCGGCCGTCACCGACCACGTCACGGGCGACATCCACACGCCGCAGACGACCAACGCCTACGACGCCGACGGGAACCTGACCTCGGTCACCGTCTCCGACCTGACCGGCGGTGACGCGCCTCGCACCACCAGCTACACCTACAACAACCACGACCTCATGGCGTCCAAGACTGACGCGCTCGGCCACGTCACCTCGTTTACCTACGACGGGTACGGCAACCAGGCCAGCCAGACCGACGCCAACGGCAATGTCACCGACTACGCCTACGACGCCGACGGGCACCTGCTGACGGTCACGCTGGCCGGGTACACCGCAGATCCGGCGGATCCGTCGGCGGCCGCGCCTCTCGTCGAGCAGTCCCGCGCGTACGACCCGGACGGGCGGCTGGCGTCCATCACCGACGCCATGGGCCGTTCCACGGTGTATACCTACACCGATAACGGGCTCGTGGCGACGCTGACCCGGACTAACCCCGCGACCGGGCAGTCCTACGTCGAGCAGTCGAATACCTACGACGCCGCCGGCAACGTGATCCGGCGTGTCACCGGCAACGGCACCGCGACCACGACCAATGTGGTCGACCCGGCGGACCGCATCACGTCGAGCACCTTCGACCCGGCCGGGCTCGACCGCACCACGACGTACGCCTACAGCCCCGACGACTTCGTGCTCAACACCACGGTCAGCTCCGGCGGCACGGTGACGTCGGACGCCGATGTCACCAGGGACGCGCTTGGCCGGGTGACGTCGAGCACGGTGCACGACGACTCGGCCGGGCATCCGGCCGGCTGGTGGCCGCTGGCCGACGGCTCATCGGCATCGGCCGGCTCGCCGGCGTACGCGGCCGACAAGTCCGGCTCAGGGCGCACCGCCTACCTGTCCTCATCTGGCGTGAGCTGGACCTCTGGCGCGGCGGTGTTCAACGGGACTTCGGGGTCCGCGGGCACGGCCGGGCCTTCGGTGAGCACGACTTCGAGCTTCTCGGTCTCCGCGTGGGTGAATCTCGCATCCGCATCGGCCACCAGCTACGAAGACGCCGTCTCGCAGGACGGCGTCAACGCCAGCGGGTTCGAGCTGCTGTACGCCGGGCCGGCTGGCGAGTGGTCGTTCGCCCGGGCCCAGTCCGACGTCGCGAACCGGACCACAGCCCAGGTGAATTCGGCCGGTGCGGCAGTGGCGGGCACCTGGACCCATCTGGTCGGCGTCTACGACTCGCCGGGATCGACGCTGACCTTGTACGTCAACGGGGTCAGCCAGGGCAGCACGCCCGCCGGATCGGCTCCGTGGCCGGCCGGCGGGCCTACCGAGATCGGGAGGGGCCTGTTCAACGGGTCGGCGTCTGATTTCTTCAACGGCTCGATCGCTGACGTGCAGGTGTATCAGCGGGTGCTGTCCGCTGCCGACGTCTCCTCGCTCTATGCCGGGGGCCGCTCGGGCGGTGCACTCGGCACGCGGTCGCGTACCACCACGTATGCGCTCGACCAGCGCGGGCTGCCGGTCTCGGTCACCGACCCCAACGGCAACACGACCAGCTACGTCTACGATGAGGCCGGCAAGCAAGCCCAGGTCACCGGGCCGCTGGTGAGCACCGAGTCCGCGGGTGGCGCTCCGGTGCTCACGCACCCGGTGACGACGTACGGCTACGACACCTTCGGCGAGCATGTCACCACCGAAGACCCGGACGGCAACGTTACGACGGTCAACTACGACGCCGCCGGCCGGCCAGTCTCGACCGTGCTGCCGTCATACACGCCGCCGGACAGCTCGGTGCCGATCGTCTCGACGGTGAGCAGGACCTACGATCCGATCGGCCAGCTCACGTCGGCGACCGATCCGCTCGGCCACGTCACCTCGTACGCGTATGACCAGCTCGGCGACGTCGCGACGGTGACCCAGCCGGGCGGCGGCGTCACGCATTACACCTATGACACCGATGGCGAGCAGCTATCGGCGACCGATCCGCTCGGCGCTCAGTCGGAAGCCACGTACGACTTGCTGGGCCGCGCGCTGACGAGTACGCAGATCGTCCGCCAGCCGACGCTGACCGCTGACACCACGACGAGCGCCTATGCCGATCCGGCAGGCTACCTGTCATCGGTCACCAGCCCTGCCGGCGTGACGACCAGCTACGCCTACGACGCGGCCGGCGAGACCACGTCGGTGACCGATGGCGCGGGGGACAAGACCACGTACGGCTACGACGCCATGGGCCGCCAGGTTCTGACGACGCTGCCGGACGGCACCGGCCAGCACGCCAGCTACGACGAAGCAGGCAACGCGGTCGCGACGAGCAGCGATGACGCGCTCGGTAACGTCCTGGCGCAGACCTCGTCGACGTTCGACCTGGGCGGCAACCCGACGTCGGCGACGGACGCGATGGGCAACACCACCACGTTCAGCTACAACGCTCTGGGCCTGCCCGCCCAGGAGATCCAGCCTGTCTCAGCGACCTCGTCGATCACCACCTCGTTCGGCTATGACGCGGCAGGCAACCTGACGCGCTACACCGACGGCAACGGCAACCCGACGATCTACACCTACAACAGCTGGAACCTGCCCGAGTCGACGATCGTCCCCGCGACGGCGGCCGATCCCGGCCTGCCGGACCGCACGTTCACCACGGCGTACAACGCCGACGGCCAGCCGGTCACCCAGAGCTCGCCTGGCGGCGTGACCGTCACCAACAGCTACGACGCGCTCGGCGATGTCACCGGTCAGGCGGGGACCGGCGCCGACGCCCCGACTACCGCGCGCACCTTCGGCTACGACGCCGCCGGGGACCTGGTGTCCGCGAGCGCGCCTGGCGGCACCGACACCTTCACCTACGATGACCGCGGCTTGCTGCTCTCGGCATCCGGTCCGTCGGGCTCCTCGTCTTTCGGGTACAACGCGAACGGCCAGGAGACCTCACAGACCACGGCGGCGGGCACGTCGACCTACGGGTACGACGCCGCCGGGCGGCCAGCCACGCTTACCGACGCGACCACCGGCGCGACCCTGACGTACTCCTACAACTCTGACTCACTGGTCAGCTCGATCAGTTACGGCACGGGCGCCGCCAGCCAGGAGTTTGGCTATAACAGCCTGCACGAGCTGACGTCCGACACGCTCACCGCGCCCGGCGGCGGCACCGAGGCATCGATCAGCTACGGCTACAACCTCGACGGCGACGAAACGTCCAAGACCACCACTGGCTTCGCCGGGGCCTTCGCCAGCACCTATACCTACGACGACGCCGGCCGGCTCACGTCCTGGAACAACGGCACGGCCACCGTCAGCTATGGTTACGACGCCGACGGCAACCGCACCCAGGTCGGAGCTAGCACCTTCAGCTACGACGCCAGGGACGAGCTGCTGTCGGGCGGCGGCGCGACCTATGCCTACACGCCGCGCGGCACGCTTGCCTCGGTCACCACGCCGTCCGGCACGGCGAACTCCGCGTTTGACGCCTTCGGCGAGCTGATCAGCCAGGGTGCACAGCAGTTCAGCTACGACGCGCTCGGCCGCGTGATCTCCGGCCAGGGTGCCGCCTTCGCGTACTCGGGCACGTCGAACAACGTCGCCGCGGACGGGTCCTACAGCTACAGCCG
This sequence comes from Streptosporangiaceae bacterium, assembly GCA_035716545.1. Taxonomy (GTDB): domain Bacteria; phylum Actinomycetota; class Actinomycetes; order Streptosporangiales; family Streptosporangiaceae; genus Chersky-822. The sequence continues at coordinate 58,225 of DASTJM010000047.1, forward strand.
CGATCCTTCCGGCGGCCTGATCGGCGTCGCGCCGGGAACAGGCGCCGGCCTCTCGCACTCGGCCGCGGTGCTCGCCCTGACCGATCAGCACAGCGATGTGGTCGGTGAATTCACCGCCTCGGGAACCGCGCTTTCGGGGTCTGCGTCATATGACCCGCTCGGCGGCGTGACAGCCTCAGCCAGCCAACTCGGCAACCTCGGCTACCAGTCTGGCTGGACCGACCCGGTGACCGCCAACGTGAACATGGGCTCGCGCTGGTACGACCCGGCCACCGGCCAGTTCATCAGCAGGGACGCCTCGGCCAACAGCGCGATACCCGACCCGGTCAGCGCGAACACCTTCGCCTACGGCAACGACAACCCGCTGACCGACACCGACCCGCTTGGCACGTGCAGCGGCTTCTTCTGCGCGCTCGGCTCGGTCGCCAGCGGAATCGGCAGCGCCGTGCATACGGCCGCGGCCGCGGTGGGCAGTGCGATCGGCAGCGCGGCACACGCCGTCGGCAGCGCGATCGGCAGCGCCGCCAGCGGGCTGGCGAACCTCGCGGGGCAAGGGTTCAACGCGTTCTTGTCCCAGGCCAGGAACCTGGCGCACTTCGCGATGTCCGCCGTGCACACCATCACCACGGCGGCGCAGAAGCTCAAGGACGCGGCGAGCACGGCCCTGCACGCGATCGTGCACGTGGCTAGCAACATCCCCGTCGTCGGCACCGTCGTCAAGGCGGCGGTGGTCACCTACCACGCGGTGAAATACGTGGCCACGGCCGCGAAGCAGTTCGTGCAGCAGCACGCGGCCGCGATTACCTCCTTCGTCGCGAGCACCGCGGTGTTCATGGGGTGCGAGGCGGCAGTCACCGCCCTGACGGCCGGAGCCGCGTCCCTGCCCGGCCTGGTCGGCTGCAGCGCGCTGGCCGGCGCGGTCGGCAACGCGGTGACCTACGCGATGACCACCCCGGTCAGCAAGTGGAGCCTCGGCAGCTTCGCCGCCACGACGCTGCAGGGCGCGGCGGTCGGCGCGGCGTCCGGTCTGCTCGGCGGTCTCGGCGCCGAGCTGCTCGGCCCGGTCGTGGAGGCGATCGGCTCGCGACTTGGCCCTGCGGTCATCGATGACGCCGCCGACGCGGCCAGCGACCTGACCGACGGCGCGCTCGACAGCTCCGCGAGCGACGCCACCTCGGCTGCGGCCGACGCGGGTCCGTCCGCCGACGCGGGCCCATCCGCCGATTCCGGGCCGTCGGCCGACTCGGGCCCGTCCGCTGACTCGGGCCCGTCCGCTGACTCGGGATCGCCGGCCGATTCCGGGCCGTCGGCCGATTCGGGTCCGTCCGACGAAACGCCGTCATCGGATCCGTCATCATCGGAGCCCGGCGGTGACCAGAGCCCAGCAGAAGACGAGCCGGGCGAGACCTGCCCGCTCCAGAGTTTCACGGCGGGAACGCTGGTCTTGCTGGCCAGCGGCCGGACCGAAGCGATCAGCAAGTTGCGGATCGGCCAGCGAGTGCTGGCCACCAGCACCAAGACCGGCAAGAAAAGCTCGACCGCGATCTCGGCGGTCGTCGTCCACTACGACACCAACCGCTATGACCTGACCATCGGCAATACCCGTGCCCGGGTCACGCTCAGGACGACGCGCACGCACCTGTTCTGGGTCACGCGCACCCGCCAGTGGGTCAAGGCGGCCGCCCTTCGCCGGGGCGACCGGCTGCGCGCGCGAGACGGCAGCACGATCACAGTGCTCGGCGGCCATGCTCCGGCGGTCACGGCTGGCTGGATGTGGGACCTCACCGTCCCGCGCGATCACGACTTCTATGTCGAGCCCGCTCCTGCTCACGGCGAGCAGCCAGGCGGCGCCGGCGCGGCCGCGCCGGGCATGGCCGTGCTGGTACATAACACCACCTGTTACCACGGCGGCCGTTACAAGGATCTCAAGGACCCGCTGACCAAGAAGAACTTCCCTGGCCAGGAGATTCACCACATGCCCGCGGACTCGGTCAGCCCGCTGACAACCGACGATGGCCCGGCGATCCAGATGGACCGAGCCGACCACTACCAGACCGCCAGCTGGGGATCCTCGCGCGCCGCTCAGGCCTACCGGGCGACCCAGGCCAGCCTGATCGCCTCGGGCAACTACGCGGACGCGATCTTGATGGATATCGCCGATATTCAGGGCAAGTTCGGCAGCAAGTACGACGACGCGATTCTGGAGATGATCAGCAAGCTGCCCCCTGGCTGGTAAAGGAACGTGGACAATAGCGCCATGTGGTCAGCATCGATGCCCGATGCCAGCTTCGGCGAGAGCGCCGAGTCCGTTCACAGCAGGCTCGGCGCTCCGAAGGCGCGGTTCAACCGGACGCCTGACAGCGGGCCAACCGACCTGTACGCCGAGCACGGCGCGATGCTGACCTACGGCTCCGATGGCCTGCTCAGTTACATCGAACTGGTACCACCGGCCGATCCGCGCTGGAATGACATCCAGCTTCTCGACCGTCCCTTCGCCGACGTCGCCCGTGACCTGAGAGAAGCCGGCCTCGACGGCGAGCCGTACGACTCCGGCCTCGACTACCCGCAGATCGGGATGCGCCTGTACACCAGCCACCCTGGCTCCCCGGAGCTCCCGGTTGAGTCCGTCGGCCTCTACCCGGCGCCTTAGCTCAGCGCCGAGCCGGTCGCCGCCTTTACCACCGCGATGCCACCGAAAGTCAAGAAACCAAAGAAGATCACGTCATAGCCTTAACGCAGTGTGATGCATGACGGCCGCCCGAGAGGGAAGCCAACGTAGGTGACCCGGGATCGCGCAGAGTCGCGCGAGCGGGTTAGTGCAGGACGGGAGCGGCCAGATGAGCGAAGTTCATGAGATCGCGGCACGCGGATTCGGAGCCGAGGCTGCCGCTTACGACCGGGCAAGGCCGTCCTACCCGCCAGAGGCCATCGCCTGGATGATCGAGAAGCTGAGCATCGGGCCTGGACGGCAGGTCGTCGACCTGGCGGCGGGTACCGGCAAGCTGACCGCGCTCCTGGCGACCGCGGGCGCTGATCTCATCGCCGTGGAGCCGGTGAATTCCATGCGGGAACGGCTCAGCGACCGACTGCCCGACGTGCCCGTACTAGCCGGCGTGGCCGAAGCGCTGCCGCTGGCCGACAAGTCTGTTGACGCCGTCGTGGTCGCGCAGGCATTCCACTGGTTCGACGCCAGGAAGGCGATGGCCGAGATCGCCAGGGTCGTCAGGCCTGGCGGCTATCTCGGCCTTATCTGGAACGCCAGGGAACGCAGCATTGAATGGGTCGATCAGGTCTGGTCGGTGATGGACCGGGTTGAGCGGAGGGCACCCTGGCGGGAGCACCGAGACCGCGCGGGGCCGGCTGACAAGTCGCTGGCCCGCAGCGAGCGGTACCTGGCCGGGCCAGGCGACAGCAACTGGTCTCCGTGGACCGAGGAGACTTTTTTCCATGTGCACTACAGCAGCCACGACGAGGTCATCGACAGGATGCGCAGTGTCAGCCACATCGCCGTGCTGCCGGCGGCCTGTCAGGGCAACGTCCTCGATGAAATACGAACGATACTGACCGAACATCCACAGACAAGGCAGCAGGAAACCGTCGGCATCCCCTACCGGGTGGATGCGATGTACTCGCAGCGCCTGCGCTAGTCCTGTGAGGAGCCGCATCGACCGCCATGCTCATCGGCGGACCATCACCGGCCCCGATGGTGTTAGATGGGGGCCACGCAGTTAGGGAGCCATCGTTGTGGGTCCCGAAGATCGCTCAACTAGGAGAAGTACATGCCTCAGGGCACCGTGAAATGGTTCAACTCAAGCAAGGGCTACGGATTTATCGCTCCCGATGACGGCGGCGCCGACGTCTTCGTGCACCACACCGCCATCATGGCCGACGGGTTCCGCAACCTCGAGGAGAACCAGCGGGTCGAATTCGTCGCTGGCCAAAGCCAGAAGGGTCCACAGGCCGAGCAGGTCCGTCCGCTCTAATGATCGCGTCCTGGGACCGTGCGGTCTTCACAGCCGCACGGTCACCACGGCGTTGCTTCACCGGTGCCAGGCCAGGCCAGGCACCGCTACACCCCGCGCTGGGCCAGCACCCGGCCCGTTTTCGCCGCCTCGTCAAGCGCCATGAAGTCCTGCTCGTTCAGATCGGCATAGCGAGCGGCGAACTCGGCGACCGCCTTGTCAAAGGTGTCGGATGTGCCCAGGTACGCGGTGATCCCGATCCGGTCACCCGACCTGGCATGTGCACGGGCCAAGGTCCAGCCGCACACCTCGCCATAGTCGGATAGGCCGGCGGGCACCATCGCCTGGGTGTCGAACGAGTACTTCCAGTCGCGCAACTGACGGACGTAAAAGTCCCTGACCACGCCGTCGGGCGCCGGGCTGACCCTGAGCCAGCCAAGGAAGATGTCGCTAGCCGCCTGCATCAGCCGCTGGCCCTCGACCACGCGCTGGCCCTGGTTGTCGTACTTGCTCGCCCCCGCGAAACCGCTGAGCACCGCAGGCCCGGCCTCCTTGATCTGCAGAAAGAGCGGGTCGGCGGCGTCCTTGCCCAGCATCAGCATCATCCAGCAGCGAGTGCCCACACTCCCGACGCCGACCACCTTGCGGGCGACGTCAGCGTGCTCGAACCGGTACTGGCCGAGCAGGTACCTGCGGTCGGCTGGGAGCGTCCGCCGATATCGGTCGATCAGGCCGATGAGCTGTGACTCGATGCCGCTCGGGTCGGCATCCTCCGGGAGCAGGCTCGAGAGCGGGACGACCAGCGGCGGGTCGGCGACGATCCGCGGACGGCCGTCCACGGTCATAGTCAGCTTGTCCAGCGCCTGCATGCTGTCCTTGACGCGGGCCTTGGCGACGCCCTTCTCGATACCCTGGCGCCGCCGGCTCGACAGCCGCTTCGACAGCTGGCTGGTCAGCTGGTCGACATCGGCCCGCGCGTACCAGACTGTGAGGTTCGCCTGGCCGGCGAACATCGCCATCGTGAGCCGGTACCGACGCACAGCGGCTCGCACCAGGTCGGTACGCTGCATGCTTTTGATGCCGTTGTCGCGTGCCGCGATCTCCAGGCTTGCTGCCAGCCGTTTCACATCCCATTCCCACGGGCCCGGCAAAGTCTCGTCGAAGTCGTTGATATCGAAGGCAAGGTGGCGCTCGGCCGTGCCGAACAACCCGAAGTTGCCGACATGGGCGTCGCCGCACGCTTGCACCGAGAGGCCGGTGACTGGGGTACCGGCCAGGTCATTCGCCATGGGCAGGGCCGCTCCCCTGAAATAGGAGAACGGCGAGGCGAGCATCCGGCCGTACCTGATAGGCACCAGATCGGGTTCGCGGCTGGCCGACTGCTCGATCAGGGCCTGGATCGGGTCACGTCCGTCTGCCGCCGCGCCGATCTCAGCGTGGCCGCTTCTCGGCACCTCGGACCTGAGCTGCCTGCCGCGCTCGGCCCGTTCAGCGGGAGTCAGGTCCTTGATCGAGGTGTCCAGCTGATACCTGCGGGCCGGCTGGCGAGCGGCCTGACGGGCCGATCGCGCCGACGTAGCCGTGCCGCGCTGGGCGGGAACGCCTCCTGCTTGCTCGCGCTGTTGCGTCTTCCTCATGTGCGCCAGTGAACGCCGCTGAGCGCCGGCCGCGTCATCCTGACTGGGTGAAGTTTGATTCGGCTGTCCCTTTCACTCGGGCCGGGTGATGTGCGGCGGTTCGAGCTGCCCGATCGTGGCCGTGGCAGCAAGAGGCGGCCGCGCGCCACCGCCGGCCATAGAGGGAGGAGCCCGGCATGTCATCGCTGACTGTCTGGAAGTTCAGGTCACCTGACGGCGCGCAGGACGCGCTCGATGAACTGCTGCGGCTGCAGCGGCAAGAGCTCATTCAGGTCATCGACGCTGCGACGGTGAGCTGGGAGGAGGGCAGGAAGAAGCCAAAGACCCGCGAACTGCGCGATACAAAGAAAGCGGGCGCGCTTGGCGGCGGCTTCTGGGGCTTGCTGTTCGGCCTGATCTTCTTCATCCCGATTCTGGGCCTCGCGATCGGAGCCGCGACGGGCGCGCTCATCGGCTCGATGGCCGATGTCGGCATCAGCGACTCGTTCATCCGGGACGTCAGGGAGAAAGTGACTCCCGGAACCTCGGCGCTGTTCCTGCTGAGCTCTGACGCCGTCATGGACCGGGTAGCCGAGCGGTTCAGCTCGACCGACGCCGAGCTGATCAGGACCAACCTGTCCGCCGACCAGGAAGCCAAGCTGAGGGAGGCCTTCAGCGAGGAGTAGCCGCCACCACGCTGGCCAGGTCGCCCCGCGACGCGCCCGATGCGCGGTTGCTGCCCGCATCCTGCGGGTACGGTCGGTATCGGGTTCTGAGCTGCGCGTTCGCCCGTCGGGAATGGGGCCTGACTGAACTACGGCGACGCAGCGCTCATGCCCGTCGGGGGATAAATGACGAGCACGATCAGCGAGCCAGCCGCCGGGCACAAGGCTCGCGAATCCGCTGCGGCGTGGCCGGCCAGGCTTGGCCGCGCGGTGATCGAGCGTCGGCTGACGCGCGACAAGCTCAGGGTGCCGCGCCCGAGCGTGCCCCTCCTGCACCGGCAGCGGGTTACCAACCTGATCCAGTGCGCGGCCGCCCTGAGGGTGACGACGGTATGCGGGCCAACCGGAGCGGGAAAGACAATTGCCTGCGCTCTCTGGGCGACCGGGCACGCGTCCGCGGGCAACATCGCCTGGGTCAGCCTCGATCCAGGCGATCGCGAGCCTGGCAGGCTGTGGAGTCACGTCAGCGCGGCCTTTTGCGAGCTGCCAGCGGCAAGTGATCTCGCGGGTGACTTGCCTGACCCTGACGACCCTAGCTTTCCGCTGCGGCTAACGCGGGCGGCCGAGCGGCTGACCGTCCCGGTCACGCTCGTGATCGACGACGTGCAGGCACTGACCGGCAGCGACTCGCTGGCGGGCCTGGACCAGCTGGTCAGGCACGGGCCGGCGTCAGTGCGGCTGCTGCTGGCCGGGCGCCATCTGAACGGCTTGAGCGTCGCGCGGCTACGGGTCGGCGGCGATCTCGCCGAGATCGGGGCCAGCGAGCTGGCCTGCACTGCCCCGGAGGCCAGGGCCTATTTCGAGATGCTCGGCATCGAACTGCCGGCGGAGCAACTTGACGAGTTGCTTGCCCGCACCGAGGGCTGGATTACCGGATTGAGGCTGGCCGCGATGCGCTCGGGCCCAGACCGGGCTGCCCGGGTGCCGTGGCGCATCACCGGGGATGAGCCCCAGGTCGCCGACTACCTGCGCGATGAGATCCTGGCCACGCAGCCTGACAGCCACCGTGACTTCCTGCTCAGGACGAGCGTGGCCGACCGGATCTGCGGTGATCTGGCCGACACGCTGACGGCAGGCAAAGACGGATCGGCCATCCTGGACCGGCTGTGCCGGGAAAACGTCATGATCAGGCCCGAGGGGCCAGGTCCCGAGATCGAATACCGCTATCATCCGCTGCTGCTCGATCTGTTGCGCGCTCAGCTGCGCCGCGACCTTCCCGCCGAGCTGCCGCTGCTCGCGAATCGGGCCGCGCGCTGGCAAGCCGCCCGCGGCCAGCACGCGGACGCACTCCGTAGCGCCGCGGCTGGCGGCGACTGGGACTTCGCCGCCAGCGTCCTGGCCGAAGCGGGACCAGAATTGCTGCTGCCAGGTCCGGCACTGGCGCTCGAGCCGGTGCTTGCCGCGTTCCCGTCCAGCCGGTTTACCAGCGACGCGGCGGTGGCCGGGGCGCTCGCCGCGGCGGGCCTGCGTACGGGCGACGGCTGCGCGACCCAACTTCACCTGGACAACGCCCGTGCAGCGCTTGATAGCTGTCCGGCTGACCAGCGCCCGATGATTTCCGCCTGGCTTCAGGCGCTCCAGCTGATGCATGCCATCACGACGGGACAGGCAGCCAAGGCTGTGCCGGTCCCGCACCAGGCAACCGTCAGCGCAGGCACCGCGGCCGAGCATCAGGCGGCCGGACTGCTGTCCAGCGCGACAGGGGTGGTCGCGCTGGCTAGCCTGCGCATCGCGGACGCGCGAGAGGCGCTGGATCACGCGCGCGGACAGCTCAGCCAGGGCGGACGGGCCGAGTTCCTGGCCCGGGCACGGGGCTGGAGCGCGATCGCTGAGGCGATGTACGGCGACTGCATCGCGGCCCGGAATCTGATCTCCGCCACCGAAGAGGACGGTGGTGGCGGCGATGCGCTAGCGCCGCGGCTGGCCAGGATCGGCGCGGTCTATCTGCACCTGGCCAAGGATGAGACAGCCATCGCACGGCGACTGCTCGATGAGCACGAGGCCACGGGTACGACCCGCGATCCCGGCGCATCGGTGGCCGAGACCCTAGCGACCCTGGCCAAAGTCAGGCTCGCGCTGTGCCAGGGCGATCACGGCACGGCCCGCAGGCTGGTGACCAGACTCCGCTACGACGCGCTGGCCGCCCCCGACGGCCCGTACCATGCTGGCCAGGCGTCCTGGCGCGATGGAATCTCGGCTGCGGCACGCGCGGCCGGCGGAGCGTTCCACACCGAGCTCACCGCGCTGGACGCCGACATCGCGCTGGGCGAAGACGATCTCGCGCGGGCGAAGCTCGTAGTAGCCAGGGCCACCGCCGATGACGAGACTCGCCGCCTGGCCAGCCTGCAACTTGCCGCCGCGAAGACCCAACTCGCCGAGGGCGACAGCGCGGCCGCGCTCAGTACCGTCGAGTCACTCGCGGCGGCCACCTCCTACCAGGTCACTCTGCTCGACCGGATCTCTGCCCTGGTACTTGCCGCGATCGCCGATCGCAGGCTCGGCGAAGCCGGGCAGGCCGCCGACCGGCTCGGTTACGCTCTGACGCTCGCGGAGCCGCATGGCTTGTACCGGCCATTTCTCGACGGAGGTTCGGCGGCGCGGTCCGCGCTCACCGTCCTGATCAGACCCACCAGCCAGGGCGCGGCCGTGGCGGCCAGGATCTTGCAGCGATTCGAGATCCGCCCGTCGCGGCCAGCCGGCACCCCCGCAAGCGTGCCGCTCACCGGCAGCGAGCTCGCGGTGCTCCGCTTCCTGCCGTCGCACATGACCAACCAGGAGATCGCCGAAGCGCTGTTCCTGTCGATCAACACCGTCAAGACACACTTGCGTTCGGTCTATCGCAAGCTCGGCGTGACCACCAGGCGGCAGGCGATCTCTTCCGCCGGACGCCTCGGACTTCTCTGACCAGGGCCGCACCGGGGTACCCGGGTATCTCTGCATTCCGGGGTATCGGCGTACCGGGTACCGCGCCTCTGACGGGAGGGTTCTTGCGTCCGGGAGGGTTGTCCGCGCTCCTGGCGGAGGGTTGACGCGTCCGGGAGGATTTTTGTGCCCCACGACGAAAGACCTCCCGCACCTGAAAACGCTCCGCCCGGAATCCGACAATCCTCCCCGTCACGCCGCCAACCCTCCCCAACCCGGCAACCCTCCCCCCGGAACCCGGCAACCCTCCCCGCCACGCCGCCAACCCTCCCCCCGGAACCCGGCCACCCTCCCCGCCACGCCGCCAACCCTCCCCAACCCGGCAACCCTCCCCCCG
>DASTJM010000048.1:0-6726 GCA_035716545.1 Streptosporangiaceae bacterium
GCGGTCTTTGGGTAATTAGGCATGTCGGTACTTTCGAAGAAGTCACCTCCGTAGGTGCCGCCGCCCACAGTGACTCCGATGCTCGCCGCAACGGTTGCGACTCCAGCCGAGAGCTGGAAATTGAGCGATGTGTTAACCGAACCGTTCGATTCGCCTGTACCCCATTTATGCCCGATCTTGAATTCCTTATCACGTTCGAGCGAAACGGCAGTGCCGGTGAACCACAGATGATGGTTCGTGCCTGCCTGGCCGCCGCCGGTGCTGCAAATCATGTCCTGGAAAGTCTCGTACTGTCCGCCCGGCCCTTGCAGCTGACGGGCATTTTTCACGGTATAACTCTCGTGCATATAGTCAAATGATCTCCCGGCACTACTGTCGGAGTCATGCCAGGGTGTATGGGATGTTACGCCGCTGCCAGTCTTTTTGACGCAAGTAAAATTGCCGATCCCATTTCCGGTAAAGACGTCCGCCGTGGATGCAGGATCAACTGTGTCGGAAGAGATCAGTGACCCATCCGACGCGTAGGTGTCGTCACTGGAGGTAGCGCTATCGAGAGTAAGGTCCCCCGTCGAAGGATCTATGTCCATAGTGACCGAGAAATCGAGGCTCGATGTCTGTGGTGTCGTCCAATCGTTGGGCACGACATTTATGGACATCGTGGCAGCATCGCTTGAGCCAACAGGATTGACGGCGTAGACGCTCGCCGAATAGCTGCCCGTCGCGCTGAGGCCCGAGATCGTAGCTGAGGTGTCGGCCGGGCCCGCGGATACTGACTGGTTCACGCTGCCGTCGGCGTTGTAGACGGTGACCTGATAGGACGTGATCGGAGCGCCGCCATCCGAGACCGGCGCCGCCCAGTCCACGGTCGCCGTGCCATTCTGATTTCCTGCATCGGCTTGGTCCGGTGCCGATGGTCCTGTCGGGGCGATGTAGTACCCCCGTATCGACACCACGACGTCGACGGTGCCCGTGCTGTGATTGGTAATGGTCTGCTCACCTGTCGGTGAAACACTCGAAACCAGCGCGGTAGTGAGGTCATTGTCCTGCTGATCCGCTGAGTTGAAATTGACAGCCCCGTTACCCGGATCTGTCGTGCCTGCCGCATAGACCGACAAGAACCCGGTGGCGGTCGGGTTGCTCGCCGCGACTCCTTCCACCACAGCCGGTACTCCCGAACTGGGCACCCCGTCAACTCCGGTCGCAGCGAAGGTGATGGAACCTCCTGCGGGAATGGAAGTGGCGGGCACACCGCCGGTGCCATTGCGGGTGTCTGCAATCCGCTGCGGCGTCACCGCATTATAGGTATCGCCTAGCTCGGATGCCATCGGACTGATCAGGTAACCTTGCACGGCGGCCATCATGTCGACCGCAGCGGAGCCGTGATTCACCACAGTGAGTTGACCAGAAGCTGACAGCGGCCCCACGTACAGATTCCGGACCTTGTCAGTGGGCTGGTAGCTGAGAACCCGGAGGCCTGGATCACTCCTGTCCGCAGCAAAGGCAGATACCCATCCGCTCTGCGATTCATTGGAAACACCCAAATATACGGCGACACCGGCGGCGTCGGCCGGAACGCCGCCAACACCGGTTACCTGGAATGTCAGGCTCCCGCCGGCCGGGATCTGCGCTCGCGGTGCACCGAGACCGGAGCGGGTGTCAAGGATACCAGCATACGGCAACGGCGCATATAGGTCTCCGGCCTGCTGGGCTGTCTCATCTTGGACATAGCCCAGGACGGTTACTGACGCATCGGTCGTGCCAGAGCTATCATTGGTTACCGAAACGTAGCCTGACGCGCTAACTTGCACGACGTCGCTCACTGTGTTGCTTTCGCCTTGACCAAGCGGCACGGTCCAGATCGCTGGATTCGAGCCGTCGGGGTCGAAGTCCTCAAGTCCGCCGCTCTGAGTCGGGCCGTACGCCGAGAGCTCCACGAGAACGGCGGATACCCCATTGTCCGGCACTCCGCCCACTCCCTCAACAGGGAATGTAACCGTTTCGTTGGCGCTGAGTGGCGACAACGCGACCCCGCCGATTCCGCTACGCGTATCCATTGCCTCGACCGGCGAAACCGGAAAGAACTGCCCAGCAGCAGGCAATAGCTGCGCCGAGCCAGACGCCAATGCCGGTCTGGCCGAAAGCCCGGCACCTGTCAGCGCAGCAGCCATCAAGACCGCACATGCCAGTATTCGCATTGCATAACGACGTAACGTCACTGTCCGAGTCAAGTGTAATTTTTCCATTTCTCTAAATTAATTATCAACGCACAGCGTACTCCAAAAAGTAACAAGTGTCAATATAAGCGGGTTTGCGAAACGGCCACAGCCCAGCCGAATCCGTTATTGACCCCTGCTTAGGATCTGCCACCGTCGCCCTGTAACGCCAGATCTTTCCTGAGCGGATGAAAATGTAGGCTCTCCCGTTGCCATTATGCGCGCCGGGCGCCCCAACCACGGCCGTGGAGTCCGATATGGCGACTGCCCATCCGAACATGTCATTACGGGCATGAGTGACCATCCTCGGAGCCTTGAGCCTTCCTGGCACTGGCAATTCAGCCATACCTCGCGAAGGCTGTGCATCTTAGGCCCGCCGCATCGTGGACCGGGCGGTCATCCTGCCGGTGGCGGGCGGCGACCCGGTCCACGGCCGTGAAGGCGTTACGTGCAGTAGGGCTGTGCCCGCTACCAGGCTGCCTCGATGCCATCGACGACGTAGTCGCCCCGGACGGGGAGCTTGACCGTCGCGCCCGTCTGCGGGTTGATGCCGATCAAGCTCGTCCGTGACGCGACGTCTGAGGAGTAATTGGCGAGCAGGAGCTTTCCGGTCGCGTCGGCGGACACCTGGCAGAAATAGATCGTTGCCGTTGCCAGCCTCCACCTGTGCAGCACCTTGATCAGCTTGCCGGTCGTGGCGTTGTAGGCGGCGAGTTCGCCGGCCGGCCCGTCGGAGATGCAGCCACCGCGCTCTGCCCATCTGGCTTCCCAGGAAGTCATAGGTAGTGTCGCTTACCAGGCGGAAGCAGACAACAGAGCCGCAGGCGTCACCTGCGTCCGTCCATTTGGCTCGATTGAACTAATTCGACCCTGAACGTCAGGGTTGGCCGTCGGCCCAGCCGAAATGCTTCATGACAGCGTCAATGCCACTGTGCAGCTGGTGGTACTCGGTGTTGGTCAGCGGAGCCTGGTCGCAGTATGCCCCGACGAACGCTTCCCTGACGTGCTGGCTTGTCGGCCCCCAGTCGTGGAAGCGAGTTCCGAGCAGCGCCGTTGCCTTGGCCAGGTCCGAGACCCTTGAGCTGTAGGTCACGTCCTCGAAGTCGAGTACTGCCGCGATATTCCTGCCGTCGTGAAGGAGGTTGGCGGACCGGAAGTCATTGTGAACGAGCTGTTCATGCCGGGCCGCCGCGCCGCCGCCGATGCGGCGGGGGTAGGCGGCCATCGCGTCGTGGAGCGTCGCCAGCATCCGGCCCGCCTCGGTGACTTGTGCCAGGTCCCTTACATCGAGGAGATCACCGTCGATGACGGGGGAGACGCCAACCGAGACGCTGTCCAGCTATACCCGAAGACGACCGTCGCTGGCCGGCACCGGAGCGGCGACAGGGATGCCGCTGTGGTGAAGCCACATGGTAAGTGCTGTCGTATCGGCCAGGCGCTGGAACAACTCCGGGACCACGGACCATTTCGCGATGAGGCGCCTGCCATCGGCCGTGATCCACGCGAGCAGGTTGCCGCCGCTGATGATCAGGCGATCGCAGTCATCAACCGCGATGGCCCAGGCGCCCCCAAGGACGTCACCCATCCAGCCGACCACGGAAACAGCATCGGGGAAGCCGAAGCGCTGGCTCAGAGCTTGTTCGGGGTCGGCTGACTCCCACAGCATGCTGAGCTGAGGCGCGGCCTTCATGGCCTAGCAGTACACCACACCGGGTCGCGCCCGTCAGGACGCCGGTCATCTTCTACGGTAGCTCGCCAGCCTGGCTGGGCGCCCCTTTCTCCTTTGTGCTGCCCCTGTCCGGTCCGTTGGACATAGCCGTCTGATTAGCCTGTCTGGTGAGGAGGCGGCATGCGGGCAAGCGGGCCGGCGCTGGCGGCCGGGAGGCGTCATTCGGTCGGCCTCCGCTGGGATGGGACCGTTCTCGCCGTGGGGGATAATGCGGCTGGCGAGTGCCGTACCGGGCGGTGGGCAGAGGTCGTCGCTGTGGCTGCGGGCAATGTCCATACCGCAGCCAACACGGGCAGGTCTCACACGGTCGGGCTTCGATCGGACGGCACCGTGCTGGCAGCAGGGTGGAATGGCAACGGCCAGTGCGATGTCGCCGCCTGGCGCAACGTCACAGCAGTGGCTGCGGGCTGGCGCCGCACGCTCGGGCTCCTCGCGAATGGCACCGTGCTGGCGGTGGGCCGGAACTCGGAAGGGCAGTGCGATGTGCGGTCCTGGCGCGAGATGGTGGCCCTGTCCTGCGGTGACTGGCATTCGGTCGGAGTCCGGGCGGACGGCCGCGCGCTGGCCGCGGGGAACAATCGCCGGGGGCAGTGCGCGGTTGGCGGCTGGCGCGATCTCACCGCCGTCGCAGCCGGTTACCTGCATACCGTCGCTCTCAGGGGGGACGGGCGGGTCCTCGCGACCGGGGACCGGAGCACCGGAGCATGTGACGTCGGTGAGTGGGAAGATGTGGTGGCGCTGGCCGCGGGCAGCTATCACACCGTCGGAGCCACGGCGTCCGGACAGGTGCTCGCAGCCGGAGACAACACCCACGGCCAGTGCGACGTCGGCGACTGGCGGGACGTCGTCGCGGTGGCGGCAGGTTCGGCTCACACCCTCGGCCTGCGCGCCGACGGCACGGTCGTCAGCGCCGGGAGCAATGCCAGCTGCCAGTGTGACGTCGGGTCCTGGTCGGGAATCCGGGTCAGATGAGCTCGGAAAGCCCTGAACAGGACGGCAGCGCGTTAAGAGAGACTGTGAACGTGGAGCTGCCGTCAGCGCCGACGCACAGCTTGAAGAGGTCGTCAGCGATGCCGAGGGAGTCGGCGACCACGGCGGCGATTTCCGCGCCGAGCGGCACCCCGGCGAGGGCGAGGATGGCTCCGACGAGCGAGGCGATGCTCTGACCGAGGCCCGCCAGGGTCTCGATCTCCGTGACGACCTGCTTGGAGAGGGAGAGCTGGATTTCGCTGGTCCCGATGGTCAGCACTACCCCCGGCAACAGATCAATGGTCGTGTTCTGGGTGGCGCCGGCCCGCGCAGCGTTAGACGAGGGGGCCGCGAGGACGTGGATGAGTCCTTGCCGGCCTGGCGCTCAAGCTCCCCCGCCCGCCCGCTCAAGCGCTCCACATGCCCGGTCAGCAGCTCCACCTGCCCGGTCAGCTCAGCTATCAGCCGGTACGCCTCCGCCAGCCGCTCCGCAGGATGGTCGTCTCGGCACTGACCATCCTCAACCTGGACGTCATGATGGGGCGCTACGCGACTTACTACGACCTAGCCGACGCTATTCGGATCCGCTTTACCAAGCCCCGGCAGACGCTCCGCGAACTGTTCTCCCGCATTGTCTTCAACATCTGCGTCAGCAATACCGACGACCACGCTCGCAATCACGCCGCCTTCTGGGATGGCGAGCACCTCACGCTCACGCCTGCCTACGACATCTGCCCGCAACCACGCTCCGGCGGAGAAGCGACACAAGCGATGGCGATCCGCAGGGACGGCTACCGCTACAGCCAGCTAGCGGGTTGCATCGACGCCGCCCCGGACACATACCTGCTGTCAAAGGCCGAGGCGAAGAACATCATCGACCACCAGGTAAACACCATCCGGTCTGAATGGGACGAAGCCGCAGAAGCGGCCCGGCTAACTACCACCGAACGCAAGCAGTTGTGGGGCAGGCAAATCCTCAACCCGTATGCGCTTCAAGACGCGGCCTGAAACTACCCAGCAGCCGCGCATACCGAAGTTCGCATGACGTGACGATGTGGGCCTAACGTCCCACCATGCGAACCGCTCCATTCTCATTGAGGGTGATCCGCTGCTGTCACCACCGAAAGTGCGACAGAGCCGAGCGTTGGACAGACCCCCGGCCAGCCCCGATTACCGTTAGCAGCGCTGGCTCACCACACGCGGATACGGGACTTGCCGGGGGTTAGGGCGGCGATCGGCCCGGCGGGATGGTCGCGGCCTGGTTCTTTGCGCTTGCCGAGCAGGTCGACGTCGACGATAACCGGGGTGCCGTCGCGCTCTTCGAAGTCCGCGTCGACGAGGCGGGGGCGGGGGAGGTCGGCGCCGGTGACAACGCCCACGCGGACGGCGCTGAAGGCCTGCGGCAGCTGCGCCAGCAGGTAGACCTCGTCACCCTCCTCGACAACCTCGAACGACACCTGGCCGGTGAGCGCCCGCGCGGAGCACTCGTCAGCAAAGAAGCTGGCGCCCGGCGCGTAGACGTTGTCGCGCAGGTAGGCCGGCTCCCGCACGCCGGGGATGCGACTGTCGTTGCCTTCGGGCGGGTTGGCGATGCGGCAGATGTAGTCCTTGAGGGATGTCGGGCTGCCGTCGTAGGCGGCGGTGCCGTAGCCCGCTGCCGGATCGGCGTCCTGTGTCGTGTCGTACCCGTATGCCTTGGCAATGTCGCCGCCGAGGAAGATGTTGCCGATCCAGCGGTCGTCGCCGCTGTAGATGATGGCGTAGCCCTTGACCTGCGTGCTGTGCGGTCGGTGGTAGGGGGTGGCCCGGTCGTGG
>DASTJM010000049.1:0-10623 GCA_035716545.1 Streptosporangiaceae bacterium
GCAGCCGACTGATCTGCCCGGCCTGGCAAGAGGCCGGGGTTCACGGGTCCGACGACGAGCAGGTGCGTGCCATCCCTTAACCAGAAAGGGACGGCAATGACCATCGTAGAAGAAAGACGAGCCATCACCGGCGGGGTAGACACCCACTCCGAGGTTCACGTGGCCGCGGCTCCTGATCCTGTCGGAGGGCTGCCCGGGACGCGGGACTTCCCGGCGACGTCGGCCGGGCATGCCAGCCTGCTGGGCTGGCTGGACGGGTTCGGCGAGGTCACGCTGATCGGCGTGGAGGGCACCGGCAGCTACCGCGCCGGGCTTTCCCGGCACCTCGGCAAGCACGGGGTCCGGGTGGTCGAAGTCGATCGCGCCGACCGGCAGGACCGCAGGCGGAACGGCAAGCCCCGGCCCGCTGGACGCGGTCAGCGCCGCCCGTGCGGCCCTGTCCGGCCGGGCGGCGGGCGCGCCAAAGGGGCGGGACGGGGCGGTGGAGGCGATCCGGACCCTTATGGTCGCCAAGCGCAGCGCCCGCCACGAGCGGACTTAAGCCGTCAACCAGGCCCGCGCCCTGATCCTGACCGGCCCTGATGAGCTGCGCTCCCGGTTCGCCGACCTGCGCGCCGCCGCCCTCGCCGACGCCGTCGCGGCCCTGCGTCCCCGCCCTGGCGACGCCGCTAGTACTCGCTTCGCGTCGCGCTGCGGGAACCAGTCCGCCGCGTCGAATTCCCCGATGCCCAGATCGGCCGCCCCGACGAGCTCATCATCCCGCTCGTCACCGCCCGCGCTCCTGACCTGCTCAGCCTCTGCGGCGTCGGCCCCGACACCGCCGCGATGCTCCTCATCGCCGCAGGCGACCACCCGGAAAGACTGCGCAGCGAGGCCGCCTGGGCGCACATGTGCGCCGTAGCCCCGATCCCGGCGTCGTCGGGGAAGACCCGCCGGCACCGGCACTGCCGTGGCGGGAACCGCGAGGCCAACCATGCATCGTGGCGCATCGTGATCACCCGGATGAGCGCCCGCCCCGCCACCCGCGCCTACGTCGAGCGCCGCTCCGCCGAGGGGCTCTCGAAAAAAGAGATCATCCGCTGTCTGAAACGCTACGCCGCCCGCCAGGTCTGCCCCTACCCGCGGGGCTGACGCCCCTAGCCCCCGGGGCGGCCTGGCCCGCTATCCGGCTGCCGCAGACGTGCTGGCCTTCGAACGATCCGCCGACCGCCCCGGGCCCCTCTTTCCTGCTGAACTTGTGACCTGATAAAAGCCTGCCCTCCACCCCGGAGCGACCCATCCCTGTCTTGTCCACCATCAGCAGCAGCCATCAAGCACGCCGAGAATCCCAGCCGAAGAACGTCTTGACAGACATAGAAGCATCGGCCGGCGCACTGCCTGGCTGGGTGCCGGTGAGTGTCGAATCTGACATTGGCTGGGTTCCTTCCTCTGACTGCTGATCATCAACAGCGGTCTCGCAGCGGGTGCCCGGGAGCCAGGTTCGTGATCGTCGGCGACGGCCACCCGCACCGCCGACGAACACCCTCACGGCCCGGACCTCGTCCGCACCGACCGTAACATCTGCCGTTCCCGACCGGGTATCGGTTAAGGCCGATGGCTGGCTGAGGCTGGTGTTCCTGCCCATGACAAACGAATTCCTCCTGCGATAATCGCGCCGCGAGATTCGCTGGCCCGCCCTGCCAGTCGATCACCGCAGGCCAGCGCGGAGGAATGGCATCAATCCGTGAACTGCGGGAACATCACCGAGGCCCGGTGAACTCCGTGAACTCGCCGGACGGACCGTGCACTCCAGCCACGACAGCACTGCCCGGCCCGCGCCAGCAACCCGCAGCCTAGGGCTACATACGCCGACGAGATACAGGACAGCGAACTGGCCATAGGGTGAGACGAAATCACGCCGGCCTAGACGGGGCGAGCCGGCGAAGCCCATACCTTTCAACCTGCTCTTCACGGAAAGCCTGAAGCAGCAGCACAGCATCAGCGTGGCCGGGCGAGCGTTCGGCGTTCTTGCGCTGGCCGGCACCGGTTCAAAGGTCGCACCAGCTCCTCCTGACCGGACAGCGCCCGATCAGGAGTGGATAGCCTGCACTCATGCCGGAAAGAAGCGCCAGCGCGCCGTTACTGACCAGCCGATTCCAGCACGCGTTCACCCTGGCCAGCCAGATCCACGCCACCCAGGTGCGCAAGGGAACCGCCATCCCCTACCTGGCTCACCTGATGTCCGTCGCCGCACTCGTGCTCGAGCACGGCGGCGGCGAAGACGCCGCGATCGCCGCGCTGCTGCACGACGCGATCGAGGACTCCGACGACGGCGCCGCCACCGAAATGCGCATCCGGTCCGAACTCGGCGCCCGGGTCGCCGCCATCGTGGCGGCCTGCTCCGACGCCGTCGGCGAACCGGGCCGTCCTAAGCCGCCGTGGCGTGACCGCAAGCAGGCGTACCTGCGGCGACTGGCCGCTGAGGACGATCCCGACGTCCTGCTGGTGTCGGCCTGCGACAAGCTCCACAACGCCCGTTCCATCGCCGCTGACCTGCGCGACGCCGGGCCGGCGGTGTGGCAGCGGTTCAGCCAGCCCGACCCCGCCCTGCAGATCGGCTACTACCAGTCCCTGGCCGGCTGCTACGCGGGCCGGGTCCCCGACCGGCTGGCCGGCGAGCTGAGCCGCGTGATCAGCCAGATCGAGTCTCTGGCCGCGGGCACTAACGCTACAGAGGTTTAGCCGTCCGGGAGTATGGTGGATCGTATGGAGAAGCGTAAGGCCACGTTCCTGCTCTCGGCGCATACTCTCGATGCTGCCAAGGCTGTCGTCCCTAGCGGTAACATGTCCGCGTTCGTTGACCGGGCGCTGCGCAACGAGACCCTCCGCACCCAGCTCGCCGCCACCACCCTGCCCGAACTCAGCGGCTGGCTCGACGACGCCGAAGCCGACCAGGCACCCGCCGCGTGAGACGCGGCGAAGTCCGCACCATCCACAGCCGCGTCACCGGACGCGACCAGCATGCCGTCATCCTGTCCAACGACGCACTCAACGAATCCGCCGCCACCGGCTGGACCATCACCGCCCCCATCGACACCACCGGCGCCTCCCCCGACATCCTCATCACCGTCCCCATCACCCACCCCATCAACGGCGTCATCCGCCTCGACAGCATCACCGCCATCCGCAAAGACCGAGTCGGCGACCTCACCGGCCGCATCGACCCCGACACCCTCGAACAAGTCGCCATCGCCCTCCGCGCCGCCCTCGACCTGTAGCGCACCCCGGCACCCGGCTACGCCTGACCGTCACCACGGACGCACTTCAATGACCGCTTGAAGGCACGGTTGATCTCAAGAGGCGAAGTATCCCTGACACTTTGACCAGCTCACATCGTGATTGCCCGGCACGATCACGACCCGCTCGCGGCCAAGACCCAACCCGCCGGCAGCTGAACTAGAAACTCGTAAACCTGCTCGAATTCCGAAGGCTTGGCCTGCTCGGCCAGATCGCCCGACACCACCACCAGATCGGCGCTCAGGTCGTAGTGATCGCGCAGATAGGACAAGTCATCAAGAAGTCTCCTGGCCAGCGGGCTGTCAGGCCCGAAACGGTGCTTCGCCCCGAACTGCAAGTCAGAAATGTGAAGAATAGTGACCACTCAAGCCCTCCCCTGGTCACGCGATCAACTTAACCTGCGGGCGGTATGGGATGGCTGCTCCAGGCGATCAGGTCCGCAGGCGAGGCGACTCCTGGCGTTGCCCGCCCCCGCTGCCAGCCGGTCGCGGACATTCTCCAGCTTGACCGCCAGCCCGGCCTCGGTCGCGGCCTGGAGGAACCGCCGCCGCCCGCCCTCGGCGAACGCCGCCCGCCACGGCCCGGACCCCTCCGGCGGCTACACCACAATCCCCCACCCCAACCTCCATCACCACCCGATCCGAGTCATGGGAAGAGCCGCGCACCTCGCCAATCACGCGGGACGATGTTCGCCTAGCCGAGGAAGCCGCGCGCTTGGACACCCAGGCACGCTGCGACCGCTGGGCAGCACTCGTTTGTGTTGGATCTGTGTTGATCTTGGAACGCTTGGGCGCGGACTGCACCATGGCGTATCCCTCTCTTCCTGCGTTCTCGCAGGTGAGAGAGGGCTGGCGATCACTCGGACTGAGCTCCCGCGATAGGACTCGAACCTATAACCTGCCGGTTAACAGCCGGACGCTCTGCCGATTGAGCTACGCGGGACTGCACGGCAAGCGCTACCTGGCTATCCTGCTGCCTGGCAACTCTGCGCCGCGGGGACAAGGTTAGCGCACCCGCGCACCTGCGCGCGCCGGACATAGACCCGCGCTGATCGCAGGCGCATAACAATCTCCGCACCGGGCAGGAACAGCCTGAGTCAAGCGCCGCGCTTATAGGGGGCAGTCTTGCGGGGGTACTGCGGCGCGAGGTGGCTGCCTGACGTTGAGATGAGGCTGATATGCGCTTTTACCGGATCACGTTCATCGGCGGGCTGGCTATCGGCTATGTACTAGGGGCTCAGGCGGGTCGCGAGCGCTACGAGCAGCTCAAGCAGCTCGCCCGCAAGGCGGCTGAGAGCCCGGCCATGCAGCAGACCGCTGGCGCGCTGCAGGCGCAAGCCTCCGCTACGGCGAAGTCGGCCAAGGACAAGGCTGCCACGGGCATGCGCAAGGGCGCGTCCAAGGTCACCAGCAAGCGCTCAGCGGCGAGCAAGTCGGGCCGGGATGCGGCCTCGGCGTCAGATAACGGCGCCGTATCGCAGGCGACAGGGGGCGATGGCAGCCGCCCTTTCGTCCCGGCCGAAGATGACTTCGGCCAGCACGAAGTGCTGTAGTCACGCCGACGTCAGCGACCAGCGCAAGCGCGGCGGCGGCTCAGTTCGCCAGGTACTCGCGCAGCATCTGGGCGCGACCCGGATGACGCAGCTTGATCAGCGTCTTCGACTCGATCTGCCTGATGCGTTCCCTGGTGACCCCGAAGTCCCTGCCCACCTCTTCCAAGGTTCGCGGGTGACCGTCGATCAGGCCGAAGCGCAGCTGGATGACGCGCTGCTCACGCGGTGAGAGCGTGTCGAGCACCTGCTCAAGCTGGTCTTGCAGCATCATGAATGCGGCGGCCTCGATCGGCACGACGGCGTCCGCGTCCTCGATGAAGTCACCGAGGTCGGAGTCCTCCTCGCCGATGGGCGCCTGGAGCGACACCGGCTCCTGGGCGATCCGCTGGATCTCGGCGACCCGGTCAGGCGGCATGCCCATCTCGATCGCCACTTCGGCTGGCGTCGGCTCGCGGCCTAGATCCTGATGCAGCTGCCGCTGCACGCGCGCCATCTTGTTGATGGTCTCGACCATGTGCACGGGAATCCTGATCGTGCGGGCCTGGTCGGCGATGGCACGGGTGATCGCCTGCCTGATCCACCAGGTGGCGTACGTGGAGAACTTGTAGCCCTTGGTGTAGTCGAACTTCTCGACCGCACGGATCAGGCCGAGATTGCCCTCCTGGATCAGGTCGAGGAAGACCATGCCGCGGCCGATATATCGCTTGGCGATGGAAACCACGAGCCGCAGGTTCGCCTCGATGAGGCGCTGCCTGGCGCGGATGCCCTCCTCGGTGATGAGGCTGAGCTCGTAGGCCGTCGCGCTGTCCGCAGCAGCCATGGAACAGCCGCCGTGCATCATCTCCTGTGCGAACAAGCCCGCCTCGATTGCCTTGGCGAGTTCCACCTCGTCGTGGGCTGTCAGCAGCGGTACCTTGCCGATCTCCCGAAGGTAGATGCGAACCAGATCGCTCGTCCCGCCGCGGCGCGCCCGGTCAGCGCCCACCGATGGCCGCTGGTCGTCGATGTCGTCTTGACCCGAGTCAGTGATCTCTACGCCATCTTCGGCGAGAAGCCGCATGACGTCATCGATCGCCTCCGGCATCAGCTCGGAGCGCTCGAAGGCGGCGTTGAGATCGGGGAGCGAGACCGTGCCGGTCTCTCTCGCGCGGACGATGAGATCGGTAACCTGATCCGGCGTTGGAGCAAGCACAGGAGTCATGGACAACAGTCTGCGGCAGTTACGCTCCGTCGCGGGATTAGAAAATTGTCACCTCAGAGTTAGTTTAGACACCCTCAGAGATGTCACGCTGCTCCCGTGCGCTCCAGCAGGAGCTTCCGACGCTGCTCCAGAGCGACCAGGTCACCGAACATATGGTTGTACTCGGTCTGCTCGGTGAGCGGGTTCATCCGCTGCAAGTGCGACTTGACTAGGACGATTCGCCGGGAAACGGATAGTTCTTCCACCCTGGCGAGCACATCTTCGGCGAACCGCTCGTCCGGATCGCCGGTCGCGCTCGGTGCTTCAACCGGCTCGACCGCAAGCCTGGTCAGGAAGAGCCTGGCGTTGTCGTGCGGTGCGGCGTCAAGCAGCCGGTCGACCCATTCCCTGGGCGGCCCGGCCTCGGCGACACCGCCGCAGTCGGCGATCAGCTCGCGAACAGCCTGATGTGCTGGCGCCGTGAACGCGTCGGCCGCGAGGCCGTCGAAGGCTGGCCCCAGCAGCGCCGGCCGCTGGATGGCGAGCTTGAGTACCTGCCGTTCCAGGTTGACGACCGGATCGCGGCTGTCATAGCCGACCGCTGCCTGGGGGCGCGGAGCGGTCCTGCCGCGACCATCCCTTGCGCCGCCGTCGGCTGGCCTGCCCGCGCCGCCCGCGCCAGCACCGCCGCTTCCCGGGATGTAGGCGGCGATCCGGCCGAGCACCAGGTCTTCGTCCATCAGCCCGATCCAGCGGTCCACCTTGGCCGCGTAGACCTTGCGGAGCGCGATGTCCTTGATCCCGGCGACGATCTTGGCGGCCGCGTCGAGCGCGGCAACGCGCCCCTCAGCCGACTCAAGATCGAAATCGCTCATCGCGCTGCGCACCGCGAACTCGTACAGCGGCACCCGGCTCGCGACCAGGTCCCGCACCGCGGCGTCGCCTTCTTTACCGCGCAGGTCGCACGGGTCCATGCCGTCTGGCTGCACCGCGATGAAGGTCTGTGTCTTGAACTTTTCCTCAAGTCCGAAAGCGCGCAGCGCGGCCCTTCGGCCCGCTGCGTCACCATCGAAGGTGAAAATTACCTCGCCGGTGAGCCTGTCGGAGTCCATGATCAGTCTCCGCAGGATCGCGATGTGACCTTCGCCGAACGAAGTGCCGCTGGTAGCGACGGCTGTGGTCACGCCGGCCAGATGGCAGGCCATCACGTCGGTGTAGCCCTCGACGATCACCGCCTGGCGGCCCTGCGCGATGTCGCGTTTCGCGAGATCGGCGCCGTACAGGACCGATGACTTCTTGAAGATGGGGGTCTCTGGCGTGTTCAGGTACTTCGGACCGTTGTCGTTCTCAGCCAGCTTGCGAGCCCCGAACGCGATCACGTCGCCGGCCAGGTCCCTGATCGGCCAGATGAGCCTGCCGCGGAATTTGTCCACCAGTCCTCGCCTGCCCTGGCCCGCCAGTCCCCCTGACAGCAGTTCGTCCTCGGTGAACCCGCGCCCGCGCAGGTGCCTGGTCGTCACCTCCCAGTCGTCGGGCGCGTAGCCGACGCCGAACCGCTCCGCATCGGCCAGGGAGAATCCGCGGGAGTCAAGGAACTCCCTCGCGCTGCCAGCACCGGCACCGCGGAGTTGTTCAGCATAAAAATCCGCGGCGGCACGGTGCGCCGCGATCAGCCTGCGCCGCCTCGACTGCTCCTGGCCAGGAACGTGGCCGCCTTGCTCATAGCGCAGTTCGATGCCGGCTCTCGCCGCCAGCCGCTCGACGGCCTCGGTGAAGCTCAGGTTGTCGATCTTGCGGACGAAGGCGATGACGTCGCCGCCCTCGGCGCAGGAGAAGCAGTACCAAAGACCGCGGGCGGGAGTGACGTTGAAGGACGGGGTCTTTTCCTCATGGAACGGGCACAGGCCCTTGAGCGAGCCGCCGCCAGCGCCGCGCAGCTGCAGGTACTCCCCCACCACCTCAGCAAGCGGCGAGCGGGAACGGACGAGCTGCAGATCCTCATCACGAATCCGGCCTGGCACGCGCAACCTCCTCCGTGGCCCGCCGCCGGGTGTGCAGGCTGCGAGCCTGAGTCTAGTCCTGACCAGGTCAGGCGGCGCTGGTAATGTCCGGGGTCGTGCCGGTCTTTCTCGTGCTCTGGGATGTCGACTTCACCCTTGTCAACACCAGGGGCGCAGGCATTTATCTCTACCAGCTCGCGTTCACCGATCTGTACGGCCGGTCGCTGCCCGAGGCGGCCGCCGGGGCCAACATGGCGGGCCGGACCGACCGGGCGATCGCGCTCGACGTACTCGCGCTCGCCGGGATACCTGATCCGGCGCTCGAGGTGTTCCGTTTCGAGGCAGCGCTGGCCCGGTTCGCGCCCGGCACGGCCTGCTTGGTGGCCAAGGTCGGCTACGCGATGCCTGGCGCCGGGGCTGCGATCGCCGCCTTGGCGTGCGTGCCCGGCGTGCGGCAGTCCCTGCTGACGGGTAACGTGCGGGCGATGGCGCGGGTCAAGCTTGAGCCGTTCGGCCTGACCGAGCACCTGGACCTGGATGCGGGTGCCTACGGCAATGAGAGCGAGGTCAGGGCCGACCTGGTGGGCCTGGCGAGGACACGGGCAGCGGCGGCGGCCGCCGATGACGACGGTGCTGGCTACAGCGGGCAGGCGACGGTGCTGGTGGGCGACACGCCGCTGGACGTCGAGGCCGCGCTGGCTACGGGGGCCCGGGCCGTGGGGGTAGCGACGGGGCAGTTCAGCACGGATGACCTCCAGGCGGCAGGCGCTCACGCCGTGCTGCCTGACCTCACCGACACCGGCAAGGTCGTCGCCGCTGTGCTGGGCCCGGCCGCCGAGATCCTCGGCGCGCGCTGACCACCGGGCGCGGCTTGCGTGATCACGCTCGCGATGAGCTTTTCAGGGGCAGCATAAGGTCCGCCTGCGCCGCAGTGTCTCCGATGGCTTCTCGTTGTACAGGCTGTAGTAATCCTGAGCAAACCGACCGAAATGGTTGAAGCCCCATCGCGCCGCGACCTCGCTGACGCTGATCTCCCTGTCTGTCGTCGCGGTAAGCTCCGCCCTGGATCTTTCCAGTCGCACGTGGCGGAGGTAGCGGTAGGGCGGGACACCGAGGCGGCGCTGGAACTGCTTTTCCAGTGTCCGCACGCTAACTCCCGCCGCCCGAGCCAGGCTGGCGACGGTGTGATTGCGGGCCGGATCGGTGTTAATAAGCAAAATCGCCGTCTCGATGGAGCCGCGCTTGTGCCCGCTCCCGCGCTCGTCAAAGAGGCTGGTATACGTATTGGGCTGCGCCACGACCAAGCCGGTCATCAGTGCTCGCTCGAGGTCAGCGACCACCAATGGATGGTCAAGCAGACGTATCTGGTTGTCGGCTAGATTGACTAAAGATATCAGCATCTCATGCCAGTCCCGGGCATCGCCTAAGGTTATATCCATCGGGATCTCGAACCTCAGTGGCGTGGTCGGCCGCGGGTGCAGCAAACTCCGGGTATGCGCTTGAAGCAGATTGCTATCCATTCCCACGACCAGCAGCCCGCAGTCCGCCGAGCACAAAATAGTGACGGATTCGCCTGGTGAGCACACGGCACCAGCACCGGGCTTTATGATCTGACGATCGTCACCGCAGCTGACGATAACGCTGCCGGCGAGGGGAATGTGCACGAGATAGCGAGACTGAAGGTCATTGAGCCGCAACTGAGACTTCGCCCCGAAGGACAGATAGCTCACCAGCACCGATCCGAGCTTATACGAATGGAGCCGGATGTCGATCTGGCTGCTGTTCGCGATAGAAAGCTCATGAGGTCCGAGTATGTTCTCCAGCCGGCCATGGGCTCGAAGACGGTTCCTGGTATGGATTATCGGATAGCGTTCCAACGGGAGTTCAGTCGCTAGTCCGGGATCATCCCGTTTCCCGGATATGGTGAGCATCTGTCAGCACTCAGGGCCGCGAGCGGTATCACCGTGCTCACGCAAGACCCGTAGCCCCCGAGTCGGCAACAGCAAGGATGTCATCCCGTTTCCCTCTTTCCCAAAAGCGCCCTTAACCGATCGTGCCATTTTTATTTCCGGACATACTTGAGAAGCCTGGTCAATGGCTAATCAGTCAATATCCGCTGGATCAGGCACGTCAGGGCCTCTACGCAGGCTAGTCACGATCTGCGATCACGTCAACCCGGCCGGCCGGCGGTCAAGCCATTTCCAGCTAGTATTAGAGTCGCTTTTGAGCCTCACTATATGAGAGGCAAATCCCGCGGTCCGGAATGCCTGCAATGGCAAAGACGCGGTAATCTGATGCCCTGGGTATACCTCGCGCAATGGTAGCTATCACCAGGCGTAGTTAGCTAGGTCGCGGTTACAGTTTCAGGCATTTTCCGGAGCGGCTCGCCGCCGGGCTGACTTGCCGTGAACCTTGCGAGGGCGCGGCCCGGCGGCGCGGAGGGGATGCTTGCTGCCTGGCTGAGCGCATTGCGGCCCGTCCGTGCCGCCCGCCGCTGACCCGGTCCCGTCACCCGCTCAGCTCCGCCGCCGGGCAGGCCGCCTCAGCCGCCCGCGGCAACGGCCCGGCCGGCCCCCGCCCGCGGCAACGGGCCGGCCCGCCTGCGGCAACGGGCC
>DASTJM010000050.1:0-3446 GCA_035716545.1 Streptosporangiaceae bacterium
TCCCTGACCTGTCCGCCCGGTTGCACACGTTCCCGGACGCGTGTACGGCCCTGCCGGCCGCATGGCGGTCCTGCCGGCGCTGTGGCGCTGCAGACCGGGTGGTCCCGGGCCGCTGCGCTAGCTCCGGTAGCCGCTGCTGCCACTCCTGCCGCCCGCGGGGTGCAGGGCGCGAGCCCGCAGATATCAGCGTCACGAGCGAGCCCGCCGGGCAGGACGCGACAGGCGGTCATGGCGTCTTCAGGAGCCGGCCGCTTCCTGCCGGGCATATCGCGACGGCAGACCAGAACCGTCGATCGCGGGCGGCGTTTGCGGCCGCCGCCCGGCATCGAGACCATGCAACGCGGTGAGACCCGCTCCCTCGTCACGCTGGGTCGTTACCCTCCCAGTTGCGCGACGCGCGGGAACCGCCGTTAGGCGCGGACTATGGGGCTGAGGCGGATCACCGGAAAGGAGCGCACGATTGGGCGGTATGCGCCGTGCCGACGGTTGACAGCGAGACAGCCTGGCGCACGCCTGGTCGGCAGGGATCTGATAGCCGTCGTACCCCGACCAGGCCGGGACGAAGACGACGAGGTCTTCTACGTGAGCGTGCAGCACGGAACCAGCAACTCGTGGGGCACGAGCCCGGCGTCGTCCATCTTGTGGCGCGCGGGCTGTCGGACGCCGAGATCGCGGCCGGGTTCCACCTCAGCGAGGCGACCGTGAAAAGCCACGTCGCCCGCGTGCTCGCTGAACTAGGGGTGCGTGACCGCGTCCAGACCGCGGTGTTCTGCTACGAGAACGGGATCGTCCGGCCCGGGCGCCCGGGGGTGCCAGGACCGCGGATAGCGCGGACAGTCAACGTAAGACTGCGCTACTCTGGGCAAGTCGTCGTTAACCACCGGTGAAAGCGGCCTGCGATGACCAGCGACCAGACCGGTAATGTTGCTCCGCCACCGTCCGCGACGCGCTTGCGGGCGCGTGACACGCTCGCCATGGTCCTAGGCCGTGACGTCGTGCGGGCACGGGACGACCCCGACACCGCCGGGAGCGGACCAGAGTCAGCCGAGGGAGCGCTCCTGCCGCTCGGGCTCCGGCTGTTCCTGCTCAGCTTCCTGATGCTGTTCGTCGAGCTGGCACTCATCCGGTGGCTGGGCGCGCTGGTCCTTTACCTGTCGTACTTCTCCAACTTTGTCCTGCTCGGCAGCTTCCTCGGCATCGGCATCGGGTTCCTGCGGGCACGCTCCCGCGTGAACCTGTTCCCGTGGGCCCCGGTCGCGCTCGCGCTGCTGATCATTTTCGTCAGGCTGTTCCCCGTCCAGGTGGACCGGGCCCAAACCCAGCTCCTCTTCTTCGGCGCCGGGAAGTTCCATGCCACCGGCCCGCCCACCTGGGTCACGCTGCCCTGCGTCTTCCTGGCCGTCGCGGCGGTCATGGCGACGCTAGGAGAGGGGGTCGCCCGGACGTTCGTGCGATTCCGGCCGCTTGACGCGTACCGGCTTGACATCGCCGGCAGCATCGCGGGGATCGCGGCGTTCACGCTGCTGGCGTTTCTTGACGCCAAGCCGGTCGTCTGGGCGGTGATCCTCGCGCTGATCCTGCTGCTGCTCTACGGCAGGCGAGCCGGCCTACTCCAGGTAGCCGCGGCCCTGGCCGTGGTAGGGATCCTCTGGTCGGAATCGGTGTCGTCCACCGACATCTGGTCGCCCTACTACCGCATCTCGTACGCGAAGGCGGGGGACGGGTATGTCATCACCGCAAACGGGATCCCGCATCAGAACATCACTCCAGTCAGGAAGATGGGCAAGACCTACTCGATACCGTACATGCGCGCCCCCGGCGACCCGCTGAATAATGTCCTCATAATCGGCGCCGGGACCGGCGACGACGTCGCGAACGCCCTCCACATGGGCGCCAAGCACATCGACGCGGTGGAGATCGATCCTGAGCTGTATCAGCTGGGCTCGCACCTGAACCCCGACCACCCCTACCAGAGTCCCCGGGTCTCCGTTCACGTCAACGACGGCCGGGCCTTCCTGGAGCAAGCGCACAGCAAGTACGACATGATCCTGTTCGCCCTCCCGGACTCGCTGACCCTTGTGGCCGGGCAGTCCTCGCTGCGGCTTGAGAGCTACCTGTTCACGCTCGAGGCTGTGGAAGCGGCGAAGGCTCACCTGAACCCCGGTGGCCTGTTCGCCATGTACAACTATTACCGGACGACGTGGCTGCGCGACCGGCTCGCGAACACCCTGGACGTCGCCTTCGGGCAGGCCCCGTGTATCGACAATCCCAATGGGCTTACCGTGCTCTCCGTGAGCGTGAGCCCGTCGGCGACGCACTGTGGCACCGTCTGGCAGCGCCCGGCGAACACGATCGCGCCGGCCACCGACGACCACCCGTTCGTTTACCTGAACGGTAACTCGATCCCCGGGCTGTACCTGGTGACGCTTGGCCTGATCCTGCTGGCCTCGATCCTGCTTGTGCGCCCCGCCTCCGGGCCGTACCGGAGGATGACCGGCTACGCAGACCTGTTCTTCATGGGCGCGGCGTTCATGCTGCTCGAAACCAAGAACATCGTCCAGTTCGCCCTGCTGTTCGGCACTACCTGGCTCGTTAACGCGCTGGTCATGGCAGGCGTGCTGGTGGCCGTACTCGCTGCGGTCGAGGTGTCCAGGCATGTAGTGGTTCGGCGGCCGGCGCTGCTGTACGCCGCTCTGCTTTCCGCGCTCGTGGTGGCCTGGGCGGTCCCGCCGGAGTCGCTGCTTACCTTGTCACCACTGCCCCGGTTCGCCGTGGCCGTGGTCATCGCGTTCGCGCCGATCTTCGTGGCCAACATGGTCTTCGCGCAGCGATTCCGCACTACTGGCGATTCCGGTACGGCGTTCGGGGCCAACCTGCTCGGCGCGATCCTCGGCGGGGTTCTGGAGTACTTGTCGCTGATCGCCGGGTACCGGTGGCTGCTCGTCGTCGTGGCGCTGCTGTACGGGCTCGCGTTCATCACCGGCCGCGGTCACCTGCGCGCCGTCAGCCGTGAGGCGCCAAGCGGATCTCCGATGGCCGAGGCCGCGCGGTAGGGGATGATCTGCAACTCGCTGCCGCACCTGCGCAGCCACCCTGCGCAGCTTGGCCTCGTCAGCGCCGACCCCGGACTGCTGCCCGACGCGGTGGCAGAGTCGCTGCGACTTGAACCGGCGGCGCTGCGGGGGATCAGAACCGGATAATCTGAGTGGTTATCCCGGAAGAGAGCACGAATCTCAAAGACGCAAATAATCGGCGATCTGTCCCGCACTCTCCGGCATTCGTTCCAAGGCGTGCAACTGAACTCGGCCCAGGGCCAGCGCGGACGGTCGGGTCGGTGCTTACAGGTTTCAGGTGCGTGCTGCCTTGAGGCGGCGGGCCTCGCGGAGTTGGGTGGCGGCTTCCTTGCGCCGTCCGGTCGCTTGCAGGAACTCACCGAGTTTGTGGTG
>DASTJM010000051.1:0-34728 GCA_035716545.1 Streptosporangiaceae bacterium
CTCCTGTTTGACACGGGCATGGGCTCCCGTCCCGAGGTCGATGCCCGCTACCGGCCGCGCCGGACAGGGCTGCGGGAAGCGCTTGCCAGGATCGGGTCCGGGATTTCTGATCTCAGCGTCGCGGCGAACTGCCACCTGCACCTCGACCACTGCGGCGGCAATCCGCTGCTAGGCCAGATCCCTGTCCTGGTGCAGGCGGCAGAATGCGCTATTCCTCCGTATGGCCACTAACCATTGTGGCAGGAGGAGTCCATGTCGGCCGCGCTGGCGACTTGCGGCGGAGGGCATTGCGCCTGCAAGAGCGGGTCGGGTATCCGGTCGCCTAGTCGCAGCAAGCCGGCTCCGGTCAGTGCTACCGCCAGGGCGCCGCCCCACCAGACGGTGTCGGGTGAGGTTGCCAGCAGCGCGCCGCCGGCCGCGGGGCCGAGGGCCACGCCTGCCATGAAGCTCAGACCGTAAAGCGACATGTAGCGGCCGAGCAGATGCGGCGGCGCGAGGTCGGCGACGACCGGGCCGAGCACGATGAACTGCGCGCACTCACCGACCGCGATCACGATCGCGACCCCGGCCAGGACGGCGGTAGCGGCGGGCGTCGAGCGCGTGAGCGTTGCGAGCAGGACCGCGAGCAGGCCGGTTGCAAAGAGCGCGCTGCTCGCGGCCAGAGCGTGCGTGCGGCGCATCCGATTGACGACCCGTGTGGCCGGAATCTGCGCGACGGCGACGAAGAAAGTGTTGATGAGGAAGATGACGCCGATCTCGCCCGGCCCGACACGCGTGTGCGCCACCGCAAACGGCGCGAGGATGTTGGAAAAGAACGCGCCGCCGATCATCACGAGCACGATGTTGGCGGCGATCAGGATGAGGAAAAGCCGATCGCGGGCGACTGCCCGGAAGCCTGTTCCCCTGTCGCTGGCCGGCGCGGCGTTCGCGAGGCGAGGATTCGGGATCCCCGCGAGCACCACTAGCGCGAAGACAGCGTAGGTGAGGCCGTCGAAGAGGTAGAGCGCCTGGAACGCGCGCAGGTTATCGGCGGCAGCGATGATGAGGCCCGCAACCGTCGCGCCGCTGGCGAAACCGAGGTTGCCTGCGACCCGGCTGAGCGCGATCGAGGAGGCGCGCTGCTCCGCTGAGACCAGGGTCAGGCTCAGAACCTGGTTCGCGGTTGCCGCGACCCCGAACCCTGCGCCGCCGACGGCCGCGCAGGCGAAGGCTTGCCAGGGACGGTCGACGAATGCGAAGCCCGCGTAGCCCAGCGCGCTCGCGAGATTGCCGGTGATCAGGATCGGCTTCGCGCGGAAGCGATCGAGCAGCGCGCCCGAAGGGGGCGTCAGGACCGCCGCCGTCCCCATGACCGCCGCCAGCACCAGCCCCGCGGTCGCCGTCGGGAAGCCGCGGGCCTGGTGCAGGTAGATGATCTCGAAGGGAAGGATCAGTCCAGTGCCGAAGTCGTTGACCACCGTCCCGGCCTGAAGAAGCAGGACGGGCACCGGCAGGCCTGTCCGCCAGCCGGCGAGCACACGAGCGAGCGTCCTGCTCACTTGCTTCCCGCGGCTGGCTGGTTTCCCGTGCATGCCTGATTCCATCGTCAACCTTTCAGGGTCGTTTCCAGCGGCAGCGGCACGATCGGGCGGATCGTCCGGGCGGCCGGTAGTGCATACACCGCGGGACCGGGAAACTGGGCGCCAGCGGGCCGCCCAGTTCGCGCTGCGGGCGGTGTATATACCGGGCGGAGGCAGGCGTGGTGCGGAAGGAAGGAGCGCAAGATGGTGACAGCTGATCTTCTGTCACGGGCGCGGGCAGGGGATGGAGAGGCGTTCCGGGAGCTGGCCGAGTCCCACCGGCGGGAGCTGCAGGTGTACTGCTACCGGATGCTCGGGTCCTTCGCCGACGCCGAGGACGCCGTCCAGGAGACGATGCTGGCCGCCTGGCAGGGCATCGGCGGGTTCGCTGAGGAACGCGCGTCGCTGCGCACCTGGCTGTACAAGATCGCCACCAGCCGGTGCCTCAACGCGCGCCGCGCGGCGAGCCGGCGCCTGGTCAGGGAGTGGGATGTGTCGCAGTTCGAAGCGCCTGTGCCGACGCCGCGCGACGAGCCCGTCTGGCTGCAGCCGTTTCCTGACGCCTTCCTCGAGGGCGCCGCCGGCCGGCCGGCCGGGCCGGAGGCCCGCTATGAGCAGAGCGAAGCCATCTCGCTGGCCTTCGTGACCGCCCTGCAGCTGCTGCCGCCGCGCCAGGTCGCCGTCCTCATCCTGCGCGACGTCCTCGGATTCCACGCCAGCGAGGTAGCCAGCATGCTGGAGGTGACCATCGAATCGGTCAACAGCGCCCTCAAGCGAGCCCGCGCTAACCTGCAGCGCCGCCAGCAGTCGGCCGCCGGCCACCAGCCGCCGCCCGCCGCGGGCTCGCCCGCCGAAGAGGCGATCGTCGCCATGTTCGCGAGGGCGTGGGAGTCGGCCGATCTCGACGCGCTGGTCGCCCTGCTGACCGACGACGTCTTCATCGCTATGCCTCCGGAGCCCTTCGGATACGAGGGCCGTGAACTCGTGGCCCGGTACTGGGCCCGCCAGTTCGGCGCGGGCCGCAGGTTCGGCCTCGTGCCGACCCGGGCCAACGGCCAGCCCGCGTTCGGGGCATACCTGCGCCTGCCGGCCGGAATCCGCCACGCGACCGGCTTCTACGTGCTCACCCTCGCCGGCGACCGGATCTGCGCCGTGACCCGCTTCGAGGCCAGCGTGCTGCCGTGGTTCGGGCTGCCGCGATCGCTCCCGGCCCGGTGACCCGGTCTTGGAGCCGCGATAGCGAGCAGCAGCGATCCTGGCCGGGGAGTGCGCCCTCGAATACCAGAGCCTCAGCCAGACCCCGGCCCATCCGCCACGACGGGCAGCGCGCAGGCAGCAGGCGGAGCGGCGGCCACAGGCGGTAAACCGGCGGCTCCCGGCCCGCTATCGCCAATGGCCGTTCCATTGCGGGCCGACGCGGCAGAGTGCGCCGATCGGCCCGGTGGATGGTTCGGCAGTGACATGGACGTCTGCCCCGGTCGCTACGAGCATTTGCGCCAGGTGGCGAACGATCGCGGACCTACCTGCACCACTCGGGCCGTCAACGCTGACGAACCTGCCCCGGTCATAATTAGAAACAGAGACCGAGCTTCATGCCCGCTCCCGCCCGGCGATTCGCCGCGAAGTGCTTCAAGCGTCAGAATGGGGGTGGCGAAGTACTTGATCGACCGGTCAGGCTTGAGCCAGCTCGTCGGTGTGCCAATCGAGATGATTCAGCCGCTCGGCGTCGCCGGGCTTGAGTTGGTGCCGCGTGATGACCAGTACGTGATTCCGCAGCCGGCGCTGGCCAAGGTCTTCGAGCACGGCGAAGGTGTGCGGCCGCACCGCGGGCAGGAACGGATCGGTGGCCCGGTTGAAAAGCTAAAGCGGCGTAACGTCGGCCTGGAAGTAGCGGTGGCTGACGAGCTGGCTGACCGCCTCGTCGTCAGACATGAGCGCCCGCGGCTGGGGCTCACCCCGGAGGCCGTAGGTGTGGCGGATGCAGTAGGCGCAGTCCGCTTCGCGAGTTGTTCAGCGTCAAGCAGGGGAACGACGATGCTCATGGTCAGTGCTCTTCCATCGGTGCTGACGGGGAAGTTCGGGCGCCCAGTCGCAGCGTAGAAGCCAGAATGATTGTTGAACAGAATATTTCTCTGAATTGCTAGCAATTCCTTTTTGGCAACTCCGGCGAGAAATTACGAGCCAGCATCGTCCGGAAGATCGGCACGCCGACAACGAGATCAGGCGGTCGAGCTGCCCGAGCATGATGCCGGGCGGGCACAGCCGGATGCGCAAGGTTGCTTCGGTCAGGACAAAGTGGAAGCGTCTGTCCGGCTGGTACAGAATCTCCTGTCGCCGGATGCGGCCTTGCAGCGCCTCATTGATGTCATTGGTGAGATGGAAGACCCGGATACTCTCGGCGAACCGGATGCGGGCATACTCGGCCGTCTGCAGGAGTCCCGGTATGACCGTGGACTCGAACACCCGGAACAGTTTGGTCTGCCGGTCGAGATCTGCTAGCTCGTTTTGCCGGGGCCGGATGCCGGCCTGCAAGACCCGGCGCCATTCAGTGTGCTGGACTTCAAGGGTGTGGAGCGAGGCGAGAGCGCTTCGGTTTCGGTTTCGCCGCCAGTGGCTCGCGTCCAGGCTCGGATGTCGTCATCGCTCGGGGTCTGGCGGCCGTTTTCCAGCTTGGAGATTTTTGAGGCCGGCCATGACAATAGCTCCGCGAGCTGGCGGCCGCTGAGTCTCGCAGCCGTGCGTAGCTCGCGGAGCCGGTGTCCGAGCGCCAGGCTTCATGGACGTTGGATACGCCCGATAGTTTGTTAATCGGCAAAGTCGTCCCGTCGTACTGCCTTGTGCCAGGCAGCGTCGCGCCAGTAGTTAGCTTTCACGATCTCGGTTGCGTCCGTGACCAGCTCACCGCCAAGGAAGCGGTCCTGCTCGTCGAAGTGCATGCTCAGCAGCCTGGATGAATCGAACAGCCAGTAGTCCTGCCTGGGTAGTTCGGCCTCGTCGGCCTGATCACGAGCGAGGTAACGGATGTCCTCTCCCGCGCCGCCGGTGAACTGGGCACACCAGACGCCGAAGCGGCTGTAGTCGGTCAGGGGCAAGGTCACCACCCTCACCCGCGCGAAGCGCCGGCCTGCCGCCGCAGCCTCTCGCAGCATGTCCAGCCAGCTCTGCATCCAGGGCAGGTTGTCCGGCTCGCCCGCGATGAACTTCGCTAGTGACTCGTTCTCGTACGGCGCGTCGTAGCGATCACGGGTTTCGAGCCGGAAGGCCGTGTACTGAAACTCATGAAAGAGCTGACGGATGGCCGGGCCCGGCTCGATCAGTCGGGTGGTCAGTGTCCGCCCTCCTGGTCCTGGCAGGCCCGAACGTAGAACTTGAGCACGTCGTCGGGTATCTCAATGATCGCCTCGTGGTCGGGAACAGGACCGACGTCGGCCAGGGCCTGGAGGTCAGTGACCTTCCAGCCCTGGGCGATGAACGTCCGCCGGTCAGTGCAGTCGGTGGC
This sequence comes from Streptosporangiaceae bacterium, assembly GCA_035716545.1. Lineage (GTDB taxonomy): Bacteria > Actinomycetota > Actinomycetes > Streptosporangiales > Streptosporangiaceae > Chersky-822. The sequence continues at coordinate 5,059 of DASTJM010000051.1, forward strand.
GAACAACGTCGGGGAGTTGTCGACCTGCGAGTCTGGGTCCTTACCGAGGAACCGAGCACGCATCACTACCTCCTTGCAAGAAATCTGGTGAAGCGTGCTCGTTCATGCTCTGCGGTCGCGTCGCCGGAGTCAAGGGCCACCGGCCGAAGGGCCGATGATCACGTCTCCGCGTCGGTGCGTGCGGTCAGCGGTGCTTATGCAAGGTGAGAAGTTCATCTCTTCCACTGCGTGTGATGAGGTAGAGAACTAAGCCCAGGCATGCCGTCGAAAGCGTCACTAAGACGAGTGCTCCAGTGGTCCAGACAGCGTTGTGAGTAGCCCATCTAGCCTCCACGCATAACAGCCGCCATGTCGTTTCCCGGGATGTGCATGGGGACGGTGGCTTCCGCGTTGGGTGGTTCGCACGGTGCCGCCTCGCTGCCTGACGAGCGGCATCCAGGTTCCCGGCGGCGGTACCTCTGTCGCCATCGCGCGAATATCTATGCGGTGAAGGTCCCGGCGAGGTCGAAGCAGAGCCGGTTGCCGCACCGGTAATCCAGAAGCCTCTTCCGGTGCATCTGGTGGACGGCGACGCCAGGTGCGACGCCTAGCCGCCGTGCCGTGTCGGCAATCTCGCGATCAAGCGTCAGTCCTTCGAAGGGCTTGATGCCGGACTCGCCGAACAGGATCCTCATTGCGAACGCGTTGGCTGCCTTCTCGGCGGCTGTGTTGCGCTTCTTCTCGGTGCTGTACTCCAGGTGCATCTCGCCCCGAGGATCGTTGAGGATGTGGCCGATCTCGTGGAACAGCGTCCAGATAACAAAGCCGTCCTTGACCCACCGTCCGGTCTGCTGGATCACCGGCACCCGCTTGTCAATCCAGCGGGTCATGCCGAGCAGCGGGAACCTCTTGGGCGGATCTACCACCATGAACACCACGCCGACATCGGCGAGCATATTCCTGATGTCCCGCAGCATGGTCCCGTCGGGCGTCGCCGCCCGCGCGCGCAGATTGGGGAGCGCGCCGCGCAACCGGTGCGCGTCGTAGCTGTAGCTACGGCCGCGCTCGAACGGCTCAGCGAGCTCCGCCGCCCGCAGCCAGGACGTCAGCAGCGTCGGGGCGATCGTCGCTCCCGACTCCTTCAGCGCTGCCAGCGCGTAGTCGCCGGTCGACGCTGTCTCGTACAGATGGACGTACGACTCCCACGTCCCGCACCGGTGAAACGCCAGGAAGTCGGACACAAGCACGCCCGGCTTCGCCTTCGTCGCCTTCGTCGCGCCAAGGCTCCGCAGGTAGGTGACGGCGTTTGCATCGATCTTGTCAGCGTGCCTTGCGAGGTTCTCCTGGTCGGCGATCCGGGCCAGGTCGGCTCGGTAGGCCGTCTCGTACCGCAACCAGGCGTCGGCGGGGATGCCGACCACCCGCTCCAGGCGGATAGCGGTGTCGCTGGTGACAGGCGCGCGCCCGTTGACGATCTCGTTGACCTGCTTGCGGCTGCAGCCTAGGAGGTCGGCGACGTACTGCTGAGAGAGGCCCCGGTCATCGATCCACTCCTCCAGGTACTCGCCCGGGGCAACGGCATAGTTGGTATCGGTCATGGCTGTCTTCTCTCTCAGTGGTAGTCGGTGATGTCTATCAGGGTCACGACCACGGCGCTGATCGACTTCAGGGGGTTCGGCTCCACCAGCAGCCTCCAGTTCCCGCTCAGCTTGCCCGACCAGATCCCGTCGAAGTTGCCTTTGAGCTCGTGCCAGGCCCCGCCTGGGTCGTCACGGGGCAGGTCTCCAACTGTGGCTGCCTCCCGGAGGGCGTTGACCCTCAGCCGGAGCTTCTTCTGGATGTCCGGGCGCCTCCGTTGCATCACACGCTCGTCAGTGCACAACTTCTCGAGCTTGCTGTCCTTGTATCGTAGTTCCAACTAGTGTCACCGATCTCGTTACAGTCTAACGCGCGAGCCGAGAGATCTCATGCCCCGGCGAGATGGCCTGCTGACGTTCGCCACGCCACCCGCTGCCGGCTTCAACGTGCCGGCTGGCGCCACCCTCAACCCGGTCGGAGCACGCCGACATGCAGCGCGACAGCCCCTCCTGACACCTACGACGAGCAGGCCCGACGGCAAGAACTCATCTACCCTACACCTTTGAGGTTGTCATACAACTTAAAAAGTGTATGATCAAGCGTGGATGAGTATTTTGGCCAGCTTCTGGAAGGCGCACGAACGCGTCTCGGGCTTAGCCAAGGGGCACTGGCCAGCCTGATTGAGGTGACCCAGCAGACGATCAGCCGCTGGGAGCTGGGCTCGACTCGTCCGCGGAAGAAGATGATCGCGAAGCTCGCGGAGGTTCTGAACCTCGACGCCGGCGATCTCTTCGCCGCCGCTGACGCGAGCATGCTGCCGGACCCTGAGCTAAAGACTGACGATTTGCTTGCCGAAGCCGTACCTGTGCGCCCGCTGGCACCCCTGTTGCCATTCCAGCTCCTGACCGCCGATCACTTCGAACGGGCGGTCGCGGACCTCATGGAGCGGCGCTACCAAGGCGCCAAGGTTAGCCAGCTTGGCGGTCCGGGCGACGACCAGCGCGGCTATGACGTGCTAGTTGCCTGGCCGGACGGGCGACGCCTCGGCGTTCAGTGCAAGCGAGAGCGGCAGTTCGGGCCGAAGAAAGTCGAGAAGGCGGTGCTCGAGGCCGAACTCGGGGTGGACGAGTCGGTTATTGCCCTGTCCCGTGTCGCCACTGCTGAGGCTCGCTTCGAGATGGATAAACACGCTGGCTGGCAGTTGTGGGACCAGGCAGATCTGTCACGTCAGATCCGGCGCCTGGATACTGAGGCCGCCCACCAGGTGATGCGAACGTATTTTCCTGCTCACGTCGAGGCGTTCCTGGATATCAAGCCTGCCAGCCCGTGGCGGACAGCCCACGAGTTCTACCGGAGTTCTGCGCACACGCTTCTGGATCACCGGCAAGCCCTCGTCGGACGCGAGCAGGTGGCCGGCGAGATTGTCCGGTGGCTTGACGACCCCGACGGCGCCGAAATCGGGATACTGGTCGGGCGCGGCGGCCTCGGCAAGTCCAAGCTCCTCTGGGAAGTCGCGAACCGGATTGACAGGGCAGACGTCCACGTCCGGTTCCTCGCCGTGGGCCAGTGGCCGGTTGCCTCTGACTTCGATCATCTTCCGCGGACCGGCCGGCTGGTAGTAGTCCTGGATGATGCCCATGCGATCGACCGCGTCGCCGGCATTGTTGCCCAGCTCTGGCAGATGCGTCCCGCCGCGCGCGTCGTGCTGGCAACGCGGCCATACGGCGAAGTCGAGCTGGACGCCGAGATCTGGAAGCTCAACCTGTCGCCGCGCGCGGCCGAACGATGGATGCTTGATGATCTGACTCAGGCCGAGGCGGCGGAACTCGTCGCGAACCTGACCTCGCGTCCCGTCCATGACCCGTTTACCCGCCAGCTCGCCGCGATCAGCCGTGACTGCCCATTTGTCGCCGTAGTGGCGGCTGACTTGTACCGGCGGCGCGAGCTGTCAGGCAAGTCCTTCACCTCAGATGCCGGTTTGCGCCAGGACATATTCCGCCGCTTCGCCGATCAGATGACGGGCCGGGCAAGCGGCACTGATGCGATGGAGCGCCGTTTGGTGCTTTCCGCCCTGGCTGCCTTTCAGCCGGTACGGCTTAACGAACCCGACTTCGAGAACGCGATCACCCGGCTCACCGGCATCGCCTCATGGGACCTGGTGAACAGCCGCATCCGCGAGCTAGAAGATGCCGGTCTCGTGCTGCGCCGCGGCGCCAGCGCGGTACGCGTTGTTCCTGACGTGTTCGCCGACATCCTGGTCGCGAGCACTGCCTTTGACGACCGGTCCGGCCGGCCGACGTCGTTCCTGGCGCGCGCCCAGGGCGCGTCCACTGGCGCTCCGCTCCAGCATCTGCTGGTCAACGCGTCCCGCATCGACTGGCAGGTACGAGACGGCGGCCCGAACCGCGCCGGAATCGTCTGCGAACTGTGGGGCGCCGTCCGTGATCAGCTTCTTGCCGGCACGTACGACGATCAGCTCGCGCTGCTCAAACTGGCAGGCGGGATCGCCTACTTCCAGCCCGACCTCGCTCTGCAGCTCATCGATGACGTGCTCGCGCTCGATGACCACGACCCCCCGGCGGCCGATCCCGTCGCCTTCTCATGGCCTGCCACACGAGCTGACGTCATCGACTCGACCGTGCCGGTCCTCCGAAACATCGCATACCACCCCGCATTCCTCAGGCCGGCACTGGACAGGCTGTGGTCGCTGGCGCAGAACGACGGGCGGCCGGTCAATCAAAACCCTGAACATCCGCTCCGGGTCATGAAGAACATCGCCAGCCTGCGCCCGGGCAAGCCCATCGAGTACATCGAAGCCGTCGTCGACACAGCTGCCAGCTGGTTCAGCAGTCCGTCGCAGCTGTCTCCCTTCGACGTCATCGAGCCCATTCTGGCCGCTGAGGGCAGCGATGAGATCCCGTCCGATCTGGCGCTGACGATTCTTTCTTTCCCCATCGACCCGGTCGTGGTACACGGCGTTCGCCAGCGTGTCGTCAACCTGGCCTTCGAACAGTCGGCCACCGACGACGTGCGTCTAGCGGTGCGCGCGATCAAAGCGCTCGAGCGGGCCATCCAGTTTCCAGGCACGCGCGGCCGCCAGGTCAGCCAGGCCGAGCTGGACCAATGGACGGCTGAGTTCGTTCCGATCATCGAACGGCTCGGCCAGCTGGGCGCCGACTCCGGGCGGGACCCCTCGGTCCGCCTCGCGATCCGCAAGGCTCTCCGTAGGCATGCTGATCGCCCCGGGCTTCCAACCAGAGCCGCGGCCAAGACGGCGCTGGCGTCGCTCGCCAGCACTACTGAAGACGAACTGTCCGCATGCCTGCATGCCGACTGGGGCGCTACCGCCATGCGGTCCGGCCTGAGCTTCGAGGAAACACAGGCCGCTCAGGCAAAACAATTCCGCAGGGCCGCACAGGCAGTTTCACAGGAACGCACCGATCAAGAGGTTCTCCACTATCTGGAGAACCGCCTCCACGTCGAAGGCCTCTCATCCGAACGTCTGGACGGCGCCGCGCGCTTCCTGGCCGAGTTCTTCACCTCCCGGCCCTCAGCCGCGATGCTCCTGTGCCAGCAAGCCGTGGCGGGCAGCCTGCCTGAACTAAGTTCCTTTGCCTCAGTGGCCATCGGCAGCCTGGCCCAAGCCGGGAACCCGGAAGTCATGGAACTCGCCGCCGCCATGCTGGCCAGTGACAGCGACAAGCTGCAGCGGGCCGCCGCCGCAGGCCTGTCATGGAACCGGGCGGGCCGGACCGGCGTGCTTCCGGGAGAAGCCACTGTCCTGACCGCGATGGCGCTGCATCATAGCGATTCGGTGCGAACAATGGCCGGGCGAGCGGCCTTCTTCATCGGAATGTCAGACAAGGCGGCAGCGCTAAGCCTTACCGCCGCGATCGAGTTTCGCGGTTCCTCCAAGGTGGCTGACGAGGCACTCGGCGGCTTCTTTCCCCCGGGGCCTCTCCGCTGGTCCGACGCATCAGTCCCGATGCGCCAGTCGATACTCCGCCAGTTGGTCGACGTGGTGTCGATTGATGAGTACGGCATCATGAGCGCTCTCAGCGAGCTATCCCGCCTTGACCCAACGTCTGTCACGAGCCTCCTTCTCGACCGCATCGACCGCCAATCCGACGCGCAAAGCCTCAATCATCAAGCTCTGCCATCCCGCTGGAACCCGGCGCTGCGCGTGCACGAAACCACTGAGCTGGCTCACTGCCTGACCATCGTCCGCGACTGGATGACCCGGCACGGACATGACCGAGGCATGTATTACCTGCATGACGATGGTGCTGATCTCTACGCGCTGATCGCCGGCGGATGGAGCGACCAGGCGCTCGCGATCCTGAGCGATCTGAGCGACAACCCGTCAGAGACTGCGCTCCTCACCGCGGCTCGCATCCTGGCCCGCGCTCCAACCACTGTCCTGTACGCGCACGTGCCGATAGTGGCCAAGCTGCTTCACCATGCCGAGTCGCTCGGTAAAGACTCTGGACGCCTGGTCTTCCAGGCACTGCTGCCAACGAACCACGGCGTCTTCGCAACCTGGATCGGTGACCGCCCGGCAGAAGAGGAAGAAGAACTCTCCGGAGCCCGCCGCATCGCCACCGAACTTCCGCGCGGATCAATCGAGCGCCAGTTCTTCCAGACCCTCGCGAACGCCCTCCAGAACCGCATGACCTGGACCACCGATCTCCCCCGCCAGCGTCATGACGGGAGGGACTGGTGATACTCACCGCGACAGGACTGATCTATGCCTCCTTGATCGCCTTCGTTCTCATCTCAGGCCTCCTCGTGCTTTGGCGGCGCGGATTGCCCGGCAGTCATCATGGACTCCAGCACCGACATTCAGAACCGGTCATACAGTCCCCGGTCGGCCCACATCTGCGTACCGAAGGTCAGCGACAGCAGACGCGGTCTCGAACGAGCGCGTCCCGCCTGGCCGGAGCCGATTGGCTAACGCCTCGCCACAAACGCGTCAGCCCGCCCAGATCCCTCCGGCGCTCATCCGGACGGCTAAGACACCGCCCATACCGGCTCTATCTCACGGATCATTCGAACCGGCACGACGCCGACCGATTTCATCGGCTATTGCTTAACGATGAACGCCGTTTGACAGCTCGACTTCCCTGGGCAGCGTGATCACTGCATCGAGCGCATGCGCGCATCCGACGCCGTCCGCTTAGCCATTTCGGGAACCGGCGGCTCCGGCCTGCGGCTGGACAAGGCCGCGGATATCACGATCTTCGTGACCGGCATCGTGTTCGCGGTGTGGTTCCGGCGGGCCCGGATCAACGCCGGGCAGTCCACCTGGCGGCAGCGCCGCGCCCTCAGGTGGGCGTTCTGGGGCTGGATCGTGCCGGTTGTCAGCCTGTGGTTCCCGTTCCAGATCATGGGTGACATCTGGCGGGCAGGCCTGCCTGAGGCCCGGCGCCGCCGGACTGCCTGGCTGCCGGCGCTGTGGTGGACGACCTGGCTGCTGAGCGGGCTGACCAGCACCACGGTGACACCGCACCCCTACTCCTACCGTTACTCGCTGCCCTGGCCGCGCCTGACCACCGGAACCTGGAACCTCAGCCTGTACTGCCTGGCCATATCAGCCCTCACCCTGATCGCCATCATCCGGCGGGTCTCGGCCGGCCCGGCCGGCTCACCCCAGCCGGCCCAGGCACCCGCCCAGCCCGCCCCGCAGACGCCCTGAAGGGCCCGGCCACGCAGATCATCCTGATATGCACATCATCCAAAGTGCCGGCACGCCACCTCGCCGCCCAGATCGAGCCGAGCGTGCGCACGATTAACCCCGCGCAGCGTCACGTAACGTGATCGCTTGCGCTCATCGTGTCCGGAGGCGGGCGGCCGGCTCGTCACTGACAGCATGTCCCGGCTGAGATGAGTGAAGGTGCTGCCGCGCCGGCTGCGGTGCTCGGGCCTGGTGGCCCTGCGCTCCGCAGTCGGCTTGCCCTCGGATTGAGCTGTGGTACTGCGGGCGGCTGGCGGGGGAGAACACCTGAGGCGGTCACGGAGCCGCGGGTCCGCGCCTCTTCCCCTATCACTCTCGGTGATCAGGTGGTTGTTGGCCGCGTAGCGGGAATTTCTCGTGACCACTAACGTCGGCCCCCGCGCTGTACACGTGGACTCGGCATCTGGGGGAAGATCCTGGGCCTGGCGACGTGGCGTTGAAGGTTCTGCGGTGGGTCCCAGGCAGTGACGTCCGTGCGAGAAGGACGGTGATTGACTTGTCGCCGCTGGGGAAGGCGACCGGGAGCCAGGTAAGGCAGGCACGTGGGTTGGGCCAGCGCCGGTTGACGACAAGGTGCCTACGGCGCGATTGCGGATTCACCCTGGTGCGTTCTGAAGCTGCTACACAGCCAAGCACGGGCCGCAGCGTTCATCGTGCGACAACCGTGGGAATACGCGGACGCCTACGGCGGTTGTCTAGTTGCTGAGGGTGATCGCATGATGGTGTGATACTCTCAGTTTGTTCGCTGGGTGGTGACATCCCGTGGACAGGCTTCTGGTGATGGCCATCGCCGGAAGCCAGCCCCAAAATGAACGTAGCGACGGTACGTGGAGCTCCATCGGGCTGGGACTTTTCGCGTCGTTGACGCCAAAGACTTTGTAGTTCTGACTGGGCCATCCGCGAAAGTACTGTCGTGCAAGTTCTTGGGGCTAAGCCCCGATGGTAAATGCCCCGCTTTGCGGGGCATTTCATATTAATGACCTCTGCTTCGCCTGGAACTTCGGGGTGTCCTTGGATCTCGTCCGTACGCCTTGTCGTCAGCGATGGGATGCGTCTTGGTCGCATTACCACCGCGTATCAGGGCATCTGGGTGAATATTGACGTACCCTCTACCGGGTAGCTTCCACCGCTCCCACCCAGTGGCGATGATGCTGTCGTGAGTTGCTTGGACATCCCAGTGGTAGCCGATCGGCAGGGTGTGACCGGCGACCTGGATAAGGTCCATGGTGTGCGGTGCACCTTGACACCAAGTGCGACCGCGCGCATCGGTCAGGTCCGGACTCCTCCTGGAGCGCTTGTGAGCGCTTACGAAAGCCTGGCGCTGCTCAGGCGAATCTAGCTGGTACGACTGCTCGGTCTCGAAGATTGCTCTCGGATAGCATCTTGGGTCACGTGGATTATCGCAATGCGACTCGCTCAGCCAGTCCAGCGCATGAGCTAAAGCTAGTTGCACTTCTTCAGGTCGACTTACGAGTGAATAATAGCACTTATATCGAACAAACTCTTCCAAGCTGACGCAGCCTCGGTTTGTAGGCCTCTCGCTTATATCTAGCAGCACCTTTGCGGATCCGAAAGAGATTACGGCCGTGCGCGCCCTATGGGCACAACGATATAGTCCGGCAACATCTTTAGTCTGGAGCAAAGAGAACGATTGACCTTGGTGTCCGCTCACTATGCGTGCTCGAACTTCGGAAACGCGCTTCAACGACGATGCTGTGTTAGGAGTCCGTCTTGCTATGGCCGCGGTCGTCCGAGGGGCGGGCCAGTCGGTGCCTCGACAGCGGAAGATTCGACCTATTACCTCGGGCCTGTGGTGATCATGGGGCAGAGTTCGCTCCGGTAGATGTCTCGGTCGTGCGGCTTGAACTATTCTTCGCCAGGCCGGCGGTAAGTCGGCGACGTCGACGGTGCCGCGCAGCTTGTCGGCCGCTGCCGAGTTGCGAGGCCTTGACGCCGAGGAACTGTGCGATCCGGACCGCAACGGTCCGCCAGCGCCTTGCGGTCAACCAGCGCCGATTGCCTGGGGGGCGATGACCGCGCAGGCGATCACGGTCTTGCGCGACCCAGCAGCGCGACGAGCACTCCCAAGTCGTGCCTGACCAGCTCGGTGACAGCCGCCCGCTGCAGCGGCGTCAAGTGGGCCGTTAGCGTGGATGTTCCAGGTGGAGGCACGCATCCATTGCCGCTCATAAATGCCGGGGCTGTGGCTCGACGCTGCCTGCTGTCGAGGCCAGTCCGGAGGTTAGCTGTGCCTGCTCAATCCGGATCCCGGCCCCGAACCGGATCTCGTACCAACTCATGCATCCCGACGAGTCTTCGTAACTCCACGTCGCGACCAGGCAAAGCTACTTCCCACTCAAGGTTCCCCACGCAGGCCACGTCCTCAAGCTGGTACTTCAGGTGTTCAGACCAGCTCACAATTGCCTTGCCGATAGGTGCCAGATCCATTTGCGACCGCTCGATGTCATCAGCTCCTGCCAGATCCCGGTGTGTTGCTGCGCAGAGCAGGACCGTCGGCGATGATGGCCCAGGGCACGCCGAACGCGTCTAGGTAGCGGACGTAAGCCCCGAAGCTCTTGTCGCCGCCTACGCTGACGATGGGTATGTTGGCTGCCTCCGGATCACGGACCTTGAGATTGCTGGTATCGCGCCACCAGCGTGGCAGTGCCCCTACTTCTGTCGGCCCTTCGCAGAGGATGACTGCGGCTGCGAAAAGGAGCGCCCGCCCGCACGTGGGCGGGCTCCAGCAGGCGCAGCCACGACAGAGCCTCTCTAGCATCACTGCCACGGAGATCGGGGCGGTGTATCTGGGTGCCCTTGGGCCCGGCAGCGAGCCGGATGATGCGGTCCAGGTCGGTAGGGGAGTCCACGGGCACCAGGTCCGCGCTGTGCGTGATTACCAGGCACTGGCCCGTCTCGCGGAGCTTGCCGATCAGCCGCCGTTGCATGGTTGGCTCAAGATTGACGGCAGGTTCATCGAGCACCACGATCCTGCCGGGCTCTTCGAGGAGCAGGGCGCTCAGGACCAGCGCTTCCTGAACGCCAGCTCCGGCGAACTCCACAGGGCGTTCGCCATAGCCGTCCACGACGGTCGGTTCGATGATCATTCCCGGTCCAAGCTCGCTGTCCGGCGCTGCTGGGTGCGAGCGAAGACCGAGTGTCCGCTTCGTCAGATACGCGAATGTCTGTGCGATTTCCTCATAGCGCGCGTTATCGCGGGCGTTACCGTTCTTGAGCCGGTACAGCTCAGCTGCGACGCCGCTGCCGTCGCGCAGCTCGACCGGCCGGTTCAGCTGTTCGAGGGTAAATCGGCGGGCCAACGGCACGAGTGATTCCTCCGGTATCGCCTTCCGCGCCAGCAAGTCCAGATCGGAGGGATCCGGCGCATCGGGCCCACTGGCCAGCTCGTGTGTTGTCGCGAACACCGAGCACACGAATGACCGAACCGCCGCTCGCTCCCAGGCTTGATCTAGGTCTAGATCAACGCGAACCTCAAACTTCTCTGCTCCCCGAAAGCCCGCGTCCCTATAAAGGTCCAGCCGATCAGCTACCGGATCCCCTGCCGTCCGCCCGATCGCAGCGCGGCACAGCTCTAGGCACCGTCCGAGATTTGACTTGCCGACGCCATTCGGACCCGTCACTACAGTCAAGCCTTCGTCAAGGACCAGCTCGGTGGGCTCGTCAAACGACAAAAAGCCCGGCGCCTGGATCCGACGCAGCAACATGCAGCCATTCTCCCGCTTCACCCCTGCAACTGGCGACCCGATATCGGCGAGCGTCGTGGCGATACTCAAGTCTGGATCGAACTGCTGACGCGACCGCCCCGGGGACGAGGTCAACCGGAACATGAGAATCGGCGACTACCGCCCGCGAGCCTGGTCCGACAGCGTCCTGAACACGAAGCGCCAGGACGGACGTCGCCCCTTGTCGCCGTCAGAACGCCCGCCGCATCGAGCTGACGACCGGGGCCTTTGATTCAGACAGGTGCCTATCCGCTGGGGTAGATACCTGCGCACCGGCAAGGTTCGCCAGCCGCCCGAGCCGCTATGCCGCAATCAGAGCACTGGCCGCACTCGTCGTCTGTTCAACGACGACGGCGATCGACCTTCACACCGCTGCCGCTACCTGCCAGTCCAGGCCGCCGCATGCCACCGGTCAACGTTCATCTCCACGGTCAAATGACGGTTAGATGATCTTGAACGAGGTCCAGCTAGGCCGAGAACCGGCCTCTGATCTGCAGAAGTTTGTGGAGCTATGGGGATTCGAACCCCAGACCTCTTGCATGCCATGCAAGCGCTCTACCAACTGAGCTATAGCCCCAACTACGTGCCGCCCGAAGATCCGTGGCCCTTCAGCAGCGCCACGCCAGTGTACAAGAAACCTGAGCACATTCGTCGCCGGGTGGCTAGTTGCCGAGCGGTCGCAAGACCCGGCATCCGTATGGCCTGGCTCCCTGGACCGAAGTCGGGGCCGGGTCGGCTATGACGGCCAACCTACCGGCCGAGTCGTGCTCATCGATGCCCTTATCAGGAGCTTTCGGCCTTCACCTCGAGCAGGTCAGCGAAGCGGGCGTTAACCCTCTAGTTCAGCACGATCCGGTCGTTCTACGGCACCCACGGCGACTCGTGCCGCCAGGTCTGCGGCACTCGGCCGGTGATACGTCTTCCTACGCGTGGCTGGCCAGCGTGATGCGCTCGTCGTTAATGTGGGCGATGATCTCCAGCCGGCCGCCGAGTGCGCCTGCATAGGAAGCGAGGGTGCGGACCTCGACGGCACCCGGTTCGGCGCGCTCAATGGCAGAGATGCGTTCCTGGCGGACGCTCATGCGCGCCGCTACCTGTGCCTGAGAGAGTCCGGCCCACTGGCGTGCGGCGGCGAGCGTGAATGCGCGGTAGCGGGCGAGCAATGCCCGTGCCCCGAGCGCGAGCTCGGTTCGCTGCCCGGGGAAGAACTCTTCCGCGAACGACTGTGCGTCATAAGTGGCAAAGCCGGCGGCAGCGGAGTCTCCGCCCGAGCCAGGCTGCTCTGCGTGCAGGTAGACCTGAGCGAGACGGCGGCGTATCACGGCCTGGTAGTCAAACGGTGACATTCCTGTGTCTGAGACCGGTGTCAGCAACGCCGCCCTGTCCGGCCGTTGCACTACGCATAGCAAGCCGGCACGGACGTTGTCAGGCGCGCCCGGGCACAGCATCAGGGCACTGACCGCCTGCTCCCGGCCCCAGGGCCGCTCGCGCCCGGCCTGCGATCGCTCGCTGGCTTTCAGTTCCGCCTCTTCGCTGGCCAGGGGCAGGAGCTTGTGTTGTACCTCGCGAAGCTTCTCCCTGACCGATGCCTCGCGGGCTTGCTCCTCGCTGGCCTGGTCGGCCCGGCCCGCCCTGAACGCCTCATCGCGCCGGCTGGCCAGGTCGGACAGTTGCCGGTCCAGTTGGCTCGCCAGCAGCTCGAGCCGCTTGCGCAAGGTCGCCACGTTGGCGAGTTCGCGACGGCCGCGCTGCCTGGCTTCCTCATGACGGCGATCACCGGGATCGAGCCAGGGATTGTCCGGCGGCCCGAGCGACGGCAGCGAGATGGCCAGCGGCGGGTCGAGTACCTCGCCCGCCTCGGCGAGTGCCAGCACGGCCTCGCCCGCCATGCGGGCGAATTCCGGTTCGCTGTCCTGGAGGCTGGCAAGCCACTTGCGGACATCCTGATGGATCCAGAGCTGGAAGCCCACGACCACCTCCAGGCTTCAGTACTCCAGTGCACTGAAGATTGCCTGGTGGTCAACGACTCGAAGAGCCTGCCGTTGCGGCGGCGGCTGCCCCCTGGAAACCTGCGCCACGACAATCAGTGTCCCTCCGGGCTCACCTTGTTATCTTCGGTCCGAGAACGGCATCCAGCAGACTCTCGAAAAGTTTCGGTCTCGACGCACTGCCACGTTCTCCTCTGACGTGCAAGAATAAACCAGCCGGGCATTTTTAGCTCCAAATTTCTGGCCGTTGACAACGCCAAATGACGAGCCTAGCGTGAGTTTAGCTCGATATGAGTATCGAAACTTTCGGAACCGGTCTAGCTGACATTCGGGTGCTGAGGAGGCATTCCCATGAGACGCCGGAGCTTCCTGACGATGAGCGGTGCCGCCGGCGTGGCGGTAGCGGTGCCCATCGTCCAGGCCGCCAGCGCTGCCACGAAAAAACCGACACGATCCACTGTCCGCGCGGACGCCTTCGGCCGCACCGCGGCCAGCCAGGCCAGTACGCTGCGCGGCCTGGCCGCACCAATCGGCCTCCACATCGGGACCGCGGTCATCCCCTTCGACTTGAACACCCCCGCCTATGCGGCGGTCCTCGCCGAGCAGTTCTCGGCAGTCACGCCAGGCAACGAGATGAAATGGGGCGTGGTCGAGCCGACTCGGGGAGTGTTCGACTGGTCGGGCGCCGACAACCTGGTCCACTTCGCCGAGCAGCACGATCAGCTTGTGCGCGGGCACACGCTGCTGTGGCACAACCAGCTGCCCACGTGGCTGACCGACGGCGTCGCGGCCGGCACGATCACCAAGTCCCAGCTCACGGGGCTGCTTGAGCAGCACATCTTTACCGAGGTTGGCCGCTACCGCGGGCGGATCTGGCAGTGGGACGTCGCCAACGAGTTCTTCACCGACAGCAATCCCTCGGGCCTCAACCCGAATGACTTCTGGATCTCGAATCTGGGGCCGGGCATCATCCCGCAGGCTTTCCGCTGGGCGCACCAGGCTGACCCGCATGCGCTGCTCTTCTATAACGACTACAACATCGCCGGCGAAGACGGCACGAATGCCAAAAGCGACGCGGCGTTTGCCTGGCTGCAGGAGATGCTGGATCAGGGCGTGCCCATCGACGGCGTCGGAAACCAGGGCCACCTCGACACCCAGTTCGGGTTCTCCGGAGCGCGGATGACCCAGGACCTGCGGCGGTATGCGAGCCTTGGCCTCAAGGTCGCCATTACCGAGGCGGACGTCCGGACGTTCGTCGATGGCCCGGCCACCCAGGTACCCACGGACAACCTCGCCGTCTTCGCGCAGCCCTATGAGTTCTCGCAGATGCTCAAGGCCGCTTTGGCGGTGCCCGAATGCATCTCGTTTACGGTCTGGGGCTTCGGGGATGCCGATTCCTGGGTTCCCGGCTTCTTTACCGGAGAGGGCTACGCCACTCTCTATGACGTGAACCTCCAGCCTAAGCTCGCCTACTTCGACCTGATCGAGGACCTGCGGCTCGGTGCCTTCGGTGCCCCGCGCCGCCAAAGCGGCCGCGCCCGTCACTGACGCCGCTGCCGGCTCCGGCCAGATGACCGGCCAGCCGGAGCCGGCGGGTGTGCACCAAGATCAACCTAAGCCGGGGTGTCGCCTACTGGCCCCTCAATGACCCAAGGGCGGCATTCTGGCTCTGGCCCGGATAACGTGACGGTAACGGACGCCGAGCCCGCCCTGAAAAGTCTCCGCGATCATGAATTTCGGCCCCTGGCCCGGTGCAGGTGGGGCACCCTGCTGCTGCCCGAGCGACAGCAGGGTGCCCCACCAGCACAGCCTGGCCCGGGCGACATGCCGCAGGCCCCGCCCGGCGCGCGGACCGGCGCGCTGCCACGCTCGCAGGCTCGACGGCCAGCGTCGTTACCGTCACGAAATAGGGGCCAGGGTCGGCATTCTGGCCCCGTCGATGTTCCGCAAGATGGCCCTCGGCGGCTGGCTTGCTGCCGGGCACCGTGCATCGCCGGGCATACTGACAACGGTGAAAGTAGTCGTCCTGGCTGACACCCACGCGCCCAGGAGGTGGCGGCAGTGCCCGCCTGCCGTGGCGGCCCAGCTACCGGGCGCGGACCTGATCCTGCACGCAGGGGATGTCTGCACTGCTTCGGTGCTCCAGGAGCTGTCGGACTTCGCTCCCGTTCGGGTAGTGCTGGGCAACAACGACGGGCAGGACGTGGCCGCATGGGGCGCGCCGGAAAGCCTGGAGTTCGAGCTGGCCGGGCTCCCCGTGGCGATGGTGCATGACAGCGGCGCGGCCGCAGGCCGGATCGCGCGGATGCGCCGCCGCTTCCCGGCCGCTCAGCTGGTCATTTTCGGGCACTCGCACATCCCGCTCGACGAGGCCGCCGACGGCATCCGGATCTTCAACCCCGGCTCACCGACCGACCGCCGCCGTCAGCCGCAAGGCACTTTCGGCATCCTGCACATCGAGGACGGCAGCCTCGTAGAGGCGCGACTCGTCGCCTGCTAACCGGCCTGTGCTGAAAACCGGCATTGCGGGCGCACCCAGATCGCGGAGACTCCACGTTTCCGGCCCGGAGAGAGGACCCGCCTGCTGCTGTCCCAATAACAACGGGTAAGGCCGCGTTGCTATTGACGGTCAGCGCGCAACAGTAGCTGGCACCACGCTGCTCACCAGCCCGCGCTACCAGAGGTACCCCAGGTCAGTCTGCTGTCGCGACGTGACCGGCCGCACGGTCCGCCGCTGCCTCCGGCTGGGTGACTGCCTCCGGCTGGGTGACGACCTCCGGCTGGGCGACGACCTCCGGCTTGGTGACTGCCTCCGGCTTGGTGACTGCCTCTGGCTGGGTGACGACCTCTGGCTGGGTGACGACCTCTGGCTGGGTGACGACCTCTGGCTGGGTGACGACCTCTGGCTGGGCGACGACCTCCGGCTGGGTGATGACCTCCGGCTGGGTGATGACCTCTGGCTGGGTGACTGCCTCTGGCTGGGTGACGACCTCTGGCTGGGTGATGACCTCCGGCCCAGGCATCCGGCCCGGCCCAGGCGCCTGGCCCGGCGCCGCAGGTACCTGGACCGGCCCAGGCATCCGGCCGTGCGCGGGCGGGAGTAGGCCCAGTGTGGCCAGGTCGCCTGAGCTGGCGAAATAAGCCCAGTGCGACGGGTGCTTGGTAATGGCGGCGCTCACGCCGGCGGCGCACCGGCTGAACGCGGTCAGCACGTCACCCTCCATGGAGACCGGCTCTGAGATCTCCAGCACCTGGTGCCGGTAATCCGAAGACCGCCGCATGAAGCACGTCATCACCGGGGCACCGGTCAGCTTGGCCAGGGTGACCACGCCGGGCAGCAGCCTGGCCCGCCCGCCGAGGAACGGCACCTCCACGGCACGAGCCCTGTCGCTGTCGAGCGGCGGCACGTCGATCGAGATCGTGACGACCTCGCCTGCCCGCAGCACGGCGGCCGCCTTGGCCGCGATCTCGACCCGGCCTGGCCACGGCTCCAGGTTGGGCCGGTGCCGCCGGCGTTGCAGCGGCCTGGCGTACACGATCTCCCAGAAGCGGCGTTCGGCTGCGGACATGCCTGCCGTGTACTTGTGCTGCCAGCGCCCGATGGTCGTGACCCGGAACCCGCTCGGCCCCAGCATCGAGAACGCGCAGTCGTAGGAGCCGAAATGAGCGCTGCACAAGATGGCTCCCTTGCCTGCGGCCAGTGCGGCGGAAAGATGTTCGCCCCCCCGGATCGAGACGAGCCGCCGCAACGGCCGCGCCCCGAAGAACCGCAGCCGGGCCACGTCCACCGCCTCGCACGACGTCGCACGGAACCAGTCCCTGATCGCGGCCCGTTCCGCCGCCGCATCGAGTCGGCGGTCAAGCAGGCGCAGGTTGCGGGCCAGCTCGGCACGGCGCTCTGGTTGTCCGCGTGCCAGCCAGTCGCCGCGCCAGGACGCGATGCGGTAGCCGAGAACGGCCGGCAGCAAGGCGAGCACTGGCGCCACTGCCACCCAGTAGGCCGCGCGCTCAGCGGTGCGGGCCAGCCTGGCTAGACGCGGCCCGCCCACGCCGCGCGCCCCGCCCGCATCAGCCACTGGCGGCCGCCCCCTGCGGCTCCCGCGCGCGAAGATAGGCGCAGATTGTCCGCACGCTCGCGAAGTTCTCTGGCAGCAAGTCGGTGTCCCCGACAGTGATCCCGAACCGCTCCTCGAGGAACACCACCAGCTGCAGCAGGCTCAGCGAGTCAAGGATGCCGCTCTCCAGCAAGGACGTGTCGTCGCCGAGAGGAAGCTGGGCCGGGTCCTGGACCAGCTCCCGGCTGATGTAGTCATTGATGATCGATTCCACCTCAAACACCCCTTTCACCTTGTCGGTATTAATGGGTTTCGGCGAGTTCTGGCCCTGAGTGCTCGCGGGCAAGCCCCGCACGGTCGACCTTGCCTGTTGACGTTCTTGGCAGCGCCGCGCGGAACTCGACCACCTCGGGCACCATGTAGCCGGGCAGCCACTGCCTGCAGTGCTCGAGCACCTCCTCGCGGGTGAGGCCGCCTTCGGACGAGGCGACGACGACCGCGCGCAGGCGGCTGCCGAGCAGCTCGTCGGGCACCGGCAGCACGACCGCGTCGGCCACGCCGTCGTGCCGGTAGAGCACGGCCTCGACCTCGCCGAGCTCGACCCGGTAGCCGCGGACCTTCACCATGGCGTCGCGGCGGCCGGCGTAGGCGTAGTTGCCGTCGGCTTCCAGGGTCACCAGGTCGCCGGTCCGGTAGACGAGCTCCCCGGAGCCTGGCCGCAGCGGATCGGGCACGAGCACCTCGCGCGTCTTGGCCGGAAGGTCCCAGTACCCGCGCATCACCGACGGGCCGCGCACGTAAAGCTCGCCTTCCTCGCCGGGCACCGACACCCGGCTGCCGTCGGCGCTGATCGCGAACACCTCGGTGTTGGCGCACGCTTTCCCGATCGGGACCGGCCCGAGCTCGGCCGCCCGCGCGAAGACCTCATACGCGGTGCACACGTTGGTCTCGGTCGGCCCGTACCAGTTGAGGTAGCGGGGGAGCGGCAGCTCGGCCATGAGCCTGGCCAGGTATTTAGGCTGAAATACTTCCCCGGCGAAGATCACGGCGCGCAGCCGCGACAGGTCGAACTGACCCAGGCCGCCGAAGCAGGCGAGCAGCGTGAGCACAGAGGGCACCGAGTACCAGATGGTGATCCGTTCTCTTTCCAGCCACTTGGCGATCGACACAGGGAAGGTAGTCGTGCGGTCCGGTATGACGGCCAGGCAGGCGCCCGCCTTGCAGCTGGCGTAGACGTCGAACACCGACAGGTCGAAGTGCAGCGGCGCCGGGCTGCAGACACGGTCTTCCTCATGCAGGCCGGCCGCCGTCTTCGCCCAGTCGACGAACGTGAGCGAGTTGCGGTGCGAGATCATCACGCCCTTCGGCGTGCCGGTCGAGCCTGAGGTGTAGAGGATGTAGGCGAGGTCGGTTTCGATGGCGAGCTCGCCGCCTGGTGGTCCGGCCGGCTCGGAGAGCAGGTCGCTGCCCGGAGCGGCGGGGCTCGGCGCGTCCGCGATGGTCAGGCGCCTTACCCCAGGGACGCGCGCTGCCAGCTCCGTGGCCGCCGGCGCCCGCGTCTGGTCGGCGATGATCGCGACGGCCCCGCTGTCCTCGAGGACGTAGGCCAGCCGCTCGGCTGGCGCCTTGGTGTCCAGCGGCACGTAGCACGCTCCGGCCTTGAGCGCGCCGTAGGCGGCGGCGACCGCGGCGGCCGATTTCGGCGAGAGGATCGCGACCCGGTCACCTGGCGCCACGCCGAGCCGCAGCAGTGCCCCGGCCACCTTGTTGCTCAGCTGGTCAAGCTCGGCGTAGGTGAGCACGCAGCTGTCGGACGAGACCGCCGGGCGCAGCGGGTGCCGGGCCGCGGCCTCGGCCAGCAGGCCCTGCAGCAGATAAGCCATTGACTGTTCTCCCTGCCTAAGGTGTTGGTTGCGAGCACTCCGTGCTCAAAGGCCGAGCATCCGGGCGATGACGACTTGCTGGATCTCCGAGGTGCCGGAGTAGATGGTGCTGGCAAGCGCGTCGCGCAGGTCGCGCTCGATCCCGGCCTCCTTCAGGTAGCCGGTGGCGCCATGGGCCTGGATCGCGTCGCGGCTGGAATGCACCCAGGCCTCGCTGGTGAAGAGCTTCGCGGCGGCAGCCTCGGCGGGGGCGGCCTTGCCCTGCTGCTTCATCCAGGCCACGCGGTAGATCAGCAGGCGCGCGGCTTCGAGCCTGACGTACATGTCGGCGAGCTTGGCCGACACCGCCTGGAACTTGCCGATCGGCTGGCCGAACTGCTCGCGCGAGCGCGCGAAGGCGACGCACTGCTCGAGCTGGCGCCGCATCGCTCCGGCCGCGCTGGAGAGCAGGCAGCTTCGCTCCCACTCCATTGACGAGTTGAAGATCGCCAGGCCGGCTCCGGGCGTTCCCAGCAGGCTGGCGGCCGGGACGCGGCAGTCGGCCAGGGCGACCTCGCCCATGGGGGAGGTGCGCAGGCCCATCTTCGCGAAGTTGCTGCTGATCATCAGCCCCGGCGTGACGGCGTCGACCAGGAACGCGCACAGGCCGCCGATCCCGGGAGTGCCAGCGAGCGAGGCGTAAACCAGCAGCACGCCGGCCACCGGAGCGTTGGTGATGAACTGCTTGGACCCGTTCAGCACGTAGTGGTCACCCTGCCGCTCGGCCCGGGTCCGCATGTGCAGCGCGTCTGAGCCCGAGCCCGGCTCGGTCATCGCGTGCCCGCCGATGAGCTCGCCCGAGACCAGCCGGGGGAGGTACGCCTGCTTCTGCTCGCGGGTGCCGAACATGATCAGCGGGTGCTGCACGCTCCACATCTGCGCGTTGAGCGAGAAGAGCAGGCCGTTGTCTTGGCAGCCGTACCCAAGCGCCTCCATGATCAGCGCGGTCGTGACGACGTCGGTGCCTGAGCCGCCGAACTCGGCCGGGACCGGCAGGCCGAGGATCCCGAACTTGGCGCAGGCCCGCCACAGCTCGCGCGGGAACTCAGCAGTGTCCTCGCGCTTGGCCAGATCCTGGTTGAGCTCGCGCCGGGCGAAGTCGGCGGCCGCCTCGGTCAGCTCACGCTGCTCGGGTGTCAGCGCGAAGTCCACCGTGCCTCCTTGGCTGTGTTGGCTCTGGCCTTCAGCGTGGCCGTGGTGCTGGCTCTGGCGGTGCCGGACCTGGCGGCGCCGGACCTGGCGGTGCCGGACCTGGCCTTGGGAGCGGCCTGGACGAGCCGGAGCGCGGCCTCGTGCGCCCGCGCCTCCTCCTGGTCATCGAGCGGCGCGAGCGGGCCGGCGTCGGCGTACCGGTGCGCGAGCGCGCGGCCGATCAGGTGGTCGGCCAGCCACGGGTTCTTCGGCAGCAGCGGGCCGTGCAGGTACGTCGCGTACACGTCCTTGTAGCGTGCGCCCTCGGTGCCGTCCTCGCCGTTGTTGCCGCCGCCGCCGATCATCCGGCCGAGCGGCGCGGCGCCCGCGCCGAGGTAGGTGCAGCCGCTGTGGTTCTCGAACCCGGTCAGCCGGCGTTGCCGGCCGTCGCCGAAGTCGCACTCCACCGCCGCGTGCCCGATGAACCGCTGCGGGCCGCCTTCGGTGGTCACGTCGAGTACGCCGATGCCCTGAAGTGTCGGACCGTCGGCGGGCGCGTAGTAGTTGCCGAGCAACTGATAGCCCGCGCATACGGCCAGGACGACGACGCCGTCCTCGATCGCCGCGGTGAGCGGGCCGGCCTTGGCCGCGATGTCGCGGGCAGCCTCGGTCATCTCGCGGTCCTGCCCGCCGTGCAGCAAGATCAGATCGGACTGGCTGAAGTCGGGTACCTCGCCCGCGTCGGCTTCCGTGACGCTGCTGCTGATCCCGCGCCAGGCGCACCGCTGCATGATCGCGAACAGATTGCCCCGGTCCCCGGCCACGCTGAGCAGCCTCGGATACAGATGGCAGATGCGCACCGCCTGCGGTGCCGTTGCCGTCATGCGCTCACTCCTTCCATGAGGGCGCCACCCACCCGCGCCGCTGCATGATGCCGCGCAGTTCGCGCATGGGCGTGTAGCCAGCGAGGATGTACAGCGGTTCGCCTGCCGGAGTGGCGTCGAGCGCCGCCTGCAGGGCGGTCTGGCGGGCGCGCACCACGTTGGTCGCCGCCGGGCTTGCGCCCGCGTACTTGAAGCGCAGCGCGACCTCTTCGCACTTGGTGCCGCTTACTGTCAGGCTCGCCAGCTGGGTAGCGAGCTGTTCCAGGTCCACGTCCCAGAGCCAGGCGAAGTCCTCGCCGTCGACCTCGGTGTTACTGTGCGCGGCCAGCACGTGCTTGGGCCCTGGCCGCCGCAGCACCTCTTTGAGCGTGGTGTTGTAGGCCGTGGGGTTCTTGACGAAGGCGAGCACCACGCGCTGGTCGCCGGCCTGGATCTCTTCCAGGCGGCCGAAGGCCGGGCGGAGATTCGTCATGGCGCGGCGCGCCTGCTCTTGGTCCGCTGGCTGGGGCAGCGAAAGCGCGGTCGCGGCGGCGACCGCGGCGATCGCGTTGTACACGTTGTGCATCCCGGCGAGCGGCAGGTCGAGCGGGAAGGTCCCGGCCGGGGTCTCGATCTTGATCTCGGACCCCCCGCCGGCCGCCTGGTGAATCGCGGTCGCCGCGATGTCCAGCGGCGGCCGGGCGGTCCCGCACTGCGGGCACTCGTAGTCGCCGAGGTGGGACAGGTAGATGGCACGGTACGTGAGCTGATGCTGGCAGCGCACGCAGCGGATGGTGTCCGCGGCGTGCTCAGGTACCTGCCTGCCGTCACTGCTGCCCGCGCCGCCCTGGAGTCCGGCCTGGAGTCCGGCCCGGACACCGAAATAAAGGCGGCGTGCTTCCGCCCGCGGGGTGAGGCTGGCCACCAGCGGGTCGTCGGCGTTCAGCACGACGGTGGCTGTCGCGGGCAGCGATTCGATGACGGCCGCCAGCTTGCCGGCCATCGCGTACAGCTCGCCGAACCGGTCGAGCTGGTCGCGGAAGATATTGGTGATCACCAGCGCGTCGGGCTGCAGCTCCGGCGCGACCAGCCGGACCGTCGCCTCGTCCACTTCGAGCAGCAGTAGCTGGGCATCCATCCGCCCGCGCAGATCAGTGCCCCGCATGGCCGCGGTGATCACGCCGGGTACGAGGTTGGAGCCCGACCGGTTCTGGGTGACCTTGACCTCGCCCGCCTGAGCCAGGGCCGCGAGCATGCGGCACGACGTGGTCTTGCCGTTGCTCCCGGTGATGATGACAGTGCGGGCGTCGCTCGCGGCGGCGATCTTCTGCAGCACCTCAGGATCGATGCGGCGGGCGATCATGCCTGGGTAGCTGGTGCCGCCGCCGAACCTCAGTACCCGGGATGCGGTCCCCGCCGCCTTGCCGGCCGTGAGCGCGAGGGCGAACCGGGCGCGGGCTGTCAGGCGCATGTGACGTCCTCCTCCGCCAGCGCGACGCCCGGCGCGCCCGGCACGGCGGCGAGAACGGCGCCGGAGCGGGCCGGCGAGTCCGGGCTGACGCGACGGTGGCCGGCGTCGCGCACGGCGTCGACGATCGCGCGCACGTGGGTCTCGTCAAGCTCGTAGTGCAGGGCGCACGAGCGGAGCGCGAAGCGGCCGTGAATGTCCACGCCGGCGAGGAATGCCTGCCCGCCGACCTGGACGTCGGACATGATGCTCTGATTGAGCTGGTCCAGGGCCTCATCGTCCCCGCGCAGGCTGGCAGGCACGTAGCGGAAGCACACCGAGGTAAGCGGCCCGGTTGCCATCAGCTCGAGGTCGGGACTGGCCTCGACGGCTGCCGCGAGGAAGCGTGCCAGGTCGATGTGCCGCCTGACGTGCGAGCTCAGCCCCGACTTGCCCGCCTGCTGCAAGTTCCAGAAGGTCTTGAGCGCACGCCCGGAGTCCCTGGTCTGCTCGGCGCACCGGTGCGAGTACCAGATCTCGCCGTTGAACCCCTGCCCTGGCTCGAAGCGCAGATAGGAAGGGACGAGCTTATAGGTGTCCTGCAGCAGCGGGCCCTGGCGGATCATGGCGCAGCTGCAGCCGATCGCCACGGCCAGCCACTTGTGCGGGTCGAGCGCTACCGAGTCCGCCCGCTCCAGGCCGGCGTATGCCGGTGCCAGCCGCTGGTCAAGAATCCCGAAGCCACCGTAAGCGCCGTCCGCGTGCAGCCAGAGGCCCTCGTCGGCGCAGAAATCGGCCAGGTCAGCGAGCGGGTCGATGGCGCCGGTCTTGACGCTGCCCGCGTTCGCCGCGACCAGGAACGGGCGATGGCCCGACCTGCGGTCCGCCGCTACGGCTGCCCGCAGGTCGGTCAGGTCCATGCGGAAGTCCGGTCCGACGACGACCTTGCGCGGCGCGCCGAGTCCGAGCGTGAACGCCGCCTTCTCCAGGCAGGAGTGGCCCTCAGCGGACATGTACATGGTGAGCCGCTGATGCCCGTGCACGCCCTCGGTCCTGACGTCCCAGCCGGCCTGCCTGGCGCCCCAGTGCCTGGCTACCTCAAGGCAATGCCGGTTGGCGTCTGATCCGCCGCCGAGCAGGACCCCGTCGCTGCCGGCCGCGGGAAAGCCGATGAGTTCCATCAGCCACCTGACGACCGTGCGCTCGACATAGATAGCCGCGTAATTACCGCCAGCGCCGCTGGTATTCGTCGCCGCCGCGGCAAAGGCCGCGAGCATGCTCAGGCGCGAAGCGGCGGGGTCGACGAAAGCTGCGAAACATGGATGATTCTGGCCGCGTCCATACGGCAGCACTAGCCGGCAGAAATTCTCGATAACTTCTGTCGCGCTCGCTCCGTCGACGGGGATATTCATTCCCTCGAGCTCGCGCCGTACTTCCGTCGGCACGGGCCGGTAAACAGGCTCCTGGGGAAGTCTGTCAAGGTAGGCAGCGAGCGTCTCCACGAGGCGGTGCCCCAGGTCACTGAACGTGTCCCGGTCCATCGAGAACGGCGACGGCACGGTGGCGTAGCCGGTGCCCTGGCCGGTCTCGTATCCGGTGCCGCCGCTTGTGCCAGGCTTGGCGGCAGGAATGGACAATCCCACGGACAGGGCTCCTCTCGCTACAGTGAATACAGACGCAAGGACGCTGTTTCAAGTGTAAGCGGCCATTCCCGGGACGGCGGTCAGTAAACGAGAGGGTTTAATAATGACTTATCAAAATGCCAGTAAATGAACGCCCTGATTCTCGGCTGGCGGGCAGTCCTGAGGTATAACCTCAGCCGAGGAGCCGGCGACCACGGCGGTCGTGTCGGGCCCCGCTATCGGCTGCGCAGGGAGGGACACCGACGTGAAAGTGCGGATCGACGCTGCCCTGTGCCAGGGGCACGGACGCTGCTATGACCTCGCTCCGGACCTCTTCGGCGACGACGACGAGGGTTACGGGAAGGTGCTCGGTGACGGCATCGTCCCGGCGCAGTCGCAGGCCGACGCTCAGCGCGCGGCGCTGAATTGCCCCGAGCAGGCCATCAGCCTGCAGGCCGGGACAGGGGAGATGGGCGATGATGGCCATAGGTAACCGCCTGGATCATGACCGGTGGGAGAAGCGCGAAGGGGAGACCCCCGGCGTGCGCAGCAAGATCATCACCGGCCCGGTGACAGACTGGGCGACCGACTTCTCCCATACCGATCCCCGGTGGGCGGCCGACCCGTACCCGATCCAGGACGACCTGCGCCAGCGCTGCCCGATCGCGCATACCGACCGGTTCGGCGGCGCGTGGCTGCCGACGCGGTACGCCGACGTCGCCGATATCGCCTATGACACCGGGCACTTCTCCTCCAGGGCAATCATCATGGGGAACTTCCGCCCGCCACCCGAGATCGCCCCGATCGGCGGCTCGCCCCCGATCACTTCGGACCCGCCTTTTCATCACCACGCGCGCAGGCTGCTGCTGCCGGCGTTCACCAAGATGGCGATCAGCAAGTACGAGCCGGCGACGAGGGCGTTCTGCCACTCCCTCATCGATGCTTTCCAGGGCGAAGATATCGCGGACGCCGCCGTCGGGTACGCCCGCCAGATCCCGATCCGGGTGATCGCCGAGATGCTCGGGTTCCCGCTTGAGGACGGGCCGCAGTTCCGCGAGTTCGCCGAGCACAAGCTCGAAGGCATCAACGTTCCGGAGGAAAAGCGGGTCACCCGCATGTCGGCGCTGTACTACTACCTGCTGGCGCAGGTTCACGACCACCTCGGCGACCCGCGCGATGACCTGACCACCTTCCTGATCAACACCGAACTCGACGGGCGCAAGCTCAGCGCGTCGCACGTCGTGGGCACGATGGCGCTGCTGCTCATCGCCGGCATCGACACGACAGCCAGCGCGATCGGCTCATCCTTGTGGCACCTGGCCACGCATCCCGATGACCGGGAGCGCCTGCGGGCCGAGCCCGGTTTGCTGCCGACCGCGATGGAGGAGCTCCTTCGCGCCTACGCCCCCGTCACCATGGCGAGACTGGTCTCGGGCGACCTGCGGTTCCGCGGCGTGGACATGAAGGCCGAGGACTGGGTGCTGCTGTCCTTCCCGGCGGCCAACCGCGACCCGGATCAGTTCGACCGCGCCGGCGAGGTCGTCCTTGACCGCCAGATCAACCGGCACGCTGCTTTCGGCATCGGAATTCATCGTTGCCTGGGATCACACCTTGGCCGGATGGAACTGCGCGTCGCGCTCGAGACATGGCTCGAGCGGATCGGCGACTTCAGCGTCGCCGATCCGGACGGCGTGACCTGGTCTTCCGGTCAGATCCGAGGTCCGCGCACCCTCCCGCTTCTGATCCGCGATCGCTCTCCGTCCGCGCGCGCCCGCTAGCCGGGAACCCTCCCGCGAGCCGTGATGTCAGCTGCTGGAGCGCGGTTGGCCAGGCAAGGGTGCGGTTCCCTGGGACTTGAGCCACCGGATCTGCGCGCCCGGATCTGCGCGCCCGGATCTGCGCGCCCGGACCTCCGCGCGCGAGCCCCTGCGATGCCACAAGGCCGGGGTGTCTCCTGCCGGGTCGGCCTGTGCTACTCGGCCGACCACATGGGCTGCGGGCGCATCGCGTGGCGTCCAGGTTCACGAGGTGTGACCTGACGCTGGGCCGGCTCGTATGGAGCGGCCAGCGTGTGCTGGGCCTGGTGATTCGCCAACGCCAGGGCCGGTGCCTCAGCCGCGGCCGGCTCACGGGGAGTCGCCTCGCGCGGTTCGGCCAGGAGGTCGCTGATCATCTCCTGCGCAATGGTGACGTCGTCGAACCACCGGCCGCCGAACGGGCGCCTTACCGGGACGATCTGGTCGCTGGAGTAGGCGAGGATCTTGCGGTTGTAAGCCCGCATATCGTCGCGCAGCCCGGCCGGCAGCGTGCCGTCGAGCAGCAGTGCCCGCTCGATCTCAGCGAGCAGCACCTTGGTCTCATCGATCGTGGTGAGTATGGCCTGGCAGAACTCGGACGGCAGCACTCCGAACTCGCCTTTGATCTCGACCAGCCGGGCAATCGCCTCGTAGGAAACATCCTGCAGCTGGCGCCGGTCGAGCCACTCTGTCTCGTAGTTCAGGCGGCGGTGCCACAGCGGCTCGACCATGGCCTGGCGGTGCTCTTCCAGGGTGCGGTGGAAGATCCGGTAGCCGTGCTGCTCGGGCTCTTCGAAGAACCTGCAGCCGGGATCGAGGAACGGCACCATCGGGCAGATGAGCGGCAGCGCGGCCCGCCCGCCGAACTTGCGGATGAGCCGCTCGGAATACGCGACCGTGTCCATGACCGATTGCCGGTCCTGGTATGGCATGCCGATGAAGAACCAGACCATCACGCCTTTCACCCCGGCGTCCATGGCACGGGGGATCCACTTCTCCATTTCCTGCATCGTGTACGTGCCGCGGCCAGCCGCCTTGCTGATCTTCGGATCATGCGACTCAGGCGACAACATGATGTATGACGCCGTCGACTCGCCCATCTTCTTGAGCGTGTCTGACGGTGTAAGGTTGAACTGCTCGAAAAAGACGCTGCTGTAACCGACCTCTTTTACCGCGTCAAGGTACTGATGCATCCGGACCTTGTTTTCCGAGTAGCACTGCAGGGCGTAGATGGAGGTACGCTTTGCCGCCTCTTTCATGGTGCGCAGCTCTTCGATGATATGGTCGTTGTCTTTCTGGATCAGCGTCTTACGCACACCCATGATGTTGCGGTAAGCGAACCGGGATCCGCCGCACCAGCCGCAGTCGTGCGCGCAGCCGGTATTCGGCAAGGTCATGATGAGCTTGGATACCGATGGGCCTGAGCGGGCCGTCTGCCGGTAATAGGTCCAGTCGTTGGGTACGTCGTTGTAATTCGTGCCCGGCTTGTGGGTAAAGCCGGTGACCTGGATCTCACCATTATCCTTGAACAGCAGGTTGGGAATGGATCGCAGGTCACGCCCGCCGTGTTTGATCGCTCGTACCAGTTCCGTGACCGGGTCCAGGGTGTCGTAACCCTGGACGACGACGTCCACGCTCGGGTAGGTGATGAGCTCGTCAGCGTAGTAGGTGGCCGAGATACCGCCGAAGATGGTCAGCGCGCCCGGGTGCACCTTCTTGAGCAGTGACGCGAGTTCGACCGCGCCATTGCACTGCGTCATCCAGTGCAGGTCGAACCCGAAGATCGGGGCCTCCAGGCGCCTGATCAGCCGTTCGATATCCAGCTCAGGGTACATGAGCATCAGCGAGGCAATGTTCACGATTTTCGCGTCGAAACCGTGGTCGGCCAGCCGCTGCTTGATCGAGAACCAGCCGATGGGGTACATCTCGTAGATCGATGTCACATTGACGCTGTCGCTGTCGCTGAGGTAAGCGAACAGCATGTCGTCGCGCTCACGGAAGTCGAATACGCTCGGGGCATGCAGCAAGAAGAGATCGGCCTCTAGCCGCGACGATATCTGCTGATCCATTGTGCAGAATGCCTTATCTCGTAGATTAGGCGGGGTGAGGCTTCCCGCAGGCTCAGTACCCAGCGAATACTACTCGTGAAAAGTACCGTTGGCGCGCCAGCCGCCGTTCCCGTTACCAGCGTTTGGTAAACCGCTGACCTAGTTCCATCATAAAATCAAATACCGGCAAAGATCGGAAGGAGGCCGCCTCCGCCGGGCGGGCAATCCGGCCAGACCGGCTGGTCCGCTAGTGACCGTGATAATTCCGGGTAGCCTGGTCAAAGCGAAGTCAGTTGATCATCAAGCCCCCCATACTCGTATTCCCGGTAGTGTTCGGAGTATCAGCCGCATCAGGCCACGGGAATTGCGGGCCGGCGATCATCCGGGCGAAGAGATCCACCGCGTTGTGCACCGCATATCGCCGCCAGGCACCTGCACCCGCTCCCGGTGCCCTGACGGCACCAAGCTCGTCTTTCCGCTCGTCGGACAGATCGGAAATGCCGCGGATGACGATCAGGTGCGAGCGGCGGATCCGGTAGATGGCACGGGCCGCACCGCCGGCTTCCATCTCGATGGCCGCGCGCAGGCGGTTGGTCCGGCGAAGCCAGCTGGCGAATGACGTGGCCGCGCTGACGATGTCTCCCGTGGCTATGGGGCCAACCAGGTAGTCGGGGTAGTCACCAGCCATAGCCGGGCTGCAGGCGGCGAGGCTCAGGTCCCGGCGAGCGCGCGCGTCCTGCTGTCAGGAAGCGAATCCCGTGCCGTCATCCAGGTAGCGGAAGTTATTCGCGTAGCTGAAAATAGGGTCAG
This sequence comes from Streptosporangiaceae bacterium, assembly GCA_035716545.1. Lineage (GTDB taxonomy): Bacteria > Actinomycetota > Actinomycetes > Streptosporangiales > Streptosporangiaceae > Chersky-822. Next base: position 33,775 of record DASTJM010000051.1, read on the forward strand.
CACACCGTGATGTTCCGGGTCAGCACAAGGTGACGTTGCGGGTCAGCACACCGTGATGTTCCGGGTCAGCACACCGTGATTCGGAGACATTCCTGCTTAAGCCGGAACACACGCCGCGATGATGGCTGCGGTCTGCCAGCTCGCGATGCGTGCCGGACGCCCGCCACCCCGGCGGCCGCAGGGCCGTACGGGTGAGCGTGGTCGAGCAGAACGCGCGGGAGCCGCGGGTGCCTGAATTGATCCCGCAACAGTCCGTCTGCGACTACTTACTCCCGTTAACTGGCCCCGAAGGTCCCACTCCAGCGAATGCCAGGTCGTTACGGCGGGCCGGTCAGGGGCTGTCCAGCGTTGTTGGCTGCCTGTTCCCGGTGCTGGCATGCCTGCGCGGGCTCTTGACGGGAGGGTCTTCGCGTCCGGGAGGGTTGTCCGTGGTCCTGGGGGAGGGTTTACGTGTCCGGGAGGAATTTCGTGCTCCACGACGAAAAAGCTCCCGCACCCGAAAACGCTCCCTCGAAACCACGGACAACCCTCCCGGACATGCAAGGGCTTCACCCAGGTCCATGATCATGGAGAGCTGGCGGTTGCCCAGGGTTCGCGAGCGGTGGCGAAGGCGTCGTGCGGCGGCGTCGTGGCAGTTGAGCGCAGGGGCTGCGTCGTAGGGGCGGCTCCCCGTGGATGTGAATTAGGACCGGCTCCCGTGGATGTGAATTAGGACCGGCTCCCCATGGACGTGAATTAGGACCTGCTCCCATGGACGTGAATTAGGACCGGCTCCCGTGAATGTGAACGAGGACGACCGGCTCGCGTGGATGTGAACGAGGACGACCGGCTCCCGTGAACATGAACTAGAGGCGGGCCTGCGTGGGCGGCGGTGTGGGGCGGTGTCGCGGGGGGCGAGGTCGCGGGGGGCGGTGTCGCGGGGGGCGGTGTCGCGGGGGGCGAGGGGGGGGGGGG
>DASTJM010000052.1:0-139228 GCA_035716545.1 Streptosporangiaceae bacterium
GTCCGCCAGACCGAGACGTCCGCCAGACCGAGACGTCCGCCAGACCGAGACGTCCGCCAGACCGAGACGTCCGCCAGACCGAGACGTCCGCCAGACCGAGACGTCCGCCAGACCGAGACGTCGGGCAGACCGAGACGTCGGCCGCCAGACCGAGACGTCGGCCGCCAGACTGAGACGTCGGCCGCCGGACCGAGACGTCGGCCGCCAGACCGAGGCGCTAAGCCACAGGACGCGGCTAGGACGTCATTATGACGTAGGCAAGCGTCATAATGACACTAAGTACGACGGCGTCTTAGACGTCAGATGAGCCCACCTTCTCGCATCAAGTGATGTCGAAATTGACTTGACTGACGTCATAGTTGACGCCATCATGGCGTCATGAAGTTGTCACCGTATGCCGAGGGCTTGCGCCGCGAGCTTGGGGCGCTGACCCGGTTCGCGCCCGACGAGGTAGTCAGGCTGGCCGAACAGCTAGGCGAAGCGCTCGACTCATCTGTCCGACTTACCTTGCTTGAAGTGCTGTCGGACGCCGCCGCTGAGATCACCGAGCGGCTCGAGGCCACCGTTGTCGACGTCAGGCTCTCCGGCGGCGAGCCCGATTTCGTCGTCACGCCCATCGAGCTGCAGCCGAACACCGTGCCATCCGAGCTGTTGGCCGACGAGGCCGGGACGGCCCGGGTGACCCTGCGCTTGTCTGAGGCGCTCAAGGCCAAGGTCGAGGCGCGAGCCGCTGCCACCGGAATCTCGGTTAACGCCTGGCTCGTCCGCGCGGCGGTCTGGGCACTCGAAGATTCAGGCGGCAGCGGTAGCCGGGGTGGCCCGCCTCCCTTCGTTGGCCCGCCTTCCCCCTTCGGACCGCGCGGCCAGCGCGAGCCGCGGAACCCCGGCCCCCGGCGAGGGCCCGGCTCGGGTGGCCAGATCACCGGCTACGCCCGAAGCTGATCCGCTAACTAGCTAACCCGTACAGCTATCCGCTACGGCCAGCCACAACGGCCAGCCACCCAGCCACAACAGCCAGCCACGCGACGGCCAACTACGACGGCCAACCCGCCAGCCGACCCGAGAGGAAGATCACGAAATGCCGCACTGGGAATTCCCCGCGACCGAACCCATCGACCTGACCGTGCAACTAGCCGCAGGCGGCGTCAGCATCTGCGCCGAGACAATCGAACTGGTGACCGTTGACGTCGAGCCCACTAGGAACGGACGCCGGGCCGAAGAGTACGCCGAGGAAGTCCAGGTCGAATTCGAGGATGGCCATCTGTCGGTTAGCGAGCCTCAACGGCAAGACTTGATCAGGCACGGCTCCGGCCTAGATGTCAGGGTCACGGTTCCGACCGGGTCACGCGCGTCGGTCAACACCGCGTCGGCGGCCATCACCTGCGACGGCGAACTCGGCTCGCTCAATGCCAGGTCGGCTTCGGGCGACATCAGGGCCGCCGCCATCACCGGCGACACCAACGTCAACGCGACCTCGGGCAAGATCGAGATTGGCGAAACCGACGGCACCGTGAACGTCAAGTCCGCCTCGGGCGCGATCGATCTTGGCCGCGCGGGCGGCGAACTCAATGCCAACACTGTCAGCGGCAAGATCCAGGTCGGTTCCGCCGAGACGTCGACGACAATCCACTCGGCGAGCGGCGCCGTGCGGATCGAGCGCCTGGCGCGGGGCGAAGCGGAGGTGGCTACGGTGTCCGGCGACGTCAGGGTCAAGATCGCCCCGCGCACTGGCGTCTACCTGGACCTCGCATCGATATCGGGCAAGGTCACAAGCGAACTAGAGCCCGCCGACGGCAGCGACGGGGTCGACCTCAGGCTGTACTGCCGCACCATCAGCGGCGGCCTGCGAGTCAGCCGGGCTGACGCCGCCGCGTTCGCCGGCTAGCCGCAAGCGCAAAGACCACGCCGGACGCTCCCTGCTAACCAAGGCCCGCCAATCAGCAAAGGATACAGATCCGTTGTTTTCACGTCAGTACGAGCAACTGGCCCGCCAGCGCACTACCGAGCGCACCTCGCGCGCCACCGTCGCCGGTCCGCCCAGGAATAGCGTGATCAGGCACAATGCCGGCTGGGCCCTCGTGGCTATCGGCCTGCGTATTGCCGAGTCCGGCGACCGGTGAGGCTGAGACTCCCAGGGCTCGCTCAGCCAGCCGACCAATCGGCGAGCCAGTCCCCCTCGGCCACGATGACCGCAGGCCCGGTCAGGATGCTGGCCGTCGCGCTCGGCGTGACGGCCAGCATCCCGCCAGGCACTCGCACTTCCCACGCACCAGACCACTCACCGCCCGTCCCGGCAAGCACAGCCTCGGCAGCAGCAACCGCGGCCGCGACCGCGCCCGTTCCGCAGGACAGCGTCTCGCCCGAACCTCGCTCGTGGACGCGCATGTCAATTGACCGGCCGCCGGTCAGGTTGAGCACCTCGAGGTTGACGCCTCCGGGGAAGTCCGCGGCCTCTACCTCGGGAGGCACCGACAAGTCAAAGCTGGCCACCGGCTCGCTCACCATGCAGGCGAGATGCGGGTTACCCACGTTGACGGCGAGCCCGTCGCAGCGGCGGCCGCCGACCACGGCGGATGCCTTGCCGATGATCAGCGCCGGCCCCATGTCCACGCTGTAGCGGCCGTCAGCCTCACGCAGTACCGTCCTGGTGCCGGCCCGCGTTCCGATAGCAAGCTCGGGCCCCGACGCGAGCCCGTGATCCAGCAAGTACTTCGCGAACACCCTGATCCCGTTGCCGCAGATCTCGGCAAGGCTGCCGTCAGCGTTCCAGTAATCCATGAACCACCGCGCGGAGTCTCCGGAACCCCCGGAGTCTCGGGAACCCGCGGAGTCTCGGGAACCCGCGGAGTCTCGGGAACCCCCGGAGTCTCGGGAACCCGCAGAGTAGCCGGAACCCGCAGAGTCTCCGGAACCCGCAGAGTAGCCGGAACCCCCGGAGTAGCCAGAGCCAGGCGCGACCCGGAGCACGCCGTCGCCGCCGATACCGGTACGCCGGTCGCACAACTGGCGAACCAGCGAAGGGCTCAATCGCAGCTGGTCATCAAGGTCAGGCAGGATGACGAAGTCATTCCCCGTGCCATGCCCCTTGGCGAAACGCATAGACCTGAGCCTAGCCGCCGACCCCGGCCGCAACCCCTGAACGCAGCGCGCCCAGCGCCACGTCCGTCGGTACCGACCGGCCGGCCGGCAGCCAGCGCACCCGCGGATCGCGCCGGAACCACGACTCCTGCCGCCGGGCGAACCGCCGCGTCGCCAGCACCGTCTGCCGCTCCGCCTCGTCCTCGGCCCACTCACCGTCGATCAGCCGCAGCACCTGCGCGTAGCCGAGCGCACGGCTCGCGGTCCGCCCCGCCCGCAGTCCGGCGAAGATCAGCCGCCTGACCTCATCGACCAGCCCGGCCTGCCACATCTGCCGGACGCGAAGCGCGATCCGGACGTCAAGCTCACCGCGCGGAATGTCGAGCCCGAGTTGCGTGGTCGGCAGCACCGACCGGTACTCAGGCAGCGTCGCGCTGAACGGCCGTCCCGATACCTCGATCACCTCGAGGGCTCGCACGATCCGGCGCCCGTTGCTCGGCAAGATCGCCGCCGCGGCGGCCGGGTCGGCCTCGGACAGCCGCGCATGCAAGGCCCCAGGTCCCACCTCAGACAGCTCCAGCTCGAGCCGCGCCCGCACGGCCGGATCGGTGGCGGGGAACCGCAGGTCGTCGATCACGGCCCTGACATACAGGCCTGACCCGCCCGCCAGGATCGGCGTCTTCCCGCGAGCCTGGATGTCGGCGATCACGTCCCTGGCCAGCTTCTGGTATTCCGAGACGCTGGCTGGCTCGGTGACGTCCCAGATGTCGAGCAGGTGATGCGGCACCCCGGCCCGCTCAGCGACCGGGAGCTTCCCGGTGCCGATGTCCATCCCCCGGTACAACTGCATGGAGTCGGCGCTGATGATCTCGCCGTCCAGCAGCCGGGCCAGCCGCAGCGCAAGCTCGGATTTTCCTGCGGCGGTCGCCCCCACCACCGCGATCAGCCGTGACGTCACCAGGCACCGCCCTCAGCATGCCGTCAGGCGGGCGGGCAGCCGGTCGAGGCCGTCAGCCCCGCCTTGGGCATGGCAGACCGTCGCAGGCGGCGCGGCGAGTTCACGCTCGGCTCGCACTTCGGTCATGAGCTCCTCCTGCCTGGAAGGCCGAGCAGAACCGGCTGAGGTCCGCCGGCGGGATCTGCCGCTGAGTCCCCCGGTGAGCCCCCCGCTGAGTCCCCCGGTGAGCCCCCCGCTGAGGCCCTCGCCTGCCACGCGTCGCCGCCGCGAGTACGGCGAACGGACAGCGGTTCGTCGTCGGCCAGCAGATAGTGCGGAGCGGCGCTCGTCACCACCGTCGTCACGACATCGCCAGGCCTGGGCCGGCCGGCGGCCGGAGTGAAGTGCACGAGCCGGTTGTCCGCCGCCCGGCCCGACATCCGCCTGGTCACGTCGTCCTTGCGGCCCTCGCCGTCCGCGACCAGGACGTCGACCCGGCGGCCGACCTGCGCCTGGTTTTCCGCGAGCGCGATCTCCTCCACGAGGGCGACCAGCCGCTCGTAGCGCGCGGCAACCACGGCCGGCGGTACCTGGTCCGGCATCGTCGCCGCCGGCGTGCCAGGCCTGATCGAGTACTGGAACGTGAAGGCCCCGGCGAACCTGGCCTGCCGCACCACATCGAGCGTGCCGGCGAAATCCTCCTCGGTTTCGCCGGGGAACCCCACGATGATATCGGTCGTGATCGCCGCGCGCGGGATCGCGCTCCGCACGCGGTCGATGATCGCCAGGTACGAGTCGTGCCGGTAGGCCCGGCGCATCGCCTTGAGCACGGCGTTGGATCCCGACTGCAGCGGCATGTGCAGCTGCGGCATCACGTTCGGCGTCTCCGCCATCGCGGCGATGACGTCGTCGGTGAAATCCCTTGGATGCGGCGAGGTGAACCGCACCCGTTCAAGCCCGCCGACCGAGCCGCAGGCGCGCAGCAGCTTGCCGAATGCCAGCCGGTCGCCGAAGCCGACGCCGTAGGAGTTCACGTTCTGCCCGAGCAGCGTGACTTCAATTACGCCGTCTGCGACTAGCGCCTCGATCTCGGCCAGCACGTCGCCCGGCCTGCGGTCCTCCTCGCGGCCGCGCAGCGACGGCACGATGCAGAACGTGCACGTGTTGTTGCAGCCGACCGAAATCGCCACCCAGGCCGAGTACGGCGACTGCCGCCGCGCGGGCAGCATCGACGGGAACTGCTCGAGCGTCTCGGCGAATTCGGCCTGAGCCCGTCCCTGCACTCGCGCGCGTTCGAGCAGCGCCGGCAGCGAGCCGAGGTTGTGGGTCCCGAAGACCACGTCGACCCACGGCGCCCGGTCGGCGATCACCGAGCGGTCCTTTTGCGCCAGGCAGCCACCGACCGCGATCTGCATGCCAGGATGGGCGTTCTTGACTGGCAGCAGGTGACCGAGGTTGCCATACAGCCTGTTGTCCGCGTTCTCCCGAACCGCGCAGGTGTTGAACACAATCACATCCGGCTGATCGCCCTCGGCAGCCGCGAGATAACCGGCGTTCTCGAGCATGCCCGCGAGCCGCTCGGAGTCGTGCAGGTTCATCTGGCACCCGTAGGTGCGGATCTCGAAGGTTCGAAGACCGTCTGCGCGCGGCATGCTCCATAGGGTAGCCGTGTTTGCCCCGCTCTCCCGTCCGTCGTCAGTCCGCGCGGGGCCGCGGCCTTTGGCTCGCGGGTAGGCAAGGCGAGCAACATCTGATAAGGAACTGCTATGACCGAGCCCGCGTCCGACATTGTCATCCTGGAGCCGGCCGAGCTGCCGCTTCCCTACGCTGAGCTGGGCGAGGGCCCGCACTGGGAGATCGAGACCCAGTCGCTGTACTGGGTCGACATCCCGGCGCGGGTCGTGTACCGGATGGATGAGTCAGGCGGGTACACGTCCTGGGATGTCGGGATGCCAGTCGGGGCTGTGGTACCCAGGGCAACCGGAGGGCTCTGCGTTGCTGCCGGAACTGGATTTTATGCCTTTGACCTGGATACCGGCGAGGTAGCTGAGATCGCTGCCGCTCCCGGGCCGCCCGGTACCAGGATGAACGACGGCGCGTGCGACCGGGCGGGCCGGTTCTACGCCGGCAGCATGGACATAGATGAAAAGCCCGGGCGCGGGTCGTTCTACCGGCTAGGGCTTGACCATCGCGTCACCACCTTGTTCGACGGGGTGGGCATCTCCAACGGGGTGGGCTGGAGCCCTGACGACCGGCTGATGTACTATATCGACTCGCTGGCCTACCGGGTGGATGTGGCCGACTACGACCTGGAAAGCGGGACCATGGGCGAGCGGCGGCCGTTCGTGGCCGGGCTCGGCTCGGGCGAGTCGGTGCCAGACGGGCTGGCCGTGGACGCCGAGGGCGGCGTCTGGGCGGCGGTCTGGGGCAGCGGCGCAATCTACCGCTACGACGCCAGCGGGCAGCTCAGCGGCGTCGTCCGCCTGCCGGCCGCGCACGTGACGAGTTGCGCTTTCGGCGGTCCTGACCTGGACCAGCTGTACATAACGACGGCGGCTGGACCCGGGCGGTCGGCCGGCGCTCTGTTTACGTGCCCGGCAGGGGTGAAGGGGCTTGCGGCGCACCCGTACCGGGGATGACTCAGCCGCCGGGCACTTGTCGCCATACGGCCGCAAAGACACCTGGCGAGTAGGGCACGATAGCTCTATGACGGACATCGGGATGGCGATAACCAATCAGGCGGAGGCGGGCGCGGCGCGGATGAGCGAGCTGGGGGACGCGGCAGTGACGGCAGGCTGGCCGGACGAGCTAGCGGAGCGATCAGGTGTGCCCGCGGAGGACCCGGGTACCGCGGAAAGCTCGCTGCCGCGGGTGCCGTACGGCGCCTGGCCATCGCCGATTACGGCGGCTCAGGTAGCTGGCAGCCGGATCAGGATCGCCTTTCCCTCCGTTGTCGGCCAGACCATCTGGTGGCAGGAGAACCAGCCGGTCGAAGGCGGCCGCTGCACCGTCATGCGGCGCGACGGCGATGGCACTATGACGATGCTGCTGCCGGCGCCATGGAGCGCGCGCTCGCGGGTCCATGAGTACGGCGGGCTCTCGTACCTGCCGGTGCCCTCCGAGGTGGCGGCGGCGACGCTGGCGACCGCGCGGATTTCTGAACCTGGGCCCCCCATCGTCTTCGCCAACTTCGCAGATCAGCGGCTCTACTTGGCGGGACGAGCCGTCGCGTCGGGCGCCGGGCAGCCGGTGCCGCTCACCCCGGTTCCCTCATCGGCAGGGGTGACCGACCTTCGGTACGCGGACCTCGTGCTGTCACCTGACCGGACCGAGGTCTGGTGCGTACGCGAGCAGCACTCGTCAGGCAAGGTCACCCGGGCGATCGTCGCGGTGCCACTGGACGGCGCGGCGGCCAGTGATCCCGGCGCCGTCCGGGTGCTGACCACCGGCTTCGACTTCTTCGCGTTCCCGACGCCCTCGCCCGACGGCAAGTGGCTCGCCTGGATCTGCTGGAACCACCCGCACATGCCCTGGGACGGCACGGAACTGCGGGTCGCTCCGGTCGCCGATGGCGTGCCAGGCAAGAGCCGCCTGATCAAGGGCAGCAACCGCGAGTCGGTGCTCGCGCCGCTGTGGCGCGACAACTCCAGCCTCTACGTCGCCACCGACTGGACCGGCTGGTGGAACATCTACCAGATCGGCCTGCGCGGGGAGCCTCCGCAGGCTCTCTACCCGGCTGACGAGGAGTTCTCAGGGCCGCTGTGGGAGCTGGGCGCGCGGCCGTTCACGCTGATGGGCGACGGCAGGCTCGCGGTCAGGCACGGCCGGGGCAACTCGGCTCTCGGGCTGCTTGATCCTGAGACGTCGGAAATGACCGAGCTTGACCTGCCGTTCGATGACGTGCTGCCGGGCGTCGCCGCGGCTGGCAATGTACTTGCCTGCGTGGCCGTCGGCGCGACCGTCCCCGACTCGCTGGTCAGGATCGACACTGGCTCGGGCACGCATGAGGTCCTTCGGGCCGAGCTGACCGAGCTGCCCGACTCGCGGTACCTGCCGGTGCCGCGCGACGTGGAACTCGAAGGCCCGTACGGACGGGTGGTGCACGCGCTGATCTACCCGCCGGCCAATCCGGAGGTCTCGGCGCCGCCCGGTGAGCTGCCGCCGTACATCGTCTGGGTGCACGGTGGCCCGACCAGCCATGTGACGGTGCGGCTGAGCCTGGAGAAGGCGTACTTCACCAGCAGGGGCATCGGGATCATCGACGTCAACTACGGCGGGTCAAGCGGCTTCGGCCGGTCCTACCGGAGCCGGCTGAACCGCGAGTGGGGCATCGTCGACGTCGCCGACTGCAAGGAGGCTGCGAGGTCGCTGGCCAAGGCGGGCGAAGCGGACAGAGCGCGACTTGGCATCCGAGGTTGCTCGGCAGGCGGCTGGACCGCACTGGGCGCCGTGACCACGGGCGCTGTCCATGACCCGGTGTTCAGCGCCGCCGTCTCCTACTACGGCGTCGCTGACCTGCGAAACTTCGCCGAGCACACGCACGACTTCGAGTCGCGTTACCTGGACGGCCTGATCGGCCCGCTTCCCGGGTTCGACACCGTGTACGCCGAGCGGGCACCGGTCGGCCATGTCAATGCCAACACCAGCCCGGTCCTGATCCTGCAGGGGCTCGATGACCCAGTCGTGCCGCCCTACCAGTCAGAAAACATCGCCGCCGACTTGGCCGCACACGGCATCAAGCATGCCTACCTCACGTTCGAGGGCGAGTCGCACGGGTTCCGCCGGGCCGATTCGATGATCGCTGCCGTTGAGGCCGAATTGTCGTTCTACGGCCAGATCTTCGGCTTCACTCCGTTGAACGTGCCCCAGCTGAAACTGAGCGACTAGCCGCACCCACGCCCAAGCCCCACCTTTGGCCCATCGATGGCGCTACAGCACCGCCTTTGGGCCATCGACGGGCCTGTTGTGAGATGCGTTACCTGGCGAACTCGGTCGCGCGGGATTCCCTGATCACCGTGACCCTGATCTGTCCTGGGTAGGTGAGTTCCTCTTGCACCTGCCGGGCAACGTCCCTGGCGATCACCTGCGCGCCGATGTCGTCGACCGCGCCAGGCTTGACCATGACGCGGAGCTCGCGCCCAGCCTGCATCGCGTAGACCTTGTCGACGCCCGGCTGCGCCTGGGCGATCTGCTCAAGTCGTTCCAGCCGCTTGACGTAGGCTTCGAGCGACTCGCGCCGGGCTCCTGGCCTGCCGCCGCTGATCGCGTCGGCGGCCTGGGTGAGTACGGCTTCGACGGTCCTGACCTCGACCTCGTTGTGGTGGGCCTCGATCGCGTGCACGACGTCCTCTGACTCGCCGTACCGGCGCGCGATCTCCGCGCCGATCAGCGCGTGGCTGCCCTGAACCTCATGGGTCAGGGCCTTGCCGATGTCGTGCAGCAGCGTGCCTCGTTTCAGCAGCACCGGGTCGAGCCCGAGCTCACTGGCCATCATGCCGGCGATGTGGGCCGACTCGACTAGGTGCTTGAGCACGTTCTGCCCGTACGAAGTGCGGTAGCGGAGCTGGCCCAGGAGCTGGGTCAGCTCCGGGTGCATGTCAGTGATGCCGACATCGATCAGTGCCTCTTCGCCCGCCCGCACGCACAATTCGAAGATCGCGCGCCTGCTCTGCTCAAACGCTTCTTCGATTCGCTGCGGGTGAATGCGGCCATCAGCGACGAGTCGTTCCAGCGTGAGCCGGCCGATTTCCCTGCGCACCGGGTCGAAACAGGAAAGCAACACCGCTTCAGGAGTGTCGTCAATGATGAGATTGACGCCAGTGACGGTCTCGAAGGCACGGATATTGCGACCTTCCCGGCCGATAATCCTGCCTTTCATCTCGTCCGCGGGCAGGTGGAGCACGGAAACCACTGACTCGCTGGTCTGCTCGCTCGCTACCCGCTGGATCGCCAGCGTGATGATCTTCCTGGCCCGCTGCTGCCCCTCACGCTTCGCGTCGTTCTCGATGTCCCTGACCACGACCGCGGCCTCGCGCTTGGCCTGGTTCTCGATGGTGGCCACGAGCTCGGTCTTGGCCTCGTCGGCGGTCAGCCCGGCCACCCGTTCGAGCACTTCGCGTTGCTTCGCGTCAAGCTGGTCGAGTGCGGCCTGCCTGGTGTCCAGGTCCTTGCGTGCGTCATCTAGTTCCTGGCTGAGCTGATCGAGCCTGTGCAACTCCCCGTCGAGCCGGTGCTCGCGTTCGGCGATCCGCACTTCGCGGCGCTCAAGGTCGGTGCGAAGCTGCCTGGCTTCCGCGGTGGCTGCCCTGACTTCCTCGTCTAGCTTCTGCCGGGTCTGCGCTGCCTCCTGCGCGGCTCGCTCAGCCTTGGCGATGATCCCGGCGGCCTCGGTCTCGGCGGCCCCGATCCTGACATGACGCTCGGCCGCGGCGGCAGCGGCGGCGCTCTCGGCTGCTTCCGCCTCGTCCTCGGCAGCACTGGCAGCGGCCGTGTTCCGAGTCGAGCGAAGCACAAAGGCGACGATCGCCGACGCCGCGAGCAAGGTCAGCACCGCGACGCTGATTGCCAGGACGAGCACCAGGCCATTTCCCACTGCGCGCACTCCCTTCCGCTCCTTAGACTCCTCAGGATCCCGGACGGGATACCCAAGCCAGCCCGCAGCGAGGGTTACCGCGCAAACGCGCCAGTGGCTACCTTCCCACCGACCAGGCCGGCCCGACCCGCCGGACCCGCCGGCCAGCCGTGACCGGCACGGTCAGCACCGGCCGGCACGGTCAGCACCGGCCAGCGCGGTCAGCACCGGCCGGCGCGGTCAGCACCGGCCGGCACGGTCAGCACCGGCCGGCACGGTCAGGGCCAGCGCAGCCACGGGGGACTGGCTCCGTCAGGGCAGCAACGACCCGGACTGATGACTCGCCGCAAACCGCCTCCAGCCACGGCGGTTCAGCTCCGGCCGGCCAGGGAAGGCGCCTCTCCTTTCCGGACAGTTGCCCGACGTTCCAACTGGCTGTCCCTTTACAGCCAGGCCACGTGAAATCGACCAAGGCGACCGGGTTCAGATTGGAACTGACCCAGGTCACTCGTTCACTTGCAATCTGTGTTCGTCAATCCTCCGCCTGGACGGAGTAAACCTCACTGTCTCGTGAGGCTAAGCCGACAATGTCACGATGGTCAAGGTTGCCACCGCCAGCGAATTCCCGCCACATTGCCGAATGGCGGCACCGCGTCCGCTTTCCTCAACAGCCGCGGACTTGAAGCTGCTCAGCCCGAGCCAGTCTCACCCGCCAGTCTCACCCGCCAGTGACAGCCGTGGCGACCTCCCGCCGCACAGGTTCAGAGGACCCGCGAGCAGTTACGGCCGGCTCAGCCCAGCACGTACTCCCAGCCTTCCTGCCAGACTGAGCCAGCCTCAAGAAGATCTTCAAGGCCAACGCCACCAAGCAGATGCTCAAGGCCCCAATGGGTAGCCGAGTGCCCGATCACCAAGACTCGTTGGCCGCTCCAGCGCACCGGCAGATCCGCAAGGCACCGGCCTACCCGCTCAATCGCCTGGCGCCAGCTCTCCCCGCCGGGATAGGGCTGATCGAGAAAGTCGCGCCGGTGCGCGCGCAATTCGGCGGCCGGCATTCCATTGCGCTCGCCGTAATCGCACTCGCGCAACCGCCAGTCGAGTAGCAGCGGTATACCAGACCCGCCAAAAGCGATGGCTGCGGTCTCCGCGGCTCGCCGCAGATCCGAGCTGAACACCGCAGCGACGCCAGCATTCCGCCGGCGCTCTCCGAGCCACTGCGCCTGCGTCCTGCCCAGTGGGGACAGCCGGCCAGGCAGCCACCCTGAGGCCAGCCCGTTCTCGTTGTCCTCGCTCGTCGAATGTTTCTCGAAGACAATTTGAACGGCCACAGACTCACGCCTCCCCTTGCAGAGACTCAGCTCGGCAAACCAACCGGGGCATCGCGCAGGTGGGGCACCCTACTGTCGCCAAGCCAGCAGCGGGGTGCCCCACCTGCCCATGCAAGAAAAACCACGGCCCGCCCGACCACGGCCCGCCCGACCGCCAACCCGCCCGACCACGACCCGCCCAACCGCCAACCCGCCCGACCACTGCCAGATCTGTTCAGTCAATGCCCTCTCCGCTGACGCCGTCCTCAGCGACGGCGTCGTACTCCTCCGCGAACTCCTCGTCCCCGACCGTGCCTGACACTCCAGCTCGATCAAGGGCCTCCCGGACGACGCTGTAAGCGAGGCCGGCCGAGTACCCCTTGCGCGCGAGCATTCCCGCCAGCTTCCTGACCTGGACCTGGCGGGGCTGCCCGGCCGTGCTCGGGAGCCGACGCTGGACCAGGGACAGTGCCATCGCGCGCTCTGCCTCAGGGGTCAGTTGCCCGACGGCGGCGGCGATGTCCTCGCGGGCGACGCCGCGCCTGCCAAGCTCCGTGGCCAGTGCCCGGCGGCCGAGACCGCGCCCGTAGTGCCGGGACTCAACCCACGCCGACGCGAACGTCGCGTCATCGATCAGCCCCACCTCGGTGAACCTGCCGAGCACCGACTCAGCAGCGTCAGCTGGCACCCGTCGCTGCTTGAGCGCATCGGCGAGCTGAGCCCTGGTGCGTGGCGCGGCGGTCAGCAGCCGCAAGCAGATCAGCCGCGCAATCGTCTCCGGATCGGCGTCAGGCCCGGCCTCGCCCGCCGGACCGATGCGGTGCCCGGCTGCCCCGCGGCGCTTACTTGGCACCGCCTGGTCCTGGTACCACCTCTAGCCCGCCACGCCGCGCTGACGCACCTGACGTCGCCGCTCCCTTCGCCGGGCTGACGTCGGCGTCCAGCCGAGGCCCGATCCCGAGCTTCTCCTTGATCTTCTTCTCGATCTCGTTGGCGATGTCGGGGTTCCCGCGCAGGAAATTCCTGGCGTTCTCCTTGCCCTGGCCAAGCTGGTCGCCTTCGTAGGTGTACCAGGCACCGGACTTGCGGACGATGGCCTGCTCGACACCGAGGTCGATCAGGCTGCCCTCCCTGCTGATCCCGATGCCGTACAAGATGTCGAACTCGGCCACCTTAAAGGGTGAAGCCATCTTGTTCTTCACGACCTTGACCCGTGTCCGGTTACCCACGGGCTCGTTGCCGTCCTTGAGCGTCTCGATCCGCCGGACGTCGAGCCGCACCGACGCGTAGAACTTCAGCGCCTTACCACCGCTCGTCGTCTCCGGGCTGTTATGCACCATGACGCCATCGACGAAATAGTTGTGGCCGCCCTCGACTTCGATGTCGAACCTGTTCATTGACTGGGTCGGTGGCTTGACGTGAATGTCCAGGATGCGAGCCGGCTGAGGGCGCAGCTCAGGGGCCGCGAACTCCGGCCCGACGCTGAACCGGCCCTGGAAGCCAGGCAGCAGCTTGTACTCCATCGACGGATGCACATATGGCGCGATCAGTTTCTGGAACTTGGCCGACGCGGCCGCCGTGAATTGCAGCACCGCCACCTGACGAGCGCCGCGCGCGGTGAGCTTCACGTCGAGCCCATAAGCATCCCGCAGGTAGTCCACAAGCCTGTCGCGGCTGCCCGGGCTCATCGCCTCGACGCAGATCTCGATCAGGCCCGATGCCCCGGCCGTCCGCGCCTGGACGCCCTTCGGGCGGACGGTAAAGCCGCCGTGGTCGGCGTACCAGACTGCCAGCGCGAGCGGCGTCAGCGCCTTCAGGTAGTCCCAGCTCAGATGCTTCTTGCCGTCGCCGAAGTACACGGCGTCGTACAACTCAGCCAGCTCAGGCAGTGGCCCGAAGCCGGCGAAGACCGCGCCTTTGGCGTTCGTGGTCCTCGTGCAGCCGATGTTGCCGAGCAGCGACACCTTCCAGTCCAGGTACGCTGCCTGCTTGCCGACAGTGTGTTTGCCAGCACCATGCCCCATCCGGAACCTGGTACCTGACTTGCGGCCACGGTTCGGCGACAGGCTCCCGTCACCCATGAGCGAGCCAAGTACCAACTGGATCTGCTGAGCGCTCAGCAGCTTCGGCTCAGCTGCGATCACCCGGTCTCCTGGCACCAGCTCGCCGGCCGGCCGGTAGCCGCCTGGCGTCTGGATGAGGTGATTCTCGGTCGCCGCGAACCGCGCTCGCCCGTTCCCGCCCGGCTTGGCCACGGTGAACTGCAGGAACCGCTCAGCTCGCCCGTTGTTGAACCAGTTGACGATCCGGCGCGGGACGATCTCTCCCGAGTCCGGGTCGTAAGACAGCACCTCGACATCGAGTCGCTGGCTGACTATCTTGCCGATCTTCTCCTGGGTGCCGTCGGCGAGCGTGACCCTCGTGGCATAAGTCATGCAGCCGAACATGACGCCGATCTTCTCGCGCAACTGGTTGATAAAGATCGCTGTCGTCTTGGTCTGGTTGAGCGCGCCGGCAATCTTGCGCAGCGCCTGCGACATCAGCCTGGCCTGCAGGCCGACATGGCTGTCGCCCATCTCGCCCTCGATCTCAGCCCGCGGCACCAGGGCGGCGACCGAGTCGATCACGACAACGTCGATGGCACCAGAGCGGATCAGCATGTCGGCGATCTCAAGCGCCTGCTCACCGGTGTCTGGCTGGGAGACGAGCAGCGCGTCGGTATCAACCCCGAGTTTCCTGGCATACTCCGGATCAAGCGCGTGCTCCGCGTCGATGAACGCGGCGATCCCGCCCGTCTTCTGCGCGTTCGCCACCGCGTGCAGGGCCAGGGACGTCTTACCACTGCTCTCAGGCCCGTAGATCTCCACGATCCGGCCACGCGGCAAGCCGCCGATGCCAAGCGCAACGTCCAGGGAAATCGACCCGGTCGGGATCACTTCGACGGGCGCACGAGCATCGTCCCCGAGCCGCATGACGGCGCCACGACCGAATTGCCGCTCGATCTGGGCAAGAGCGGTATCCAGGGCCTTTTCCCTGTCCCCGGCCTTGGTGAGGCCCATCTTGTCGTTCGGTGCCATGTGAACTCCCCATCGGGATCGGAGGGCTTAGCCAAGCCACTCGCTGAAGCCGCGCCAACTCTGCTTGTCGGTCTGCACGCTACGCCCCGCCACTGACAATCCCGGCGGAGCAAGCCCGAGCCAGTCAGCGCGGTCCGGCAAAGCAACCCTAACGAACAACTGTTCGATCATGACGCAGACTCGCCGAGCCCGCGGTCCACATTTCATTACTTGCCGCAAAAAAAATTCCGCCTTACGACTTTTGTGAACCTCGGAATCGCGGCACCAGTGAAACCTCAGGATCACCCGCTGAAACCTCAAGATCACCGGAGGGCTCGCTCGGCCCCGCCTGTGCCCGCCCGAGCCAGGCGCGCACGCACCTCGCCTGCCAGCGCTGGCACGTCAACCGGGACGGTCGTATCGACCGCGATCAGGTCGCCCGCCCCGACCGGCCGGTCGAACTCGGCCAGGAATTCAAGCGACACGCCGCTCGTGACATGTACCGGATGGCAAGTCGGGGCCCGCTCCGCGTAGCGGGCGGCGGCCACCGGAGCCGGGCAGTCGCAATAGACCTCGACGACCTGCCCGCCAAGCGCGGTGATCTTCGCAAGCTCATACGAGCTGCGCGGCCGGAAATTCGCCTCGAGCACGACATCAGGAGCGTCGGCGGCCAAGGCCCAGAGCAACCCCATCGCCGCGCCGCCGATCCATCGCGACCAGGCTAGATCGGGCTCTGGCGCGCCGAGTTCGTCGTGCAGTATTTCCTTAATCCGGTCTTTGCGAAGCAACGCGAACCCCAGCGAAGCCGCAAGCGGCACGGCCAGCGTGCTCTTGCCGGCACCCGGCGCGCCGGACACCAGCACCAGCCGGCGCGACATCAGCGCAGCCGGTCGGGCACGGGAAACGCCGCGCAGACCGCGCGCCAGATCACCCTCACATCCTCGCCCTCGGCCAGTGCCTGCGCCACGGTGCGCTCGCCGATCCCCGCCAGCACGTAATCCTTGGCAACACTCTGCGCATACGCAGCACCGAACTGCTCGTCCATCCGCTGCCAGAACTCTGTGACTCGCACGGCGGCTAGGCTACCCCGGCCCGCTAAGGCCCCCGCTAGCTAGTTGCTCTTGTAATCAGCACCATCGAGCACCTCATCCGCGGTCAACCCATGATGACGGAACGCAAGCGCCCGCTGCCATCGCCTCGCATAGCTGGCGAGCGGCGACGGCGGCACGGCGAGCACCGGGCACGTAGCATGGGCAACGCAGTAGCGGGCAACCCTGCCGCGGGCGATTCTGGGTCATGCCTCGCTTGCCCGCTCCCACGACGAGCAGATCATCAGGGCGGCTGGCAAGCTGGACCAGCACCTCGCCGGTAGGCCCGCGCATGATGACCGGCCAGATGTCCACGTCGTCAGGGGGCCCGCCGAACGCCGCCTCGATCGAGCCCTGCAAGCGCTGCTGGGCGTTGTCCTGCCAGAGCTTGCGCAGAATCGGATTGGGCGCGCGGCGGTCTGCCATGTCGCCGCCGGGCGGCAGCCAGGCGTGGACCGGGACTAGGGCGGCAGCACTACTGACGGCAAGGTCCCTGGCATACCGCAGCGCGCGGATGCTGCCTGGGCTGCCGCAAGTGCCTACGAGAACTCGGCGCAATAATGACACGACCTCACACCTTCTCGTCCAGCTTATCGAGGCTTTGACCTGCCGCTTCCCAGCTAACCAGCGGCCACGCGCTTGCGCGGCCGCATTCGCGAGGTGGACAAACTCAGCCGTCACTTTGGCCTATCAAGGTCACAAATGACGGCCTCCGGGCTTCGCCCGCGCGCCCCCGGCTTCGCCGCGCGCCCCGCGCGCCCCCGGCTTGGCCCGCGCGCCCCCGCGAGAATGGTCACGACATGATCGCGGAGCGTTCTCGGCCTTCTGGCCAATGCGTTTTCGCGTGCGGGAGTTCTCGCATGGACCATGGAAGCTTGCGTCGGCTATAACCAGCACGAACTTCCGCAGTAACCAGCCCGGATCATGAGTACCGCCAACGCGGGTCCCGGCACCCTGCCAGGCCCGCCACCCGGCGGCTCGCCCGGTGCCCCGGCGGGCCCGGCCGCCGGCGCCCGGAGCCCCGGCGAACCGGGTACCGCCGACAGCAACGGAACCCTTCTTACTGTCGTCGGCAGAGGGTGCTGACTTGGGGACGCCGGGCGGTCAGCCTGTCGCGGTTGCCGTGCCGTGCCCGGAGCCCGGGTTTCATGATCGGGGAGACTTCACCGCGCTTTACGGGGATCCTTTTCACAGCGGGGAAAGTTCACCGCTCATAGAAGAGAAAACGCTCCCGGACACGAAAACTCACCCCGCAGCAGCGGACAACCCTCCCCGAACCTGACCCGGAGCACTCACACCACCCCGAACCTGACCCGGAGCACTGACAACCCTCCCCCAACCTGGCCCGGAGCACTCACACCACCCCGAACCTGGCCGCAGCACTCACACCACCCCGAACCTGGCCGCAGCACTCACACCACCCCGAACCTGGCCCGGAGCACTCACACCACCCCGAACCTGGCCCGGAGCACTCACCACCCCGAACCTGGCCCGGAGCACTGACAACACTCCCCGAACCTGGCCCGGAAGCCGGGTCAGCACGCCGCGAAACGGCAACACCCGCCCGAGGACGAACAAGAACACCGGGATAACGCCTCCAGCCCGGCAACGGCCAGTCCGGTCACCGCAAACGATCGGGCAGCAGCCCATCGATCCGCCGCAATCCTAGTTAATTGACTGCTTAAATGGGCTGGCGGGCTGGGGTTTTTGACGTCGACTCGGGCCGGGGGCGGGTGTTACTGTCAGGATGGAGTTGTGGCCTGTTCAACTATCGGAGGCCCGCAGTGACTAGCCCGGCCGCCCGTTCTGGGCTGACCCGTCCTGGGCTGATGCTAACCTGCCGTCGCCACGTCGACCTGCTGCGGACCTCAAGCGCAATCTGTCGGGCCTTCTGAGGTCTCCGGCCAGGGGCTCAGGGGGGTCGTCCCCCCCGGCAGATACTGCCGCTCCTTAAGCCACCGCTAAGCCAACGCCGCCAAAGCGCCGGCCAAGCAGCCGCGCGCGCACTGGCGGCCACAGACGCGCGCCCGGAACGACAAGCAGAAGGACTCACTCATGCGAGCCACATCCCAGCGCGGCCCATCGCAGCGCGGCCCATCGCAGCGCGGCCCATCCCAGCGCGGCCAGGGTCAATGGGCACTGAACCATTTCGAGCCGCTCAACGCGGCCGAGCGATTCAAGAAGGACGACGCTGGCCTGAACGTCAGGGACCGGATCATCAACCGGTACGCCCACACCGGCTTCGAGTCCATCGATCCTACTGACCTGCGCGGCCGGTTCCGCTGGTGGGGGCTGTACACCCAGCGCAAGCCCGGCATCGCTGGCGGCAAGACCGGAGTGCTCGAGGACGAGGAGATCGAGGACAGCTACTTCATGATGCGGGTCCGCATCCCCGGCGGGCAGCTCTCCGCTGACCAGATGCGCGCCATCGGCGGCATCGCCAAGGAGTACGGCCGCGACCTCGCCGACATCACCGACCGGCAGAACGTCCAGTTCCACTGGATCAGGATCGAAGATGTGCCCGTGATCTGGGACCGCCTGGCCGAGGTCGGCCTGTCCTCCCTGCAGGCCTGCGGCGACGTGCCCCGCAACATCCTCGGCTGTCCGGTCGCCGGGATCGATGCCGCCGAGATCATCGACGCCAGCGCAGCGCTCGCGGCCACCGAAGCGGTGGCGGCCGGCAACCCCGAGTTCGGCAACCTGCCTCGCAAGTACAAGACCGCGATCGCCGGCTGCGCGTCGCACTGCACGTCGCATGAGATCAACGACATTTCGTTCGTCGGCGTCGACCATGACGGTGCCAAGGGCTTCGACCTCTGGGTCGGCGGCGGCCTGTCGACCAATCCGATGCTCGCCAGGCGGCTCGGCGCGTTCGTGCTGCCTGCGCAGGTCCCGGAGGTCTGGGAGGGCGTGACCGGGCTGTTCCGTGACTACGGTTACCGCAGGCTGCGCAGCCGCGCGCGGCTGAAGTTCCTGGTCTCTGACTGGGGTGCCGAACGTTTCCGCGAGGTACTCGAAACCGAGTACCTGAAGTTCACCCTTCCCGACGGGCCCGCCCCGGGAGCACCGGCGAGCGCCCGCGACCACATCGGCGTGCACCGTCAGCGCGACGGCCTCTGCTACGTCGGGGTGGCGCCGCACGTCGGGCGCATGTCGGGCAGCCAACTCTGGCACGCCGCCGACTTGGCGCAAGAGTACGGCTCCGGCCGGATGCGGACGACGACCGAGCAGAAGCTTCTTTTCACCGATATTCCTGAACGGAATGTAGCCAAGCTGGTCGCCGATCTAGAAGCGATTGACCTCCAGGCTAATCCTTCGCCATTCCGCCGCGGCACGATGGCGTGTACCGGACTCGAATTCTGCAAGCTGGCGATTGTCGAGACCAAGCAGCGGGCCCGTGACCTGTACTCAGAACTCGACCGCCGGCTGCCAGGGTTCGACACGCCGGTCACGATCAACGTGAACGGCTGCCCGAACGCGTGCGCGAGGTTCCAGCTGGCGGACATCGGGCTCAAGGGCTCGATCGTCGATGGCGAGGAAGGCTTCCAGGTGCACCTCGGCGGCTCGCTCGGCACCGACCCGTCGTTCGGCCGCAAGCTGCGCGGGCTCAAGGTCACCGCCAGCGCACTCCCCGACTATGTGGAACGCCTGCTCCGCAACTACCAATCCGACCGGACCAACAGCGAGGAGTTCGCGGCCTGGGTCCGCCGTGCCGACGAAAGGCTGCTCTCATGAGCGAGCCAGGGGATGAGCAAGCGCAGCGGCAGGTGCCGTTCTACTGCCCGTACTGCGGAGACGAGGCGCTGAAGCCGGCCGGGCCCGAAGCCGGCGAGTGGAGCTGCGAATCGTGCGCACGGGGGTTCACGCTGAAGTTCGCCGGGGTCAGGCCATGACCGGATACCCGATCGAGCTGGACATGACCGGCAAGCAGGCTGTCGTCGTGGGTGGCGGGCGCGTCGCCTTGCGACGCGCCCGCGCGCTGGTCGACGCCGGCGCCCTCGTCACGGTGATCGCCCCCGACGTGCTCCCTGAACTCGCCGCGCTCGATGTCAGCATCGAGCATCGCCGCTACCGCGACGGCGATCTGGACGGCGCCTGGCTGGTGCACGCGGCCACTAGCGACGCCCAGGTCAACGCTGCCGTGGCCGCCGCATCGGAGCAGCGGCACATCTGGTGCGTGCGCGCCGACGCCGGGCAGGCATCGGCGGCCAGGATGCCCGCGGTGACCAGGCACGGCGATGTCACCGTCGCCGTGACCTCGGGCGGTGACCCGCGCCGGTCGCAGCGGCTGAGGTCGGCGATCGGGCATGCCCTTGCCCTGGGCGAGCTGCCCGCGCGGGCGCGGCGCAGGCGTCGCGAGCTGACCAGCGTGGGCAGCCTGGCCACCAGGAGGCCCGTTGCCGGGCATGTCGCGCTCGTCGGCGGCGGGCCCGGTGATCCCGGGCTGATGACCCTGCTCGGGCGAAGGCTGCTCGCCGAGGCCGACGTCGTCGTCGCCGACCGGCTCGGGCCGCGCGACGTGCTCGCCGAACTCGATCCGGACGTCGAAGTCATCGAGGCAGGCAAGGCCCCCGGCGCGCACCGGCTCACTCAGGAGCAGATCAACAACCTGATTGTCGAGCGCGCCCTGGCCGGCCAGCGAGTGGTGCGGCTGAAGGGCGGCGACCCGTTCGTCTTCGGCCGAGGCGGGGAGGAAGCACTCGCGTGCGTCCGGGCCAAGGTACCGGTCCAGGTCGTGCCCGGCGTCACCAGCGCGGTCGCCGTACCCGCCTACGCGGGAATTCCGGTGACGCACCGGGGCATCACCCAGGACTTCGCCGTCGTCTCCGCGCACCTCGATCCCTCGCAGCCCGGCGCGACGGTCGACTGGGCAGCGCATGCTACGGGTCCGGGGACGCTGGTCCTGCTGATGGCCATGGCGCACCTGGATCAGGTCACCGCCGAGCTGATCAAGCGCGGCAAGGACCCGGCTACTCCCGTCGCGGTGATCCAAGACGGGACGACCGACAAGCAGCAAATACTCGTTTCAACCCTCAATGAAGTCGCGGCGGGCGCCGCCAGGCATGGCATCGGGTCGCCGGCCGTCGTCGTGATCGGCGAAGTTGTACGATTCCATGATCAACTCGCCGCCGTGAACGGGCTGGCCCAAGCGACGTCCGCGACGCGGCGGGGTGCGGCATGAGCAGGCCGGCGCTCATCGCCGTCGCCCATGGCAGCAGCTATCCGGAGGCGAGGCTGACCGTCACCGCGCTGGCCCGGCAGGTGACCAGGCTGGCTCCGGTGATCGACATCCGGGTGGCGCTCGTGCAGCACGCCAGGCCGTCGCTGCCGCAGGCGCTGTCCGGCGCGGGGCGCGACGCGGTGATAGTGCCGCTGCTGCTGTCAGCCGGCTATCACCTGAGCACCGATATCGCCAAGGCGGCCGCGAACCCGGCCAGGCACGTAGCCGCCCCGCTCGGCCCCGACCAGTTGCTGGTCACGGCGATGATCAAGCGGCTGGCGCAGGCCGGCGCGCCGCAGGGGACGCCGGTCGTGCTCGCCGCGGCCGGGTCGACGGACCCGAGAGCGGCGCAGCAGGTCGCTGCCCAGGCAGACTTGCTGGCAGGCGAACTTGACGTGCCAGTCACCGCCGCGTTCGCGGCATCCGGCCGGCCAACTGTCGAGGACGCCGTCGCTGACCTGCGGGCCAGCACCGGGGGTCCCGTAGCCGTCGCCAGCTACCTGCTCGCCCCCGGACTCTTCCACGAGCGGCTTGCCAAGACCGGCGCCGACTGGGTCACCGCTCCGCTAGGCGACCACCCAGCCGTAGCAGCCCTGATCATCGACCGCTACCGCCGCGCAGCTTAACCCCGCGGGGCTTAACCCCGGCGGGGCTTAACCTCTCGCTGCGGCACAATGGGAGGCATGGCATCGGATAGCCAGGGGGTTTCGAGGTACTCAGCAATGATGCCTGAGCCAACCCCTACCGCCATCAGCTCCCCTTCGGCCGATGTTGACCTGTGCGCGCTGCCCGCCATCGAGATGGCCCGCCTGGTGCGGGACAGGCAGGTCAGCCCGCGCGAACTGGTCAGGGCGCATCTGGACCGGATCGCTCAGGTTGAGCCGAAAGTCAGCGCCTTCCAGGTCGTGCGCTCCGAGGCAGCGCTGGCCGAGGCTGACGCGGTTGCCGCCCACCCGCGACTGCGCGACCTGCCGCTGGCAGGCGTGCCGGTCGCGATCAAGGACAACGTCGACGTCGCGGGCGAGCCGACCAGGCTCGGGTCGGCCGCCACCAGGGTGTCCCCCGCCGCCGCCGACGACGATCTCCTCGTCGCAAGGCTGCGGGCGGCTGGCTGCGTCGTCATCGGCAAGACTGCGCTGCCCGAGCTAGCGATCTGGCCGGTCACCGAGCCGGCCGCGTTCGCCCCGACCCGCAATCCGTGGGACCTCCGCAAGGCGGCTGGCGGTTCGACCGGCGGCGGGGCGGCGGCGGTCGTGTCGGGCATGGCCGCGCTGGCGCTCGGCTCGGACGGCGGCGGCTCGCTGCGCATCCCGGCCGCCTGCTGCGGCGTGTTCGGCTTCAAGCCCGGCCGCGGTGTCGTGCCCGTCGCCGGCCAGCGGGAGCAGCACTGGCTCGGGCTGACCGAGTACGGCCCGATCGCCAGGACGGTGGATGACGCCGCGCTGATGCTCGACGTGCTGGCCGGCCGGGCCGTCTACCGTGATCCGAGGCCGCTCGATCATCCGGTGACGATCGCGTTCTCCGGCCGCCATCCGCTCATTGGGGTGAAAGCAAGCTCCCGGGTTATCTCTGAGCTTGACGAGGTAGCCGCCCTGTTGCGTAATGCCGGGCATTCGCTGCGGGCGGACTCGCCGCCTTATCCGCTGACGCTCGGCTTGCGCTTCAACTCCCGGTGGCTGAGCGGAATCGCGCAGGACGCTGCCGGCCTGGATTTCGAGGCTCTTGAGCCGCGGACGCAAGCGATGGTCAAGGTAGGACGGTTCTTGTCGAAGCGAGCCAAGCCGGCGTCGGCCGATCCGTACGGCAGGCGGGTGGCCCGCTGGTTCGGCGACTACGAGGCGCTGATCACGCCGACGCTCACCGGCGGTCCTGGCCCGGTGGGAGCCTGGGCCGGCGCCGGCTGGTTCGCGACCATGCTCAAGTCGGCGAACTGGATCTACACCCCGCCGTGGAACCTGGCCGGCCTCCCGGCCGCATCTGTGCCTTTCGGGCATGATGACGACGGCCTGCCGATCGGCATCCAGCTGATCGGGCCTGCGGGCAGTGAAGGCAGGCTGCTGAGCCTGGCCGCCCGGATCGAGCAACTGCGGCCGTGGCTGCGCACCGTGCCCGGGGCGCCCGGCTAGGTTGCACAGGCTGTCGGTGGGACGGGACAGGATGGAGTTATGTCACGCGATCCACGCTCGGCGACCAGGGCGCTGGCCGGCTTCAGCGAGCCGACCGCGTCGTGGTTTCGTGCCGCCTTCGCCGAGCCGACGAGCGCGCAGGCCGGGGCCTGGGAGGCGATTGGCAAGGGCGAGCACGCGCTGGTCATAGCGCCGACCGGGTCCGGCAAGACGCTGGCCGCGTTCTTGTGGGCGATCGACAAGCTGGCCACCGAGCCAGTGCCGGCCGTGGCCGCCGAGCGGTGCCGGGTCCTCTACATCTCGCCGCTGAAGGCGCTTGCCGTCGACATCGAGCGCAACCTGCGCTCGCCGCTGGCCGGGGTGAGCCAGGCGATGCGCCGTCTCGGGCTGGCCGAACCCGAGATCAGGGTCGGTGTCAGGACCGGTGACACCGCGGCCGACGAGCGCAGGCAGCTCGCCAGCAAGCCGCCTGACATCCTGATTACCACGCCCGAGTCCCTTTTCCTGCTGCTGACCTCGCGGGCCAGGGAGGGACTGCGCGGCGTGCGGACGGTGATCATCGATGAGGTGCACGCGCTGGCCGGCGGCAAGCGCGGCGCCCATCTCGCGCTGTCACTCGAACGGCTCGACGCGCTCCGCGGCAGCCGGGTGCATCCGGGCCAGCGTATCGGGCTGTCAGCGACCGTGCGGCCGCCAGAGGAGGTCGCCTCGTTCCTCGGCGGCGCCCGTCCGGTGACGATAGTCGCGCCCGGCACCAGCAAGCGGCTCGACCTGCGCATCATCGTACCGGTCGAGGACATGTCCGACCTGGAGACGGCGGCCGGCGCGCGTGACCGGCACATCGTCGGGCCAGCGGAGCTTGGCGCGCAGGCGGGCGTGGGCAATCCCGGTGCCGCCGCCCTGACGCGGGGCGGGGCCGCGCCTTCGGGCAACGGCACGGACCCCCGGCACAACTCGATCTGGCCGCACGTCGAAGCCCGGGTGCTCGACGCGATCGGCCGGCATCGCTCCACGATCGTGTTCGCGAATTCGCGGCGCCTGGCCGAGCGCCTCTGCGCCCGGCTGAATGAGCTGGCCGCGGAGCAGGCGGCGGAGCGAGGCGAGGATGCGGGGCCGGCCAGGCCTGGCCCGGTCGTCGCCCGCGCCCATCACGGCTCGGTCTCACGCGCCGAGCGGTCAGCGATCGAGGAAGCGCTCAAGGCCGGGCAGCTCCCCGCGGTCGTGGCGACGTCGAGTCTCGAACTGGGAATCGACATGGGCGCCGTAGATCTCGTTATTCAAGTCGAATCACCGCCTTCGGTAGCGAGCGGACTGCAGCGGACGGGCCGCGCCGGGCACAACGTCGGCGACGTCTCGCGCGGCGTGATCTTCCCCAAGTACCAGGGCGACCTGGTGCAGGCCACGGTCGTCGCCGGGCGGATGCGAGCCGGGCAGATCGAGCAGCTGAGGATGCCGCGCAACCCGATTGACGTGCTCGCGCAGCAGATCGTCGCGATGACAGCCATGGACGACTGGACGGTCGACGAGCTGCTGGCGACGGTCCGGCGCGCCGCCCCGTTCAGCGGGCTGACCAGGCCCGTGCTCGAAGCGGTGCTCGACATGCTGGCCGGGCGGTACCCGAGCGAGGAGTTCGCCGGGCTGCGGCCGAGGCTGGTCTGGGACCGCGCGACCGGAACGCTGCGCGGGCGGCCTGGCGGTCAGCGCGTCGCGGTCACCAACGCCGGCACGATTCCTGACCGTGGCCTGTTCGGCGTGTTCCTGGCCGGCGATTCGCGGCACTCGCGGCGGGTCGGCGAGCTCGACGAGGAAATGGTCTACGAGTCGCGGGTCGGCGACGTGTTCGTGCTCGGGGCCAGCTCCTGGCGAATCGAGGACATCACGGCCGATCAGGTGATCGTTTCGCCTGCGCCCGGGCAGCCTGGCAAGCTGCCTTTCTGGCGCGGCGACAGTCCGGGCCGGCCTGCCGAGCTTGGCCGCGCGATCGGCGAGTACTGCCGGGAGCTTGGTGCCGCCGAGCCCGGCCGGGCGCTGGCGCGCCTGGCCGGCGACGGGCTCGACCAGCTCGCCGCGACCAACCTGCTTGGCTACCTGACCAGCCAGCGGGAGGCGACCGGCTACCTGCCCGATGACCGGACCCTGGTGCTCGAACGGTTCAGGGACGAGCTCGGAGACTGGCGGCTGGTCCTGCACAGCCCGTTCGGGTCGCAGGTGCACGCGCCGTGGTCGCTGGCGATCGCCGCGCGGCTGCGCGAGCGGTACGGCGGCATGGACGTGCAGGCGATGTACACCGATGACGGGATCGTGATCAGGGTTCCCGACGCCGACGACCCGCCGCCGGCTGGCTTCGCCATGTTCGATCCCGGCGAGGTCGAGCAGATCGTGACCGCCGAGCTTGGCTCGTCCGCGATGTTCGCTTCCCGGTTCAGGGAGTGCGCGGCGCGCGCGCTGCTGCTGCCGCGCCGCCAGCCAGGCCGCCGGTCCCCGTTGTGGCAGCAGCGCCAGCGCGCCGCTCAGCTCCTTTCCGTGGCCAGCGGTTACCGCAGCTTCCCGATCGTGCTGGAGACGATGCGGGAGTGCCTGCAGGATGTGTTCGACGTGCCGGCGCTCGTCGCGCTGATGCGCGACCTGGCCGGGCGGGCGGTCAGACTGGTCGAGATCGAGACGCCGGCCGCGTCGCCGTTCGCGCGCGCGCTGATGTTCCGTTACATCGGCGCCTTCATGTACGAGGGCGACGCACCGCTCGCCGAGCGCCGGGCTCAGGCACTCGCGGTGGACTCGGCGCTGCTCGCCGAACTGCTCGGCCAGGCCGACCTGCGGGAGTTGCTCGATCCGGTGGTCGTCGCTGACACCGAGCGTGACCTGCAGCGGCTGTCAGCTGATCGCGCGTGTTCCTCTGCCGAGGGCCTGGCCGACCTGATCATGTCGATGGGCCCTCTATCGGCGGGGGAAATCGCTGTTCGCTGCTCAGGCGACGGGCCCGCCTGGCTCGCCTCGCTGGCGAGCCAGCGGCGGGTCATCGAGGTGCGCGTTGCGGGGGAAGCACGCTGGGCCGCGATCGAGGACTCGGGGCGGCTTCGCGACGCGCTCGGCGTCGCGCTCCCTACGGGCATCCCGGTCGCCTTCACCGAACTGCTGGCCGATCCGCTCGGTGACCTCATCGCCAGGTATGCCCGGACGCACGGACCGTTCAACGCGGCGAAGGCGGCGTCGCGGTACGGCCTGGGCGTGGCTGTGGTGATCGGGACGCTGCACCGGCTGGCCGCTGACGGCAGGGTCGTCGAGGGCGAGTTCCTGCCGAGCTTGCCTGGCCCTCAGTTCTGCGACGCTGGCGTGCTCCGGCTGCTCAAGCGACGCTGCCTGGCAAAGCTGCGGCAGGAGGCCGAGCCGGTGCCGCCGCAGGTCTTCGCGGCGTTCCTGCCTGCCTGGCAGGGCGCGCTGCACGACCCTGGCCGCCGGGCCGGCGCTCCGGGGGGCCCGGGAGGCGGCCGCCGGTCACGGATCGCCGGGCCCGACGCGGTGTACGCGGTCGCCGAGCAACTCGCCGGCACCGCCATGCCCGCCACCGCGGTCGAGTCGCTGATCCTGCCGGCCAGGGTTGACGGCTACGCCCCGTCGATGCTGGACGAGCTGACGGCGGCCGGCGACGTGGTCTGGGCCGGCGCCGGGGCGCTGCCTGGCGGCGACGGCTGGCTGGTGCTGGCCCCCGCCGACTCGGCTCCGCTCCTGCTGCCGCATCCCGGTGAGATCACGAGGACACCGCTGCACGACGCGCTGCTCGAGGTACTCGAAGGAGGCGGAGCACTGTTTTTCCGCGCGATCGCCGACCGGGTCGTGGCAAGGGTTACCGAGGGCACAGCTCCGCAGACCGCTGCGGCGGACCGCACTCGCGTCCTGAACCGGGTCAGTGACCAGGCCATCGCGGCGGCGATGTGGGACCTGGTGTGGGCCGGGCTGCTGACCAACGACACTCTGGCTCCGCTGCGCACCATGCTCGCATCCGGCCGGTCAGGCATCCGGCTGAAACAGCCATGGGGCTCGGCCGCCGGCGCGGCCGCCAGGGCCGCGCCAGGAGGCCAGGCCACGGCGCCGGGAGGGCGGCCAGGATCCGGCGGATCTGGCCGCCCGGGGGCTGGCCGGGCCGGAGCCGGCCGGTCTGGAGCCGGGCTGGCCGGGACTGGACTGGCCGGGACTGGGTTGCGACGGCCTGGCTTCGGCCGCGGTGCGCTGCCGTCGAACGCGGGACCGCCGGTCGTGAGCGGCCGGTGGTCGCTGCTGCCGCCCGCTGAAACCGACCCGACTCGCCGGATGCACGCCAGGGCGCTGTCCATGCTCGACCGCCACGGAATCGTGATCCGCGGCGCCGCGGGCGCCGAGCGGCTCACCGGCGGCTTCAGCTCCCTGTACCCGGTGCTTCGCGCCATGGAAGAGACCGGCCAGTGCCGGCGCGGTTACTTCGTTGAAGGTCTTGGCGCAGCTCAGTTCGCGCTTCCCGGCGCGGTCGACCGGATGCGGTCCATGGCCGACTCAGTCACCGCGACTTTCAGGGACGCCAGCGCAGCCGATGCCGGCTGGACAGGCCCGCACGGCACCGGACGAAGCGCACCCGAGCCGCCGGTACTCGTCCTGGCCGCGGCCGATCCGGCCAGCGCCTACGGCGCTGCCCTGCCGTGGCCGCCCCGGCCCGATGAAACTCCGGGAGGCCACCGCCCAGGCCGCAAGGCCGGCGCGCTCGTGGTGCTAGTAGCCGGGCAGCTTGTCCTCTACATCGAGCGTGGCGGCAAGACCCTCCTGTCCTGGACCTCGGACCCCGCACTGCTCGGGCCTGCTGCCGCGGCCCTGGCGAGCGCGGTCCGGGCTGGTGCGCTTGGCCGCCTGACCGTCGAGCGCGCCGACGGAGGCGGCGTCTACGACTCGCCACTGGCCCAGGCACTCGAATCGGCCGGATTCCGCCCAACGCCCCGCGGCCTCCGCCTGCGCGGCTAGAACAACGATCCGGCGTCGCCGCAAAACTCGGCATAAGCCACACGGGTCAAAGGGGCCGCAGCTGGGGTCCTCCGTTGGCATCATAGGTGCAGGCAGCAAAACGGCCAACGCTGGCGAGGCCGAGTCGAGCCAACAGCTTGTCATCGAGTGGACGACGCAGCTCCACACGCGTCGTGCACTCGATGAGAGCGCCACATGAACTATCTGCCCACAGCGAGCCGAGCCGCTATGGCGGTCAGGCCGGCCGACAGGTGGATCAGCCGGATTGCGACGTCCACCGTGGTCGGCATTGCCGGTGCTCTGAGTTACAGTCACATGCGCCAACTCGCCCAGGACCACGGCCAGGTCGGCTGGCACGCGCACGCGTTCCCGCTGTCGGCCGACGGAGTCGAGGTCGTGGCCTCGCTCGGTCCGGCTGGCTGCCCTGGACAGCCCTGGCAACACAGATGGCAGCCTGGCTGCCAACATTGCGACCGCCCACCCCGACCCGGTCAGCCGCGTCATCGCGGGGTGGCCAGCCCTCGCGCTGCTCATCGCAGGCAAGCTGCTCCAGCCTGCTCGAAAACCCTAGCATCCCAGACGTCTCCGGCTCCGTCGCTGATCACTCAACCCAGGCCACCGACGCGGCCCCGGCCGCCGCCTCGATCCCTGGCCCGATATGGGCCGGCCCCCGTAAACCCGCCGGCGCCGCGCACCACCTTGCAGATAGGCGGCCACTGGCAGCAGGACCCGATACAACCAGCCCTCATCGACCCAGAGGCCGGTCCGGCGGCCGACAAGCGTACAGCCACGCTGTTGCCGGCCGCCCGGGCCGCCAGGGACGAACTCGGCCGGGACGGCCTTCCGCTCACCCGCGACGCCCTCGCTGTCCGGTTCCGCCAGCACGGCCACCCACTCCGCAACGACAGCCTTACTCCGCTGCTCCACCAACTCCGGCATGAGCAGCCGACCGACCTCGCCACCTGAACGACCGCGCAACTTTCCAGCGCCCAGCCCCAACTATAGGTGCCGGGACCCAGTCAGGATCCAGAGATTGGCTTGTGACTACTTGCCCGGCGGTATCATTAATCAATGGCTGTGCACATCATGTGACATCTTTTGACTTTTATGCCAGAAATATTGATGTTCGCTCAGAACTCTTCGGAATATTTATCAACATATCGAGTAACCAATGCCGCGATCCTCTGCCCCCCGTACCCGTCGCCAGACGCTCTACCGGCTGTCCGGTGTTGATCCGACGCTCGAAAGAATGCGCCAAGCCATCGACATCGACGACGCGCACCCTGACTTCACAATCGCCTACCCGGCCGTCCTCGGCGTCCCGGCGATCTGGGCACACGGGAGCAGCCTCTACCAGGCCAAATGGTGCGGCGACGCCTCGATTACGACGGGGCTGATGGTGTCCTACCTCGACCAGCACGCAGGCGGCGTGCTCGTCCTAGCCGTAGACGATGAAGTATTCGCGATCGGTTACGGCACGGGCCGGTGGCTGATCAAAGACGACTGCAAAGACCAGGCATTCGGCATCCAGTTCGCGATCCGGCAACTCGAACCCGACAGCGTCAACCGGGTAGTGCAGCGCCGCCCAGGCTCACGGGGACGCCAGGACTCCACTCTCGTCCCCGACGGGCTGCCCATCTGGTGCTACGGGCTCGAAAGCTACAGCGGAGTCGTCGGCCACCTCGGCGGCGCCCTGAAGGCCTCCAACCTCACCTTCGGCGGGACCAGGTCACGACAACCCCGGTTCGACGGCTCAGCTGGGCTCAGCCTCAGGCTAGGCGTGATGCCCGATGACCTCGTGGCCGACATCCGCCAGATCTCGGCCATCTGCCGCCGCAAACCCCCCGATTCGAGCCTTGAGCAGCTCATCAGTATCACGCCCGTTGACCGCGGGAAAACAGCCGACCAACTCAACGCCGACCTAGACGAGGTGCTCAGCTGGACTCCGGCCGATGCCGCCGACTACATGGCGCCAGTCGTGCCCACCGCACGCCACGACGACTACCTCACCGCAGAATCCCTCAAGATCAAGATCGGTCCCGCCTCTCCCCATCACGTCGACCAGCTCGAATTAGCCGACATACTCGCCGGAACCCGGTTCCGCCCGGCAGGCACCAGAGTTCAGACGCTCCGCGACGGATACATTACCTTGTACGCCGACCCCGACGGCAACGAACCGATCGGGCGGACGGCCGCGATCAACTGGATCGAAGCCACCCAGTCCATCGGACCGAACCGGTACTTCCTCCTCGACGGCACCTGGTACAAGATCGGCGAAACCTACCTCGAATCCATCCGCCAGCAGATCCAGTCCCTGATCCCCGCCCAGCCATCCGTCCAACTTCCCACCTGGGACCCGACCTGGGCCGAAGGCCGGTATAACCAGCACGTCCAGGACACCCGCCCCGGCTACGTCAACCTCGACGCCAAGCTCATCCGCGCCGGCATCCACACCGCACCCGGATTCGAAGCCTGCGACCTCCTCGGCCCCGACGACGAACTCCTCTTCATCAAAAGAGCACAAAGCTCCGAACCCCTCAGCCACCTCTTCAGTCAGGCACTCGTCTCCGTCCAGACACTCATGAACAGCCCCGACGCCCGGACCAAATTCGCCGACAGGGTCAAAGAGCAGTCCGGCGGAAAACGACAGCTGCCCCAGCCCTTCACGCCAGCCAAAGCCATCTTCGGCATCCTGCTGAAAAACGGCAAGAAACTCACGCCCGACACCCTGTTCCCCTTCTCCCAGGTCACGCTCTCCCAAGCCGCCCGCGAACTCCAAACCCGCTACCACATCACAGTCGAAACTATCCCAGTCGAAGCCGAAAGCGTCTAAGGCAGAAGCGGCGCAGTGCCCATGAGCCCGCCATGGGCACTCACGACGCACCGCGTGACAGGACCAGCTCGGACTAGAGGCAAATCTGGTGAGTATCCCTCAAGAGGTGCCCAGCCTCGGCTAACAGGATCTTGCCGACATGGCTGGCATCATTGCGCTGCAACAACGCTTAAGCTAGCACGTGGGTTACCGCACGAAATCCCTCAGGATGGCGATGGATTCGGGATTGGCCCGCATCGGCCAGAACGTACGGGCGGCGCGCCGGTCGCGCGGATGAGCCTGGTGACCTCCTCGCCCAGGTTCACGACCTCGAGGCCGCCCCGCCCGCAGCAGCCGGAACCACACCCGGCCCGGCCGTCACACGGGAATCGCTGCAAGCAGACCTGCTCGCCGCTTACGAGCGCGCAGTCCGCCTGTCCACCCGCATACAGCAACTTGAGAAGCGGCTCTCCGAGGCCCTCGGCGAGCAGGCATGGCGGGAATCCAGGCTCGGCGCCCCCGCCGACATCAACGCGCTCACCCGGAAAATCACCCATCTCGAGCACCAGGTCATCGACCTCCCTGCGGCACGAGCGGCCAACCGCGAGCTCATGGCCCACCTCAACGCAGCACACGCCAGCGCTGACGCACTGCCCGGCGACATCCGATCCTGCCGTTCCACGACACATGTCGCGCCACCAGCCGACGCTTGCCATGCCGCTGAACAGCCGAAACACGAGAATGAGGCGCATGTCCGTTGCCCCGAGAAAACATTCCCGTCTCGTGCAGGACGGCGAAGAAGAACCTGTCCCGAAGCCGGGTGCAGGCATCAAGGACCGCCTGCTCCTCGCAGACGGCCAGGATCCGCGGCAGTTTCTTCGGCGCCCTCACCGCGATCGCCCCGCCCCGGCATGACTCGCCCTTGGTCACGTGGTGCAGGAACGGCTTCCAGCCGCCCCGCCCGCCGACCTTCCACGCGGCCAGCAGGTCGCCGACCCCAGCGCCGTTGCGGGCCTGGCGCCCGTGGATTTGACAGCCGCCAGCTTGCGGACCACCGTCGAGGCCGTCACCCCAGCCGCCACGGACTGCAGCACCTAGACCCCGCCAGCCCGCCCTGCGGGCGGCAGCTGAAGCCAGGCTGCGAACTGGCCTACGTCCTCCAGCCGGACCCCGCGCCAGTCCAGGCCCCGAACCCGGGGAACTGTCAGTAATTCTTCAGGTCGTGCGAGTACGCCTTCACCGTGTTCGGCGACCGGCCGATGCCGGTGAGATAGGCCAGGAACCTGCCGACCGGGACGACCGGCACGTCGTCGTCCCACCGAACGGTCCACGATCGGGTCCATTCGGTGAGCCTGGCCTCGTTTCCCGGGCCGGGCTTGAGCAGGGCGGCGAAGGAGCAGACGAGGGCGGTGAGGCTGGTCATCTCGGGGCAGGCGCCGGTCAACTGGCCAGGCAGCGTTTTCTGGTTGTCGCTGAGATTGTCCGGCCGGGTGAGCAGCAGCCGGGCGACGTGCTTGGGTGACAGGTGTGGCCGGTCTGATTCGACGCGGCCCTGGCTGATGTAGCGGCGGAGCAGGTTCAAGCTGCTGGGGTAGCCGAGTTCGCGGATCTCGGCGAGCAGCCGGGTGACGGGCACGGCGGGGTCCTCGGCCCGGCGGGCGCGCAGGTGCTTGCGATACGGGTCCGCCATGGCGGCCTGGTATTTCGGCGCGCGGATCATCCGCTGTGGTTCGGCGGCGCGGGCGTAGCGCTTGACGGTGTTCAGCGACAGTCTCGGGCGGCAGGAGCATTCGAGCAGCCCGGTGCCCTTGTCCAGCAGGTCGTGGACCTGCCGCCACTGTTCCGCCGTCGTCTGGGCCTGCCGGCCCTCTTTCACCGACGGCCGCCCAGCAGGAGCTGTGCGCTGCCACTTCTTTCAGCACCGCCTAGCCCGGGCCGTGCCGCAGGTGCCAGCGGTCACCAGCCTGAACCGCTGCGGGCAGCGCCCGGCGGGCCGCCTCGACGCAGGCCCCGGACCCGTCCCGGCACACGACCCCGACACCCGGATGCTCACGCAGCCACCCCTCCAGCACCTCGGCCGTGCGGCCCCCCAGGACATCAACGCGGTCCCCGGCTGTCGCGGCATGGTGTGCTGCGCCTGCTGCTGCGGCTTCCCCTGCCCGAGGTTGCCGATCCCGCTCACGGAACGCCTGCACCGGGCAACCCGGGTCCGGGCACCGCATCCGCCGCACCCGGACCCCGATCACGACTGGACGGCCGTCCGCCGGAACGTCGGCCACCACCCGCTCGTGATACCCATGGACACGGCCAGTCGATGCACGGCACTGCGGGCACGGCACCGGCCCGCCCGACGTCCGCGCCCGGACCGCGATCATCTCGCCATCGTCCGTCACATCATCGATGACCAATGATGACAACCCTGAGAACATGATTCCCAAGCCCGCTTATATCACATTAACTCATACTGTTCCGTTAGCTAATTGTGAGACCATTTGACACGCCGTCACCACCGAAAGTGCGACAGAGCCCTCAGCAGCCCACCAGCGCAGTTGTCCTGAGGCTGATCCGAGAGATCAGCGGCTCTGCGATGGGCTGGGTTAGCCCGTTCTCGCCGTCCAGTTGCAGAAGTGCTTTCTCGGCCGCGGATGCTAGAGCGCGGGCTAGCAGCGGGGGAACGGCGTTGCCGATCTGCTTGAGCATCTGCCATTCGCTGGTCTTGAACTCGAACCCGTCGTGGAAGGACTGGAGGCGGGCTGCTTCTCGCACGGTGATCCATCGCTCGTAGCTGGGGTGAACCCATTCGGATAGGTCCCGGTGCATCTGGGCGAGGATCGTGTAGGCCGGCTTGTCCGGGTCGAGCCGCCGCCACTTCTCTGGGCGAGCGCCATTCCAGACTTCCTTCGGCAGCGAGTCGGCCTTGGCCCCCGGGGCAAGCAGGGCTATCAGTGCCTTGCGCCGGTCCTGGATCTCTTTGGTGTGGTGATTCAGCAGCCGTAGCCGTTCGCCTGCGGCGCGTTGTTTGTATTCTGCGGAGTACCAGGCTCCGTCTCGGTCCAGCCTCATTTCGTCGCGGATTCGGCTCTGCTCTGAGCAGGCTGGATAGGGCAGGTCTTCGTAGTGAATCGCCGTGCTCTCGGGCAGGTCGCCGATGGCCTGGCTCACGGTCTGAGCAGGCTGTTGCTCCTCCGCCAGCGCAGCCGTGAGGAAGTGCTCTGCGTCGGCCCCGAGGCAGAGCCCATCACGGACGCCGAAGAAGATCGCGCGCTTACGGAGCTGAGGCACACCGTAGTCGGATGCTGCCACGACTGCCACGCCGACATTGCCGTACCCGGCTGCCGACAAGGCATCGAGTACCTCGCGCTTGAACCGGCCTTTTGCCAGCAACAGCATGTTTGGGACGTTTTCCATGAGGAAAACCCGCGGCTGCACCGTCCTGAGGACGCGGACATACTGCAAGTACAGCTCATTGCGCGGGTCATCTAGAAGCCGCGTGCCGATCTGGCTATAGCCCTGGCACGGCGGACCGCCGAAAAGCAAGTCGACCTCACCGGGACCGATTCTCTGGAAACGGTCAGATGACACTTCCCACGCTGCAGAGTCCGGGTTCAGGAAGTCATGAACATCGCCCTTGAACAGGGGCACTTCGGGAAAGTTGTGCTCGTACGTCTGGACTGCGAAACGATCCCACTCCACAGCCGCGCCGACCTCGAACCCACTCATCCGCACGCCCTCGCAGAACCCCCCGCATCCGCTGAACAGAGAGACGGCGCGGTAAGCGGTCATGATCACTCCTGTCATCCGGCGGACGCTGCTTGGGTCATCTGATCACGGCCTGCTGACATCGCAGGTCCCGACACGCGGCACCGGCGAATGTGGCATATAAGCCGTGGTCATCCTTGCCACATCTTTCCTAGATTCCGTTCGTGGCGCCACCAGGTCGAGACATCCGGGTCGCGTTCGGCCTGACTGTGCGCCGGCGCCGTACAGCCATCGACATGTCGCAGGAGCGACTCGCCGAGCTCGCCGGCCTAGAGCGTGCCTACGTCAGCGCGCTAGAACGCGGCAAGCGGAACCCGACGCTGCTAACCCAACAGAAGATCGCCGCCGCGCTGACCGTGCCCCTACACCGGCTGATCGCAGAGACCGAAGGGATCGATTAGTGCCATATCTGTTCAGTCAGGTGGCCACCGCTGCACTGCCCGCTGACCTCCGGTGCGTTCAGGACCTCCGGATGACGCCCGTCCGGAATCGCGACACCCAGTTCCGGCTCCTGCAGCAGAACATGCTGGGATACACCTTCGATAAATTCGTGCCCGGATTCGCCGAATCCTCAGTCCTGAATGACACGCCATTCGAGCAGCTCGTCCAGAAACCGATCGACAACGCCAGCGAAGAAGGCACCTTACTCTTCGGCGCGGATTACAACGTCGCCGCCAACGCGCGAGCCAAGGTAGCCGGAGACGTCTTCGAAGTCGTCACCCACGCCGTACTCTGGAACATGGCGGCACGCTGGAACGCCTACATGACCGGATCGAAGTGGAGCACCAGGCCCCGCTATAGCCGGCCGGTTACCCGTCCCGACGTGGAACGGCAGATCGCCGTGCTAAACCTGCCCAGGGGATATGACTGGGTCAGGCTCCTCGATCCGGTGGCGCAAGAAGGCATCGAGGCGATACGCGCAACCCTCAGCACGCGCCACAACCTGGCGCTGCCGACAAGTACCCCGGACATCGCCGTCGTAGTCCTGCCGGAAAGCGAACGAGCCAACACCACCTGGCGCAGCGAGCTACCCGACCTACGCATAGCCCAGCAAAGCACGCTCCGAACCGCTTACATGAGGCTCGAAGGTCAGATCAAGCCGAGCGACCTCATCTTCGCCGTGGCCGTGAAGCGCAGCTTGCGGAGCGACCGGCTGTACCAGCCCCTCTACGAAGCCAACGTCATGCAACTCCTCCTCGAAGGATTCCTGGGAGCGCCCCGCGTCGAATTCGAAGTACAGACGCTGAACATGGAAGGAACCGCCGCCGCCGAAATCTACCGGGCAGCCTCCCTGTATGCAGTAGCCGTCGAACAGCAATCCCTGGCCAGCGGAACCGAGCCCACCGAAAACTCCGCATCAGCAATCCACAGAGCCGTACGCGACCTCTACACGCCAGCCACAGCAAAACATCTTGCCCAACGGCTCCTCGACTTCCTCGACAACCGCCTGGCAGCTGTATGACGCGAGTCCATGGCATCTCAGATGAGGACGTCTCTAATCATTACGCGTTTTGACTCGATAGACAGCATCGGTCTCGTCAACTGGAAACCGCCGTCGCCAGGAACTACTGCCGCCGCACATCAGTTGCATAACACAGATGTCCGGTCGTGCGGGTGGTGCGCGCCCCTGGCGGGGCGCGGTCTGGCTGTCTGCCTGCCCTAATGCGGCTGTGAGCACTGGCTCCGCGGAGGAAGACCACTCTCCCACCCCAAGGGGACCCGACAGAGTGGTCTTCCTCCGCTACGCCAACAGCCAAAGGCAGTCAGACGGCCAGATCGCAGACACGGGGAACCATGGACAACCTTCCCTTCACCCCAGGTTTTCCAAGGTTTCCCCGCACCTCCTTCCTTGCCTTTCTTGCCCACCCCAGGAAAACCAAGCTCCCCACGGCACACGAGATACGGGGCCGGGTTCAATCACGCGCCACTGTGCACGCCATACGGCGCCGGGATTTGACCGCGCGCCAGCATGCACGTCTAACGTGGCTGAGGCGAGGTCAGTCAAGAGCGTGCGTGACGGCCGTGAGGGTTCGCGTTGATTGCCTGAAGCATGGCGTCGGTCGTGGCTACGGTGTTCCTCGTTTCGGTGTAGCCGCCAGGCGTCTATCGGGCGCGCGAGCCTGGTGGAGCGCTCGTCGCTTTGGAGTATCCAGGCCAGCGTCACAAGCACGAGGCAGGTACGGATGCCATCGCCGACAGCGATGGCATGCCGACGAGTTCTTCACCCTGGCCTGCATCTCTATATAGATATCCATTGCTCACTGCTTCGGTCGTCAGTCCAGATATCAGTATCGCCGGGCTCGGAGCGAGTACCGAGCGGTGTTGATGCCGCGCGGGCCGAAGGCGCGCAACAGCAGCGACCATCGCAGCCGCCGCCAGCGTCCGTGGATCTCGGCTAGATCGGCTGCCCATTCCTCGGCGTAGCGATCCTGATCGGCGCTGTCAGAGAGAGCCGAGACGGCTGAGATAAGCAGCCCCACGGTCAGCAAGTGCAGCCAGTCGTGGCGTCCGGCAGCTAGATACGGATAGGTGACGGCCTGCGAGGAAACCGACCTTGCGGCGCCGGGACGGACGGTCAATGCGCCACCAAGCGCTGCCAGCAGCAGGAGGGCGGCGAACAGAACCAGCACGAGCGCAGTCTGCCGGTCGGCCGCTGCTTGGGCCTTGGCAGCCTTGG
Organism: Streptosporangiaceae bacterium; assembly: GCA_035716545.1. GTDB lineage: Bacteria > Actinomycetota > Actinomycetes > Streptosporangiales > Streptosporangiaceae > Chersky-822. The sequence goes on from DASTJM010000052.1 coordinate 37,616, forward strand.
TTTCGGCGTCGGCCACCCGAAAAGACTCCGTGAGCGTTGGGATTGAAGTCCGGATCCTGGCGATGGCATGCCGCAGCGATCTGAACTGGCCTTCCATCTCTTCGACGTCCCGATAGTCGTGCAGAGGGTTCGTGCCCATTCCAGCCAGGCCAGTCAACCCTGACCCGACTACGCCATTGGCCTCGTCCCGCGCTAGTACCTTGGCCCCGGCCAACAGCTGAGCGAAGACTCTTGTCGCCGGCCTTGAAGCCTGCCAGATGATGCTGTCCGCGCGTCAGCTCGCGGGCAGCCGCTTGACGGGCATTCTGAGCTGCCTTCCACTCCTCCACCACGCCCCCGCCGACCTCCAGCACGGCCTCTGCCGCATCTTCCAGGTCAACATGACCTACAACCACGACACAGACGAAGCCACCCTGCGCGCCGTCATCACCGAAAGCACCACCAGCGCCTTCGACACCCTCACCTAAACCAGCACATCGCAATGTCCGCTAGCGCGGACGCTGCGACCTTTTGCCGGATGCACCTATCGCACGAGCAAGTGGTCCCCGCCGACGATCCGCTCAGGCTCAGAAGCCGTAGCTGCCTACCTCGGTAAGCTCAGCGACCCGCGGAGGCACATCGCAGCGCTCGCCAAGGTTCTCCCGAAACTTCTGGAACGCCTTGACCGACCTCAGCGGGTTGTCCTCTTCGGCCTGGGTCATGGACGCCAGGTGCACGAAGGTCAGCCCGTCGGGCAGCCTGAACGTCGCGTCCTGAGCCTTGCCGGCTTGACCTCGGCCAGTTCCTCATAGACGGCCTTGGCAAGTTGCTCATTCTCCCCTGCCCGCCCAGGCTTGACCGTGTAACGAACTATGACGCGTGCATCGCGTACATCTCCTCTGATTCGACAAAGCGGACTGCCGATCCGCCTTCACCTGACTGGTCGCCTACTGAGACACCGGACCCGAGCGGAGTTCACCGATGAATTTCGGCCGCCGGCGGTGTCCTCACTAGCGGTGGCAGGAACGCCCGCATGGAAGCGAGAGGATGCCCAGATGACGGCGACTACGCTGGCCCGCGCTCAAGCCAGCGACGAGGACGCGTTCAGGGAACTGACCGAGCCTTACGGGCGGGAGCTGCAGGCCCACTGCTACCGGATTCTCGGCTCGGTCCATGATGCGGAAGACCTCATGCAGGAAACGCTGCTCGCCGCCTGGCGCGGGCTCACCAAATTCGAGGAGCGATCATCGGTGCGAGCCTGGCTCTACAAGATCGCGACCAATCGCTGTCTCAAGGTCTTGCGCGACACGGGCCGGCGGCCGGCCGTCGTTGCGCAGGCCAGGTCCGGTCGCCAGGAGCCGACGAGGCGGCCGGAGCCACTGTGGCTGGAACCGCTTCCTGACGCCATGATCGACGACTTGCCCGACATCTCGCCGGGACCAAAGGCCCGCTACGAAGCCGGGGAGTCACTGGCCCTGGCCTTCGTCGCCGGACTGCAGCAGCTGCCGCCGGGGCAGCGGGCGGCAGCTGGTGCTGCGCGACGTGCTCGGCTTCCGGTCGGCCGAGGCCGCCGAGATCCTGAAGAGCAGCGATGTCTCGGTCAACAGTGCCTTGCGGCGGGCAAGGGCAACGCTGGGCGCCATGCTCTCCCTTGATCGAGACCGTGCGCCGGCCCCGCGTTCGCCGCAGGAGCGCGCGGTAGTCGGAAGTTTCGTGGATGCCTTCGAGAGCGCGGACATAGATCGTCTCGTGGCCCTGCTCGCCGAGGACGCGAGGCTGACCATGCCGCCAGATCCGCTCGAGTTCGAGGGCAGCCTCGCTATCGCGGAGTTCTTCATTGGCTTTGACTGGTGGCGCCGCCGGCATGGTCAAGCTCGTGCCGACTCGCGCCGATGGCCAGCCCGCACTCGGGTACTACCTCAAAGACCCGATGACCTCCAGCTCGCGGATCAACGGGATGGTCGTGCTGACGCTCGAAGGCAGCTGGATCTCGGCGATCACCCGGTTCCGCGATAACCGCCTGGCACCGCTGTTCGGATTGCCGAGAGCCTTGCCCCTGACCCTGCGGCCGGCTCCGCCAGGCCCGCTGCCAGGCGATTGATCAGGGGAACTTGCCGCCTAGCCTGCCCAGCAGGCCGCCGCCTCGGCACTCCTGCTCACGAGGCTCGTTGCGGATCGCCTCGATGGCGAGCACAACGGCGAGCACCAAGACGACGTTGACATTGCCGAAGACCGCGACCTGGAGTTTTTCCCTGAAGGACAACTCGCGCAAGACCGCGGCGATCACCTGACCGTCCTGGTGAATGGCGTAGTTCCATCGGTGGCGAACAAATGCCTGATGAAGGCCCACTTACTGGTTATCTGGTAATGCATAGATGAATACTTACCCAGGCCTGACCCCGGCTGCCGTTGAGCCCCTGAACGCCGCAAGGCACGCCGATGCGGCGGTAACGGGCATCGAGGCCGCATCGCCTACCTCATTGGTCCCGTAAGCGCGGCATAATGCTGACTATGCGACTGTCAGCCCGCGCCGACTACGCCTTGCGTGCTGCGATCGAGCTCGCGGCGTCACGGGACGGTCACGTCACGTCCGACCAGCTCGCCAGGGCACAGCAGATACCAGCGAAGTTCCTCGAAGCGATCTTGACTCAGCTGCGCCGGGCCGGGCTGGTCAGGAGCCAGCGCGGGCCGGACGGCGGCTTCTGGCTGGCGCGGCCTGCCGGCGAGATCTCGCTGGCAGACATCATCAGGGCAATCGACGGACCGCTGCTCGGCGTCCGGGGCGAGCGTCCGGAGAACCTCGGTTACATCGGCGCCGCCGAACCGCTGCAGCGAGTATGGATCGCGTTGCGCGCCAACGAGCGGGCAATCCTGGAAGAAGTGACACTCGCGCACATCGTCGCTGGTCAGCTGCCAGAAAGCGTGCGCCTCCTGGCCGACCTCCCGGGATCGTGGGAAACCCGCCTGAGTCACTAGCGCGCGGCCACTGACCCGCTGCCTCCGGGCCGCTAGACCGGCACCATGTCCGTAATCTGGCGAGCGACCCTCGCGACCTGGTCGAACATCGGGTCGCCGAGCCCGGTGCTGATCGGCCCGGAGCTGATCGGAGCGCCGATCGGCCCAGTGCTGACCGGCATTGGCAAGCCGGCCGGGGCCATGCCGACCTTCTGCGGCACCCGCACCCGGCCGCCGCGTACCGCCCGCAACTGGCCGACCCGATCTGGCAGCTTGCCGGCGACCGCGGGAGTCATCCGGGCTGAAGCAACAGAGCCGACCGATCCGACCGGCACCTGACCCTCGGAGTCCTCAGGAGCATGCCCGGTGCCGGTTACCTCGATAGCCGGCTCGATCACGTCGGCGAACACGGGCTCGCTTTGCAGCTCGGCCAGCGCGAAGTTATCGGACACCTCGCGAAGCACCTGAGATAGCGGCGCCCCCAAAGCCGCACAGATCGCCGCGAGCAGCTCGGACGAGGCCTCCTTCTGGCCGCGCTCTACCTCCGACAGATATCCGAGCGAAACTCGCGCCGACGCTGACACCTCGCGGAGGGTGCGACCCTGCCGCAGGCGCAGTCGCCGCAGCGCGTCACCCAGCAAGTGACGAAGCAGGACCATCGCCGCAATCCCTTCCCGAGGACTGGTCGCCGTACACCTCCACCGTACCTGGCCTAACTGACCGTGCGGGAGAGGCCTTACACGCGTGTTCAAGTATGTAACGCCGTAATCATGGATTGCCTTCCAGCAAAGCGCTTATCAGCAGTCGCAATGCGTACGCGACCGTGTCGTCTCGGACCCGGGTCCGGTCGCCGGCTAGCCGCAGCGGGCGATGCCACTGCTGGTCCTGAGAGCTGACGGCGACGTGTACCGTGCCCGCGGGCTGAGCGCCCACCGGGTCGGGTCCGGCCACGCCCGTGACGGCAATCGCGAACTGGACGCCGAGCCGTTGCCTGGCGCCGCGCGCCATCGCCAGCGCGACGTCCCTGTCCACGGTTCCGGCGCGGTCGATCAGGGGGCCGGGAACGCCGAGCAGCGACATCTTGAGCTCGGCCGAGTAAGCGACGATTCCGCCAAGGAAGACGGCCGATGCCCCCGGCACTGACGTGAGCGAAGCAGCGATCAGGCCCCCGGTGAGCGACTCCGCCGTGCCGACCGTCCTGCCCTGCTGAACGAGCAGCCGGATGGCCGTCGCAGCATCGGACTCGGCCTCAGCCTGCGCCAGCGCGCCTGGTCCGTCACCAGATCCCGCATGGCGGGCGGTCACGGGCCCGCTCCCGGATCGCCGGCCGAGCTGGCGCCAACCCCGCCGGCGGGCTCATCAGCGCCGTCAGCGGCGTCAGCCCCGACTCCCGTTGCCGTGACTCCCACTGCCCCCGCTCCCCCTGCCCCGGCTCTTTCTGGCCCGGCTCCCCCCGCTGCCCCTGGCCCCGCTCCGGTCACGGCGGCTGGTACCGATCGCCGCAACTGGATCGCCCTGGCCACGTAATCAGCACCAGTTGCCAGCGTCACCACCACCGCGGCGGACATGACACCGACCCGCACCGGCCCGATGGCGACTGGAAGGATGTACAGGCCGATGCCCACCATCTGCAGCACGGTCTTGATCTTGCCACCCCGGCTCGCGGGAATCACGCCATGCCGGATCACCCAGAACCGGAGCGCGGTAACGCCGATCTCACGCACCCCTATAACCACGGTGACCCACCAGGAGAGCTCGCTAAGAGCGGACAAGCTGATGAGCGCGGATCCGGTGAGCGCCTTGTCGGCGATCGGGTCGGCGATCTTGCCGAAATCGGTGATGAGCCCGTGCCGCCTGGCGAGCTCACCGTCGAGCAAGTCCGTCACAGACGCGACCCCGAAGACCACGCAAGCGGCGATCCGCGAGGCAGTGCCGCCCGATATCAGCAGCAGCACGAAAACCGGCACCAGGGCAAGCCTGAACAGCGTCAGTCCGTTAGGGACGTTGACCGCGCTCGGGTTCTGGCCGCCCAAGCCGCCCGGATTACCCGGACCGCCCGGGCCAAAGTCAGCCAAGGCTCTCTAGTGATCCGGCTAGCGGTCCGCGGCGGCCGGTCACCAGTTCCGCCATCAGGTCCACCCCCTCTGAGCCTGATACCCGCACCCGCACGAGCTCACCTGCCTCCAGGCGATGATCCGACCGCACTTGGGTCGAGCCGTCGACCTCCGGCGCCTGATGAGCCGTGCGCCCGGTGTACACCCAGCCAGGCTCGCCTGGCACCGGCTCCTCGATCAGCACGTCGTGCTCCTCGCCCACCCGCTCGGCAGCGCGCTGGTCCATCAGCTCGTCGGCCAGCGAGGACAGCGCCGAGACCCGGTCCGCGATCTCCGATTCGGGGATTTGCCCCGGCAGCGTGGCGGCTTCGGTCCCGTCCTCATCGGAGTACCCGAATACCCCGATGGCGTCGAGCCTGGCATCGATCAGGAACTTTTCGAGCTCAGCCACGTCGGCGCCGGTCTCGCCCGGGAAGCCGACGATGAAGTTCGACCTGATCCCCGCACCCGGAGCAAGCTTCCTGATCTGCTCGATCAGCCCGCGGAACCGCTCGCCATCGCCGAACCGGCGCATGGCCCGCAGCACCGTGCCGCTCGCGTGCTGGAACGACAGATCGAAGTACGGCGCCACTTTAGGAGTGGACGTCATCACCTCGATCAGCCCCGGCCTGACTTCGGCCGGCTGCAGGTAGCTGACCCGCACCCGGTCTATGCCAGGGACTGTAGCGAGCGAAGGCAGCAAGGACTCGAGCAGCCTCAGGTCACCAAGATCCTTGCCATACGAGGTCGAGTTCTCGCTGACCAGCACCAGCTCGCGGGCACCGTGACCGGCCAGCCAGCCGGCCTCAGCCAGCAGGTCGGCCGGCGGCCTGGAGATAAACGCCCCGCGGAACGCGGGGATCGCGCAGAAACTGCACCGCCGGTCACAGCCCGACGCGATCTTGAGCGGCGCGACGATCCCGCCGCCAAGCCGCCGGCGCAGCACGCGCGGCTGATATGCCAGGGGGGACGAGCCCCCGGAATCCCCAGCTGGCAGATCAGGGGCGCTGGCCGGGACCGAGTGCCCCGGGACGTGCGAAGAGCCAGCCCCTGGCCGCCTGGCCGGCGAAATCGGCAGCAGCTTCCTGCGGTCCCTGGGCTCGTGGGCCTGCCAGCGCGCGCCGGCGTGCACGGCATCGAGCCGCTCAGCGATGTTCGCGTAGTCGTCGAAACTGAGCACCTGCGCCTCGGGCATCGCCTCGGCCAGCCCGCTGCCGTACCGCTCGGCCATGCAGCCGGCGGCGACGACCGTCGCCCCCGAGTCGGCCGCTGTCAGCAGTTCGTCGATCGACTCCTGCTTGGCCGCCTGAATGAAACCGCAGGTGTTGACCACGACGACATCGGCTCCGTCGCCGTCGGTCAGCGTCCAGCCGCCGGCCTCGAGCCTGGCGGCGAGTTCCTCGGAATCCACTTCGTTGCGAGCGCAGCCCAAAGTGACCAGGCGCACGCTGCGCCCGGCCGCCGCCGTTCGCGAAGACAGCGCTGTTCGTGGAGACCGGGAAGGCGCGGAGCCGCTCGAAGACACACGGGCAGACTACCGCCCTGCCGCGAACGGCCAGGAATTACGATCGCTGGCGGGTTCCTGACTGGCCGGGCCGGCCCAGCGCCAGGTTCAGGTGAACCGGCGTCGTCGTTCCTCGCTGGATCTTGTTCTTGGAGCCGTTGACGGTCACCACGACGCCCGTCGGGTTATCGACCTCCAGCTTGACGGCGTGCGTTTCGGTCCAGTGCTTGGACTGCCCGGCGTACACCATCCCCATGAAGATGGTCTTGCCGGTGGCCACCGAAGTGAGCACTACCCATGACTCCTGCGTGGCGGTCAGCTTGATGTCCAGGCGGCGCGGCTTGCCGGGGTGCGCCACGTCCGAGGTACTGGTCTTCTTCGCGTGGCGGCCCGCTTTGCCCGAAGCTGCCGGGGGAACGGCTGAGGAACCCGTGCCGGCCGCGTGCGCGTGCGCGTGCGCGAAATGCACATAGGCGAATCCGCCGGCGACCAGCACGAGCGCAAGCGCCAGCGCGGCCGTCCAGTTGGGGCCGCGCCGCTCCTTCAGCCGTACTGGAGTAACCGGCTGGAAGACGTCGGCCGCGCTGATCGCGCGCGGCGCGCCGAGGGTCGCGTCATACTCGTCGATCAGCGGCTCGGGATCGGTCCCGACCGCCCGGGCGATGCTGCGGATGTGGCCGCGTGCGTAAAAGTCACCGCCGCAGCCGGAAAAATCGTCTCGCTCGATGCCGCGGATGATCGTCTCACGTATGCAGGTGCGCTGGCTCACCTGCGTCACGGTCATCCCGGCCTGGCGGCGTCCTGCTGCCAGCGCGTCACCAATGGTCACGCCGCGCCTCCACGCTCTTCGTCAATGGCTGCAGCTGTCGTCAAAGTGAGCACATCGCTATGCTCTCGCTCCCCCGGCGCCCCTTACTCAGGGGACGATAACTAAGTTTAGACACCCGGGCGCCGTCGAGCGACTTCCAGCTTTACAGTCCGCTGGTCAATGCCAACTACTTTTGGGGATAACGCAATCCCCACCACCTCATGCCCGCGGCGAGGCCAGCCAACCTCTACCGGCAGTATGGCCTTGGCCTGCGCCCGGTCAGGCCTGGTCAGCCGCCGCGAAGCGAACCGAGCAGCTCTTCAAGGTCGTCCGGCCTGATCAGCACGTCCCTTGCCTTGGAGCCTTCGCTCGGCCCGACGACGCCGCGGCTCTCAAGCAAGTCCATGAGCCGGCCGGCCTTGGCGAACCCGACCCGCAGCTTGCGCTGCAACATCGAGGTGGAGCCAAACTGGGTACCGACGATTAGTTCGGCCGCCTGCAGCAGCAGCTCAAGGTCGTCCCCGATGTCGGAATCGACTTCACGCTGCTTACTCTCAGTGGTCGTCACGTCCTCGCGATAGTCCGGCTCAGCCTGCTTTTTACAATGCGTGACGATCTCGCGGATCTCTTTTTCGGTGACGTACGCGTTCTGCAGCCTGATCGGCTTGCTCGCGCCCATCGGCAAGAACAGCGCGTCGCCCTGGCCGACCAGCTTCTCCGCGCCTGGCTGGTCGAGAATGACCCGGCTGTCGGTCAGGCTCGAGGTCGCGAACGCCAGCCTCGACGGCACATTGGCCTTGATCAGCCCGGTGACCACGTCCACGCTCGGCCGCTGCGTCGCGAGCACCAGGTGGATGCCGGCCGCCCGCGCCAGCTGCGTGATCCGCACGATCGCGTCCTCCACGTCGCGGGGGGCCACCATCATCAGATCGGCCAGCTCGTCGACGATCACCAGCAGGTACGGATAAGGGACGTATTCACGCTCGCTGCCCGGCGGCGCCGTGATCTTCCCCGCTCGCACCGCCTTGTTGAAGTCATCCATATGCCGGAACCCGGATGCGGCCAGGTCGTCATACCGCCGGTCCATCTCGCCCACCACCCACTGGAGCGAGTCCGCGGCCTTTTTCGGGCTCGTGATGATCTGCGTGATCAGGTGCGGGATTCCGCCGTAGGCGGTCAGCTCGACCCGCTTGGGGTCGATCAGGATCATCCGCACCTCGTCAGGCGTAGCCCGGATGAGGATAGATGTGATCAACCCGTTAATGCACGTCGAGTTGTGGGTCGGGATGCATGACCGGCTGGCCAGGTAGAGCCGGCTGGCGCTGCTGACCTCGATGCAGCGGACCGGCACTGACTCAACCGGCCTGACCGCTGTGATGTAACGCCGCTTAGTCCCTGAATTCGCGCCGATGTCACCTTGCCGCTCGCGCTTCCTGCTCAGCTTGAGCACTGGCTCGTGCGGCCTGAACGCGATCCGGCAGGCGGCAGACGTGCTCCCATCGCTTCCCTTGCGCGGCCCGCTGTGGAACGTGGCCTTATAACCGAGTCCGAGCACCAGCTCAAGGGCGTCCTGAGCCAGCCGCTTGCTGGCGATGGCAAGTTCCACGGCACCGCGGCCGTCGCAAACGCCATCGGTATCGAGCAATCCGGCCAGCAGTGCCCGCCGCTGCTCGATCGACGCGCGCAGGTACAACTCAGGAATGTGCTTGTTACCCAGAAGGCCGAGCTTGCGCAGCCGCGCCGAGATACCAGGGCACGATTGCTGCCGTCGTGACCCTGCGGACTTTTCGGTAACGCTTTCAGCGTGCCCGTCGCCGAGCCACGCGCCGAGCGTGTATGGCTCGATCGGCAAATCACGCTCCGGGTAGTCCAGGGCCCCGCAGACAGCGATCGAGTGATTGGGCCGCCCGCGATCGCGAAGGGAACCGGCGATCTCGGCTGTGGTGACTGGCCTGCCGCCCAGCTGGCGACGACCAGGCCTGGCAGGCCTGCTGACATGTTCCGCGAGCGCCTTGTAGATCAGCTGCCGTGAGTACGCAGGCGCCCAGAACCTCACGGTCCGGCCGTTGCGCAGGTACGCTGACCGGGCCTTCCTGCCTTCACGCGGCAGTGCTCCAGTCACGCGATAGAGCACGTTACGGAACTGAGTGCCCAGATCGGCGAGCACCTCGGCCGTTGTCACTAGCTGATCCGGCACGACGAGCACGTCCGCTGCTCGCTTATTCACCAGGGCGATGTCGGAAACCGGCCAGTAGTACCGCTCTCGCCTCCCGCTGGAGAGCTGAACTCGTCGCCCGACCGTCTCCGTCTGCCACAAGTGCTCCGCATCCGCCACGATGATCGTGCCGTCAGAGAATTCGACTTCATAGCATGGGCGCCCGTACATGACCGGTGTGGCCGCGATCACTGTGCACCGGCTGCCGCGCTCGTCAAAGACCTGATCGCCGACCTGGATGTCCCCCATGGTGGTCCAGCCTTCGCTGGTCGGGATGGGGGTGTCCAAGGCGAGCGCTTTCCCCGCACCGGTAGCTCCCGCGATCAGGATGTGAGGCATCTTCGCGAGGTTGGCGACGACCGTGCGGCCTTCGACGTCCTTGCCGAGCCCGACGACCATCGGGTGATGATCGGACTCGGCGACCTGGGATCGCAGCACATCGCCGAGGCTGACGATCTCGCGGTCGGTGTTCGGGATCTCGATGCCGATCGCCGACTTACCGGGGATGGGCGACAAGATGCGGACGTCAGCGCTCTTCACGGCGTAGGCGATGTTCTTCGACAGCGCGGTGACCCGCTCGACCTTGACCGCCGGGCCTAGCTCGATCGCGTACCTGGTGACTGTCGGCCCCCGGGAAAACCCGGTGACATGCGCATCGACCTCGAACTGGTCCAGCACCATGGTCAGCGCCTCGACCATCGTGTCGTTCGCCCTGGTCCTGGCTTTAGGAGCGGTCCCGGGCTTGAGCATCGCCGCCGGCGGCAGCGTATAGCTCGACGACGTCGCGCCGGCGAGCGTAAGCTGCTCGCCCTTGCCGGACTTGGCGGGCGCGGCTGGCGCCGCCTCAGCGGCAGGCACCCCGGCCGACTCGTCGCCGAACCAGGACTTATGCCAGGATTCCTCGGCTTCGGATGAGGGCGGGCGGGACACGGCGCCGGCCTGCCCCCGGCCAGCCTCCGCCGAGCCGAAGGCCAGCGCTTCGGCGATGACCTCGTCGTCGGCCGCCCCGCTGCCATTGCGGGTTCGGCTCGCCGTCAGCTCGGCGGCCGCATCGGCCGCGCGGCCCGCCGGAGCGCCGGGCCTGACCGCCGAGCCGCGCGGCACCAGGCCGCCGAGCAGCGGCGTGTCGTAAGGCTTGTCGTTCTCGCCGGCCTCGAGCGCGCCCGCGCTCCGCCGCCTCGCGGGCCGCGCGGATGACTCGCCGGCTGTCTCCTCGCTTTCATCGAAGACTTCGACGTCCAGGCCCCGGATCTGCCGCAGCAGGTACCCGAACTCGCTGAATCGCTCCCGCACCCTGTGCAGCGGCGTGCCGGTGATCACCAGCACTCCGAACGCGGCGACCAGGGCCAGCAAGGGCACCGCCACCCACGCGGTGAGCAGCGCCTGCAACGGCGCGGATACCACGTAGCCGATCAGCCCGCCCGACGTCTGCATGGCGTGCCGGCCCGCCGACGGAGCCGGGCTGCCGAGCGCGATATGCACGATGCCGAGCGATCCGAGCAGCAGCGCGGTCCAGCCGATCACCATGCGGCCCGGGTGCGCGTTCTTGTCAGGATGACGGAGCAGACGCCAGGCCAGCAGGCCGAGCAGCAGCGGAATCGTCCAGGCAAGCGCGCCGAACGTGCCCCGTACCAGCTCGGTCAGCGCCTTGCCGAACGACGAGCCGAGATGCATCCATGCCGCCCCGGCCGTGACGACCGCGGCGGCCAGCACCCCGAGCCCGAGCCCGTCCCGCCGGTGCGCCGAGTCAAGCTCGCGCGCGCTGTCACCGAACAGGCGCGCGATATAGCCGACTACGCTGGCGATCTCCATCCAGATCGCTGCGAGGACCGCCAGCAGCCAGCCGATCAGGATCAGGAACGGATTGTGCGAGGCCCGCATGCCGCGCGCCAGGCTGGGCCTGGGACTACTCCCCCGGCTCCGGTAATACGGCGTGCCACCCGACTTGGACCACCCCGTGCCTGACCGCCCGGGAGCAGACCGCCCGGTGCTCGTTCGCCCGGTGCTCGTTCGCCCGGTGCTCGATCGGCCGGTGCTCGATCGAGCGGAACCGGACGACCCCGGCTTGCCCGAGCCAGATCGCGCTGTTCCGCCTGATGACCCGCTCCGCGCCGCGCTCCCCCTCCCGGTCGAGCCCTGCGGCGACGCACCGTGCGCACGGCCCGATCCTCCGCTCGGGCGCTCTGATACGCCCGACGAGCGAGCGCGCCCGGCGGTTCCGCTAGCTGGGCGCGATGCACCCGTGCCCTTGGGCGCACGAGTCGCCATGTTTCACACGGTAACCAAGCGACCGCGATCCCCCAAACACAAACCCCGGCGTGTCGCCAGCCCGCCGCGCTCGCTGAGCAGCCGGCGCGCGCGACCCCCGGCGCGGCCCGAGTCCCCCGCGCGCCCCCGAGCGCCCCGGGTGCCGCATGGATCGGGCAATCGACGTTGCTTTCCTAGTATCGATCCGCGCAGCCATGTTGTCGCCGCAGCGGCCGGCGGCGCGGGCCAGATCGGGCGTCCGGCCCTGACCCGGCCGGGCGGGCCCGGGCGCCGGCGTTGACCTTCAGCCAGGGCAGAACGTAGCGTCAGGGCACGGTTGAGCGCTAGCCGGGCAGCACCGGGCAGCACCGGGCAGCACAATGACCGGGAAGAACAGGGCGAGCGGGGAGAAAGACCGTGCGGATCGCGGTTGCGGGCGGCGGGCCAGGGGGGCTGTACTTCGCCGCGCTGGCGATGCAGCTGAGCCTCGCACTGCCCGGCGCGACGCCGGCCCGGGCCCAGGCCCAGGCCCAGGCACCAGCCCAGGTCCCGGTCCCGGCACCAGCCCCGGCGCAGGCACAGGCACAAGCCACCGCCCCGGGCCCCGCACCGGCTGGGACTGGCCTGCGAAGCCACGGCCAGACCGGGGACGGGGACACGAGCCCCGCCGCTGCCCCGCACGAGATCACGGTCTGGGAGCGGAACGCCGCCGATGACACGTTCGGGTTCGGGGTCGTGCTCTCCGACGAAACGCATCGGGGCATTGAACACGCCGATCCCGTCATCTACGCCGCCATGGAGCGCGAGTTCGCCCGGTGGGACGACATCGACGTCCACTATCGCGACCGGGTGATCACCAGCGGAGGCCACGGGTTCGCGGCGATCAGCCGCAAGCGCCTGCTCCAGATCCTGCAGGACAGGTGCGCCAGCCTGGGCGTGGACATGCACTTCAGCACCCCCGCGCCCAGCCCGCGTCAGCTGGCGGCGGACTACGACCTCGTAGTCGGGGCTGACGGCGCGAACTCGGGGACGCGGGCGGCGTTCGGTGACGCGTTCGGGGCCGGGGTCGAGCGGCGCCGGTGCAAGTACATCTGGCTCAGCACGGACCTCGTGTTCGACTCGTTCAAGTTCTACGTCATGCAGACGCCGTTCGGGGTCATGCAAGTCCACGGGTACCCCTACGACGCGACCCGCAGCACGTTCATCGTCGAGATGCACGACGACGTCTGGGCGGCGGCCGGGTTCGACCGGCTGGCGCCTGCCAAGCTCGCGCCGGGCCAGTCGGACGACGCCTCCATCGAGCGGATCGGCGAGTACCTAGAGGCGATCCTGAGCGGGCACCGCATTTTTTCCAACAACTCCCAATGGATCAACTTCGGGACGCTGCGCTGCCAGGCCTGGCGGCACGGCAACGTCGTGCTGCTGGGCGACGCCGCGCACACGGCGCATTTCTCGATCGGGTCAGGCACGAAGCTGGCGATGGAAGACGCGCTCGCGCTGGCGGCGTGCCTGCATGAGCAGCCAGGACTTGACCAGGCTCTGGAAGCGTACGAGGCCGAGCGAAGGCCGGTCGTCGCCTCGACCCAGCGAGCCGCGCAGGCCAGCCTGGAATGGTTCGAGAATCTCGGCCAGTACATGCACCAGGACCCCGGGCAGTTCGCCTTTAACATCATCACAAGGAGCCGCCGCGTCACCTACGACAACCTGCGGCTTCGTGACCCCGAGTTCGTGGCTAGCATCGACGACTGGTTCGCCGGCGAGTGCAAGGCCAGGGGGCTGGGCTCTGGCGAGGTAGTGCCCCCCATGTTCCAGCCGTTCAGGCTGCGCGAGCTCGAGCTGAAGAACCGGGTCGTGGTCTCGGCGATGGACATGTACAGCGCGCGGGACGGCGTCCCGTCCGACTTCCACCTGGTGCACCTCGGCGGCAAGGCCCTGGGCGGGGCTGGCCTGGTCATGACCGAGATGGTGTGCGTGTCCGCGCCCGGCCGGATTACGCCTGGCTGCGCCGGCCTGTACGCACCCGAGCACGAAGCTGCCTGGCGCCGGATCACCGAGTTCGTGCACGGCCAGTCATCTGCCAGGATCGGGCTGCAGCTTGGCCACTCGGGCAGGAAAGGCTCAACAAAACTTATGTGGAAAGGGATGGACGAGCCGCTCGATCACGGCAACTGGCCTGTCGTCGGCCCGTCGCCGATCCCTTACCTGGCCGGGGTCAGCCAGGTGCCGCATGAGCTGACCGAGGCCGAGCTTGACGCCATCAAGGCCCAGTTCGTGGCGGCGACGCTGGCCGCGGAGCGGGCCGGGTTCGACCTGATCGAGCTGCATTGCGCGCATGGGTACCTGCTGTCGTCGTTCATCTCGCCGGTGACGAATCAGCGGTCCGGCCGGTACGGCGGCTCCCTGGCCGGGCGGGTGCGGTACCCGGTGGAGGTGTTCAGCGCGATGAGGACAGTGTGGCCAGCGGGCAAGCCGATGACCGTGCGGATCTCGGCGGCCGACTGGGTGCCTGGCGGAGTCACCGGACCTGACTCGGTGGTGGTCGCGCGCGCGTTCGCTGAAGCGGGCGCGGACGCCATCGACGTCTCGACCGGGCAGGTGACACCGGAGGAACGGCCCGCTTTCGGCCGGTCGTATCAGACGCCTTTCGCCGATGCGATCCGCAACCAGACCGGGCTCGCGACGATCGCGGTCGGCGTGATCTCGTCCTACGACGACGTGAACTCACTGGTACTGGCGGGAAGGGCTGACCTGTGCGCGATCGGCCGGGCGCACCTGTACGAGCCGAACTGGACGCTGCACGCGGCGGCCGCGCAGGGCTACCGCGGGCCGGCCGCCGAGTGGCCCGATCCGTGGGCGGCCGGAAGCAGGCCGCCGCAGACGGGCCGCACCGACGGCCCGAAGCCAAGACTTGAGCTGATCAGGGACCCGCGGGCCGGTCAAGGTACCAGGCACGCCCGCTGGCGCCCCGCGACGAGGAAGGACCCCGGCCCGTGAGCGTCGAGCACGTCAACCCCGCCGAACTGGCCAAGCCGTCCGGATTCTCGCACGCGGTCGTGGCCGAGGGCCGGGTGATCTTCCTGGCTGGCCAGACGGCGACCGACTCCTTGGGCGCGATCGCCGGCAAGGACATCGTCGAGCAGTTCGAGCGGGCGCTGGCGAACCTGCTGGCGGCGCTGCGCGCGGCTGGCGGCTCACCCGGGCAGCTGACCAGCCTGACCATCTACGCGACCGACCTGGCTGACTACCGGGCACGTGGCAAGGAAATCGGGGCGGTCTGGCGGCGCCTGATCGGGCGCGGCTACCCGGCGATGGCAGCGATCGGCGTGAGCCGTCTGTGGGACGAGGCGGCGTTGGTGGAGATCGCCGGGTTCGCGGTGATCGCCCCTCCAGCGCGTTGACACTGGTGTCAATAGCGGAATACTGAGCACACCCGCCTCGTATACCCGCCTCGCAGCAGGGATGAAGTGACAGGAAGGCCTGGCATGGAGCTCACGCCGTCTGCCCACGTCGATACGTTCTGCCGGGACAACCTGCCGCCTGCCGACCAGTGGCCTGACCTGGAATTCACGCTGCCCTCACTTGCCTACCCAGACCGGCTCAACTGCGCGGACGTGCTGCTGAGGGAGACTATCGAGCGGGTCGGCGAAGACCGGCCCTGCCTGCTGCACCAGGACCCCGAGCGGACCCCGTGGACCTATGGCGACCTGTGGCGCACGGCCAGTCAGATCGCCGGAGCGCTCACCAGCGAGTACGGCCTGGTGCCAGGCAACCGGGTGCTGCTGCGCGGTCCCAACACCGCCTGGCTGGCCGCCTGCTGGTTCGGGGTGATCATGGCGGGCGGGGTGGCCGTCGGCACCAATCCGCTGCTGCGCGCCGCCGAACTGCGCACGATCTGCGAGATCGCGCACGTGGACCTGGCGCTGTGCGACGAGAGGTTCGTCGCCGACCTCGAAGCCGCCGATGCGGGCGTGCGCACGATCGCGTTCGACCCGGTCGCCCCGGCCGGCGGCGTCACGGGCGCTGCGGGCTTTGCCGGCGATGCGCACCGGCAGCCGGCGACTTTCGACCCGGTCAAGACCGCGGCCGACGACGTGGCGTTTATCGCCTTCACCTCGGGGACCACCGGCCGGCCGAAGGCCGCGATGCACTTCCACCGGGACGTCCTGGCCACGGCCGACACGTACTCGGCGCTGGTACTCAAGCCGGCACCGGACGACATCTTCACCGGCACTCCCCCGCTGGCGTTTACCTTCGGGCTCGGCGCGCTGCTGATCTTCCCGATCCGGGCCGGTGCGTCCACGCTCATGGTCGAGCGGGCCACGCCCGTCGAACTGGCGGACCTGATCGCCCTCCGGGGTGTCTCGATCGTCTCGACGGCGCCGACCGCCTACCGGGCGATGCTCGCGGCCGGCAAGGCCGACCAGCTTCGCGGGCTTCGCCGCCCGGTCTCGGCCGGCGAGACGCTGCCTGGGTCGGTGTGGCAGGCGTTCTACGACGCGACCGGAGTCAAGATCCTCGACGGCATCGGCAGCACGGAGATGCTGCACATTTTCGTCTCGGCCGCCGACGACTCCATGAGGGCGGGCTCGACCGGCGTGCCGGTGCCCGGCTACCGTGCCGAGATCCACGACGAGCACGGGCGGGTCGTGCCCGACGGGCAGCCTGGCCGGCTGGCGGTCAAGGGCCCGACCGGCTGCAAGTACCTCGCAGATGAACGCCAGCGCAGCTACGTCAGCAACGGCTGGAACTACACCGGCGACACCTACATCAAGGACGCCGACGGCTACTTCTGGTACCAGGCCAGGTCGGACGACATGATCGTGTCGGCCGGCTACAACATCGCTGGCCCTGAGGTTGAAGACGTGCTGCTCAGCCACCCGGTGGTCGCCGAGTGCGGCGTCGTCGGCGTGCCGGACGAGACCAGGGGCCAGATCGTCAAGGCCTTCGTCGTGCTGGAGGGCGCTGGCGCGACTGGCGGCCCCGAACTGGTGACCGAGCTCCAGGAGCTGGTCAAGGCGAAGATCGCGCCCTACAAGTACCCGAGATCGATCGAGTTCCTGCCGTCGCTGCCGCGCACCAACACGGGGAAGCTCCAGCGCTTCAAGCTCCGCGACCTGGCCTGACGGGCGAGATCCGCCCCGCGCGGCTACACCTCGAGCACTACAGGGACGATCATCGGCCGGCGACGGTAGTTGCTGTTGACCCACTTGCCGAGTGTTCGCCTGATCATCTGGCCGAGCTGATAGACATCGTTGATGCCTTCGAGCGCGGCCCGGTCAAGCGCGGCCTCAAGCAACGGCCGCACCTCGCTGAACCCGACCTCGTCGATCCCCGAGCCGCGAGCATAAATCTCCGGCCCGGCCACCAGCTTGCCTGACGTCGAGTCGACCACCACGACCACCGAGATGAAGCCCTCCTCGCCGAGGATCAGGCGGTCCTTGATCGAGCTCTCGGTCACTTCGCCGACCGACAGCCCGTCGACGAACACGTAGCCGCAGTGCACCTTGCCGGCAACGCCGGCCCGGCCGCCGACCAGGTCAACAACAACCCCGTCCTCGGCGACAACGATGTTCTCGCGCGGTATGCCGGTCTGCTTGGCCAGCTCGGCGTGCGCGCGCAGGTGCCGCCATTCTCCATGGACCGGCATGAAATTGACCGGCTTGACCATGTTGAGCACGTAAAGCAGTTCGCCGGCCGGGGCGTGCCCGGAGACGTGCACGAGCGCGTTGCCCTTGTGCACGACGCGGGCACCGAGCCTGGTCAGGTTGTTGATCACCCGGCCGACGGCGGTCTCGTTGCCCGGTACCAGCGAGGACGCCAGGATCACGGTGTCGCCGGTAGCGATCCTGATCGGATGATCGCGGCCCGCCATCCGCGCCAGCGCCGACATCGGCTCGCCCTGCGACCCGGTAGAGATCAGCACGATCCGGTCGGGCGGCAGGTCTTCGGCGTCCTTGAGGTCCACGAACAGCCCACCGGGGACCGACGGCACCTCCAGGTAGCCAAGCTCTCTGGCGACGCCCATGTTGCGCACCATTGACCGCCCGACCAGCGCGACCTTGCGGCCATGCGCCGCCGCCACCCGGAGCACCTGCTGCACCCGGTGCACATGGGTGGCGAAACACGACACGATGATCCGCTGCTCAGCGGCGCTGAACACCTCGGAAAGCACGGACGCGATGGCCCTCTCGCTGGTCACGATGCCAGGTACTTCGGCATTCGTGGAATCCGACATCAGCAGGTCAACACCCTCGCGGCCGAGCCGCGCGAACCCGCCGAGGTCGGTCAGCCGCCCGTCGAGCGGCAGCTGGTCCATCTTGAAGTCGCCGGTATGCAGCACCGTGCCGGCCCCGGTCTTGATGGCGACTGCCAGCGCATCAGGAATCGAGTGATTAACCGCAAAGAATTCAAGGGCAAAGGGGCCGAACGGCTCACGCGACCCGGCGTCGACCTCAAAGGTCTGCGGTGTGATCCGGTGCTCGGTGAGCTTGCTGCGGACCAGTGCCAGCGTGAGCCGCGAGCCGACCAGCGGGATGTCGTCGCGTCGCCGCAGCAGGTAAGGCACCGCCCCGATGTGATCCTCGTGGGCATGGGTGAGCACGAGCGCATCGACGTCGTCGAGCCGGTCATCGATCGCGCTGAAATCCGGCAGGATCAGATCGATGCCAGGCGTTTCCGGATCGGGGAACAGTACCCCGCAATCCACGATCAGCAGCCGGCCCTCGTACTCGAAGACCGTCATGTTCCTGCCGACCTCGCCGAGCCCGCCAAGCGCGACGATCCGGAGACCTCCTGGAGCGAGCGGCGGCGGCGGCCCGAGTTCTGGGTGCGGGTGGCTCACTTGAGCTTGACACCGCCAGCGACCAGGTCGGCCCGGAACTGATCTACCTCAGCCGAGGTGGCGTTCACCAGCGGCAGCCGCACCGACCAGCCGGGCAGGCCCATCATGGCGAGCACCGCCTTGGTGGCGATCACGCCCTGCGTCCTGGTCATGATCCCGGTATAGACCGGCATCAGCTCCCGGTGATGTTGCAGCGCCCGGGCGACATCTCCGGCCAGGTACGCATCGATCATCTCGTGCAGCCGATCGCCCACGACGTGACCGACGACGCTGATGAACCCCGCGGCGCCCACCGACAACCACGGCAGGTTGACGACATCGTCACCGGAGTAGAAGACCAGGTCGGTCGCGAGCATGACGGCCGATCCTGCGCCGAAGTCGCCTTTGGCGTCCTTGACGCCGACGATCTTGGGGTGCTGCGCCAGCTGGATCAGCGTCTCCGTCTTAATCGGGATGCCGGTCCGGCCGGGAATGTCATAGAGCAGCACAGGCAGGCTGGTGGCGTCGGCCACAGCCGTGAAATGCTCGATGAGCCCGCTCTGCGGCGGCTTACTGTAGTACGGCGTGACGACCAGCAAGCCGTCCGCACCCGCTTGCTCGGCCTGTTTCGCAAGCTCGCAACTGTGGTGCGTGTCGTACGTACCAACCCCGGCCACGACTGCTGCCCTCCCGCCCACCGTCCGCTTGACGACCCGGATCAGCTCCGCCTTCTCAGCGTCCGAGGTAGTCGGCGACTCGCCCGTGGTGCCGCTCACCACGAGGCCGTCATTGCGCATCCTGGTCACCAGGTACTCAGCGAGCCGCTGAGTGCCTGCATAGTCCACGGCACCGTCGCTCGTCATCGGGGTGACCATCGCGGTCAACAACCGCCCGAAGGGTGGCTCTGGCTTGCTAACTTTCGCAGTCATAGTCGGAACGGTACTCTGCGCTGGCTGTCCAGGTCACTCAGGTCGCAGATGCGACCCGCAACCTCCCGCACCCTCCGCGCGCCACCCCGGCACCGCCCCGGCGGCGATGCCGCCGCCCGCACACCCTCACCGCGCACCATCAGCGCCCGCCTCCCAGCCCACCCTCACCGCGCACCATCAGCGCCACC
Organism: Streptosporangiaceae bacterium; assembly: GCA_035716545.1. GTDB lineage: Bacteria > Actinomycetota > Actinomycetes > Streptosporangiales > Streptosporangiaceae > Chersky-822. Next base: position 57,354 of record DASTJM010000052.1, read on the forward strand.
GCCCGCCCACCCTCACCGCGCACCATCAGCGCCCGCCTCCCCGCCCACCCTCACCGCGCACCATCAACGCCGCCGCCTGTACACCCACACCACTCCCCATCGAGCCCCCCGCCCGCCCGCCCTCACTGCGCACCATCAACGCCGCCGCCTGTACACCCTCGCAGGTCCCCATCATTGTCCCGACACTCGCCGACGCTCCAGCGGCACCCAGAACCGGCGTAGCTGGGAGAGTTGTCGGATTCCTGGTGGAGCACTGTCAGATCCGGGAGCTTTTTCGTCGTGGAGCCCGAAAAATCTCCCGGACCCGTAAAACCTCCGCCATGACCACGGACAACCCTCCCGAACCCGAAAACCCACCACCAAGACGACACTCGACACTCCGACACTCCGGCACCGGCCCGGTACCCCTGACACCCCTGGCACGCCCGCCACCCCGGCACTCCATCCCGGCACCCCTGGCACGCCCGCCACCCCGGCACTACACCCCGGTACCCCTGACACCCCTTGACACCCCTGGCACGCCCGCCACCCCGGCACCCCTGGCACGCCCGCCACCCCGGTACCCCGGCACCCGGGCCGGCGGCAGGCTGGTCGGACAGCATGGTGGTCCTCGCTGCTGCTGTCGGCGGCGGTGCCGGTGCGCAACAGGGTCATGGTTAGCAATTCAGGCTCTCGCGCAGGACGGCCCGGCAGCCCCGGAATGGCGTACGAACCGGCGCCGCACGTCCCTTTTCAAGATCAACTTAGATTATGCGGCATTGAAAAGATGGGCCAGACATTCTCGCGCTACAACTCGGCGGATCCCTGGCGGCGCCCTACCCCAGGCCAGGCGACGAGCCGCGCAGGCCAGGCGACGAGCCATCCCAGATGAGCCGACGAGCTACGCAGGCCAGGCGACGTGAGCTCGGGGGCACTCACGTCGCCCGCGCCTATGGTCATTATCGGTCGCCATTGCCCTCGCCAAACCGGCTGAACGACGTTGGCCACGAATAACTTCTGGGCCAAGTATAGCCACGCGTTACTTATCGCATAAATAACTTGACGCACAAATAATGACACTAAATAACGCAGACTTGTCGCACAAGAACGAGGCCCCCGCATGTATGAGATGCAGGGGCCTCGCTCAAGATTCCCGAGACACTCGCTGATTGCCCCAGCAAGCGGTCCACCGGGGCAATCGGCGACCCGCGCTCAGTAATCTCACACCACCGGTCCAGGACACCCACAAAAATTCCGGTTAGCCGGTCTTTCTGCGTCCCCTGAGTTACCTCTGGGTGGTACCCGTTTCGCTGGTAAAAAAGGTTCTACGCCCCTCGGCCAGCTCGCACAAGACCTTCCGGCCACTATTCTCAAGATTCTTTAGCCATCCACCGCTGCGTCCACCGACCAGCCTGGGTTGCCCACAGAAAATCAACTTATCCACCGCCGCATCCACAGCACAGGCACAGGACGCCCGGGCTTCGGTGCTCCAACGCAGGCTCTCCAGCGCACGACTACAACGCAAGGTCCTCCGCCATGCAGCCGTTTGCGAACCCACCACTACCCGCAGCCTCGCGAAGTCTCCAGCACCCACCGTGCTTCCCGCACCTAGCTGGGATGCGCAAGGAATCGGTAGGATAACGAAACGAGGCCCCCGCATGTATGAGATGCAGGGGCCTCGCTTCGGGTCTTCCTTGAGCTACTCGCCGATTGCCCCGGCGAGCGGTTCACCGGGGCAATCGGCGATCCACGCTCAGTCCGTCCCATGCCACCGATTCCAGGACACCAACGGACTGTCCGGTTTCCCGGTCGTTCCGCTTCCCCTGAGTTGCCTCCGGGGCAATGCCCGCTTTCGCTGGTAGGAAAATTTCTACGCCACCGCGCCTGATCGCACAAGGCCTCCCGACGACAAACTTCAAGATTCTTTGCTCATCCACCGCTTCATCCACCGGTAAGCCCAGGTTGTCCACAGGAAATCAATTTTTTCCACGACCCCGTCCACAACCCGCGCATGACCGACGGCCCCGGACAACCCGCGCTGCCCAGGCGGCTCCGGAAGCCAGACAACATCAACGCGCGAAAGAACACCCGGTTCGCAACATCGATCCCCGTGCCCATGCGAGTCGGCGCAAGGGTGCAGACGCCAGCTGGAATCGGGCTGATCCGGAACGCCGGTCAGAAGACCGGGATGATGTCTTCGGCGCTGATGTCGTCGGAGACGTCGACGCCCTCAATGTCAAGTTCTGGCATGGCGGGGAACTCGATTCCCCAGCGTTGCACGATCACCCGGATTTTGGCGATGGCGCTACGCCAGTTGTCGGCCTGCTGTTCGTAGGACAGGACGCCGAGCCCCGCGTCCCGCGCGTGGTCCATGAGCACGCGATGGTTCTGCAGGAAATACGGCGGCAGGTCCCAGAATCCCTCGGGCGGCTCCCACAAGATCATCGACAGGAACACGAAGCCTGCCCTGAGCTGGCGGGTGATGGTCTTCCTGACGTCGTCAGTGAGGCCAGGCCACTCGTTTTCCAGGATGGTCATGCAGATCTGGAGGTGGCGTGACTCGTCGCGGCCGATCTTGTGGAACATATCGGAAAATACCGGGTGCTTAGTGCCCGACGCCATGCCGCGGAACAGGGTCGACGCCGCCATCTCGCCCATCATGAAGCTCGTGAACAGCACCGGCAGCGTGTAGCGGCTGACCGCGCTGTTGTAGCCGTTCCAGTACCGGCCGCCGTTGTGGTATAGCCAGGCGATGTTGTTGTGCGCGGCTCGCTCGAGGTCGGTGACCGGGGTCCAGTTCAGCGGGCCACCTGGCCACAGGGCGGCGATCGCGCGCTGGCAGCACTCCTCGTGGTTCATTTCATCGCGGGTGATCGAAAAGAAGCACTTGCGAACCGGGTCTTCCTCGTGCTGTTCGAATGCGCGAATCGTGGCTCGCGCGAAAACCGCCGGCCCGGAGGCGTCGAAGTTGGCGAGCACGGCGAACCAGTACATGATGCCCAGGCGCTGCTCAGTAGTGAAGTCCTCGGCTCGCAGGCCATCCCAGGGCAGGTCGGCCGGGTTCCATAGCATCAGCTTGGACTTCTGGTATATCGCCGCGAGCTTCTCGGTCTCGACCCGCCACTCCATCGGGTAGATGTTCGGCTGCGGGATCTCCGGCGCCGGCCAGAACCCGCCCTCGGGCACCACTAGCTCACGCTCGACTCCGGCAGAGGAGGGAGTGACCTGTGGCCCGGCGGAGGAAGGAGCGACGTTCGATCCGGCGGAGGAGGGACTGGCCTGCGACATGGCGGTGCTCCTTCGACAGTGCTCCCGCGGCTTGGGCTGGCGAGCAGTTGCGTACTGCCCAGTGCAGCTGCCGCCTTATGACAGTTTACCCGCCAACCAGCGCATGAGTGTAACAGCGGGTCCGTGTTCGTTCATAGCTCCGCTTCTGACCTGAGAACGTGGTAGATGACCCATCGGTCCCTGCACCCGGTCAGCTCCCTGCACCCCGGTCAGCCCCGGCACCCCGGTCAGCCCCGGCACCCCGATCAGCCGGATCAGCCGGTGCCGCAGCTGCGGCTAGCACCTTGATCATGATCAGGCAAGGGTTGCCCGGCCACAGATCAAGGATTTCCTCGACTGGGATGAAGCCCATCGCCTCGTAGAACAGCCGGGTCTTGGCATAGCCAGGGTCAGGATGCGACGGGCCCAGGGTCTTGACCTGGAGCAGGCTCACTCCATCGGCCAGGAGATCGCGCTCGAGCGCCGTCACGAGAGCCCGGCCCGCGCCACGCCGGTGCGCGCTCGGAGCTACCGCCATCAGATGGATCTCGGCAGCAGCTGAAAAATGGCGGGCAGCGAGCAGCACCCCGAGCGGAGTGCGCCGCGGAGCCGATCTGGAGTCGTCGCGCGGCCAGGCCAGGTAGGTCGGCATGGTCTTGGCCGCTTCCACGTAACCAGTGTTGGACGTCTCGATGCCGAACCAGGCGGGAAGCTGCGCCAGGAGCGAGGAAACGGCGTGCGGTGCCTGCTCGCCCGTGCGCACGATCCACGGCGAGTCGGGGGGCGTCGACACGTGCTGCACGCCACCGAGGGTAGCTGGACATACCTTTCCGACTAGTGATTTCTTGCTCCTTGATCAGCCCGGTAACTCAGAAGCCTCCGCTGGCGGCGCCCGCCTGCTGCCAGGCGACCGCCTACGTCCAGTCGGCCTCTGGATGCTCGTTACAGCAGCAGGCAGTACCACGCTGCTGTAATCGGCCAGGGCGCATCAGCAGCGATGCCCTCCCCGCTGCCCCGGGGACAGCATCGGGAAGGGCAACGTTGCTCACGAAATCCCGGCGCCAACGACAGCAAGTGGCACCGCGCTGCTCACGGTCCGCAGGACCGCCCCGGGCAGGCTGGTCCGACCCCGCTACGACGGCTGGAAGTTGTGAAGTGTTTATTGCGAAACATTCATTGTGAAATTATCCTTCCGGAACATGTCCTCCGCATCTAGGGACCCGGAAGCGGCCGACTCGCCCCGGCCAGGTCCCGGCGAACCCATCGCGCCGGTCGAGATCACCGATCCCAGGGCGCTGCGCGCTCTCGCGCATCCAGCGCGGATCGCGATCTTGGAGCACCTGGTGCTCGACGGTCCGGCGACGGCTACCGAGTGCGCCGAGGTGGCCAGGCTCTCGGCGTCGGCGTGCAGCTACCACCTTCGAGCCCTCGCCAAGTATGGCTACGTCGAAGAGGACAAGGCTAAGGCCATCGACGGCAGGCACAGGCCGTGGCGAGCCACCCTCGTAGCAGTGTCGATCGGAGGTAACCCGGAGTTGCCCTCGGCAACCCGCGCCGCCGGGAGGCTCCTGGTGGAGAGCTTCCAGTCTCGCCTCGACGAGCACCGCACCGAGTACCTGGATCGCGAAGCCGAGTACTCGCCGCAATGGCAGCGCGCGGCCGGTTACACCCAGGGCGTGGTTCATGCCACGGCCGAGGAACTGATCGAACTGCGCGAACGCCTGAGCGCCCTGGTCGAGGAGTACGCGCGACTGGATCCCGCTAACCGGCCGCCAGGAGCGCTCCGGGTCGGTACGTACCTCGAGTTCATCCCATGGTTCGACCCGGAGGCGAGCAGGTGACCGGGGGTGAGCAGGTGACCGGGGGCGAGCAGGTGACCGGGGGCGAGCAGGTGACCGGAGGCGAGATCACCTGGTCAGGCCGGTTCGCTGGCCGCATGGCCGGCATAGTGCGCAACGGGCCGTTCGGCGTCGTCAGCTTCCGGCTGCTCAGCGTCGGCCAGCTGGGCTCGACAGTCGGCGATTACTGTTACGCTGTCGCGCTGCCGTGGCTGATCCTGTCCGCGCACGGCGGGACGCTGCTGCTCGGCACCGTGCTCGCCTGTTACGGCGTGCCACGCACGGTCTTGATCCCGCTCGGCGGGATCCTCGCCGACAAGCTGAGTCCGCGGACCGTCATGCTGACCGCCGACGTCGTTAGATGCGCGCTCGTGGCCGTGCTGGCCGTTCTTGCCGCGCGTCAGATCGATTCGCTGGTCGTACTGGCTCCGATCGCCGCGCTGCTCGGCGCCGGCGAGGGCGCTTTCCTGCCGGCCTCGGCGTCGATCATGCCGAGCCTGCTCCCCGCCGAGCAGCTCGCCGCCGGCAACTCCATCTCCGTCGCGATGGTGCAGGTCGGTTCGCTGGCCGGACCGGTCCTTGGCGGGCTGCTCGTCGCGACGGCCGGCTCGGCACCGGCCTTCGCTGTCGATGCCGTCTCGTTCGCCGTCTCAGCGGTCGCACTGGGGCTGATCAGCGCGCGCCAGCAGGAGCCTGCCGCACAGCAGGCCGCTGCAGCCAAGGCGCCGGACTCCGATCCCGCCGGCGAGCAGGAGCCGGCGCCTGGCTTGTGGCAGATCTTGCGCCAGTCGGTCTTCCTGCGGCTCCTGCTCGCGGTGGCCGTCGTCGCTAATTTCTCCTTGTCAGGGACGTTCGAGGTAGCGATGCCCGCGCTGGCCCACGCTTCGTACGGCGCGACGGGCTACGGCGTCCTGCTGGCCTGTTTCGCTGTCGGCGTCCTCGGCGGCACCCTGGGAGCCGCCCGGATGAACGCCTTCAGCAAGCCCGCTGCCGCCGCCTACGCCGCGTTCGCCATCCAAGCGGTCGCCATCAGCCTGATACCGTTCCTCGGCGGCCTCCCTGGTGCCGCCGCGGCGATGGCGGTGACCGGGGTCTGCAACGGCTTCGGCAACATCGTGATGTTCACCTTGCTGCAGCAGTGGGCTCCGGCACGGTCGCTTGGCCGCATCATGAGCCTGGTGATGCTCGCCGGCTTCGGCACGTTCCCGATCTCCGTCGCCCTGGCCGGCGTGCTGGTGCGGCATCTGCATGCGGCGCCGTTTTTCCCGATCGCCGGGATCACGCTCGGGGTCGTCGCGCTCATCGCGCTCAGCCGGCCAGAGACGCGAACCTTCGGCGCCAGCTAGCCCGCATCACGCAGCCCCGCCGCATCACGCAGCCCCGCCGCATCACACAACCCCGCCGGTTACGCAGCGTTGCTGGTCAGGCCGCGTTGCTGGTCAGGTACGTCGCCCACTGCGGGTCGCCGTCGCGGGCAGCGCCGATCAGCCGCCAGTGCGATCCGCGTGGTGCCAGCGGATCCCAGCGGAGCGTCCAGCCGAGTTCCTCGATCAGGCGGTCCGCCTTGCGGTGGTTGCACTTGGTGCAAGATGCGACACAGTTCTCCCAGGCGTGCGCACCGCCCCGGCTGCGCGGCACGACGTGGTCGATGGTGTCAGCCGCCGCGCCGCAATACGCGCAAAGGTACCCATCCCGCCGCATGAGCGCTGCCCGCGTCAGCGGAACGCGGTTGCGATGCGGCACCCTGACATACCGGCGAAGCCTGATCACCGAGGGAACAGCTAGCTTGACCGAGGCTGAATGCAGCACCATCCCCGTAGTTTCGTCGTGCAGGATCTCGGCTTTGTCAGCGAGCACGAGGCCTACGGCGCGGTGCAGGCCGACAGTGGTCAGCGGCTCATACGTAATGTTGAGCAGCAATACCCTGCGCAATGCCCACCTCCCGGGATGAGCGGCCCGCTGGCTGCGAGGCGCCCGTGACCAGTGTGACCGGCCGGCGCCCCGACCGCCAACACCAAATTGCCACCTAGTGGTTTTCGGTGCCCGGAACTACCTGCAAACCGCGGCTGACAAGGCAGTTGGCGGCGCACGGGCCGGCCAACGTGTCATCGCGCCCTCCCAGCGGCAAGTACCCTGGTAGCCGTCATGGAGCAGCCAACCGATCGCGACGATATGCCAGCAGAGCAGACCTTCTACGACGCCGTCGGCGGCGAGGAGACTTTTACCCGTCTCGTCCGCAGGTTCTACGCCGAGGTCGCAGCCGATCCGCAGCTGCGCGCGGTCTATCCCAGCAAGGATCTCACCCTGGCCGAGGAACACCTTCGGCTCTTCCTCATGCAGTACTGGGGCGGTCCCACCACTTACAATGACCGTCGCGGCCAGCCGAGGCTGCGCATGCGGCACGTGCGGTTCGCGATCGGCGAAGCCGAGCGGGACGCCTGGCTACGGCACATGCGCACGGCGATGGACGAGATCGCGCTCGACCCCAGCCACGATGAGGAACTGTGGCAGTACCTCGTCATGGCCGCCCACAGCCTGGTCAACGCCGAGGTCCCGGCGGCTCCTGACCGCGGCGACCACCGCCCTGACCTGGGCCTGCGCCCCGCTTAACGCCAGGTTACCCGTTCGCGAAGACCCGCTGCGGGCTGATCAGCACGGCGGCGCGGCGCTCGGCGGCCATCACCCGGTCGTACTCGTCAAAGTCCTCGTGCGAACCGCCAGCGGCAAGGAAGATCTCCCGCAGCAGCGACCGCAGCCGCTCGGCATCGATACCCTCGGCTGGATCGTCGGGCCCGATGACCTCGGCCACGCCCTCGACGCCAGCCCACTGCCACCCCGCGCGCAGCACCACGCTGATGCGCGGCCGCACCCGCAGGTTGACCAGCTTGCGCGCCCGTCCGTGAATGACCGCGCCGACCACGCGAGCGCCCGTCAGGGGATGTTCGAGCACTCCGACGTTGACGACAGACGGCCGCATCCGCCCGTCGGCACCGATCACGGTCATCACGGCCAGCCCGTGCTCGGCCCCGACGAGCGCCTCGAATTCCGCCAGTCCGGCCACGCTTGCACCCTCCCGCATCCGTCCCGCCCTCACATCTGCACCCGCTTGCCCGACGGATCGTACAGCGGCCGCAAAGACGCCACAGCCGGATAAGCCGAGTCGCCAATCTGAACTGTCCATGAGCCGGCATCAAGATATTTCTGGGTAATCGGCTCGTCCGCTTCGATCATCGCCAATCCCACCGCGCCACCGATGGTAAACCCATAAGAAGCTGAACGGATGTAGCCCACGGCTCGCCCGTTACGGCTGACCACCTCGGAATGGAAAAGCAGCGGCTCCGGATCGCTGACCAGGATCTGCGCCAGCCTGCGGGTGAGCGGCCCTGAGGCCTTCCTGGCCAGCACGGCATCTTTCCCGATGAACCCGCCCGGCTTGCCGAGAGCCACCGCGAAGCCGAGCCCGGCTTCGAGCACCGAGTCGGTGTTGTCGATGTCATGACCGTAATCGCGGTATGCCTTCTCCATCCGCAGGCTCGCCAGCGCCTTGAGGCCCGCATGCCGCAGGCCAAGCGGAGCTCCGGCCGCAACGAGCCGGTCATAGACGGCGTTCGCCTGCTCGGCCGGAATGTGCAGTTCGTAGCCGAGTTCGCCCAGGTAGGTGATCCTGATGCAGAGTGCGCGGGCGAACCCGATGTCGATGAACCGCGCAGCCCTGAACGGGAACGCCTCGTTCGACACATCCGCCTGCGTCACCGCGCTCAGCAGCTCCCGTGACCTGGGCCCTTGCACGTTGATCTGCGCGTATCCAGAGGTCACGTCCGTGACGAACGCGTGGGCGTCGCCGAAGTGCCGCCGCATCCAGGTGTGCGCATGCCGGTGCGCGGTGTCCGAAGCGACGACGAAGTACTCCTCGTCGTCGAGCTTGGTCACCGTGAGGTCGGCCTCCAGCGTGCCGCGCTCGTTGAGCCACTGGGTGTAGGTGATGCGGCCGGATTCCGCGCTGACCTCGTTCGCCGAGATCCGTTCAAGCTCCCGGCCGGCGTCACGCCCCTGGACGGCGAACTTCGCCATGAACGACATGTCCATCACGATCACGCCGTTCCGCGCCGCGTCATGCTCGGCGGCCCAGTAGCCGAACCAGTGCGGTCGTCCCCAGGTCAGCTCGCCGGTCTCGGGCTCGACCCCGGCGGGTGCGTACCAGTCAGCTCCCTCCCAGCCGCTGACGTCCCTGAAGCAGGCGCGCTGCGCGGCCAGCCGGTCGTGGACCGGCGAGAGCTTCGCGCCCCGGGCAGTCTTCGTCGGGCGATTCGGGTAGCGGGTGGCGTAGACCAGGCCGAGCGACTCGACCGTGCGAGTGGCCCGGTACTCGGGGTTGGCCTGGTAGGGGTGCAGGCGGTCGATATTGATGCCCGTGACGTCGATATCCGGGGTCCCGTTAATGATCCACTGCGCGACGGTACGGCCGATTCCCCCGGCGGTCAGTATCCCAATCGAATTGAGTCCCGCGGCGACATAATAGTTCCTCAATTCGGGCGCTTCGCCGACGATCGGCAGCAAGTCAGGAGTAAAGCTCTCGGGGCCGCAGAAGAATTTCCTGATCCCGGTCTGCTCGGTGACCGGCACGCGCGCCATGGTCTTTTCCAGGTAGGGACCCATCCGGTCCCAGTCAGGCGGCAGTTCGCCGAACGAGAAGTCCTCAGGGATGCGATCGACGTGCCAGGGCGCGCAGACGGGCTCGAAGAGCCCGAGCATGAGACCGCCGCCCTCTTCGCGATAGTAGCCGTAGGAGGCCGGGTCTTCGAGCACCGGCCAGGACCTGTCCACGCCCTCGATCGGCTCGGTGAGCAGGTAATAGTGCTCGGCGGCCTGCAGCGGGATGCTGACCCCCGCCAGCTCCCCCAGCTGGCGCGCCCAGATCCCGGCGCAGTTGACCACGTACTCGGCCTCGACGTCGCCGTGCGTGGTGCGCACGCCGGTCACCGTGCCGCGGTGACGATTGAAGCCAGTCACCGCGACGCCCTCGATGATCATGACGCCGCGCATGCGTGCACCTTTGGCGAGGGACATGGTGACGTCGACTGGGTTCACGCGCCCGTCGGCCGGGATGTAGAAGCCGGCGAGGATGTCGTCGGTCCTGGCCAGCGGCCAGAGGTTCGCGACCTCGCGGGGCGAGATCTCGTGCACCTCGACTCCCAGGTGCCGGTTGAAGGCAGCCGTGCGCCGGTAGTCCTGCAGATGTCCTTCCTCGATCGCGAGCTCGATCAGGCCGCATTGCCGCAGGCCGGTCGCCAGGCCTGTTTCGGCTTCGAGCCGCGAGTACAGATCCCAGGTGTACTGGCGCAGCTCGGTCGAGGTCTGCGAAGTCGAGCCGAACGTCGCCATCAGCCCGGCGGCGTGCCAGGTGGTGCCCGAGGTAAGCCGGTCCCGCTCCAGCAACAGCACATCTGACCAGCCCAGCAGCGCCAGGTGATAGGCGACAGAGATGCCGATGATGCCGCCGCCTACGACGACGACCTGGGCTCGCGACGGCAGGCGCCCGCCCCTGGGTTCGTCGCTATGCGTAGTCATGGTGATGCACCCCAGTACGGATGAGCCGGGTGAGCCGGCGAACTAATCGTGATCGCGGCCGATGCTACGGGTAGCGCGGCAAATGACCAAGTCGGAGCCGATCACCGCTCGTTTGCGTGCCTTGTCGCCGGGTAGCCTGCCGTGCGCACACCCGGACTAAAGCGTCAAGGGGATCACGGAGCAGCGACCTGCTGCAGGGTTCGGCCAGCCGCCCCCGGCGCCGTGTCAGCCGCACCGGCTGCCCGGGCACTGCGGCCCCGGCGGACAGCAGCAAAGGCGCGACGCTGCCGTTCCCGGGCCGACCGGACAGCAAGGATGGCGCGTTCTTGCCATCCTGACGGCAACAGCGGCGCGACGCTGCCATCAGCCCGCAGCCGCCAGCAGCAGCAAAGGCGCGACGCTGCCGTTCCCGGGCCGACCGGACAGCAAGGATGGCGCGTTCTTGCCATCCTGACGGCAGCAGCGGCGCGACGCTGCCGTTCCCGGCAGCGGGCCGGCCGCGCTAGCCGGTGGCCGCACCGGCCGGCACCCGGGCGCGCGGGTCAGCCTGCCCGGGCAGGGGCGACGGCCAGCATCAAATTGCCAGGGCCCGGCGCTTTGCGCTAACTCGGTGACAGCGGGTGCAGGCAGCCGAACTGACGGATGCATATGTGCGGAAATACCGTGGCGACGGGACGTCTTTGCGATTCCCAGGGGCGCGCTGTGGTGCCTAGTCCCTGGTGAGCTTGCGGTAGGTGACCCGATGTGGCCTGGCGGCTTCGGCGCCGAGGCGGTCGATCTTGTTCTTCTCGTAGGACTCGAAGTTGCCCTCGAACCAGAACCAGTTCGATCCGCCCTCCCACGCCAGGATGTGCGTGGCAATGCGGTCAAGGAACCATCGGTCGTGGCTAGTGATCACTGCGCAACCGGGGAACTCAAGCAGCGCGTTCTCCAGCGAGGACAAGGTCTCGACGTCCAGGTCGTTGGTGGGCTCGTCAAGCAGGAGCAAGTTGCCGCCCTGCTTGAGCGTGAGCGCGAGGTTGACGCGGTTGCGCTCGCCACCTGACATGACGCCAGCGAACTTCTGCTGATCGCCGCCCTTGAACCCGAAGGCCGCGACGTAGGCGCGACTCGGGATCTCCGACTTGCCTGCCCGGATGAAGGACTCCCCGTCGGAGATGACTTCCCAGACGTTCTTGTCAGGATCGATCCTGGCCCTGTTCTGATCGACGTAGGCGATCCGCACGGTCTCCCCGACCTTGATCGCGCCGTCATCCGGCTGCTCTTCGCCGACGATCATCTTGAACAGGGTCGTCTTGCCGACGCCGTTGGGGCCGATCACGCCGACGATGCCGTTCGGGGGCAAGCTGAAGCTCAGGTCCTCGATGAGCATCCGGTCCCCGAAGCCCTTGCTCAGCTTGTCGACCTCCACGACCACGCTGCCGAGCCGCGGGCCGGGCGGGATCTGGATCTCCTCGAAGTCGAGCTTCTTGTTCTGGTCTGCCTCGGTGGCCATCTCCTCGTAGCGCTGCAGTCTGGCCCGGCTCTTAGCCTGACGGGCGCGCGGGCTCGATCTGACCCACTCCAGCTCCTCTTCGAGCCGCTTACGCCGCTTGACGTCCTTCTGCCCCTCGACCTTGATCCTGGCCGCCTTGGTCTCCAGGTACGTGGAATAGTTGCCCTCGTAGGGATAGGCGCGGCCCCGGTCGAGTTCCAGGATCCAGCCAGCGACGTTATCCAGGAAATACCGGTCATGGGTCACGGCCACGACGGTGCCGGGATACTTCTCCAGATGCTGCTCGAGCCACAGGACGCTCTCGGCGTCCAGGTGGTTCGTCGGCTCGTCGAGCAACAGCAGGTCGGGTTGCGACAGCAGCAGCTTGCAGAGCGCGACCCGGCGCCTCTCGCCACCGGACAGCACGCTGACGTCGGAGTCCGGCGGCGGGCAGCGCAGCGCGTCCATCGCCTGGTCGAGCTGGCTCTGCAGGTCCCACGCATTCCGGTGGTCGAGCTGCTCCTGCAGCCCGCCCATCTCCTCCAAGAGCTGGTCGGAGTAGTCGGTCGCCATCTGCTCGGCGATCTCGTTGTAGCGGTCGAGTAGCGCTTTGGTGTCGGCGACGCCCTCCTCGACGTTCCCGAGCACCGTCTTGGCCTCGTCCAGCTGGGGCTCTTGCTCGAGCAAGCCCACTGAGAAATCCGGCATGAGCCTGGCCTCGCCGTTAGATGGCTGCTCGATGCCCGCCATCATCTTGAGCAAGGTCGATTTGCCAGTGCCATTGGGGCCGACTACGCCGATCTTCGCTCCCGGCAGGAAGGCGAGCGTGACGTCGTCAAGGATGACCTTGTCGCCGTGCGCCTTGCGCACGGCGTGCATCTGATAGATGAACTCAGGCATGTCTCAAGCGTATGGGCAGACAGCCCGCACTTTGCACAGCGGGAGCCCAGCTGATCGCACAGTGCTAGCAATGATCTCACCGAGTTATCACGAGGGAGCTACCTGTGCGGGCCGCTGCCCTGCGCCGCGGCTAGAACGGCGCGGCTACCTGCTCAGCGTCGGCCAGCTGGGCGTCCGCCAGCTCGGCGTCGGCCAGCTCAGCGTCGGCCGTCTGGTCACTGATAGCTGACTCGTTGAAGAACGGGTCCTCAGGCCCTGGATCCGAGTGGGATGTGCTCAGCGCTTCGCTCCCCTCATGCGAGCCGGCCCTGCCGTCCGCCGGAGGATTCGCGCCGTTGCCGCTACCTGCCGCGAACTCGGCGGCGGTCAGGCCTGTCTGCGGCCTGACCCGCTGGAACTGAGCCACGCCACGGGACAGGTCATGGCCGACCGAACTCGCCTCGACCTCGACAGCGACCTTCCGCAAACCCTGCCTGTCCTCGTAGGTCCGGATCGACAGGCGGCCCTTGACGACGACTGGGTCGCCTTTGCGCAGGCATACGGCTCCGTTCGTCGCGAGCCTGCGCCAGCAGATCACCGTCACATAGGACGTATTGCCATCGGTCCACTCGCCTGTGACCCGGTCTTGCCTGCGCGGTGTCCAGGCGACCCGCATGGACAGGTTCGTCGCGCCTGACTTCACCGTCCTGACGACCGGCTGGGTAGCCACATAACCGGTCAGGCTGATCTGCGCCTCGTTCAGATACATAAGCGATCCTCCAGGGCTGGGCGGCAGCGGCGCGCCTCTCGCGCAGGGATCTGCCGCCCTGGCGGCCTCGCCGCCTTCTGCTGCTCCTAAGATCGCAGCGGCTTCGACTCAGCACCGGTCCGAACATCGCCGCTGTGGACAGACGCCGCCCGCGTCAGCCCCGCGTGTGGACGGGTGTCCGCGTGTGGACGGTTGTGCGCTGCCGGCTCGTTTCCGCTGGCGGCTGGCCTGCGCTCGCGGCTGGCCCGCGCTCGCGGCTGGCCTGCGCCGGCGGCTGGCCTGCGCCGGCGGCTGGCCTGCGCTCGCGGCTGGCCTGCGCTGGCGGCTCGTCTCGGCTGGTGCTGGTCTGGCGCTAGTCGGCGGACTCCTGGGCTGATGCTTCCTTGGAGGCGATCGCGTAGTCCTCGCAGTACCGGTCGAACTCCCGCAGCTCCTGCGCGGCGGGCGCGACGGCCATCTCCCTGGCGACCGAGTCGATGCGCTTTTTGATGTCGGCGGCGAGTTCTGCCGTCTCTGCGGCGGCCCGGGTCCGCACCGAGGACATGCATGCCGAGGCCGTAAAGGCGCCAGCGGCCAGCGCGACGGCGACGGCAAGCAGCGCCCACAGGATCCAGATCGGGTCAGTGAGCAGGGCCGGCAGCCCATGGGCCGCGTGGAAGCCCCCGATCACCAGGAGGGCGATAGCCCAGGCCAGTCCGATCGTTGCGGCGCCCAGCAGGAATCCCTGCCAGAGCCCGGCTGCGCGCCACCAGCTGGCTACGTTGTCCTCCGCCGGCATCGCTTCGCCAATCGCGGCCCCGATCAGCGCCGGGATCTCGTCGGCGTGCGACCTGGCGGCCGCCCTGACGGTCGCCGACCATGGCCTGGGCAAAGGCTCGGCAACCTGATCGGCGAATCGGGTGAGCGCGTTGTCGATGGCCGCCTGCTGAGCCCCGGCCGGGCCGGCCGAGACCGAACGCAAATCGTTCCAGAGTGCCCCGAGGCGAATCTTGCGCAACGGGTCCCTGCCTGACAGCCTTTGCACCAGCCAGGCCACTGGCCAGCCCACGAAGTCGGCCGCGCGCAACTCCCTGACGCTACGCAGCGAGTCGCCGATCGCGGTGACCCCAGCCGCCGTGTAGAACTCGGCGACCAGCTCGCTCACGCTTTCCGGCGCGATCGACTCGGGCTCCTTGCCCCGCTCCCCCGCGTAGCGCGCGAACCTCGCGACCACGGTATCGACGTCAGCGGAGATCCGCGCAGCCGCACCGCGCCGGGCGGCCACGCCCTCGGCCAGCAGCCTGCGCAGGTCTTCGATGCCCAATCCGGTCACCGCCGAGGCAACCAGGATCGGCACGTCTTGCAAGTTCTCGCTATCGAGCAGCCGGCGCAGGTCAGACACGCAGTCGTCCACCTGGGCGGCGGTGAGCAGGTCGGCCTGGTTGAGCACGACGGCCTGCACGTCGGAGTGGCCTGCCAGCGGGATGAGGAATCTCAGGTGCACGGCGGCATCAGCGTACTTCTGCGGGTCCAGTACCCACACCATCACATCGGCCAGGCTGACCAGCCGGTCGACCTGCCCGGTCGCATGTCCCATCACCGAGTCATGGTCGGGCAGGTCAAGCAGTACGAGACCGGCAAGCCCTGACTCGCCGCCGCCGAGTGCGCTGGCCCGGGAGTACCTGTCGCGCTGCGGTATGCCCAGCCACTCCAAAAGCGCGCCTGAGCCATTGTCATCCCAGATGCAGGCGTGCGCGTCCTTGGTCACCGGGCGGGTGACGCCCACCGTCGAGAAGTCGGCGCCTGCCAGCCGGTTGAACAGCGAGGACTTGCCGCTGCCGGTGCCCCCCGCGAGCACTACCACGGTGTGCGCGGATGATAGGCGCATCCGCTCGCCCGCCCGTCCGAGCACGTCCTCGGCCTGCCCGAGCAGCTTCTTGCTGAACCCGTCCCGGCCGCTGCGCGCGCTTCCGATCTGGATCATCCTGGCCAGCGCCATCAGACGGGCCGACAGTCCCGTTGCCTGCTGTGCGGCATCGCCATCATAGGCCGCGAGCATTGACGCTGAAGGCCGGGTCGGCACAGCCTCCGCAGCTGTGCCCGCTCCCCTGCCACCGTCGTGCTTGCCGGCACGCAGCGCGCTCGCGGGAACTCTGGTCGGCAACGGGCCTGAGCCGCCGACCCCGCCGACCCCGCCAACACCGGAGACGCCGGCGGCTGAGACAGAACTCTGACGGACGTCGGGCCCGCGGCCTGCCACTGCGGGCCGTCGTGGACTCATCGCACGGACTCCAAGGAGTAACTGGCCTGGAAAAGATCGGCGGGGGCCGACTCGTCAGCCGAGCCTAGTGCGTCGATCAGCGCCGTATACCGCCGCGCTTCCTCGGAGTAAACCAGGCTGACCCGCTCATGCAGATCTTGCCGGGCCTGCCCGCCAATGTCGCGCAGCAGCCCGACGCCGAAGAACGTCGTCAGCAGCTGCTGCGGTGCCGCGCTAGCTCCTTCGCTGACCTCGACGTCGCCCGCTCCGTAACCGAGCACGCCGATTGTGAGCACGAGAGCGAGGGACTCCGGGTCGAACGAGGCGATCCTGGAGATCGAGCGCTTGGTGATGTTCTCGGTCTGGACCAGGTGCAGCAGGTGCTCCTGCCAGGCGGCCACGGCCCGCGCCGCCTTGGCAGGCAGCTCATCCGACGACCTGGCAAGGGCCGCGGGACCGCCAGAGGGCAGCGCGGACGCGAGCTCGGCCTGACCGCCAGGCGAGCCCCACTTGAGCTCTCCCTGCCACTTGCGCAGCAGTGAGTACGAGCCCTGGCTGCGGCTGCCCTTACCCTGCGCGAACGCTGCCCTTGCGTCCTGAGCCTGCCCGAGCAGGCCCGCTCCGGCCGGACTGGCCTGCCAGCGTTCCATCGCGTCCTCGGCGCCGCGATCTGCCAGCGAGATCACCAGCGCTTCCAAACTTGACCGCAGCGCTGCCTTGAGTGCCTGAGCACGATTCGGGCTCGCGGCATGCCGCCTAGGGCGCCTGCCGTCCTTCTTTCCCCTCCGCGTTTCAAGGGTCCGGAGGAGATCGCCGGTTCCCGCGAAGTCCTGCCAGCGTGCCAGTACCTCGCCGCGCAAGAGCGAGCCGCTCCTGATTGCCTCGTCGAACTCGGCCAGCCCGGCTGAGTACGCGGCGCCGGCGGCCTCGGAGAGCTCCCTGCGCAAGGCGAGCTGCATCTCGGACTGGGCCGCGAGCGCGGGTGCCCGGTCGGTAAACGTGTCGAGCACGCCTGCCATCGTCTGGGTCAAGATCGCGACCTTGCGCTCGTCGCGGCGCGCGGTGTCGGCGAGCCAGGCCCTGATCGGTTCGGACACCTCGGCCGGCAGCCGCGCGTCAGCGACGGTCGTCTCAGGGATCACGAATCGCTCGACCTCGCCCAGCCCGTTAGCCTGCAGCATCGCGTCGAAGTGCGTGGTCAGCTGCGCGGTTGCGGGCGGCGGCACCCTGGACAGCACGACGCCGAGCGAGGCGCCACGGTCCCTGGCGTCCTTGAGCAGTTCCCAGACCACCGCGTCGGCATACCGGCGGGCGGTGGTCACGAACAGCCACAGATCCGACGCGTCGAGGAACTGCTTAGCGAACTGGCGGTGTGCCGCCACGACCGAGTCAATGTCCGGCGTGTCGAGCAGGGCGACGCCAGGCGGCATGCCCTCGCTCGTGGCGAGCACGAGGAGGCCATCGCGTCCTGGCATGGCCAGGCCTTGCTGCCTGACCCGCGGCAGCGTCGGCAAGAACACGTTCTCGGCGAACCACTTCACGTCGTCCGGGTGACAGGCGAGCACCGGGCTGTTCGTCGTGGGCCGGCGAATTCCGGTGGCGCTGACCTGACTGCCGACAATGCTGTTCAGCAGCGTGGACTTGCCCGCGCCAGTCGAGCCGACCATCGCGATCAAGATCGGCGCACCCGAGTGGCGCAGCCTGGGGATCAGGTAGTCGTCGATCTGGCTGAGCATCTGCTGCCGCTCGGCGCGCGCCGACTCGATGCCGGGGCACTCAAGCAGGAAGGCTTGCCGCTTGATAGCGTTCCGCAACTCGATCAGGGCGGCTTCGAGCTTGTGGGCATCGACCCTGACGTGCGGCTCGGCAGCGTCACCGTCCGCCTCTTGCGGCACTGCCCTCTCGGGTGGCACCGGCTGAGGCTGAGGCTGCACCTGCGGCTGCGGCTCCGACTGCGCCCGCTGCTCCGGCTGCGCAGCATGCCGCCCCCCGTAACCGCCGGTCCCCCAGGGCATCGACGCGGGAGCTACTCGCTGACCCTCTTTCATCCTTGCGGGCCTCCGCTTGACAGACTGCTGGCCGAAGCACCCATCCAACCAGGTCGCAATCGCGATCACGTCAGGACAGATGCGAACAGGCATACATCGATACGAGCACCTGCCCAGCACCTGGCGCGAACAACGCGACCATGGCGCAATTGTGCGCCGGGAACGCAGGGTACCGCCGACATTGCGGAAAACATGGCTGACCTGTTTCATGACCGTTGCCAGATCGGGCCCGCTAAGCCCGGCGATGGACGTCACAGGCCCCCGAATGTTACTCAACGCGACCCTTCGTTCACAGCTTTATGCCGACTGTGACACCGGCCTTCGCATCGGGGGCGATTGCACGAGGGCCGCCCGATACACTGACGTGGCATCTATGCGCCTGCCCCGCCGCGCCCGCCCGCCTCGAACGACCGTGGCCCGCCCCGCGGCAAGGGAGGTTCAGGAGCTTTGAGACAGACTCAATAATCTCGTCATCTATCCACGACATGCGTGGCAACCTGGCGGGATCGGATCGTAGCGGTAGGAGCGCTCATGTCGGATGGGAGTCACTGCCAGGTACTGGTGACGGGGGGTGCCGGGTTCATCGGGCGGCGGATTGTCCGCGCGCTGCTCGATGCCGGCCACGGGGTGACCGTCGTCGACCGGCGTTCTTTCGCTGATGAGCGGGTGCGGTCGGTGGCCGGTGATCTCTGCGAGCCGGCGACGATCAGCCAGGCGCTCGGCGAGCGCACCGACGTTGTCATCCACCTGGCGGCGATTACCTCCGTGCTGCGCTCGATGGAAGATCCGGCCGGCACCTGCAAGCTGAACGTCGAGGCCACCTTTAACCTGCTTGAGCAGTCCAGGCACCGGGGCGTGCGAACCTTCCTGCTGGCCTCTACCAATGCGGTC
The DNA here is from genome assembly GCA_035716545.1 of Streptosporangiaceae bacterium. Taxonomy (GTDB): domain Bacteria; phylum Actinomycetota; class Actinomycetes; order Streptosporangiales; family Streptosporangiaceae; genus Chersky-822. Next base: position 76,306 of record DASTJM010000052.1, read on the forward strand.
ACCGGCGACGTCGGCAGGGCCACGATCACCGAGAAGATCCCGCTCCGCCCGCTCACCCCCTACGGCGCCACCAAGGCGGCCGCGGAAATGCTCCTGGCCAGCTACGTCGGCAGTTACGGTTTCCAGGGCGCGGCATTGCGGTTCGCCAACGTCTATGGCCCGGGCATGGAGGCCAAGGACAGTTTCGTTCCGCGACTCATGCGGGCCGCCAGGGACGGCACCGGCATCCAGATCTACGGCGACGGCAATCAGTTGCGCGATCTGGTCCACGTCGATGACATCGTTGCCGGGATCCTCACGGCCTGGCAGGCGGGGCATAACGGCCCGCTCATTCTCGGATCAGGCGAATCGGTCACCGTCAATGACATCCTTGAAGCCGCGAGGGCAGTCACCGGCGCCGACATCCCGGCCGAACATGTCCCGGCCAAGCCGGGTGAGATGCCAGCCGTGGTGATCGACATCTCAGCCGCCAGGGCGCTCGGCTACTCTCCCAGGGTGGATCTCAAGGCAGGCATCGCCACGGTGTGGCCAGAATTCTCGGAGACAGCCAAGTGACATCAAGCCAGAGCAAGGGCAACGTTGCCAGCCGCACCGCCGCCGAAGACGAGGCCATCGATGTCGCCGCTATCGAGTCGTTCAGCAACCAGTACGGGTCACGCGCGACCGCCCTGCCGCCGCTGGCGATCGTGATCGCGGCTTTCAACGAGCAGGGCTCCATCGGCCCGGTCATCGAACAACTGCCGCAAGTCATCTCCGACCTGGAGGTCGCGAAGATCGTCGTCTCGGACGGCTCGGCCGATGGCACGGTCAAGGAAGCCGACGCCGTCGGCGCGCTCGTCTGCGACGTCCCGGTCAACCGGGGCCAGGGCGCCGCGCTCAGGCTCGGCTACCGGCTCGCCCGCGAAGGCGGCGCGCGATACATCGTCACCACTGACGCGGACGGCCAGTACAACCCGGCCGAGATCCCCGGACTGCTCGCTCCCATCCTGGCGGGCGAGGCGGACTTCGTATCGGGCTCGCGCACCCAGGGCAGTGAGGAAACCAAAGACCCCGTGCGCAAACTAGGTGTCCGGGTATTCGCGTTGACGATCAGCGTGCTCACCGGCCAGCGGATCACCGATCCTTCGTTCGGGTTGCGCGCCATGCGAGCAGAGGTAACTGGCAAGGTCAGCCTGTTGCAGCCGCAGTACCAGGCGGCCGAGCTGCTCATCGGCGTGATCGCCCATGGCTACAAGGTGATTGAACGCCCGGCCACGATTCACAAGCGCAAGGTCGGCCAGAGCAAGAAGGGGCACAACGCCCTCTATGGTCTGTACTTCGCCAAGGTGATTGGCAGCACCTGGTGGCGTGAGCGCCGCCGTCGCACCAAGTCCCGCTAGGAGATTGGCGATAGGCGAGGTTTTCCGGGTTCTGGGCGGAGGATTCCCGGGCCAGGGAGGGTTGCCGACGTAACCGGGAGGATTGTCCGTGGTCTTGGTGGAGCGATTTCGGGTGCTGGAGCCTTTTCGTCGTGGAGCACGACAATCCTCCCGGACCCGAATACCCTCCGCTAGAACTACGGAAGAGTTCCCGGTTCCTGCGGCGCGGCAGAGTCCCGCGCCCTAGCGGGGCTTGTTCTCGTCTTCCGAGGATGCTGGCACGGTGACCGGCGACAGGGACTCGGTCTCGATCAGGCCTGCGGGAACGTCCGATTTCGCGTCGCGGTCGGCGAACAGGATGTAGTGGAAGATCAGGAACCTGAGCACGAACGTCAGGCAGTTGGCGAGGAAGTAGACGCCGCCCACGATCAGATGCTTCTTGAAGTGGTGCGCGTCGAGTGAGATCGCGATGTGCAGGCCAAGCTTTGTCGCCAGGCCAAGGACGAGCCAGGCACCGATAGACACCAGCCAGAACGGGATAGTCTCGCGCAGCAGGTTCGGCTTGCCCTTGCGGCCCCAGGCTTTACGGCTGAGGAAGTAGCTCACCACTGAGCCGACGATGGCCGCGCTGACGCCCGATACCCCGCCGGTCAGGTGCAGCGGCCCGACAAAGATAGCCAGCGCGAGTTCGCTCGCGCCCAGCGAGACCCCGGCAACCAGCGCGAACCTGACGAACTGAGTGCCGAACTTCGTGCCGAGCCGGTTCGCCAGAGCGGCCGGTAGCCTGTCGATGAGCTTTGGCATTGATGTCCTTGCTAGGCGAAGACCCGCTGGTGATCGAGACAGATATACAGTACGGGAACGGGTCGAGTAGTGATGAGAACTCCCCATCAAGGGTGACCGCATTCGCAACCTCGACTAGATCCCGGCACCAGGTACTACCCGCTGCACAGTCGTCGAAGCCATCTGCGGGCAAGCTATGAACGCGGTCGCCTGGTCTCGACGGCCCACCGCGGCAGGCGTACGAATCGAAGATCGTGATGGCAGGAGCAGTTCGGTGAAGATCTTGATATTGGGTGGTGACGGTTACCTGGGCTGGCCCACCGCCCTGCATCTGTCCGATGCCGGCCACGACGTCGCCGTGGTCGACAACTTCGCCAGGCGCGGCTACGACTTCGAGATGGGCACCGGCAGCCTCGTGCCGATCGAGAGCCTGCAGGCCAGGATCAGGGCCTGGCACGAACTCACTGGCCGCACGATCGGGTGTTACGTCGGCGATCTGACTGACGCTGACTTTACCTACCACGTGGTGCGTGATTTCGAGCCCGAGACGATCGTGCACTATGCCGAGCAGCGAGCGGCGCCGTACTCGATGGTGGACCGCAAGCACGCCGTCTACACCCAGGTCAACAACGTAGTAGGAACGCTGAACGTCCTGTACGCGATCGCCGAACTCGATCCGGACATCCACCTGGTCAAGCTGGGCACAATGGGGGCTTACGGCACCCCGAACATCGACATCGAAGAGGGCTGGCTGGAGATCGAGCACAAGGGCAGGAAGGACCGCGTGCTTTTCCCCAAGCGGCCAGGTTCTTATTATCACCTGTCGAAGGTGCACGACAGCCATAACATCGAGTTCGCCTGCCGGATCTGGGACATCAGGGCGACAGACCTCAACCAGGGCATCGTGTACGGGCAGCAGACGCCTCAGACGGCGATGGACGACAGGCTGGCAACGCGGTACGACTATGACGCCGTGTTCGGGACCGTGCTCAACAGGTTTGTCATCCAGTCGGTGCTCGGACTGCCCCTCACTGTCTACGGAAACGGCAGCCAGGTTCGCGGCATCATCGAGATCAGGGACACCGTGCGATGTCTCCAGCTAGCCTGCGAGAACCCAGCAGAACGGGGTGAATTCCGGGTATTCAACCAGATGACACAGTCGCTGTCGATCACGTCGATGGCCGAGACCATCGCAAGGGTCAGCCCGGAGAAGGTCACCATCAACCACTTGGCGAACCCGCGCGTAGAAGAAGAAGGCCATCACTACAACGTGGTGCATTCCGGGCTGGTCGAACTGGGCCTTGAACCGCACCTGCTGTCGGACACGCTGATCGAGTCGCTGTTCGAGATTACTAAGCAGTTCGCGCACCGGGTCAGGCCAGAGGCTATGGTCCCGACCGTCGAGTGGCGGAAGTCGGTCAGCCAGATCGGCCTGTAGCCGGGCAACTCAGCCCGACGAACTATCGCGAGTGAGAATCCACCGGTCGGTAGCGGCATCGTGACATAGCCGGAAGCCCGTGGCGGGAACGTTCTTGCCAGGCGAGGCGCTGACACGCCAGCACTGCCAGTCTCGCCGGGCGGCTGGCTCGTGATCATGGCTGTCCTGATCTTGGGCCCATTCACTGGCAGCCGCAGCGGCAGCCGCCTCACCTGGGCGCTCGACGATAGCAAGCACCGTATACAGCCGCTCGCGCCAGACGAACCGGGTGGGCCGCCCGTCCTGCAGTTGCACCTGTACCGGTTCCGCACGCCCTGCGTTCATCGCCTCGTCCCCGCGCTCAGGCGACGTCCCGCGCTTCATGCGGGACTGGCCTGGCCACCGTGGAGCGGCCCGCCTCGTCGCGCCCTGCGCTACCCAGGGGAAGACAGGCAGCTCCTCTAGTTCGAAAATATATTCGTATCGATCCGAACGCAAGAGCCATTCTCGCAGAGTCGTTCGGTATTAGCCGTTTCGAGTGCTTGAATCGGGCAAGTGAGGCACGCGGACATGAAATGGCCTCCGCTCACTGAGGGCGACAGGCCCATCTTCAGGACACCCATGGCGCTTGAGCACCAACCTCGCCCCAAATGAGCCGGACCTGGGACATTGATGGCGCGGCCAAGAGCGCGGGCAGCGCTGGCGCTATGGCAGCGGGGCATACCCCGGCATGGGAAAGGCGGCCAGGAACTCGCGAACACTGGCGGCGATCCGCTCGATGGTGGCTTCGTCGTCCTTCTTGGCGGCCGCGATCGCCTCGTCCATCCAGGCGGCAACCTGCGGCATGTGCTCGGGCGTCAGGCCGCGCGTGGTGATCGCCGGGGTGCCGATGCGCAGCCCGGAAGGATCGAACGGCCGGCGTGGGTCATAGGGCACCGTGTTGTAGTTGACCTCGATTCCGGCCCGGTCCAGAGCCTTGGCCGCTGGCTTGCCCGGTATTTCCTGAGCGGTCAGGTCCATCAGGATCAGGTGATTGTCCGTGCCGCCGGACACCAGCGTGTACCCGCGCTCAGCGAGCGCCGAGGCCAGTGCCTTGCCGTTGGCAACGACCTGGTGGGCGTAGTGACTAAAGCCAGGCAGGGCAGCCTCATGCAATGCTACGGCGATCGCGGCCGTCGTGTGATCATGCGGACCTCCCTGCAACCCGGGAAAGACCGCCTTGTCAATCGGCGAAGCGTGCTCGGCGTCACACAGGATCATGGCGCCGCGCGGTCCGCGCAGCGTCTTGTGCGTGGTCGTAGTGATCACTTGCGCGTGTCCGACCGGGCTCGGGTGCGCGCCACCGGCGATCAGTCCTGCGATGTGCGCGATGTCGGCGACCAGGATGGCGCCGACCTCGGTCGCGATCTCGGCGAATGAGGCAAAGTCGATCGTGCGCGGGATAGCGGTGCCGCCGCAGAAGATCAGCTTAGGCCGCTCGCGCCTGGCCAGGTCCCTGACCTCGTCGAAGTCGATCCGGCCGGTGCCGGCCTGCACCCCGTACTGCACCGGCTTGAACCATTTGCCAGTGACGGACACGCCCCAGCCGTGAGTCAAGTGACCGCCCATCGGCAGCGCCATGCCCATCACCGTGTCGCCAGGGGACAGGAACGCCAGGTAGACCGCCAGGTTGGCAGGCGAGCCCGAGTAGGGCTGCACGTTGGCGTGGTCGACACCGAACAACTCTCGCGCCCGCTGCCCGGCCAGCGTCTCGATCGGGTCGATGAACTGCTGGCCCTCGTAGTACCTGCGGCCCGCGTAGCCCTCTGAGTACTTGTTGGTCAGTACCGACCCGCTGGCTTCAAGCACCGCGAGCGAGACGTAGTTCTCCGACGGGATCATGCGCAGCTTTGAAAACTGGCGGTTCGCCTCGGCCTCGATCAAGTCGGCGATCTGCGGATCGGCGGCGGCAACGTGCGGGATATGCGGCTGGTGCATGGCTCCCCTCCTGATCATGACCCTACTAATCATGCAGGAGGCATCACTCCGCCGTACACCTGGCCGGGGCGCAGGCTGCACCCCGGCCAGACATCCCCCCCGGGCCAGGCAGTACGAGCGGCGAACTGACCCGCGGCGTCGCCGGACTAGTCGCCTAAACGGCCGCCGGTCCGAACATGAGCCCGGTCACAGACATAGCGGTCCCGGCAAATCCTGATACTAATAAACTCGTAATCCGCCGCGCATTCACCACTACTCCATGATTTCCCGGAGTCAATGACTCGCCGAAGGTCACGGTAACAGCAATCCTTTGGTCATGCCATCCCGGCCCACCCACAGCAACTGAGGATACTAATTCTCGGGCGTGCGGCCCGTAACCCATAAGGCTGAAAAATCAGTCCCCGATGCCCGCCTCCAGACGCCGGCCAGCCCGCCAGTTACCCAGAACTAATTAGTCCCCGATGCCCGGTTTCAGACGTCACTCAGGCGGCCGGCTAGCCTACCGGTGACCATCGGCGGCATTGTCATCGCCACCATCCGGAGGCCAGCCCCCGACCGGACCGGAGACTCATGCGCATCGGGCAGATCGCCATTGACACGACCCCGCTGCGCCAAAGTAAGGACTTCCGGCTACTCTTTACCGGCCGGATGGTGTCCCAGGCAGGCAACGCGATCGCTACCACCGCCGCCAACTGGCAGGTGTTCGCGCTCACCCACTCCTCGCTCCACGTAGGACTGCTCACGCTCGCCAACAGCGCGGGCCAGTTCGCGGGAATGCTCACCGGCGGCATTCTCGCCGACACCTACGACCGTCGCCTGGTCATGCTCGCCAGCCGGGTGCCGCTGACGCTCGTCGCCGCCGCGCTGACGGTCAACAGCCTGTTCCATCACCCGCTGTTGTGGGCGGTCTACGTGCTCGTGCTGGCCAGCGGCGCGCTGTCCGGCCTCGGCTCTCCCGCCTCCACGGCCGCTGTGCCCGCGGTCGTCAGAACCGACCAGCTGCCAGCCGCCGCCGCGCTGAACGCCATGGGCGGGCAACTCGGCCAGCTCGGCGGACCAGCCCTGGCCGGCATCCTGATCGCCGGTCCCGGACTCGCCGTGTGCTACGGCATCGACGCTGCCTGCCTGGCCGTCTTCGGGATCACCCTGTGGTTCATCAGGCCTCTCCCTCCGACCATGACGGCACCGACGGGCATGGTGTCAGCCAGCACAGGCATCCGGCCGGGCCTGCGGTCCATGGCCGAAGGCCTGCGCTACGTCACCCGCAACAGCGTCGTCGGCGGCATGCTCGCGGTCGACACGAGCGCGATGATCTTCGGGATGCCGTCCGCGCTGTTCCCCGCGATCGCGAGCGAGCACTTCCATGGCGGCTCGGCCACGTTCGGGCTGCTTGCCTCAGCGCCAGGGTTCGGCGCCCTGCTCGGAGCCGCGACCAGCGGCTGGACCGGCCGCTTGCGCCGCCCAGGAGTCGTCGTGATAATCGCCGGCCTGGCCTGGGGCGCCGCGATCGTGGCATTCGGGCTGAGTGACAACCTCGCCCTCAGCCTTGCCTTCCTGGCGCTCGCGGGAATGGCCGATCTCTTTTCCGAGGTGCTGCGCAATACGCTGCTCCAGCTCTATACCCCTGACCAGCTGCGCGGCCGGGTGACGAGCGTGTACCTGGCCCAGGTGACGACCGCGCCGTCGCTCGGCAACTTCGAGGCCGGGCTCGTGGCACAGCTTTTCAGCACGACGATTTCGGTCGTCAGCGGAGGACTCGTCTGCGTCGCCGGCGCCCTGCTGCTCGGCGTGCTCAACCCCGCGCTGCGCAACGCCAGCCTGGCCGGCCCGACCCCTGCGGCCGACCCGGGTACGGAACTGACGCCGCCGGAGCCCGCCTCCACCTGACCCGGCGAGCGCCCCGCCGGAGCCGCCGGAGCCCGCCTCCACCCGACCCGGCGAGCGCCCCGATGGGCAGCTGACGGACCACGGCCACGGAGCTAGCGATTCCGCCGCCACCGCGCCCGCCTGCGGTCGGCGAGCACCTGCCGCACTACATTCTTCCCGGGTATTCCGGTGACGCCGCCGCCGCCGTGAGTCGATGATCCGGCTTGGTAAAGCCCGCGCACCGGGGTTCTCAGATCCGCGTAGCCAGCCGCCGGCCTGCCGTGAAACATCTGGCCCATGGTCAGTTCACCGTGAAATATGTTGCCGCCGACCAGCCCGTATTCCTGCTGCATCTGATGCGGGCCGATCACCTGCCGATGCAGCACCGACTCGGTGAACCCGGGGGCGACCGCTTCGAGCCGTGCGATCACCCGGTCGGCATATCTGCCGACTTCCGCCTCGTCCGGCCGGTCCGCGTATGCGTGCGGCACCCACTGGGTGAACAGGGACATCACGTGCTGCCCCGCCGGCGCCAGCGAGTCGTCGAACACGCTCGGGACGCAGATGTCGGCGAACGGCAGTTCCGACGGCCGGCCAGCGACCGCGTGCTGGAAGGCGTTCTCGAGGTCATCGAGGCTCTCGGCCAGCACGATCGTCCCGCCGTGCACCTCGGGATCGAAGGCGGGGTGACTCGCGAACACCGGAAGCCGGTCGAGTGCCAGGTTGATCTTGACCGTGCCGCTCCTGGACTGCCACGCCTCGATGTCGCGGACGAAGTCCTCGGGCAAAGCCTGGCGATCAACCAATTCGATGAACGAAATTCGCGGGTGCGCTGTCGTAATCACGGTGGCCGCGGTTAGCTGCTGGCCATTGCCGAGCACGACGCCGGTCGCCTTACCCTTACCGGTCGTGATCTTCGCGACCTCGGTCCCTGTCCTGATCTCCGCCCCGAATGACCGCGCCGCCGCTGCCAGCGCCGCGGTCACCGCGCCCATCCCGCCTCGCGGGAACCCCCAGGCACCCGGCTGGCCGGCCGCGTCACCGATGTGGTGGTGCAGCGTCACGTAGCCGGTGCCCGCCGAGCGCGGACCGGCCCACATGCCGATCACCCCGGACACCGAGAGCACCCCGCGCAACGCGTCGCTCTCGAAATACTGGTCGAGCAGGTCGGCGATGCTCCCGGTCAGGAGCCGGGTAATGTCGACCGCCAGCCGGGTGTCGACCCGGCGCAGGCGGCGCAGCAGTGCTGCCTGGCCGAAGAGGTCGGCTGGCTGCCGCGAACCCAGCTTCGGCGGGATCTGATGCAGCAGCGGCCCGAGGATCGCGGCAATCCTCGCTAGCCGCTCGTCGTACCTGGCATAGTTGCCGGCGTCGGCGCGAGAGAACTTGGCGATCTGCTCGTGCCGCCGCCTGGGGTCATCAGGCAACTGGAGGTACCGCCCGTCCGCGCGTGGCGCGAAGTAGCCAGCCTGCGGGTAAACGTGGTACCCATGCCGACCGAGTTCCAGGTCGGTCACGAGCCCGGCTGGCAGCAACGACACCACATACGACAACGACGTCACCGTGAACTCAGGCCCGAACGGGTGCTCGCTCACCGCCGCCCCGCCTATGGTCTCCCGACGTTCGCAAACGATTGTTCGCAGTCCGTGCTTGGCCAGGTAGGCCGCCGCGACCAGCCCGTTGTGCCCGCCCCCTACGACCACGACATCCCACTGCTCAGCCAAGCCGCTCACCTCCGCCGCTCACCACCCACGCCCCCCAAGCCGGGCACGCCCGTCACCGGCCCGCTTGCCGCCGCCCGGCTGAATTCGCGGGAGACTTCTCGCTCTTACCGGGGAGTCTTTTCGTTCCCGGGACACTTGTCACCCCTATGAGCTGAAAAGTGTCCCCGGAACGAAAAAACTCCATGGAACGACGGAAAACTCTCCACGATCATGCCGCGACACCCAAATGCCGCCTAGCCATGATCATGCTGTAACCACGCACTGACGCTCAGCTATCGGCAGGCACCCATTTCACGAACCCGGCGGGCACCGCAATCCTGATCGGCCGATTCGGCGCACAAGGGCAGCAGGGAAACCTGTTCACCGGGTATGAATTTGACCTTCACGCGACCGGCGGCTGGCAACTGATCCGCAAATCCGACGCCGTCCTCGCCCCGCATGTGCTTGCCCGCGGACGGCGATCCCGGCGCGGCTAGCTACGCGTGGCTGTTGCAGTGCAGGTTGGCGGTCGGCTCGCCCCTGGCGACCCACGGCCAGGAAGTACCGCAGAATCCGAGGTAGGGCACGGCCGGGAGCAAGTTCTTGTTATAGACGAGAACGAGGTAGTTCCCGACCGCGTACTCGCGGGCTGGCTTGCCGAACGCACCAAGCAGGCCCTTGCGTTTCAGGCAGAGATCGCCGCAGAAGTCAGTCGAGGTCCAGATTACGAAGTTCGCATAGTGCTGCTTCGGGTCATACCAGGTGGCGTTGGTCTCGAAGTTGGTTGCGAGCACGAAGTCGTTGTACGTCCTGATGGGCCGCACCATGACGTTCCCGCCGGTCTCGGCGGTCACGCTGCTCGCGTTCCAGTAGCCGGCCAGGCCATATTTATAGTGGTGCTCCTGCAGCCAGCTCGCGACAACATGGTTCGCGTTGGGCTTGGGTGCCGAGGACGCGTTGCCGACCAGGAACACCACCGTGACGAGCAAGATCACGCCCAGCGCCGGCACCAGCCTGCTATCGATCACCTTCTTGCCGAGCATCCGTCCGGCGAGCACCGCCCCGATCGGCAGCAGCCCGACGATCTCGTTAGAGTCCGTCTTGGTGCCGAATATATAGGCGGCGAACACGGCGACGAACGCCACGGCGAACATCTGCGCGATCTGATCTTCCTCGACAAAGAAGTGCCGGACCACGTGGACGAGAGCCCAGACCACCAGCACCAGGCCGATCAGGTGGATGGCGGCGACGAAGACCGTGCCGCTGAGCACCTGGCCGAAGAAGTCGGCACCGTAGACCAGCAGCACGTTCTCGATCTTGGCCCAGAAAGTCGTCCCGATCTGGTCCGGCGTGCCGAACGCGGCGATCGGGGTCCGCACGTAGAACCCACCCGCGTCCATGATGACCTTCAGCACGACCTTCGACAGGCCGGCTGACAGCCCGGCGGCGACGAGCATCGACAGGTCATAGACCTGCCCGCGCCACGGCCCGCGCCTGCGGTACATGCGGATCAAGGACACGGCCGCGATCGGCAGCGCGCCTTCGACCAGCACGAGCGCGTCGGCCACCTGCGCCCAGGTCAGCAGCACCACGATCACGACGGGCAGCCACCAGCGGGGCCGCACCCGGTCGATCACGAGGAAGATCAGCAGCAGCGGCACGTGCGTGCCGATGTGGTCAGGGCTGGCCATCAGCAGGGCGGTCGCCGGACCCAGCGTCGGCGCCAGCATGATCCCGACCGCGATGAAGGTCCGCACCCAGGCTTCCTTGCCGGCCGACCGGCCCCGGGCCAGGAACCCGGCCATGACGACCTGGAGGAAGTAGCTGAGCGCGGCGGCGATGGCGACCGTGTTGCCGCTCAGTCCCCTGAGCGCCTCGACGACCGCGTACTCAGGGATCTCTGTCGTGTAGAACGACACGTCCGACATCGACCATCCGTGCAGCAGGAAGTTGCCGTGCAGCATGTCCCAGCCCTGGAGCGCCTGAGACGCGCCTTCTGAGATGATTCCCTGGGTTTTCGCCTGGGCCAGATAGGCAAGGCCGAGCAGCACCAGGCCAACCGCCGCGAACGCCGGGATCAGGTAACGGGTGCTGAGCAGCGCGGCCGGGAACCGGGAACCCGAAGACGGCGGTTCCGGCGTGCCATGATCGCTTGACGGCTCGTCAGACGGCGCGTCCGGCGAGTGGTCCACCTCAGAAGATGTGGTCACAGTGCTTCCTGGATTGCTGGCGGAGCTGGGGAGCGGTTCGCCGCCCGTGCCTGGACTAACACCTCGCCGCCCATCGATGGAACGAGGTGCCTGGCCCACCGGGTCCATATCATAGTCATCAGGTTCGATGGCTTACATCCTTCTCGCTTCACCGCATATCGATTCGGCGTGCCGGCCTGATCGCGGTAGGCCGGGAATCCGCGGGGGTCCCGACGGCCGTTGATCTGCTGGTTGCACGGTGTCACTTGCTGTGGGCGAGAGTATCCGGCGCAACGCGGTCGCAGATCATCACCTCGCGATTAAGCCGCACAATATGTGAAAGGATAGCTAGCCCGCAGGCAAGCGCGACCGGGCCTTGCCCACGACGTGCCCCCCAGTCCGCATGGTCAAGCCCACGATTGTGATGTGTTTCTGACCCACTCGCCTCCAGGCGCCGCCCGCCCCCGCGTCCCCCGTCACCGGCTCGCTGGGTACAGAGCAATCCTCCGGCCCCTGATGGAGTTCCCGCCCCGCAACGGGGTACGCCGTTGGTGCCGGCTCCCGGCTGCCCTAAGAGCCCTGGGAAGGCCTGGCGGCACCCGCGCTAACGCGCCCATGGCAGCGGCCTGCGTTCGACCACGGGCACGCTGGCAGGTGCCGTAGCATGTCAGTCCTGCTTACTTTCATCCCAAAATATCTCGACCGGAGGTACTCTCGGTGACGGCTTCTTCGGCTTCTTTGGCGCTGGCCTCTGATGGCCACGGGAAGTTCACCCGCGACGTCGTCGTCATTGGCGGATGCGGGCATGTCGGGCTGCCCCTGGCGATCGCATTCGCCGACCGCGGATTGCAAGTGGGGATCTATGACGTGAGCGAGAGCGCGGTGGCAACCGTCAGCGCTGGGGAGATGCCGTTCGACGAGGCCGGCGCCGCCGACGTGCTCAAGCGAGTTGTCGCAGAAGGCAAATTGGAAGCATCTGTCGACAAGTCGATTATCGGTACCGCAAAGCAGGTCGTCGTTGTCATCGGAACGCCGGTTGACGAGCACCTCAACCCCGACCAGTCGGCGATCCCCGAGGCACTGGCCAAGTTCGCCGACCAGCTTAGCGACGAGCAGATCCTGATCTTGCGCAGCACCGTCTACCCCGGCGTGACCGCCCTGGTCGAGAAGAACCTCGGCCAGCTTGGCCTGCACATGGACGTGGCATTCTGCCCCGAGCGGATCGCCGAGGGCAAGGCGATGACCGAACTGTTCGAACTGCCGCAGATCGTGTCAAGCCGCACCGAGCGGGGCCTGGAACGGGCTAGCGCGCTGTTCAGCACGCTCACGAGCACTCTCGTGCCGATGTCGCCAGAAGAAGCCGAGCTTGCGAAACTCTTTACCAACGTCTGGCGGTACATCAAGTTCGCAACGGCGAATCAGCTTTACATGATGGCCAATGACCGCGGCCTGGACTTCGAGCGCATCAGGCAGGGCCTGATGCTCGATTACCCGAGGGCAGCCGATATGCCCGGCGCCGGCTTCGCCGCCGGTCCTTGCCTGTTCAAGGACACCATGCAGCTCGCCGCATTCAATAACAACAACTTCGCGCTCGGTCACACGGCAATGGCGATCAACGAGGGAATGCCGCTCTACCTGGTGCACAAGCTGGAGCAGGATTACGACCTTGCCGAAATGACCGTCGGCATCCTCGGGATGGCATTCAAGGGCGGCTCCGACGACATCCGCTCGAGCCTGTCCTACAAGCTGCGCCGGATTCTGGCCTTCAAGGCCGGCAAGGTCCTGTGCACCGACCCCTACGTCAAGGGCGACCCGCGGCTCGTGCCCATGCAGCAGGTCATCGACGAAAGTGACCTGCTGGTCATCGCCGCGCCGCACCCCGAGTACCGCGACCTCATCACCGACAAGCCTGTAGCCGACATGTGGAACGTGCTGGGCAAGGGCGTACGCGTGTGAGCGAGGAGCCCCGCATCTCGATCGTCATCCCGGCGTACAACGAGGGCGACAACATTATCCCCGTCCTTGACCGGATGTTCGAGTCGGTGCGGCTGTCCTGCGAGGTCCTGATAGTGGTGGACACCGAGGACGACACCACGATCCCGCTCGCTGAAGAATACGCGCAGAAGGAACCGAGGCTGCGCTACCTGGTCAACTCCTACGGTCCCGGCCCAGCTAACGCGATCAGGTTCGGCATCGACTCCTCGACCGCGAAGACCGCCGTGGTGACGATGGCCGACGGCTGCGATGATCCGAGGCAGATCGACGACCTCGCCAGGCTGGTCGAGCGCGGCGTCGCCGTCGCCTGCGCCTCCCGTTACATGGCCGGCGGACAGCAGGTAAACGGCCCCCTGCTGAAGGGCTGGCTTTCCAGGCTCGCCGGGCGCTCGCTGCGCCTGCTGGCGCACATCGGAACTCGCGACGCCACGAACTCGTTCAAGGCGTACTCCACCGAGTTCGTCCGCTCGGTGGGCATCGACTCACGGGACGGCTTCGAGATCGGCATAGAGCTCACGGCCAAGGCGAAGCGAATGCGGCTTCCGGTCGCCGAGATCCCCACTATCTGGCTCGACCGGCAGGCTGGCGTCTCCAATTTCAAGGTGGCCAGGTGGATACCCAAGTATCTGCGGTGGTATCGCTTCGCCTTCGGCCCGCGCCTTTCCGCCGAACAGGTGCGGGAGCGAATGTCAAGGAAATCCGAGAAAGGTAAGTGATGGAGAAGGTTCTGGTCAGCGGCTCGGCTGGGTTCATCGGCGGGTATCTCGTCGAAGAGCTGCTTGGCAAGGGGTACGAGGTTGTCGGCATCGACAACTTCTCCAAGTACGGCCGGGTTCGCAAGTCGTACGACGACAACCCCCGCTATGAGCTGGTCGAGGGCGACTGCCGTGACATCGGGCTGATGACCAGGCTGCTCGGGGACTGCGATCACTTCATCGCCGGCGCCGCGATGATCGGCGGCATCTCGTACTTCCACACCTATGCCTACGACCTGCTGGCCACCAACGAGCGGATCATCGCGGCGTCCTGTGACGCCGCGATCGCCGCCCACGCCAGCGGCGCCGGCCGGCTCCGCAAGGTGACCTACATGTCGTCCTCGATGGTCTTCGAGAGCGCCGACCACTGGCCGTCGCACGAGGGCCAGGAACGCGAGGTGCCACCGCCGCTGTCGTCCTACGGCTTCCAGAAGCTGGCCGTCGAGTACTTCGCCCGCGCCGCCTGGGACCAGTACAAGCTGCCGTACACGATCGTGCGCCCGTTCAACTGCGTGGGCACCGGCGAGAGCCGGGCGCTCGGCGACGAGGAAATCCTGTCTGGCAACGTCAAGCTGGCCATGAGCCACGTCGTCCCCGACCTGGTGCAGAAGGTGCTCAAGGGCCAGGACCCGCTGCACATCCTCGGCTCAGGCGACCAGATCAGGCACTACACCTACGGCGGTGACCTGGCCAGGGGCGTCGTGATGGCGATGGAGCACCCCGACGCGAAGAACGAGGACTTCAACCTCTCGACCGCCCAGAGCACCACGGTGCTCGAACTGGCCGAGGTAATCTGGCGCAAGATCAAGGGTACGGACACCGAACTCCGGATCGTCAACGACGACCCGTTCGAGTACGACGTGCAGCGGCGGGTCCCGGCGACGGAGAAGGCCAAGCGCGTGCTCGGCTTCGAAGCCCAGACCTCACTGGATCAGATGCTCGACGAGGTAATCCCCTGGATCGCCGAAGCCGTCAAGGCAGGCACGATCTAGCGGGAAATTATCCCGGCCCGGCTGGTCGCTGCCACCAGGTGGCTGTTGATCCGGGCCGGCCTCTCACTCGCAGGTGGGGCACCCCGCTGTCGCCAGCGCAGCAGCAGGGTGCCCCACCTGCTTTCGGTACGCGCGCTACTTGATTACTCAACGCATGCGATCAGCTACGGAAAGTTGCTAATCTTTCTAGCGCGCGCCAACCTGATCCGGGGGGACTGTGGTCGATCCGAGGGTGACGATCGTCATTCCGGCGAGCGGTCACGCCAGGGCCATCGTCGGGGTGCTCGACCGGCTGTTCGAGGCGGTCACACTGTCGTGCGAGGTCATCGTCGTAGTGGACGACCGGCTCGATCCGGCGATGCCGGTTGTTCTTGAGTACGCCGAGCGGGAGTCGCGGCTGCGCTGCCACGTCAGCAAGTGCGGCAACGGTTCGGGGAACGCCATCAGGTCAGCCATGACAGCCGCCCGCGCGGACGTCCTCGTGGTGATGATGCCCGATGGCAGGGATGATCCGAGCCAGATCGACGACCTCGCCCGCCTGGTCGAACGCGGTTGTGCTGTCGCCGCGGCATCCCGCTACTCGCGCGGCGGCCAGCTCGCCGGCGCCCCCCGGGTGCGCGGCTTCGTGTCGCGTGGTGCCTGCCGGTCGCTGCGGCTGTTTTCCCGGGTGGGCACAAGCGATGCGACCAACTCGTTCAAGGCGTGCTCGGCGGCGTTCGCGCGGCGGGCCGGGATTGACTCGGCGGATGGGTTCGGCGTGGGGATCGAGCTCACCGCCAAGGCACGCCGGCTACGGCTGCCGATAGCGGAGATCCCGACGATCGGCGTCGACCACCTGGCCGAGGTGCCAGGCTTGGAGATCGTCCGCTGGATCCCTGCCTACCTGCGCTGGTACCGGTTCTGCTTCGGCCCGCCGCTCACCATCGCCCAGCTCAGGGCGAAAACCGCCCCGCACGCCCCCGCGCACGCAGCGCCGACCAGCGCCAGCTAGGGCTCAGCCCGCACCCGGCCCCAGCCCGCACCCGGCCCCAGCCCGCACCCGGGGCAACTCTTTGCGTGCCTAAGACGGAATTTCACCAACATCGATGCGCATTGAACCCAGTCTCCAACATGATTCGCGCATTCATTAGAAAGTGAGTCATGATCGGCCGCCGTTCGAGCGAGTACCGTGTAGTTGCGCTGGTGATGCTATTGCAACTTGTTCGCAGTATTCCTTAGACTGACCACAGCGGCGCGGCTGGCGCAGCTTGGGGAGGACAGCGTGCTGATGGCCAATGCCCGCGGGCGTTTCGCTAAGGTCAAAGACGCGTTGAGTCCTGGGGAGTGGGCCAGAGTCGGCGGCATGGCCGGCGTCATCGTCTTCCTGCACGTCGCTGGCTGGGGGATGCTGGCCGCAGCGGTGGGCGGGCACTACCACATCACCTCCACCGAGATCTTCGGCTTCGGGACCGGCATCCTCGCCTACACGCTGGGGATGCGCCACGCGTTCGACGCCGATCACATCGCCGCGATCGACAACACCACGCGCAAGCTCGTCAACGACGGCAAGCGACCGCTGTCAGTCGGGTTCTTTTTCTCGCTCGGGCACTCCACGATCGTGTTCGTGCTGGCCGTGCTACTGAACTTCGGCATCCGCGCGCTGGACAGCCAGCTCACCAACGGCGGCTCAAGCCTGCACCGGCTGACCGGGATCATCGGGGCACTGGTGTCGGGCGGGTTCCTCTATATCCTGGCCGCCCTGAATGTCGTGATCCTGGTGAGCATCGTCCGCGTATTCCGCGAGATGCGCACCGGCCGCTACAGCGACGAGCAACTCGAATCACAACTCGACAAGCGCGGCCTGATGAATAGGATCCTCGGCCCCCTCGCCCGCAAGATCGATACGCCGTGGAAGATCTATCCGATCGGGGTGCTGTTCGGCCTGGGATTTGACACCGCTACCGAGATCGCGCTGCTCGTTCTCGCCGGCACGGCGGTCGCTAGCGGACTGCCGTTCTACGCCATCTTGTCGCTGCCGTTCCTTTTCGCCGGCGGCATGTGCCTGTTCGATACCGCCGACGGGTGCTTCATGAACTTCGCCTACGACTGGGCCTTCTCCAGGCCAGTCCGCAAGGTGTATTACAACCTCACGATCACGGGCCTCTCGGTCTTCGTCGCGTTCTTCGTCGGCACGGTCGAACTGCTCGGCCTGCTCGGGCAGCGCTACAGCGCGCATGGCGGGTTCTGGTCATTCATCAGCGGCTTCGACATCAACAAGGCCGGCTACGTCATCGTCGGCGTCTTCGTCGTAACCTGGGCCGTCTCCCTCGCGATCTGGCGCTTCGGCCAGATCGAGCAAAAGTGGGATCTCTCGGCCACCCAACCGGAGACCGCCGACTAACCCGAATCCACCCGTCCACTCCTGCGCCCAAGCCCGGCCCGCTCCCGCTCCCGCTCCCGCTCCCGCTCCCGCTCCCGCTCCCGCTCCCGCTCCCGCCCGAGCCCGCCCGCACCGCTCCCCGTTCCCGTGGTGTGCACGAAACTCGGGACGCTCCAGCATGCCCTACCGCTCCGGCACGAGGCCCATCTGTGGCCCATAGCTGGCCCTACCGCTCCGGCACGAGGCCCATCTGTGGCCCATAGCTGGCGCTACCGCGCCCTCGATGGGCCACAGATGGGGTAGCTCGGCGGGGCCAGCGGCAGGGCCGCGCCGGACCGCAACGGGCTGCGGCGGACCGCAACGGGCGGAGGTGCGGGGCGAGCGGGGTAGGGGGCGCGGTTGAACCCGCTTTTAGAATTGGGTTCTAGTATGCTGCTTTTGTCTGACTCGGGCCTGGCCCGGAACCCGACTCGGGAGGCTGCTGTGGCGTGGGACTTCTCAACCGAGCCGGAATTCCAGGAGCAGCTCGACTGGGTCGACGAGTTCTGCCGCACCGAGGTCGAGCCGCTCGACCTCGTTTTCCCGTTCGCCGCCTGGACGCGCGAGCCTAAGGTTAAAGCCCTTGCTGACGCGCTCAAGCAGCAGGTCAAGGACCGCGGCATGTGGGCGCTCTTCCTGGACAAGGAGCTTGGCGGGCCGGGCTTCGGGCAGCTCAAGCTGGCCCTGCTCAACGAGATACTCGGGCGCTATCGGTCGGCGCCGGTCATCTTCGGCACGGCCGCGCCGGACACCGGCAACATGGAGATGCTCGCCGCCTACGGCACCGAAGAGCAAAAGGACCGCTGGCTGAAGCCACTGATGAATCAGGAGATCTTCTCCGCGTACTCCATGACCGAGCCTCAGGGCGGCTCGGACCCCAGCCTGTTCAAGACCAACGCCACCCGCGACGGCGACCAGTGGGTGATCAACGGCGAGAAGTGGTTCACCAGCGCGGGCATTCGAGCGGACATCATCTTCGTGATGTGCACGAACGGCATGTTCGTGGTGCCGCGCGAGACGCCCGGGGTCGAGATCATGCCGTACCCGGCCCTGCATAACCACATCAAGTACAACAATGTCCGCGTCCCGCGAGACCATCTGCTTGGTCCCGAGGACGGCGCCAAGGTGCTCGCCCAAAGACGCCTTGGCGGCGGCCGCATTCATCACGCGATGCGCACGGTGGCGCAGGTCAAGCTGGCCTTCGACATCATGTGCGAGCGGGCCTTGTCCAGGCAGAGCCACGGCAAGGTGATCGCCGAGCACCAGATGGTGCAGGAAATGATCGCCGACTCCTACGCCGAGATCAACATGCTGCGCCTGCTCGTGCTGTGGACCGCCTGGACGATCGACAACTCCACCACCCGCGAATCAAGGACCCAGATAGCGGCCTGCAAGTACACCTGCGCCAGGGTGCTGCGCGAGGTCAGCTACCGCGCGCTGCACATCATGGGTTCGCTCGGCACCACGGACCTGACTCCGCTGCAGGCCATGTGGGCGGGCGCCCCGACGATGGCCATCGCCGACGGGGTCGACGAGGTGCACAAGGTCACCGTGGCCCGAAACGTGCTCAAGGGTTACGAGCCGCACCCCGGCCTCTGGCCGACCGAGTACATCCCGGCCAAGCGCGAGCAAGCGCGCAAGAAGTTCGAGCACCTGATCGCCGCCGACGAGATGCTCGCGGCGTGGGCCGACGCCGCCGCCCGCCACCGCACCCCGCGCCTGTAACCCCGGCCGCCCGGCCGCCCGGCCGCGCGGCACCCCGGCAGTCGGCTACGGACGCGGCTCCACCTGCGCCACGACGATAAACAGCGTCATCGACGCGAAGAACGGCCGCGTCGCCAGATGTTCAAGGAACAACCCGGCCGAGTCGGCGGTAAGGTACCCAGCCTGCACGGCCCGCTCGCTGACCCGTTTCAGGCCGAGCACCTTATCGGCGGACTGAACGTCACGAAACGCCGTCGTGATCGGCACGACGTTGCTGACCGTCAGCTCGGCGTCCGAAGCAAGGCGCACCAACTGCCGTCCGATGCGCGAGTTACGCACCACCTTGTCAACGACATACCCGGTGTAAGCGCGCGGCACGGCAGGATCCGGGTAGTCGATCACGAGCGTGTCCCAGTCGGGCTCAGCGAACACGGCGCTGCCGCCTGGCCGCAGCACCCGCCGAACCTCGGCCAGCACGCCCGTCGGATCGGCCACGTGTTGCAGGACGCGATCGGTATGCACCCGGTCCGCGCCAGTGTCAGGCAGCCCCACTGCGTGCACATCGCCTTGCATGACCCGCACCTGCGGCAGCGATGCGACGCGGTTCGACGCCTCAGCCAGGGCGGCCCGGTCGACATCCACCCCAATGACCCGGCCGCCCTCCCCCGCCGCCTCGGCAAAGGCCGCGAGGTCGGCGCCTGGACCGCAACCCAGGTCGACGACGACGTCACCGGCGCGAATGCCGAGCTCAGTGAGCGCCCTGCTTTTATAGGCCCGCCCGAGCCTGGACGCCGCGATGCGTATCAGGTAGTCGCCGGGCTGGACGTCCTCAAAGGTAGCCAACTTCGCGTCGCCTCCCGACCGCCAGACGGGCGATGAAGGTCGCGGTCAGGTCGGGTGAGCCGAGCGCTTCGAGCCGCCGCCTGACCCGCTCCAGGAAGTCAGAGCGCCGTGCCTCGCCCAGCTCATGCGTGATTGATTGGGTACCCAGGATCGCCAGGTAATCCTCGGAACTGAAAACCATGGTGAACGGGTATCTCAGCATATCGACCTGTTCGAAATAGCGTGCTGCCTCAGGCGGGAAAATGCCATGGTCCGATCTTCTCCGGAGGTGGCACGGCGCCTTCATGTCACCCGGGACTTGGCCATGGCAGGCCCCGAAGCAACCGGCATTCGCGCGCGACAGCAGCAGGCAGGGCCACGCTGCCGTTGCGGCTGGCGGGCGGATAGGTCCTCGCGTCAGCGGCGGGCTACGAAGTAAATTCGCGGCACGGCCTCGGGAGCTGGAAGCGTCGAGGAGAGATCCTCTAGCTGGCTTGGCCACGCTTGCGTGAAACCCGCTGCCTTGAGGGTGGCGAGGACAGATGAACGGCAAACCTCGGGCCACGCATGCCTTCGCCACCTTGGCGCGGACCACCCAGGCTGGTTTGTCGGCCGTCGAGATCACCACGGTGGCACCGGACAGAACGTCGGCTGGCAGCAAGTCCGACGCGAGGTCGTGCGTGATAGCCCGGACCTCAGTGTGGCTGGTGAGCTCTTCGAGCCGCCGGGCCAGCGCGGCTACCTTGGACTCCCCGACGTCGGCCTCGCGGAAGGTGAGCGAACGGTTGAGATTGGATTCCTCGACGATGTCGCAATCGACAAGGCGCAGCTGGCCAATGCCGAGACAGGCCAAGCCCGCCGTGATCCAGCTGCCGAGCCCGCCAACCCCGGCGACCAAGACGGCCGAGGTGCGCAGGCGTTCGAGCAGGTCATGCTCGCCTCCACCGTTCCCCGCGAATTGCGACAAGTAGGCCAGGGTGCGCTCGTAACGCTCGGGCACCGGCGGCGATGGCGGGAGCACCCGCACGATGTCGGCCGCGATTAGCCTGTTCAGCACGGCGTGCAGTTGGTCAGCGTCATTGCTCCACGCCTTTCGGACCAAGGACTCGAACTCCGAGGCATCGATCCCTGGCGCGAGTCGGGACAGCAGCCAGTGCTCGCGCTCACCGTAAGGCTCGATGACCTCGTGCCGCTCCTGGTGAGTTAGCAAGAGCCGTCCGCCAGCCAACACGCGATGCGCGGTTGGCCGCAGCTGGAGAATCCGAGGTTCCCCCAGCTGGCTGAGTGCATCCATCGTTGTCCTCACTGGGTGCTGCCCGCTGATGCCGTCAGCAGGATGGACGGTTCGGGCGGGCGCGCAGCTTCCTGGGAAAGCAGAGGCAGCGGCAGTACCAGGCCGGTCAGCCTCCGCTGAAGAGCTTCAGCAGCGGCCAGCGGGGTGGCGCCAGGAGGCTGACCGGGGGCAACCGGCCAGCGTGCTTGCGATCGAGGGCTGGGGCCGCAGGTAGCGGCCATGACTGCCTCGGCCAGCCGTGTTCCGGCGAGCCGGTCCACCTCGGCACGGTGCAGGGTGAAGACGGTCAGCTGCCAGTCCTCAATGCGCCGGCCGTCGATGGCGTAGCATCCGGCCGCGCGCAGGGTGCGCCTGACGGACGGAATCAGGTCATCTAATCGCGCCGGATCCGCGCCGGCCCAGTGTGGCTGCACTGCGAAGACGGTCAGCGGCGGCGCCGATGACGGCTGGCCTTCGATACCCAGCCACCAGTGACCATGTTCGTCGCGATGCACAGGTGTGGGTGCGGGTGCCGCCGTCTGACTAGCCGGCCCGGCGGGCAGCCGGGCGAACGCCGTGTGAAGCCTGCCAGCCAGCTCTGCTACTGCCTGCCGCAAGTCCTCAGTGGTCAGTGACCGGTCGCCGGTAAGTCCGATCAAGATGAGATCTCCGGTAGCATGGCCGGCTCTGGTACGAATCGGAGCCTGGCCGGCAATAGCGTGCCCGCGCAACGCGAGCGCTGCGCGGGCCTCGGCGGATCCGGCCAGGGATGCCGCGACCAGCAAAGGATCCGGTGGGGCTGGCTGGCTATCGGCGGCCGGGCCCGCTCCTATCGCTTCGACGGCTCCGACAATTCGAGCAAGAACCGGTCCAAGCTGGCCTTGGCCGCACGCCAGCGCCCACTCGGCACAAGGCCCTGGACCGTAGGCGGTGCCACTGACCTGGAGTCTGGGCACCGCGACCTGCGCTGCCGCAGGCCATAGCGCGACTAGCCCGGCGAGCCGCTCACCTGCTCCCTTTGCCGGCGCCGGGTAGATCCGGACTGACAGCGCCTGCCGGTTGCCGGGCCAGCACCTGTCGTCGGTGCCGACGACCAGAGCGAACTTCCCTGCGGCTGAGTACTCCAGCGTATGAGCCGAAAGCACTGGCAGTGCTTTCGGTGCCCGGTTGCTGACGGGCGGCTCGGGCTCGTCCTGCCCGGGCCGTGACCGGATCGCGAAAGCTGCCGCGGACTGGTCGCCGTAGTCGCCGTGGTTGACCGCCGACTCGTCAGCACACGCGATGATCGCCGCCCGAAGTTCGTCGTCCGTCGTGTCCGCGCGGGAGGCGCTGCCCGCCAGTCCAGCCGTCAGGGCAAGGATCGCGCGGGCGGCCCAGGGTTCGGGCACGACAGGCTCGGTCAGGTTCCCGGCCAGCTTCCGCACCCTAGCCAAGGTCGACTGGTCACTGACGACGGAGCGGAGCACTGCGCTTACCGCTTTACTTGCCGGCCCGCCTGAGCGGCCAGCGGACTGCCTGAGGGGCTCACCTTCGAATGCACGGCACGCGATCATCGAGTGCGCCATGTACCAGCGGCGATGAAACGAGCGAATGGTCTCGTCGGTCAGGTTGCGAAGGAGATCGGGCCGTCCGGCCGGATCGTGGCACAGCGCCTCATCGCGATGAACAAGGCTGGTCACGTCGGACACGGCCTCGCGCAGCCAGCTACGCCGCAACTCGACTTCGTCCTCCACGGCTCCGCGCTGCCACTGCCCGCCGGATAGCCGGCCGCGCTCGGCGGCAATCGCCTCCGCATCCATTGCCGGATCGAGGCAGGACTGGCCGAGCAGATCGATGGCGGCGTCCATCCCCATCGATCCGCCAGTCATGACATAACAGGTGAAGCCGCGGTAGGTCAGGCCGGTGAAGCTCGCGAGCAGCCCCCGGTCGGTCAGCTCAGGCAGCAGGTATCGCGCCTCCCACTCACGAGGCCCGTGGCCGACAAGATGCTCGACAACGTGTGCCACGCCCGATCCGTCAGAAAGCTGATGCGGGAAGGCCAGGCCACAGGCATAGCGGTCGCTCACGGGTGCCTCTCACCTCCGCCGAAGTGACCTGGCGCTTACAAGCAGTGCGATCACGGCAACGCCGATGAGCACGGCAACGGAGATCAGCACGCCCGCGTAGTCGAGACCACCGGGATCGTAGGCGTCCTGCAGCAACCTGATCCCGTAGTGAATCGGGTTCGCCAACGCGATCACCCTGATCGGCATCGCTGTCGAATTGACGTCGAAAAGCGCCCCTGACAGGAAAAATAGCGGGTTGACTACCAGATTGAGCAGCGCCTGGATCGAGCCGGGCCGTCTGGCCAGCAAGCCCATCGCGTTACAGCTAACCGCGCTGGTGAAGGCAAATGCCACCAGCGCGGCGATGAAGACCAGCCAGTGAGCGGGCACGATCGCGAGCCCGAACGCCGCTGCAAAGGCGAGCACGACCAGCGCCTGGAGCGAGGCTATCGTCGTCGACGAGAGCGCCTGCGCCAGCACGATGGTCCGCACGGTCACTGGTCCGGCGACGATCTCGTCGGTCAGGCCGGTCACGCGGTCGGAGAACACTGCGATACTTCGCTGTGAGGTGGCCAGCACGGCGCCCATCCCGGCGAGGCCGGGGACGATCAGCCTGAGGATCTGATGTTCGGTGCCCCCGCCGATCGCTGAGCCGAGGCCGACTCCGATGGCGAGCATCAGCAGCAGCGGTCCCGCGAGCATTCCGCCGATAGCCAGCGGCGACCGCAAATGCACCCGCCAGTCGCGCTGGCAGTAGGCGCCCACCACGTGTCTCGCCCGCATGGCGGGTAGCTCGATGGAGCTTTGATCAGTCATCGGCTTCGCCCGCTCCCTGCTTAGCCAGGTGGACCAGCAAGTCGTCGAGCGTGGCGGGCCGCATGCGCACCTCGAATGCCTGATCAGTCCGTAGCAATTCGACCTTGGACAGCACATCAGCTGGATTGGTGGTGGTCACCGAGACGACGGCGCCGGTCCGGTCGGCCGATCCCGGTCCCAGGTGCTGATAGACCGCCTCCGCGTCCCCGGCCCTGGTGAAGTCAAACTCAACCACGCTGAGTGACGACTTCCCGACCAGATCCTTAGGATGGCCGGACGACACGACTCGCCCGTCCGCGATCACCAGTACCTCGTCGGCGAGATTGGCCTCGTCGATGTGATGAGTCACCATCACCAGGGTCAGGCCATTGCTGGCCAGCTGACGCACGACGGTCCAGTAACCCCTCCGAGCTGACGGATCGAGCCCGGTGGTGGGCTCGTCGAGCAGCAGGACTCGCGGACGGCGCACCAGGCTGCCGGCCAGCTGCAGACGGCGGGCCTGACCTCCGGATAGCTGCCCGCCCCGGCGGTCGGCGAAGGCACTAAGCTCTAGCTCGTCGATGACCGACGAGACTGAGGCCCTTGCCGACTTCTTGCTAAATCCTCTGGCCCTCCCGGCGAACTCAAGGTACTCACGCCCGGTGAGCTGGCGATCGATGGCGATGTTCTGCAGTACCAAGGCAACCTCGGTGGACGTGGTTCGCTGATACACATCGGCACCGTCAATGAGCACCCGCCCCGAAACCGGGCGTTTGAGCCCGGCAATGACGCGCAGCATCGTCGTCTTCCCTGCACCGTTCAGGCCCACGATGCCCAGCACAGTGCCGCCTGAGACGGTCAGCGAGATGTCCTCGATGACCATGCGAGAGCCATAACCAGCCGTCACGGACTCCACAGCCAGGATTGCCCCGGTCTGCGGCTGACGTTCAGTCATTGGGCCACCACATCATTGGCAGAGTGCACCAGGGCTTCGCTGGCAGGCGTCAATTGCCCGTTGGCGAGCAGCTCCGACGCCCCGGCCTGAACCCTGGGGATGATACGGGCGACGGTGTCCGAGGCGCGCGTGGCTAGCTCACCGCGCGCCCCGGCGGCGATCGCGCGCATCGCGCAGACCACGCGCGCGGACACGACCGTCGCATGCAGTACTCCGAGCACAGGCCGCCCATCGGTACGCAGCGGCGATCTGATCAGGTGCGTGACCGGGGCGTCGGTAAAGCGCATGGTGTCCTGCGCGTCATAGACCTGCAGGTGAGTGGCCTCGTGCACCAGCCGCTCGGCGAACTGGATCACGTCACACCTGGCGCGGACGAACAGCGTCTGCGGTACCAGCGGAGACGTAAAGCCGAACAGGTGCGGGCTTTCGAACAGCACCAGCCTGCGCGCGTTAGCACGGTGCAGGGCACTCCACCACGGGACGTGCTCTGCGAGCAAGTCGAGCGCCTGGGCGAGCCGTGGCATCGCATCGGCGGCGACCTCGGCCGCGGTGAGGGTCAGGGCGCGAGCAGGGTACCCGGCGTCAGCGCGTTCGCTGTCGAGATGCGCGAGGAGTCCGGCGCTGAGTACGTCCACCGCCACAGTCTGGCGAGTCATGCTGTCATAGCCACAGCGCTCGCTTGCCTTCGCGCACAGCGGGCAGGAACTGCCGCACGAGCCTGGGCCTTCGGGGCGTCCGACCTTTACGACGCGGGTCAGGTGGTGCCGAAGCGAGGATCGCTGTTCGTCGTGCAGCCAGGGCGCCACCCATCCGGCTCGCAGCACCAGCACGCCTTCCGCGCGATCGAGCAAGTCAGCGTCGCCGGCCGCTGTCACGCCAAGGCGCGCGCATCGTTGCCCGAGAAGCGTCCGGCGGGCCTGCTGCACCGCCTCCGACAGGCCGCCATGGAGCGGCCGCACTCCGGTGTCAAATTGGGTCGTCTTCCACCGGACGCGGACCGCCACGGAAGGGGGACGGCATCGTCGCGCCCGGCGGGCCATTGTGGCAGGGACGGACCTCGAGGGCAAGGTTCAGCAGGACATGCGCCGCCTCGTGAACGAAGCGGTCAAGCGCGATGGCGTCATCTTCGAACGGCACGCGGATCAAGACCATTCCGTGCACGGATGCGTTAGTGATCGCTGTCTTGGTCTTGCTGTGGAACGGCACGACAGTGCCGATTACCTCGCGTATCTCACGGTCGAGTTCTGGCCAGGAACGCCCGATCAGCGCCAGGAGTTCGCGCACCATGAGGATGTCTGCTGGCGCCTGCGAAGTGGTCACGTCTCCGGGGCCGCTCCTGGCCAGGTCCGCCGCGTTGATCCGCTCGATGAAGCTCGCGAGCAGCTGACTGTCCGAGCCCACGACTGGGACCGACGGGAGCGTGCGGTCGGCCAAGTCCGGCATCATCGGATCCGCAAGGACAGTGGCCAGCCCGGCCTGGCAGGCGGCTAGCCCGCCGGGCGCGCCAACGGCTTTGATCGCGTCCGCCAGCCAGAACGAGAACGCCGGACCGCACAGGAGGCGGCGCCGCTCGGATTTAGGCAAGGACCCGATCCGGTCCGCCGCCGACCTCAGCCCATCGGTGCTGGCTTCACCGGAGATCCGTGAAAGACGCTTGCACAGATATCCGAGCATGCGATCGCGCTGCGCAGCGGTCGCCTCCTGAATCCGGATCGCCACCTGCTCGTCAGGAACCACTGTCGGCGCGGGCACGGTCACCGATGCCGGCGCGGTCGCGCGGAACGCGGGGGCAGGCGATCGCCGCAGCCCGGGATCCAGTGTCCTGGCCAGGTCCAGGTTGAGCGCCGCGCGCTCGGAGTTCCCCCTGCGCCGCCAAAGCCGCGCGAGAGTAAGGTGCGCCAGCGGCGCGAGCGGTGGTCCGAGCGTCGTCGCGCGCGTGTAGCAGGCATCGGCGTCATCGAGCCTGCCCATCTCCGCGTAAGTGTCCCCGAGCTTGAGGAACACGCGGGCGTCAAACGGGTCAAGCGCCGCTAGCGTCCGCAATTCCCGCAGCGCGTCTTCCGGCTTTCCTGCAGTCCGCAGGACACGCGCCCGGGTCTCGTAGACGGGGTACTTGGTCATTCCCGCCACTGGCCCGGTCATCTTCACCTCCGCCACCTGGCCAGCAAACTCCAGGCTCCGGTCGAGCCAGCGCATGGTTTCGGCTATGTCACCCACACTGCCTGATCGCTTGCGATCGCGCGCAGTCCGGCCCGAAGCTGCTCGTCGTCCTGATGGACGCGGCACCTGGCAAACCAGTCAAGTACCGTGAAAAAATCAGTCCAGCGAGTATCTTCCGGCCGGGGCCAGGCGGCGCGTGCCCTCAGGTAGCCGCCGAAGAATCCTAGCTGGAAAAGCAATTCAGCGGCCCAGATCCTTTCTGCGTCCCCGTGCTCGCCCTGGATGGTCTCAACCATCCGCTGCCAGGCCGGCGTGCGCAGTTCGGCCGGTAGCGTCTCAGGTTCGTCAACGGAGCAGACAGCCGGCGAGATCTGCGCCGCCAGCACGGACCTGAACGAAGCCGGCTGGACGATCTGCGTCGGAACGGGCGAAACCGGCTCTCCTGGAGTCGAACTGGCACGGCGGGCCAGAGCCAGCGCGTGCATCGGTGCCACGCTGACGTCGGCCAGATTAATATAAGGAGCCACGAAGTCCGTGACGTTCTCTGTGCTCATTACTCTCCTTGGCGTTTAGTGCCCGCTGACATCGAGCACGGCGGCTCTTTCAGCGGCCACGCTGACGTCGGCCAGATTGATGTAAAAAGCCACGAAGGAGGCACGCCGCGGCCTGAGTGCGCTAATCCAGGCGAGATCTCATCAGTTCACCTGCGTTCACCGCGGTCTGAACAGTATTGCCCGGCGGGGCGAGCGGGCACGCCCAGGCAGGGTCGTAGGCGCAGGACGGGTTGTAGGCGAAGTTCAGGTCGATGACCAGGTTGCCGTCGCTGCCGCCGAGGTCGGCGCCCTTGACCGTATCGAGCACGTAGCGCCCGCCGCCGTAGGTCATGCCGCTAGTGTCCTTGATCGGGACGAAGATGCCGCCCCCGTAGCTGGCCAGCCACCACACGTCCAGGCTGCCGATACCGGGCAGGCGCACTACGCCGGCGCGCTCGAACGGTACGACGCCGTCGGTGCCGGTGCGCGACTCGATCCGCATCGGGGCAACGTCCGTGTCGATGCTGGCGAGAAACCTCAGCGACGGGTCGTAGTGGGCGACCGGCACTCCGGTGAAGGTCGCGCGCTCAGCGACAGGGATCGGCGACTGGGGATGGGTGGCGAGCAGCCGGTCGCGGCCTTCGCGCCAGAGCTGGTGCGAGGGCTGCTCGCCTTGCGCGCTGGCCGCCGCCCTGACCTGCGCGTACAGGGCGGCGACCTGGCGGCGCCAGTCCAGCAGCCAGGCCGCGTCCGTTCTGAGCGCCGGCTCGCCTTCGGTCACCGAGTCTCCGCGCGGCTAGCCGTCGATGGCCTTGCGCTGCTTGTCATGTTTGCGCTTCCTGCGGCTCACATCGACGCCGCCGAACACGCAGATGGCATGGATGTGCAGCACGGGGGCATCGGGCGACACGTCGTCGTTGACGGCAACGCTGCGCCCGCCCATGACGGAGAAGCCTGAGTCCTCGATGATCATTTCGGGCGGAACTACGATCTCCATGCCGCCGAAAACGCACACCGTCCTGATGTGGATTTCCTTGCCGGGCAGCACAGCGTCGCACAAGTCGAGTTCGGCGCCGCCGAAGACGTTGACCGAGTGAATACGGGAAGGGACAAGCCACCTTCCCTTCTTCTCGGTGCCGCCGAAGATGTTCGTCATCTTGGCTGGCTGCTCTGTCGGGCCTGACGTGGCGACGGAGCCCGCCGCCGCTTGAACCGCCAGGTCGGCTGACGGCTGGCCGAGAGCCGCCCGGCCGTCGGGGAGGTCGCTGACAAGCGGCACGAGATCGGCGTGCGTCTTGGAGGCGTAGACGGCATCGATGCGGTCGGAGTGTTCCTCGGCGGTGAGCCGTCCGTCGGCCATGGCGTTGCCGAGGATCGACGCTGCGTGATCCCGCTCAGCGTCGGAGATCCGCATCATGGCAGCCGGAGTCGGGTCATCGATGGTCATCTCATCATTCTCCCGCAGGCTGGTGATCAGCGGAATAGGAAAACTGCCGGCCGTGACCGTCGGCGGAGCTGACTCTTTTCCGGGCCCGGACCTGGAATTACACTCGGAGCGTAGCCCAAATGTCCGGCTGGTGGCGCCCGCCGCCCCGGGAGGTCTGATGCACGGCTCTGTTGTTCAGGCGGCTGACGTCGCTGTTCGCGGCGACGCGGCAGGCGTCAGCATCCGGATGCTCTTCGATGCCGGATCAGGCGGCCAAGGCCTCGTCCGTCACCTCGTCGAAGTGCCGGCGGGATCGCGGCTAGAACGCGAGGCGAGCACAGGCGGCGCGCTCTGGTTCGTGATCAGCGGCAGCGGCCGGCTGCAAACCGGGGACGGGGTCGACATGCCGCTTAGGCCCGACCGGGGGGTGTGGGTGCCGCCGGGGGCCCGGCCTGTCGCGATCGCTGACGACACCGGCGAGCTCCGGCTCGACCTCGTGACGCTGCCTGGCGACGTCGGCGACGCCGCGAGCGAAACCGGCCTGAAGGCTGGCCTCTCCGCCGATGTGCTGGTCAGGGACGTCGGCGAGTGCGCCGTCGAGATGACCGGCGACCGGCGCTCCCGGGTCCTGTTCGGCCCGGGTTTCGGATGCTCGGTGGCGACCCAGTTCGTCGGCGAGATCCCGCCTGGCCGGGCACCGGATCACCGCCACCCATACGACGAGACCGTCATGGTGCTGGCCGGCGAGGGCGTTGTGCACATCGATGGTGGCGCCCATCCGCTGTCACCGGGCACCTGCACGCATCTGCCTCCGGGGTTGCCGCACTGCCTGGAAAATACCGGGGCAACGTCGATGAGGGTGCTTGGGGTGTTCCACCCGGCGGACAGTCCGGCGGCGAAGTTGTCGCACTGACGGTCCGCGCGGCGCGTCAGGATCGGCGGTCGCGGCGGAGCGGGTGATCGGGAGGGATCTCGACCAGGACGATCGGCCTGCCATCGGGGTCCTCGATCCACATCTCGATCAGCCCCCACGGCTCGGTGACCGGGGCGCGGATGACAATCGCGCCCGCCGCCGCCAGCCGCGCGTGCTCGTCGTGCACATCGCGAACCTGGAGCCAGATCGCCGTCGGTGGTGCCGCCGGGCGCTGCTTCGAAACGTCCGCGGAACCTGAGACTTCGAGAAATCCCTGACCAAGAAAGAAGACGAGCCCTGGGTGCTCAGCCGACCCGAACTCCCGGTAGATTGCCAGGCCAAGAACGTCCCGGTAGAAGTGCGAGGTCAGGGCGAAATCCGCGGGCCGTACCAGGATTCGGCTGCTCAGGATCTCCATTCTTCTATCCTTGCGTGGCGTGCAGGTAGAGCTCAGCACCGACCCGGGATCGCCCGGCCGGCCAAACGAGGACTTCGCGGCGATCGCGCCCGGCGTCGCCGTGCTGCTCGATGGTGCCGGCACTCCGGCCGGCCGGGACAGCGGCTGCACGCACGGCGTCGCGTGGTTCGCGCGCACGGTCGGCGGCCTGCTGCTGACGGGTGCCCAAGACAGAGGCGTCAGCCTGACCGAGGCTCTGGGCACGGCGATCAGGCAGGTCGCGAGCCAGCATTCGGGCACCTGCGACCTCAAAAATCCCTGCACCCCGTCAGCCACGGTGCTCGTCGCCCGAGCGCACGGCTCCGACTTGGAGTACTTGATACTGGCCGACTCGGTCATGCTGTTCCAGCTGGGCGAGGGCGAGTTCCGGGTCATGACCGACCCGAGGCTGGATGAGGCGCTTGCCGGCCTTCGCCCGGACTACCGGCAATTGCCTCCAGGGAGCCCGGAACGAGAGGCCGGCTGGCAGCACCACGTCTGCGAGGTCTACGAGCGGCGTAACCAGCCAGGCGGGTACTGGGTCGCCGCCGCTGACCCGGCCGCGGCCGAGCATGCCATCGCGGGCACGGCCCCGCTCGCCGGACTCGACGCCGTCGCCCTGCTCAGCGACGGCGCAGGCAGGCTAGCTGACCGATACGGCCGGGCGACCTGGCCCGAGATCGGCGGCATCCTCTCCAGGTACGGCCCAGCCGAGGCAATCAGCCGTCTCCGCGCCGTTGAAGCCGCGGACCCTCTCGGCTCCCGATGGCCGCGAACCAAGATCCGCGACGACGCCACCATCGTCTACTGGCGCATCTGCTGAACGGCAGGCCCGCCGACGCCGCCTTCCTGCTGGCCGGGAGGCCGCTGATTAGTGGCTGTCGGGCGTCAGCCCGTCGCTCAAAGTGAAAACTCCCCGCGCAGAAACTGAAAACTCCCCGCATCAGGGCACGGGCGGGCCGGGGCGCTGAAAACGCCGCATGATCTCAGCTCAGTGCGAGCGGGCGCCGGCCTGGCTTGCGGGGAGCCTGGGGGTGAGCGGGGCAACGGGTGGGGCCGAGAAGCGCGCGGCCGCCCGGCCTGTCCGGCGAGAGACCGGCACATACCGGGTGCCGGCCGCTACACCGGATTGTTGACCAATAAAGTAGACCCATGCGATTCGGAGTGTTTGTACCTCAAGGATGGCGTCTTGACCTCGCGGGCGTGCCGGCGGCCGAGCAGTGGGCCACGATGCGCGGGCTGGCCGAGGCAGCTGATGCCGGGCCATTCGAGTCGATCTGGGTGTACGACCATTTCCACACCGTCCCGGTGCCCACGGATGAGGCGACTCATGAGGCGTGGGCGCTGATGGCGGCGTTCGCCGCGTCAACCAGCCGGGTGCGGCTCGGCCAGATGTGCACATGCATGGGTTACCGGAACCCCGCCTACCTGGCGAAGGTCGCCGCCACTATTGACGTGGTGTCGGGCGGCCGGGTCGAGATGGGCATCGGCGGTGGCTGGTACGAGCACGAATGGCGAGCCTACGGCTACGGTTTCCCGGGTGCCGGAGACCGTCTCGGCATGCTCGACGAGGGCGTGCAGATCATGCGCCAGCTCTGGACGACAGGCACCGCCACCCTGGCAGGCAAGTACTACCAAGTAGACGGTGCGATCAGCCGCCCCCTGCCACTGCAGGAAGGCGGCATACCGCTGTGGATCGCGGGCGGCGGTGAGAAGAAGACGCTCAGGATCGCAGCGAAGTACGCGAAGTACACGAACTTCGACGGCACGCCTGAGGTCTTCCAGCGCAAGTCCGAGATCCTCGCCGAGCACTGCAAGGATGTCGGCACCGACTTCGGCTCCATCGTCAGGTCGGCCAACTTCAACGTGATCATTGGCGAGACCGAGAAGGACGTCGCCGACAAGCTAGCCTGGGTGCGCGCGCACTACGAGCCGCTGATCGGTGCCGAGACTGTCGAGCGCTACCAGAGCCTGTATCAAAACGGTCTCACCGGCACGCCTGAGCAGATCATCGAGAAGCTCACCCAGGCCCGCGACCTCGGTGCGGCCTACGCGATCACCTACTTCGTGGACGCGGCCTACGACCGCGGCAGCATCGACCTGTTCGCGACCAAGGTGATACCCGAACTCACGGACTGACCCGGCCCTTCCGGCCGCCCCCGCCGGGCCGGGGCGACTGTTTACCTGAGTACGTCTTCGGCGCGAACCTAGCCAGGCCAAGCCATTAGCTCGCTAGCTGACATCGTATAACGGCACAATGAAATTGTGGATCTTAGCCGCATTCAGAACACGGCGAAATCCGGTAAATAGCTACGACATTGCCCTCTCGCAGAGCGTTACCGCTACAGCCTGGTCTGGTGGTTTCGCAGGGTTCGAACTCGATTCGACAACCTGTGCAGGTTTTCTGTCGGAAATACGGCCGCCCCGTGCCAGCCGTCACGCCCATATCGGTGGGATATCCGTTGCTCACCGTCCAGCAGATCGAGCAGCTGCCGCGAAATGAACAGCAGGAGGTGCTCGACGAAAGCGTCGAGGTCATGATGGACGTTGAGATAGTCGCGGCGTTGTGCCCGGCCGCGAATATCTCGGTCCTTTTCGCACCCTTTACCCAGAAGGGCTGGATCGACCTGCTGAACGCCGTGCAGGCCGCCAGGCCAACCGTCCCAGTCGCACTGTCGATCAGCTGGGGCCTAGCCGAGGACTCCCAAAACTGGTCACATTCCGCGGTGCGGGAAATCAACCTGCGGCTGCAGGCCGCGGCGATGCAAGGCATCACAGTGTGCGTCGCCTCGGGCGACGACGGCGCCGGCGACCAGGTCCAGGACGGCCGGGCGCACGTGAACTTCCCCGCCACCAGCCCCTTCGTCCTGGCCGTCGGCGGCACCATGATGTCCGGCACTCCGCTGCGAGAGGTCGTCTGGTGGGATGAGCCAGGAGACCGGTCCGTGCAGGGCGGCGGGTCAACGGGCGGCGGAGTCAGCACCATCTTCACGCGCCCGGACTGGCAGGCCGTGCAGGTACCGTCGCTCAACCCCGGTAGCATCGACGGCCGGGTCGTGCCCGATGTCGCGGCCCTGGCCGGCCAGCCCTTCTACGACCTGATCTTCCTTGGCCAGGACAGCCCGAACGGCGGCACCAGCGCGGCCACGCCGTTGTGGGCGGCCCTGCTCGCCCGTATCGCGGCCGCCTCGAACGGCGCCGTCGCCCGGCGTTTCCTCACCCCGTTGCTCTACGCCAGCTCGTCCGACGGCCCGCCCGTGGGCGCTGCGGGCTGCACCGACATCACGACTGGTGACAATAAGTCGCCGGGCATCCCTGGCGGCTATCAGGCCGGCACTGGCTACGACGCGGTCAGCGGCTGGGGCACCCCGATCGGCACCAGGCGCCTGCAGCTGCTCTCCTGATCCGTTATCCGGCGCGGGGCGCGGGCGACGATCGCAATCGCCCGCGCCCCCTGCCGCGCGCATCAAGACCAAGGGTCGGAAAGGTTGCCGCCCCCCTCACGTCGGCCTCTAGGCCAGTCACCCAGCGTGACTCCGACGTTCCATGAGTCGCGCCAGTCACGCCTCTTCACTGCTAGGGATTGACGAAACCCGCGCGGGCTGGTCCTTGAGTTTAGTGCGCATGTCGGTTTCGGTAGCTCCAGGCGCGGGCGCGGGCCGGGGTGCGGGCCGGGGTGCCGTGGTGGCGGGGTGCCGGGGTGTCAGGCGGGCGGGTTTGCGGCAGCGTCGCGCCTGTGCTGCTGCTGGTGGCGGGGTGCTGACGGCAACGTCGCGTCGTTGTTGCCGCAGGGGCGGCAAGGTCGCGCCGTTGTTGCTGTTGTGGCCGGCCCGGGAACGGCAGCGTCGCGTCTTTGCTGCTGTTCGCCGGGCTGCGGGGCGGGGGTGGGCTGCGGGCGCCGGGGAGCAGGTGAAGTGCCGGTGCGGCCGGGCCCGCGCGGGCTGGTCACAGCCGAGGGAGCCGGCTGGCCAGGCCGCCCGGTTTCGCCCCTAACGCGTCTTTCGGGCACTGCGACGGCCTCTGGTGACCGAGTGAGGCCCGGCGATCCTCGCCAGCCAGTCCCAATGCGCCGCTAATTGCTGTTCAAGCGCAATGCCCCTAGGCACTCAAGCGCAGGCGCCAACAACATCAATACGCGGATCGACACGCTCAGCTTCCCGCCCACCCCGAGCCCCGCATCAGTTCCCGCATTCACGGGGACCCGTCCGCGCCGGCGCGAGCCACAGCTACCTCACGCGAACCCGTCCGCGCCCGTTGGTCCCGGCAGGGCGGATTCGACCATGGGACCGTCGCTTTACAGGCATGATGTGCCGTAACTGGGCCTGCGCGGTGGGGAGACGATGGCGGAATACGACTTTGACCTCGTGATCGTGGGAGCCGGCAGCGGCAACATGATGCCCGCTGAGGTTTACCAGGGCTGGCGGGTAGCCATTGCCGAGAGCGGCAGGTTCGGCGGCACCTGCCTGAACCGGGGCTGCATTCCGTCGAAAATGCTCGTCTACACGGCCGATGTCGCCCGCGCGGTACAGGAAGCGGGCAAGTTCGGTATCCACGCCGAGTTCAACGGCGCGGACTGGCCCGCCATCAGAGACCGGGTGTTCGGCCGGATTGACCCGCAGCACGACCGGGCCGTTGAGCATCGCCGCGGCGGCGGCGTCGCCGTGTTCAGTGGTGAAGCGAGGTTCGCCGGACCCTACGCCCTCAGGGTCGGCGATGACGTGCTCCGCTCGGAGCGGTTCGTGCTCGCCACCGGTTCGAGGCCGGCCATCCCTGAGATACCCGGGCTCGCCCAGGTCCCCTACGTCACCTCGGATGACGTCATGCGGCTCGACGCACTGCCCGGCTCCATGGTGGTGTTCGGCGGCGGGTACATCGCCGCTGAGATCAGCCATATCTTCGGCTCGCTCGGCACGAAGGTCACGATCGTGACCCGCGGTGAACGGCTGCTGTCCAGGCACGACGCTGCGATCAGCGAGCGATTCACCGATGTTTATCAGTCGCGTTTTGACGTGCGGCTCGGTGCGAGAGTCGATCAGGTCGCCGCGACCGGCAACGGGATCAGGGCCGAGCTGACGACTCCCGCTGGCCGCCAGGCCGCCGAGGGCGAGGTGCTGCTGGTCGCGACGGGGCGGGTGCCTAACAGCGACGTGCTTGACGTCGCGGCAGCCGGGCTGGCGGTTGACGAGCACGGGCATGTCAAGACCGACGACACGTACGCGACCAGCGTGCCTGGCATCTGGGCGTTCGGTGACCTTGCGAACCATTTCCAGCTCAAGCACATGGCGAACGCCGAGGCCAGGCTCGTCGGCTACAACGTCCTGCATCCGGGCGAGCCGAGGCGGGCCAGCTTCCCCGTGGTGCCGGCCGCCGTGTTCGCCGATCCTCAGGTCGCCTCGGCCGGCGCCACCGAGCAGGCTCTGCAAGCGCGCGGCCGGCGCTACGTCGCGGCCACCCGGGATTACAGCCGTACTGCCTACGGGTGGGCGCTGCAGGACACCACCGGTTTCGTCAAGGTGCTGGCCGATCCGGACAACCGGTTGCTGCTCGGGGCGCACATCATCGGCCCGCAGGCCTCGACGCTCATCCAGCCGCTAGTGCAGGCGATGTGCCTGGGCAACACCGCCGACGAGGTCGCGTCGCACGTCCTGTACATCCACCCGGCCCTGAGCGAGGTAGTCGAGCAAGCCCTGCTGCGGCTCCGGGGCCACGGGGTGACCGGCTCGCCGGCCGCTTCGGCGCTGGGGCCAAAATAGGGCGATGGTCTCAGAGATCTTCGACCCCCAGCGGTGGACAGCCGTCGAGGGATTTTCGTTTACCGACATCACCTACCACCGCGCCGTCGACTCGGGCACCGTCCGCGTCGCCTTTGACCGGCCCGAGGTGCGAAATGCCTTCCGGCCGCATACCGTCGACGAGTTGTACCTCGCGCTCGATCATGCCCGGATGTCGAGCGACGTCGGCTGCGTGCTGCTGACCGGCAACGGGCCGTCGCCCAAGGACGGCGGCTGGGCCTTCTGCTCAGGCGGTGACCAGCGGATTCGCGGGCGCGACGGCTACCAGTACACCTCCGGCGATGGCTCGCCGTCGCTTGGGGCTCGGGCACGCAGCGGCCGGCTGCACGTGATGGAGGTGCACCGGCTGATCCGGTTCATGCCGAAGGTTGTCGTCTGCCTGGTGCCCGGCTGGGCCGCGGGCGGCGGGCACAGCCTGCACGTCGTGTGCGACCTGACGATCGCGAGCCGTGAGCACGCCCGGTTCAAGCAGACGGACGCGGATGTGGGCAGCTTCGACGGCGGCTTCGGCTCGGCGTACCTGGCTCGTCAGGTCGGGCAGAAGTTCGCGCGCGAGATCTTCTTCCTCGGCGAGACCTATGATGCGCAGGCGGCGCACCGGATGGGCATGGTCAACGCCGTGGTTCCGCACGCCGAGCTGGAGCGCACCGGGCTCGAGTGGGCCGCGAAGATCAACGGCAAGAGCCCGACCTCGCAGCGCATGCTGAAGTTCGCTTTCAACCTGATCGACGACGGGCTGGTCGGGCAGCAGGTGTTCTCGACCGAGGCGACGAGGCTCGCCTACATGACCGATGAGGCGGTCGAGGGCAGGGACGCCTTCCTGGAGAAGCGCTCACCCGAGTGGAGCCAGTTCCCGTACTACTACTGACAGGCGCCCGGGAGCCGCTCCGCCACTGCGCGATGACGCCCGGGAGCCCATCGTTGAGGCATCCACGGCGCTGGGGCGCCGCCCAGAGGCCCTTCGCTGGCCCATCCACGGCGCTGGGGAGCCATCTTTGGGCCATCGATGGGGTTACTCGGGGCGGCTCAGGGGACGAGGATGGCGCGGCCCCTGACCTGCCCGGCGTCGAGGTCGGCCAGGGCTTGCTGGGCGTCAGCGAGCGGGTAGGGCTTGGTGTGCAGGGTGACCCGGCCTGCCTGGGCCAGGGCCATCAGCTCGGCCAGCTCGTTGTAGGTGCCGACGATGTTGCCGATGATGTTGCGCTCGGTGGAGATGATGTCCAGCGTCGGGATGTGCACCGTGCCGCCGTAACCGATCACGAAGTACGATCCGGCCGGCGCGGTCATCGCGAAACCGTCCGCCTCGGCTCCTTGCTCGGCCACGAAGTCGAGCACGACCTCGGCACCCCGCCCGGCGGTCAGCTCGCTCACCGCCGTGACCTGGCTGCCGTCGGCCACGACCGTGTGCTCAGCGCCGAGCTTGCCAGCGAGCTCGGCAGCGGCGGGGCTGCGGTCCACGACGATGATCCTGGTGGCCGTCAGGGCAGCCAGGCACTGGATGCCGATATGGCCAAGCCCGCCAGCGCCGATCACGACGCACGTGGTGCCGGGATACAGCAACGGTATGGCCTTCTTGACCGCGTGGTAGGCCGTGATCCCCGCGTCCGCCAGCGCCGCCACGTCCTGCGGCTGAGTCTGCGAATCAAGCTTCACGCAGGCGCGGGCCGAGGTGAGCAGGTACTCGGCCATGCCGCCGTCTCTCGACAGCCCGGGGAACGCGCTAGCCGCGCAGTGCATGTCGTCACCCGCCCGGCAGGCGCGGCACAACCCGCAGGTCGTAGTCGGATGCAGGATCACGGTGTCCCCGACGCTGACGTTGGTGACAGCCGAGCCGACTTCGTGCACCCAGCCCGCGTTCTCGTGGCCGAGTACGTAAGGCAGCGGTGTCTGCATCGCCGCGTCCCACTGGCCATCGATGATGTGCAGGTCGGTGCGGCAGACGCCGGCTCCGCCGATTCTCACGATGACGTCGAGCGGATCGCCGATGACTGGCTCAGGAACCTCATCGACCACCGGCTGGGAGTGAAACTCGTGCAACCTGACAGCTTTCACAGCGACGGCTTCCCCTGCGAAGGACGCCACGAAACCCGCTTCGATCCTGGCGGGCGCGCAGCCGGCCCCCGTCCTCAGGTGATATTTCATGCCTATTTATTGAACTTATGGCTTTCGCCGGATCCGATGCCTCTAGGCCAGCGTGCACGGACCACTCTTGCCCTTGTTTCGCCTAACCTAGATACACAGCGGTTGCCTTTGTCAGCAATAAGCGAGGGACGATCCGATGTTTGAGCGGTTCACCGATCGCGCTCGCAGGGTAGTGGTGCTCGCGCAGGAGCACGCCAGGCTGCTGAACCACCAGCGCATCGGCACCGAGCACCTGCTACTCGGCCTCATCCGCGAACAAGAAGGCGTCGCGGCCAGAGCGCTGGTGTCGCTCGGAATTGACGTGAACTACGCTGAGCAGCGAGTATTCGAGACAGTCGGCCGGGGCGAGCAGTCGCAGAGCGGACATCTCCCGTTTACCCCAGCCGCCAAGCAATTGATCGAGCGCTCGCTCCGCGAGGCACTGGGACTAGGGCACAATTACATCGGCACCGAGCACCTGCTACTCGGCCTCATCTGGCTGGCTGAGGACCCCACGGTCACCCAGATCATCTTGCCTAGGGTTGACTTCCTCAGCACTATCCGTAACCGTGTGATCCAGTTGCTGTTCGGCTACGAGGGACCGCACGGCAGGCCGTTCCGCGATCTGACCGCTCTTGCCGAACATCCAGCCGGGCTGGGGCCGGTGGTGGGGCGACAGCAGGAAATCGATCAGGTTATCTCGGTGCTTGAGCGCGAGCCCGCTGTTAGCGCGCTGCTGATGGGCGAGCGCGGGGTTGGCACCAGCACGGTGGCCTGCGGCGTGGCGCGGGCGGTCGCCCGGCGCGGTCCGGCTCCGCTTGCGGGCAAGCGGATCTGTGAGCTGAGCCTGCTTCCCGTGCCGGGACGGCAGAGTACCGACAACATCGCCGGGGAGCTGGTCCAGACCGTACTCAGCGATATCAGCCGCCTGCGGGACACGATCTTGTTCGTCGAGCGCGCCTGCACCACGATCTCGGTGGACAACGAGCGGACAACAGTCCTCCGGCTGCTGCGGCCGATGATCATGAATGGCGACCTGCAGGCTATCGCCGCGATCACACCCGCCGAGCAGCGCCAGTACATGGCGGCCGACGTCGAGTTCAGCCGCGCCTTCGACACCGTCGTCATCGACGAGATGCCGAAGGAGCTTGTCGCGGTTGTACTGGCCGAACTGCGAGACAGCTACGAGTCCAGGCATCAGGTCGCCATTTCCGACGCCGCTATCACCGCCGCGATCGTCCTGTCCATGGAACACGAGCCTGACCAGCCATTGCCAGGTAAGGCGATCGCGCTCATGGACAAGTCAGCCGCGCACGCCGCACGCAGGATCGTCAAGGATGAGCAATTCACGCAACAGCGCCAGCGCATCGCCGAGCTGGGGGCACGCAAGGACGCTGCGATCGACGATCAGGACTGGGAGCGGGCCAGGGCATTGCGCGATGAGGAAAAGCACCAGCTCAAGGCGCTTGACGAACAGCGGGCGACGTGGCGGTCCGAATGGAAGAACGTGCCTGCGCACCGGATCGTTTCCGTCACCGCGCAGGACGTGGCCGAAGCGGTCGCCGAGCGCGAGGCGCCGCCCGCCAGAGACGGCTCCCGGTCGCTGAGGGAGTTCCGGAACGCGAGGTATCCCGTGTCGGGGAGAGTAGCGGCTGACGCGTTAGCAAGGAGGCGTCGTGTTTGAACGGTTCACTGATCGTGCTCGCCGGGTCGTGGTCCTCGCCCAGGAAGAAGCGAGGATGCTCAACCACAATTACATCGGCACCGAACACCTGCTGCTCGGTCTCATCCACGAAAACGACGGCGTCGCCGCCAAGACGCTGCAGGTACTCGGCATCGGCCTCGATCCGGTCAGGCAGCAAGTCGAGGAGATCATCGGCCAAGGGCAGCGAGCACCGTCGGGGCACATCCCTTTCACTCCGCGAGGCAAGAGAGTACTCGAGCTGTCGCTGCGCGAAGCGCTGCAACTCGGGCACAACTACATCGGCACCGAGCATCTGCTGCTTGGCCTCATCCGTGAGGGAGAGGGAGTAGCCGCCCGGGTTCTGGTGCGGATGGGCGCGGACCTGAATCGCGTGCGCCAGGTGGTCATCCAGCTGCTTCACGGCTATCAGCAGCTTACGGTGCACCAGGCCGTCGACCTGACCGCAATTGCCGGAAGGCTCGGCCCGGTGGTCGGACGTGACCACGAGATCCACGATGTGATGCAGGCTCTGTACAGCGATCCCCCGGCCAACCCGCTTCTGGTCGGAGAGCACGGCGTAGGCACGAGCACGGTCGTTCACGGCGTCGCGAGAGCCATCAGCAGCCGGCCCGCCGGAGCCCGATTTGCCCCCGCCCGCCTTTGCGAACTCGACCTCGCCGCTGCGCTCAGGAATCGTCTCCTGCCCGCTCTAGATGAGTCAGCGAAGCTACTCGAGGAAATGAGCAACGCGCAGGACACCGTCTTCTTCGTCGGCAGCGCACGGGAGTCATGCTTGAGCGTCGGCCGGGTGACCTGCACCACCGACCTGCTGCGGCCCGCCCTCATCAGGGGCGACGTTCAGGTCATCGCTACGGCGACGCCTGCCGAGCAGGACGAGTGGTCCGCTACCGACCACGAGCTGTACAGCATGTTCCAGCCGGTAGCGATTCCAGAACTGTCAGAGCAAGTCAGTGCCCAGGTGCTCGCCGAGGTCAGGGACCGGCTTGAGTCACGATTCCAGGTGGCGGTCACCGATGCCGCGATCACCGCTGCCGTGACCCTGTCCGCTGAGGGCATCCCCAGTCAGCGCTTCCCTAGCAAAGCCATCAGCCTCATGGAGCAGGCCGCCTCCCGCGCGGCCCGCCGCACGGTCACCGAAACGCGCGACCTGCCCAGGCGCATCGCGGACATCCAGCGGCGCAAAGACGACGCCATCGACGCAGGCGACTTTGAACGCGCCGCTGCCTACCGAGATCAGGAAAGGGCGCTCCTAGCCCAGGAGGACGCCTGGAAGTCGGAGTGGAAAAACACCCCCGCCTACCGGGTCAGTTCCGTCACCGCGGAGGACGTCGCCCAGGCACTCGCAGATCAAGCTGAGCGCCCGGCCCGGTTGCAGCCCAGGTAACCAGCCTGCGGTAGGCCGGCCCGGACCTCAGGATTGCCCGGCGGCCCTTTCGTACAAGCGGGCGGCCCTGAGCGGGTCGTTGTTGTTCGCGTGGATCTCCGCTGCGCAGGCGAAGTCCCCGGCGAGTTCGGCCTCGTACGCCTGATCCCGCCAGGTACGAGGCGGCCCGGCCGGCGCCGGACGGCGGTCGATCCGCGTGACCGGACGCGGCTGCGCCGGCTTCGCGGGCTTAGGCGCGGGCGCAGGTCCCGCCGGGCGGGCGGTCAGCTCGTCGTCGAGTGCCTCGAGATCGGTGACCACGGAGGCGGGAACCTGATAGTCAATCTCAGGATCGGGACCGGTCCACAGCGTCCACACTGGCACCCGGGTGGTGAGGTCATAGCCGAGCGTGCCGTCAGGAACCACGACGATCGCCGTAGCTCCACCGGCAGGGTAAAGCGTGCGCCTGGCCGTTGGCGGCAGGCGCGGTTGCAGCCGGTACCCGAGCGGCAAGTACAGGCTGCCAGGGCCAATGCAGTACAGGGGCTCGCCAGCCGGCAGTTCCTCGAGCAGCCCGCCGGCCGCGGTCAGCAGGTGCCGGTCACGGCCACGGACCAGCATCGCGGCTTCGGCGAGCGGCTCTCCGGCCAGCAGCATCGGCAGGCAGGCCAGGTCGGCGTCGTCGAGCAGGGCGGCATCGACAGGCACGCCCGTCATGCTGGCGGGCACCAGCGTGAGCGCGGGCGCTGCCGGCTCGGTGCTGGCCCCCGCGGGTTCGGCCCAGCCAGCGAGGTCGTCCAGGTTGTTCAGCTCGTGATCGCTGCCGCGACGGACCAGCGAGGTGCCGTCCTGGATCGGGCCGAGTTCCCTGACCTCAGCGCAGCCGTAGACCGCCTCGGCGAGTACCCAGGTGGCATCGCCGGAGAGCGAGGCGAGTGAGCCATCGGGCAGCGGCGAAGCCAGCTGATGCTGGATCAGTACCGTGTCCCCGGCGCGACGGCACAGCAGAACGAACGGGTCGCGATCCAGCGCCGCGACGAGGAAGGCAGGGATCGCGCCTTTGGGGGCAACCAGGTTCACCGCGTAGCACGTCCAGCTCGGCTCGGCCGGCTCAGGCTGCCCGGCGGGCTCGGCCGGCTCGCGGCTGAACAGCGGGACCAGCGTGACCTGACGGTAGCTGACCTCAAGTTCCAGATCGAGCGCCCGCCTGGCCACGCCAGCGACAAGGTAACCGGGCAGCAGCACAACCGCCTCTGACATGGGCCTGACCGAGCGCTCGTGCAGCCCGGCGGCCCGGATCAGCTCAAGCAAGGGCGTTTCGTGCAGTTCGCTGAACCTCACCGCCTCACCCGTGCTGGCGGGCGCGCCCCAGCCCCGGTCGCGGCGCAGCTCATCGCCTGACCGGAGGTAAATCTCGCCGGACGTGACCGAGACAAGCTCGCGTGCTGTCTCGATGGCGAGGTCGGCCCGCAGCCACCAGCTCTTGCCCTGGCCGCCCCGCAGGCAGTCCAGGTCCCCGATCGGCCGCCCGCCAGGAAGCTGCCCGGCGGTCACCAGCGCGGTCCAGGCCGTGCCGAACCGGAGATACGGCTGCCGCAATTCAGGCTCGGACACGCGGGAAGGACCTGCAGGCGCCGCCGGGGGCGGACCAGGGGCGGCCGGCGCAGTGGGCACGGCCGGCGCGGCCGGCGCAGTGGGCACGGCCGGCACGGCCGGCGCGGCCGGCGTGCTGCCCGGGAAGACTGAGGCGCGTTCGATCGGTTCGAT
This sequence comes from Streptosporangiaceae bacterium, assembly GCA_035716545.1. Taxonomy (GTDB): domain Bacteria; phylum Actinomycetota; class Actinomycetes; order Streptosporangiales; family Streptosporangiaceae; genus Chersky-822. The sequence goes on from DASTJM010000052.1 coordinate 119,549, forward strand.
GCTGCCCGCCGGAGGGCGCGGCCGGCCATCGCCCGGCCGGCTGTCCGGCTCTGATCTCGAACGCCGGCGGCGGGGAAATATGGTCACCGCGCCACGGCCCTGGCGTCTGGGCCGGCCAATGCCGGGATGGTGATTTCGGTGCCAAGGACCCGCCTGGCCCAATCGGCCCAGCGCTGGCCCGCCCCCCGCCGCATCCCGCGAACTGACGCCGCGAACACCAGCGCCACCTGGTCGAATCGCCCGGCCTGCTCGGCCACGGCCACCGCCCACTCCTCGACGACACGGTCGTAGGGGACGGCAGGCTCGGCCAGCTCAGCGCAGACGTCATCGAGCACCGCGAGAACCGCGGCCAAGGTCGTGCCGTCCGCGATATCACACCTGGCCAGCACCAGCCGCTGGCGCGGGGACAGTTCCGGAGCCGCGGAACGCTGCCTCGAAGAAGAGCCAGGCGCGGCTACCGGCGCGAGCTCGGTGATCATCGCCCGGGCCGCTTGCGGGTCCTCCGCACGGTGGACGAGCAGCCAGGCTGCCAGTTCCTGCATGCCGCACTGCGCGTAGTCCGCCGCGGCCTCGCGGAACTCACCGAGCGAGACGCTGAGATCGGCGGCTCGCCGGTGCGCGCCGGCGAGCCGGTAGCAGCGCACCGCATCGGCCATGAGCCGAGCCTGGTAGTAGCAGCTGGCGGCCTTCTCATAGAGCAGCGCGTTAGCCATCGGCCTGCTGCTCCCGTCGCTGTTCCTGTCGCTCTTCCCTGCTCTCATCGGCCCGCTGGATCGTGACCTCCTCCGCTATCTCGACGTCGGCCGCGACCTCCTCGATGAGCGCGTTGCGTTCGATGATGCGAGCCACGTCAGCGGCGGCGCGATCATGCCGCGCGTCATGATCGGCTAGCCTCGGACCCGAATGCAGGTCGTCAACTTCGAACAGCTCGACCTCACCGGTGTCGGCGCGATAGCGGAATCTGACCCGGACTTGCACAGCACCTCCCTGACGTGCTCATACCTGCATCTCGAACTCGATCTCGACCACGCCGCCGCTCTCCGTGCACTGAACGTTGCTCGCCCGCCTGGCCCGGGCGAACGCGAGGATGGCGTCCCGGTAGGCCTCGGCGAGCGCGAGGTTGAACACGTTGCGACCCTCGATGCCGACGCTGGTCAGCGACGCGGCTGCCTGCCTGCGCAACTCGTCAGCGCGGGCCGCGCTGGCGCTCGCGAGCGCGGCGTCCGCCTGCCGCTCAGCTTCCACTAGCAGGCCCTGGCCGGCCCGTTCGTCCGCGTCTGCACGGGCCTGGGCGCGCAGCGTGGCCGCGGCATCGGACAGCGACCGGTCCAGAGCCTGCCCGGCGGCGCGCCGGGCATCGGCCTCGGTGATGCCGCGATAGCCATCGTCGTAGTACGTGCCCTGGCCGACGCCGCGGACCGTGTCAGCCAGCTCGCCGCGTACCGTCGTGACCGCCTCCCCCACGGCGCTGATCTCAGCGGACTGCCTTGCCACGATCTCCAGCTCGCGAGACCGGGCGTCGAACGCGACGTAACCCCCGGTCAGGGCGTACCGGAACACTCCTTCGTCGTCCTGTTCCCAGCCTTCGGTCCTGTGCAGGACGGCAGCGAGCGCGGCCAGCGTCGGAGCCCCGACCGATGAGTCGAGCCGCTCGCGCACTCGCGCCTCGGCGACGACATCCCGCACGCGGGTTACCTGGCGCCTGACTTCCTGGTCCCATGCTTCCGCTAGCTGGCGGGTGCCACGTACGCGGATACGTCGCGGATTGCACATCTCATTCCAGGCCCTTCCCCGGGAAGCGCTCCCGGTACAGCATGATCGTTTCGCGATGCTCGCGCTGGACCTGGTCCAGCGCGTCCCGTTCCCCTGGGTGGTCACGCCGCAACTCGGCGGCGAGCCGCTGGGTCCTGCGCATCAGGTCCTTGAACTCCTGCTCGGTGCTGACCTGCCTGCGGAGGGCAACCACCTCGCGCAGGTCAATGACGACGATCTCGTGGATCTCCCTGATCCGGCCGCCCGCGACGTCAACGGGGATACCGTGATCGGTGACGATGCGCCGCACCGACGGCTCGTCGCGGGGATCGGTCCACAGGTGCACCAGCCTGGCCAGGTCGGTCAGGTTTGCTTCGCCACGCCCGCCGAGCAGCGCGGAAGCCGCGATCACCTTCTGCGCCTTGACCGCCCGCCGGTCGGAGAATGCGATTCCCTCTGCCCGCAGCGCCTGCACTATCCGCAGGTAGGGGACCCGTACCTGGGACAGGTCGATCCTGGCCAGCGTCTGCTGCAGCGTGTAAAGCTCGGCCGGGGAGACAGGCACGAGCGTGCGCTCGTGCGCGGCTGGCATCCGGGCTGCCCGCGCGCCGCCGACCTGGCCAATCGCCTCGATCAGCCCCTGCTCGGCGGCCCAGCCCAGGTCGAGCACATATTCGAGCCGGTCGTCCGAGACGTAGTCGAGGGTGCAGCGGAGCAGGAACCGGTCACTGAACGCCGCCAGCACCGGGTCGTCAGGGACGTCGTTGGCCGAGCCGACCATGGTGATCAGCGGCGTCATGACGCTCTTGCTGCCGTTGTGGAACGTGCGCTCGTTGATAAGCGTCAGCAGCGTGTTAAGGATCGCGGAACTGCCCTGGAAGACCTCGTCGAGGAATACGATCCGCGCTTCGGGCAGCATGCCTGCGGTCTTGACCTCGTAGATGCCGTCTTCCTGGAAGAGCTTGACATCGATGGGGCCGAAGATCTCCGCGGGCTCGGTGAACCTGGTGAGCAGGTAGGTGAAAGGAGCCGTGTCGAGCATCTGGCAGAAGCGGTTGAGCAGCCGCGTCTTGGCGGTCCCTGGCGGGCCGATCACCAGCACGTGCTCGTGGCAGAGCGCCCCGATGCCCAGCAGGTCGATGACATCATTCCGGTCGACGAACAGCTCCTTGATTTCCGCCAGGCGCTTGGCGTAGCCAAGAGCGGACTGGCGGGTGGGCTGGTCCAGGCTGGTCACGAAATTACTGCCCCTTCCTCCGGATGACGATGGTCCGCGATCCCCGCTGCCGCGGTGCCCGGCTGGCCCTGTTGACCCGGCTGACCCTCCTGACCCGGCAGAGCCGGCTGACCCGGCTGACCCTCCTGACCCGGCTGACCCGGCGCCGTGCTGGCGCGGCTATCGGCCAGGATCGCGAATCTGCGGCCAGGCGCCGATCCTGGCCGGCCCTCTGGCCCGGATACCGGGCGGCCGAACGGGTGCGCCCTGTCGATCTCCCGCTGCTGCGCAGCCATGCGCAGCGATCCGATGAGCTCACCGAGCCGGCGGGCGTCGGGCTGACGCTCACCGCCGACGAGCTCGTCAGCGCGCGCGTCGCGGAAGATCGAGCGGATCTCGTCGCCGTTCATGCCCTCGGTCGCGGCGGCGATCGCGGTCAGCAGTGCGTCGCTGCACTCGACCTCGAAGTTCCTGGCGTGAACCTCGGCGATTGCCTTCCGAGCCTGCTCATTGGGCAGATCGATCTTGATCGGCCGGAACCGGCTCGGCCTGAGCAGCGCGTCATCGATGATGTCCATCCGGTTCGTCGTGCCGATGATGAGCACCGGCACCTCGGGGCGGAATCCGTCCAGTTCGGTGAGCAGCTGGGCGACGATCGCGTTGCCTGCCCTGCTGCCGCCGTCATCACGGCCGGTACGCCTGCCCGCGATGGAGTCGAACTCATCGAAGACAAGGACGGCGGGAGCATTGCGGCGGGCCTCGGTGAACAGGTCGCGAAGCTTGCGCTCGCTCTCCCCGACGTACATGTCAGTGATCTCCGGCCCGGACACGACCAGGATGGTCGCGTCGAGGCTGCTGGCGATCGCCTTGGCGAACAGGGTCTTCCCGGTGCCGGGGGGACCGTGGAAGATGAAGCCCCTTGGCACGAGTTCGTGCCGCATCCGATCGGAAAGGCGACGATCGTCGGCGGCGGCGCCGCTGATGATCCGGAGCGCGCGCGCTAGCTCCGCCTTGACATCCTCGTAGCCGCCAATCGCCTCGAGCGGCACGTTCGGCACCTCGAAGGCGCTTGACGTGCGCGCCTTGAAACCCCGCAGCTCCTGCAGCAGTTCGGCGAACGTCGCCTGGCCCGCGCTGCGATGCGCGTGCTGGTGATAGGCGAACCGCAGGCCGTGCCGCAACCGCACCGCGTTCATGCCGGCCACGTGCTTATACAAGGTGACCGGGTCGAACCCGTCGAACAGCGCCGCCTCGCTCTCGGTGACCAGTGCCCGGCCGATCGGGACGGCATTGCCATCGGCGGCACGAGCAGCTCTGGGCAATATCTCGATCCCGAGCCTTACCGCGAAGCGATTGGCCAGTACCTCGGGAATGACGAGCGACGGATCGGTAAAAGCAAGGATCACCCGCTCGCTGCGCTCATAGAGCAGGTCGGTGAGCTCTCTGGCTTCGCCGCTCAGCGTGGCGTCGGTGCCGCCCGCAAGCAGGTCAAGGTGCGGGACGACGATGACGTCCCCGGCGCCGGCCTCAGCGATCGTCCGCTGCAAGGCGGCGATGAGCTCGGCCCGGCGGCCGCCGCCGCCAAGCCCCATCAGGTCAGAGCCGCCCGGCCCGCCGGCGGCTACGGCCTGGATCTCATGCGCAGGCCGGCCCGACCTGGTGGCGATCTCTCCGGCCAGATGCTCGACAAGCAGCTTCTCGCATCTGATCAGCACGGACAGGCCGCCGTCGAGGTAGGAGGCCGCCTGCTCGATCTCGCCGGCGTGCGCGACCAGCACCGCCTGGCGGTCGCTCAGCTTGGACGGGTGCCCCGCCTGGCCAGGACTGACCTGATCCTGCGCACCCTGGCCAGTGCCCTCGCCAGGCTCGCTTGCCGCCTGTGCGCTCACGCCGGCCTGGCCGGCCTGGCCGGCCTCGCCGGCGTCATCGGTGCGTGCCGAACGGCCAAGGGACAAAAGGCTGGTGCCAGGTGGCAGGTAGAGCGGCGTGCCGGCGGCAGGCTCCTCCACCTTGATCATCAGGCTGCTCACCTTGAGCGGGAGATAATCCTGGTCCAGTTCTCCCAGGCACAGAGCAGGATGATCACGCAGCAGCTCGGCCAGCGTGAGTTCGGGCTCGTCCACGTCGGCCATCAGGTACCGGTCGTAGAAGGCCTGCGGATCGGCGGGAACAAAGGTCAGCACGCGTCGTGGTGGCATCAGAGCGCTCCTGTCGTCAGCAGGCGGTGGTGGCGAACCAGGCGGAGCGCCTCGCGGTATCCGGTCAGCAGCGGACGCGCGTCCGGCAGCGAGACACCGCGCTGGCGCAGCCGGGCCAGCGGAGTCCAGAACCGGATGGTGGCGATCGCGAGCGGATCGGGCGGCCCGGGCATCGAGAGCTGCCGCCGCGCCCAGCGGAGCCGGTCATCCCACTGCGCGCCGTGGTGCAGCCGCGCCGCCGTGCAGGTGTCGAGGACCAGCGCGGGGTTGTCGTGGCCAAGCCGGTCAAGCAGGTCGACTCGCCAGTCGAGCACCGCCGCGTCGGGTGACCAGCACGCCATCGCCGCCGTCATGACCTGCTGTCCGCGCGGCCGCGCGGCGAGCGCAGCTGCCGCCTCGACCTCAGCTCCGGTGGCTCCGGCCGCGATCCGCCGCCGCGCCGGCCGGTGCACGATGGCAGTGAGCGGAGACAGCCGCAGCAGGATTTCGCCGAGCGGCTCGCTGTCCGGCGCATCGCCGCTCGCCCGGCGGTGGCCACGGTCGCCGCCCTCAGGATTTGCGGCCAGCACGGTTGCCGTCAGCGCGTGCCGCGCCACCAGATCCGGCCAGCTAGCAGCGCCACGGCGCGCTCGGTCCGGCAGGTGCGGTGGCAGAGCCTCGGCCAGCCGTGCCGCCGGGCCGGCCTGATGCCGCCCGCCGATTGCGGCCGCGAGCAGCACGGGTCCGGCGCCTATGGGGCTCGCGTCAGCGAACGGCGGCGCGCCGGCTCCGAGCTTGGCCGCTGTCACCTTGACCAGGTCCGCCAGGAGAGCCAGCGTCCGGCTTTCTGGCTGAGCCAGCCCGGTCAGTTCCCACAGCGGGCCGACGGGAGGCTGCCCGCCCGGCTTGGCGGCCCAGGCCAGGACCCGCTGGGCCGTGGTCTGCGCGGTGACGGCCTTGCCGCCTGGAGGCGCGGTCATCGCGGCGCGACCCAGTACGGAGCCAGGACCATGCGCTGGCCATCCATGCAGTAGAACCGCAGCACCCGGCCATCTCTGGCGAGGTTGACCAGCCCAGCCACCTGCCACGGAAGCCGGAAGGTCGACCGGTGCAAGTCGATATCTACGGGGGAAAGGCCCATGGCGTCCGTCGCCGCGGAAAAGTGGGTGTGGTACCAGCCAAGCAAACGCTCGCTGGCAGGCCCTCCGATCTGCGCGCCGATGCGCAGGAAGCTTTCGCCGGTGAACGTGAAGCTGTGCCGTGAGGCGCCGCTGCGCTCGGCATTGATCGCGGCCGTGACCTTCACGATGAAGCCCGCCTGATCTGCTGAACCGCGGAAGACCCGGCCGGCAAGGAACCCGCCCTCTTCGACATGCCGCGAGAACCGCCTCGTCGCGATGAACTCCCGTCGCACCGCTTCGGCCACCACTACGCGAACGGGACAGTACTCGAAACCGGCCGCGGCACCGCTCAGGTCCTCGGTCCCCAGGTCCGCCGGGGCCGCGCAGGCCGGCTCTGGCTCGATGATCTCCTCAAGCCCGAACACCCGGCGCGCGCCAGATCTGACCGCGAACTCGTGCTCGACGGCAGGAACGGGCCTGAACAGCATGACGTCGCCCATCTACGCGCGGCGGGCAGTGCAAGCAAAGCTGACGGCGCCTGATAGCCCGGTCATTCGCCGCCAATCCTCTCGATGACGTTGCGGTACTCGGGCCGGCGACGCGGCACGTCGCCGATCGGCGAGCCTTTGATCGCTTCGATCCGGCGCTGCCCGTCGGCCGATCTGACCCAGGCAGCCGCGTATTTGTCGAAGAAGTCGACCTGCATTCGCAGTGCGCCAGTCGCGTCCACGGTGCCATCGGCCTTGTACAGGCTGTAGTTCCTGAACGCCGCGATATCGATCAGCATCTGGCAGAGCGAGCCGAAATGCAGTCCCGGCAGGTATGACTCGCTGAGCGCGCCCAGGCACACCAGCCCCATCTGCGACTCCCGGCCGCGGGAAGCCTCGCATTCGTACGTCGGGAACACGTTCGGATGGTAGATCTGAGTCAGCCAGTAGACCGCGGGCGGCGAGGTGGGGAAGTCTGAGCCGAGCTGAATCAGCACGACGTGGCGGTCGATGTCGACGGGCGGCAACTCAGGAGACGGCGGGGGCCCGAAGCTCGGCTGGGTGAATTCGAGCTCATATTCCGTGGGCATCAGCGTAGAATTCGCCCGCACCACGAACGCGACCGCGGCATCCCTGCTCTCACCGAAGTCACGGATCTGATTCCGCACCCGGTAGAGCGCGTCCTGGCGTTCAAGCGGGTTCATCGCCGCAGCGCGCGCCTGGAACCCGACGCGCATCCGGTCGCCGTCACGCACTCCTGACTCATCGAGCGTGGAGTTGGGGTCCAGTCGTCGCCCCTGGCCATCCGGTCCGACGTGGTCGACAACGGCTGGCCGGGACGCATCGGGCAAGTCAGGGCTGTACTCGTCGACGACCTCGGCGGCGACGTTGCCGACGGTCTGCTGAGCCGGGGCATCGGTGATGCGGAACCGCCGGCCGTCCGGACCTTCGATGTACAGGGTGTGCAGCAGGTAATCGCGCAGTCCGGGCGCGACCACCGTCCAGCCGAAGTCAGCGTCGCGCAACCGGGAGCGAACTTCGTTGGGACGATCCGAGCCGACCCGGTAGGAGACGGCGTGCGCGGTGGACCACTGCTCGACCGGGTCGAGTCCGAGATCACGGAAAAGCATTAGCGCCTGTTCTCTTTCCTCCTCTGAACTGGCGCGCACGATGATGTGACAAGCGGGCGGTTCCGCAGGCTCCTGCTGTGGCGCCTCAGCGGCCGGCGACCGCTGCTCGGGCACGGCCGGCTGTGGTTGCGCGGCAGGCTCGGGCCGCGCGGGCGGCTCGGGCGGCTCGGCTTGCTGGACGGGCTCCTGGGCTGGCTGCCGCGGTCGCTGTCCGGACCGCAGGTAGGTCTGCGCGAGCCGCTGGAACACGACATTGCCCGGATAGGGACGGCATACTGCCGTCAGAAGCTGATAGTTTCCCGCTCTCATGACGCCATGGTCGATCTCGAGAAGAATGTCTCCCCACACCTCTTCGGGGAAAGAATTCTCGAAGGCCGGTATCCGGGCGCGCGGGAAGTCTGTGCTCCGGAGAATCATCTCCACAGCGCGCTGATTGGCAAAAACCTCTGCGAGTTCCGCGAGCAGATCTCGCCGGTCGGCCAGCGTGAAACGGATGTCCTGAAGCGGCAGCGAAGGGTCACGCTCAGGATCGGGCTGCTTTACCGACTCAGCCTCTGACATTCGTACTCACCTCCAGGCACTCGTACCGGCAGTATTTCCTCCGGCGCCACGCCAAGTTCGGCCAGGCTCGCCTCAGGCCGGGCGTCGCGGAGGCGCTGACTAGATCGCGCTCGGATAAGCCCCCCGCACCTCGTGCATAGTGAGACAGAAGAGCCCGTTCCGGCGTGCTCATCCAATTTCGTAGCGTAACTGGCGCAGGTACTACATCGCCAGCCAACGGTAAACTGTTCCCAGGTAAATGGTTCGTCGTCGGGCCCAAGTAGGGTAAGGAATTCGGCGACGCTTGCCCGGTTGCTTACCGGTACCGTCGTCACCGGCCCGGCAAGCTGGCGGTGGTAGGGACAAGTTTGATCTTGCTCAGTGGCGACGGTTGAGCTTCTGCCTGTCACCGCGTCGATGGACAGGATCCGGTACGAGGGCGGCGCTCCCAGCATTACCTGCAGGGCGGCATGGCTCATCCATGAGCCGATCAGGGCCGCGATCGCGATCGAGGCGGGCTCCGGGCCGTCCGGGCTCATGCCGTAGCAACTCCAGGGCACGTCGCTGACGCCACGCTCGTGAGCTGACAGCGTGCAGCCATAACACGGCTCATCCGGTCCCAGCCTGATCCTGATCTCACCGCCGAATGCATGCGTGCCGCCGTCTATCAGGGCCGCGCCCGCCAGGACACATCGGCCGAGCAATCGCATCCGGGCTCGAATGCTGTCGACGCAGCTAAGAACCACGCTGGCATCGGCGAGTTCGCCGAGGCCAGCCCCGGCGGCCAGGTCAGCGACTCGTGCCTGCGCTACCACCCCGGGCACGAGTCCCATGAGCGCGCCGGCGACGGCTTCTGCCTTGAACCGGCCCACGTCATCAGCGCGGAGCATGGCGGTGCGGCTCAGGTTGCTGGTCGCGACAACATCGGGGTCGCAGAGGATCAGCTGGCCAACCCCGGCCAGCGCGAGGTTCTTAGCCACCTCGTTGCCGACCGCTCCCGCCCCGATTACGATCGCGGTGGCCTCGGCGACGCGGCGCTGATCCCAGCCTGGAATCAGGCGCTGCCTAGCGTAGCGGTCGGCCGCGGCATCTGGCGTCATCGCGGCAGCCGCCAGCGGACGGCGGTCTGGGTGACCGGGCAGACGGGAACCGTGCCATCCGGCCGCCACGAGTCCCAGCAGGACAGGCCGGCGGCCGGATCGCGATGGACGGCTCGCCCGCAGCCAGCGTCAAGGGTCGGGCCATCAGGCCCGGCCGCCTGTTCCGGCCGGCAGGGGCAGACGATCACGTACTCGCCCGGCCGGAAGGTGTGCCCGCATTCGAGGCAGACGTTGGCTTCGCGAACGTCGTCCGGGCCCTTGGGAATGCGCCAGTCGTCGGCGGCCAGCCGTCGCAGCCGCACCCCTTGGGTCGCTGGCCACGCCAGGCGCAGGCCCTCGCGGAAGGCCGCGATCTCCTCGTCAGCGCCGGCATCCTCAGGCCGCGGGATTCCGCAGTTCAGGACAGGCGCCAGATGCAGGACCGTACGCTCCCGGTCGTTGACCCGCACGCTGTCGCCTCGGCGGAACGTATGGCCGCAGCGGAGGCAGCGCAGATGGTTCCACCACGACGACAGGCGAGTCACCGCCGATCCGTCGGCGCGCTCGTCCTCAGGTTCTGGCCGGGGAGTCTCGCCGAGGAGTATCCCGTACTGAAGTTCTTCGGCTTCGGTCATCGCTGGCCTCGCGGTGTCAGCAGGGCCCAGACGACCGCGGTGAGCAGTGCCCGGGCCGGATCAGGCGGGAGGTGGTAGTGGCTGGGGAGCGATGGAATCGGCGGGGGCTGCTCGGCCGGGTGATGGGAGGTGACAAGCCGTCTGTCCGGCCCGGGCAGGTAGTAACGATCCGGGGTGTGATGATGCGTCAGCAGCACCAGCCCCGACCCCGTCTGGGCCGCGGCGTCGAGTGCCGTGACGATCGCCGGGCCGGGCCGGCTCAGGCTGCGTGTCGTCCACAGCCGCGCCAGGTGCGCCCGGCTAGTGAGCGGGGCGGCAACGGCAGGCTCGTCCAGCGAGATCAGGACCGGATGCTCGCCGTGCTCCCAGAGCACGGTTGTGATCAGGTGCGCGACCAGGCGCAGCACGTTCTCAACCGGCCCGAAGGTAGGCGGCGTGGTGTCCAGGATCAGGGTGACCGGCTCGGGGGTCGGCGGGATCCGGGCTACGTGCCGCCTGTACAGCAGGTGGTCCTGGACGTAGCGGATCGCCAGCAAGTCTGGCGGCAACGCGAGCTGCGTGGGCAGCAGTTGAGTAAGGCTCCCGCGCCGCCCGATACCCGCGGTGCCAGGCGCGTGCCGCAGCCCGCCGTCGCTCTCGCGCGGCCTGGTCCTGCCGTGGCGGGCCGGCTCGGCGAGCATCCGCATCTGCTTCCCGGGGAGTACTGGCAGCTGACCAGCCGACTGCGCCAGCAGCAAGGGCAAGGCCGGATCGGCCGCGACGGCCCGAGCTCCCAGTATCGCGAGCATGGTGGTCATCCGGTCAGTCACCGTGTCCGCCGCCGCCGATAGCTCGGCGAGGTCCACGTCGGCAACCCGGGTCGGGGTCGCTCGCTGACCGTCGCCGGCATCGGCCAGCGCCTGGGCGAGGGCCTCGCCAAGCAGTGGCGCCGTCGCGCCCGCTGGCGGCCGGAAGGCGGATGCCAGGGACAAGCCGCTGGCCAGCAGACCCGCGAGCGAGATCCTGGCGGGCGCAGGCCAGTGCAGCTCGCGCAGTCGCCGGATGCCGGCATGCTGAGCCAGCGAGCGCAGCCGCCCGTCGTTCAGCTCGAGCTGGTCGGCCGGGTCGGGTCCGGTCAGGGTCACGAGGTCGTCGACCAGGCCAAGCGGCGGCCACAAGTCAACCCGGCCGAGAGCCAGCAGCCCGGCCTCGATCGGCCCCAGGTTGCGCAGCATCGCGGCCGCATCGGCAGTGGAGCGCCCGGCCGCACCCGCTCCCCCGGCCCCGAGGCTCCAGATCCTGGCAGGCAGCTCGCTCATTCCCGGCGTGGTGCACAACAGCAAGCGTCCGTCGCCGGGCTGAAGCCAGGCCAGGCTGGCGCCGACACCGCGGGCGCCAGGCAAGCTCGCTATCCGCTCGAACGTGCGGCCATGCCAGATCCTGGTACTTCTCTCGTCAAACTTGCCGGCAGTGGCCAGCATGGGGGTGTCGTCGGCCAGCACGGTCCAGGACACGGAGAACACCGCGCCGCTTGGCTCGGTCAGCGTCCGCATCAGCGTTCCGTTGATACCGTCCCAGATCCGTACCTTGCCATCGTCGCTGCCGGCCGCCAGCAGCACCTGCCCGTCTCCCAGTACCGCCCAGGAGACCGAGTTGACCTCGGCGCTGGCGTCGTCGTCGGCCAGTTCCTGCAGCAAGGTTCCTGTGTGCCCGTCATAGATCCGAGCCCGGCCGTCCTTGTTTCCTGTGGCAAGCAGCAGCCGCCCGTCAGGCAGCACCGCCCACGCCACCGACCAAGCGGGAGAGTGAGACACGCTCCACTGCGGTTTCCCGTCATGCCCGCCCAGCACGCGGGTTGTCCCGTCGGCGTCCGCGGCAGCCAGCCGCAGGCCGCCTCCTGGCAGCACCGCCCAAGCCAGCACCCGCACATTGTGTCCGCCGCGGACGGGCGTGAAAGCAGCGTCGTCGCCGTCGAAGCCGTCACGAATGAGGGTAGAGCCGTCATCGTGGCCGCTCGCGAGCACGCGCCGTCCGTCCGGCAAAATCGCGCACGCCACCGACCGCACCGCCCCGGTAATGCCAGGGCTGGTCCGGAAGCCGAGGCCGACGATCCGCAACATGGCGCCGGTGTCCGCATTCCAGATCCGCACCGCGCCGTCGTCGTGCCCGGTAGCCAGCAAGGGCCGTTCGCCGGGCGCGCTGGCCCAGGCGATCGCCGTCGTCAGTGCCTCAGGTGGCTCAGTCCAATGCGGCGGTACTATCTCCTCCGCCGGCCCGGCCTGGCCCTCGCTGGCCTTCGCCAGGACAGCGACCGGTGCCGGTGCCGGTGCCGGCGCCGGAGGTTGCGGCGCCTCGGCGGGGTCGATGTGAATCTCGGCCATCCGGACCCTGCCATCAGCGCCGCCTAGCATCAGCAGCGGCTCCCCGTCGAATCCGGTCGCCGCCGCGACAGACGAGACATGGCCGATTGCCGTTGTCGGCAGGTCCCAGGCCAGGCTGCCGGTGCGGGCGTCCCAGAGCCTGACCTCGCCATTCCTCTCGACGCTGGCCAGCATCATCTGGCCGTCGGGCAACGGCACCCATGCCAGCGCGATGATTCGCGCCGACCCGTGGAGCGTCAGCATCGAGCCGTGCAGCGCGAGCAAAGCCGTCCCGGAAACGCCGTCCCAGATCCGCACGGTCCCGTCTTCGCCGCCGGTAGCCAGCATGGAGCTACCGTCCGACGGCTGCGCCCACGCGATCGAGGTGACTCCGCCCGGATGAGTGGCGATGGTCCGCAGCCCGCCGCCTGACCTGCCATCGGATACCCGCACCGAGCCATCGGGGCTGCCAATGGCGAGCAGGGGCTGCTCATCAGGGCTGACCCCCCATGCCCGTGTTGTGGTGATCCCCCGGTATGTGGTCAGCAGCCTGCGGGTCTCATGCCCGTTCCACAGCCACACGGTGCCGGAACTGCTGTTGATAACCAGCAATGGCTGATCACCGGACATCGTCCAGGACAAGGAAGCAATTGCTTCCCCCGTCTCGACGACATCTAAGGTACGGCAAGTCTTCCAATCCCAGATCCGGGTAGTTCCGTCCCCGCCGGTGGCCAGGAGCAACTGGCCGCGACCGGGCAGCGTGATCGCGGCCAGGGATCGCAGCGGACCTGGAACGACGTGCCAATGGCGAATCGTGCCTGGCCTGATCCCGAGCGGCCTGCTCGCATCGCCGGAAACCTGGGCTGGCATGGTCCACCTAGGCAGCTTGACCACCGTGCGGGCGTGCGCAAGCGCCCAGCGCCTGACGGCAGAATCTGCGATAACGCCCATTTCAGCAGCTAACCGGGCTATCTGTCGCGCAAGCCGGGACCGCCAGACCGCGCGACGGCTTCCCGATCACGAGAGCAAGATCACGGTTTATTGACGCACCGCCCGTTCGCCGGTTCCGCCAGCCAGCCGCCCGGTTCCGCCAGCCAGCCAGCCAGTCTCGCCGGCCAACCCGCCTACTTCGCCAGCCAACCAGCCAGCGAGCGCGACAGCCTTCGTCGCGCGCCCCCCTCAGCACCCTAATATGCCCTCCGCTACACCCTTCGCCGCGTTGGCCTCAGTTTACCGGCCCGGTAGCGACTGGCCCACCGATGGCCCACAGGTGGCGCCAGAGCGCCACGGATGTCCCACAGGTGGGCCTCAGTACGAGTCAGTAGCGCCCAAGAGACACTCGTGATCAGCGCTTCGTCGGGATCTGGGGGAATGTGGTAGTGATTCGGGTGCCACGGGGGCGGCGGGGCTGGCTCGGCGGCGTGATGGGTCGTGACCAGCCGCTGATCCGGTCCGGGCCGGAAATAGCGATCCGAAGTGTGATGGTGGGTGAGCAGCGCGACCGCCGTACCGGTTCCCGCCGCCGTCTCCACGGCCAGGGAGAGCGCCGGCCCTGGCGGTGAAAGACTTCGCGTCGCCCACAGCAGCGCCAGTTGCGCGCGGCCGGTGAGTGGGGTAGCCACGGCTGGCTCAGCCAGTGAGACCAGCACCGGATGCTGCCCGTGCTCCCACAGCAAGACCGTCACCAGGTGAGCCACCAGCCGCAGCACGTTCTCGACTCCCCCGAAAGTCGGCGGCGTCGCGTCGAGGATCAAGGTCACCGGCTCGGGGATGAGCGGCGCCCGCGCCACATGCCGCCGGTACAGCAGGTGGTCCTGGATGTAGCGGATCGCCAGCAAGTCCGGCGGCAACGCCAGCTGCGTCGGCAGCAACTGAGTCAGGCTCCCGCGCCGCCCGACCCCCGCAGTACCTGGCGCATGCCGCAACCCGCCGTCGCTCTCGCGCGGCCTGGCCCGGCCAGGCCGAGTCTCGCCCAGCATGCGCAACTGCTTGCCCGCCAGCACAGGCAGCGCGGCAGCCCGGCTCATCATGAGCAACGCCAGCGCGGGATCAGCCTCAACGGCCCTCGGCCCCAGAATGGCCAGCATCGAGACCACCCGATCGGTGATCGCGTCAGCGGCCGCAGCCAGCTCGCCGGCATCGATTTCGGCCGGTTGCCGGTCACTCACCGTTGCCAGCGCCTCAGACAACGCGTCGCGTAGCACCGGCATAGGGGTGCCCGGCGGCGGCCGGAACCCCGGCCGCAACCTCAGGCCGCTGGCCAGCAGCCCGGCAAACGCCAGCCGGGCCGACACCGGCCAGCAAAGCTCGCGCAGCCGGCGAATGCCAGGGTGCTGCACCACCGAGCGAAGCCGGCTGTCGTTCAACCCCAGATCGGACGCCCAAGACCCGGTGATAGTGGCCAGGTCGTCGATCAGGCCAAGCGGCGCCCACAAATCAACCCGCCCGAACGCCAGCAACCCAGCCATGGCCAGCCGCAGGCTGCGCGGCTGGGCGGCACCGCCCGATTCTGACGCCCGCGGGGTCAGATCGACAGTCCAGATGCGGGCCGGCCGCTCGCTGGTATCGGGCGTCGTGGCCAGCAGGACGTGACCGTCGGGTGCCTGCGCGAGCGCCAGGCCCTGGCGGGTGCCACCAGCGCCTGGCAAGCTTGCTAGCTGCTCGAACGTGCGATCATCCCAGAGGTGGGTGTGGTGTCTGCCCCCGGTCGCGAGCACCGGTCGCCCGTCAGGCAGCACCGCCCAGGCGACCGCGTGGATCGGGCCGCTCGCCTCAGGGAACGCGTGCAGCAAAGCGCCGCTTTCGCCGTCCCAGACCCATGCCTCATCGCCGTCCCAGACCCACGCCTCGTCATCGTCGCTGCAAGCCGCCAGCAGTGCGCGCCCGTCCGGCAGAACGGCCCATGCCACCGAGTTGACCTCGCCGTCCCGGCCTATGTGCAGCGTCCTGAGCAAGGGCCCCTGGCCGTCATGGATCAGAACTCGGCCGTCCGCGTGGCCGGTCGCCAGAAGCATCCGCCCGTCCGCCAGCACCGCGAAGGCAGCCGATCTCGCCCCTGTTGTGTTATAGAGCGGCACGTAGGCACCCGCATGCGCGACGACGGGAGTAAACCCCGGCGCATCGACGGCGACCAGCCACACTCCACCGGGCAGCACGGTCATGGCCAGGTTGTGGATGGCCCCCTGTGTGATGACTTGCACGACCTCGCCGCTGCGCAGGTTCCTGATCAACGTCCGGCCGTCATCGTGGCCAGAGGCGACCAGCAGCGTGCCATCAGGTAGCCGCGCGCAGGCCAGTGACCGCACGGCACCCGCACCGGTCATCGTGCGGATCAGCCTGCCTCGCAGCGCGTCATCGTGCACGTCGTCCCAGATCCGGACGCCGCCATCGTCGTGACCGGTGACCAGCAGCGGCTCTCCGGTGTCCGGCACGGCCCAGGCAACGGCCGTTGTCGCGGCGTCCGTTGGCCAGAACCAGGGAAACATGGCCATTTCAGCGCTTCTGATCAGCTCAGCAGGTTCGGTCTGGGCTGGCTGATCGTCCCGGACGGGCGGTCTTGGCAGCACGGTGCGGGCGTGGGCTGCTGCCCAGGCGAGTACGGCTGGAGCTGCTTTCTGACCCGATATCAATCGCCGGCCCCGTCGGCTTCCCCTAGTGGCGGACCGAGATCGCCACGCCATTGGCAATATTTGGCAGTCAGCTTAACGGTTATCGCGCGGATAGCAGTGCGATGACTATCCAGCTACCCTGGCTCTAGGTCCGGGCGTATGGGAGTGATGTCAGTGCCCGAGTTCGAGTTCGTGGATGATCTGCCTGATTTGATCAGCGCAGAGGAGTACCCCGCCCACCCTAACGGAAAGCTGGTGCGGTTCCGGATCACGGTCACAGATCACGGCGTGGAGATCCTCGGCGACGGCTTCCGGCCGGTCGCGGTGGAGCAGATCCTCGCGACGCTCGGCGGTGGCCCGATCGAGCAGATGCTGTGCGGCTAGACCGATGACGGTCCAGGTTGAGTTGTACCGGTCAGCCGACTACATCGGCCCTGAGCACCAGCCGCTGGTGCCTTTGCTGCGCGATGCGTTCGAGGCCATACTCGGCCGGTCGCTCGAGCGGGCCAGTTTCATGCTCAATCTGTACGCCATCGATGACGACGAGCCACTAGCCGGGCATCCGACGCTAGTGAACCTGCGCGGTAGTCATGGCTACACGCACGTGTCCATCGTCGATCAGGGCAAGCTGATCTACCAGCACCCGCACCCCGTACGCGAGATTATCGCGACGCCGCTGCAGCGGCGGCTCAGAACCGAGTTCCCCGAGGTCGGGCATTGGGGATACGGGCTGGTCGGCCCAGGCCTGGAGAACCTCATGATGATCCGGCCGACGCCGGACATCGCCGGACGAATCGACATCCCCGCTGGCCAGGGCCGCCGGCGGGGCGTTCATGTGGAGGAACTCCCCGATCCCGACCCGCCCGCCTCCAGCCTGGCTGAACTGCACGCGGTCAACCCGGCGCGACCACGCGGCGGCCCTGCGTCCAACCTCGGTGACGAGCCGGTAGCGATCGTGCTCAGCCGCTCCGCGCATCGATCACTGACCCAGCGCGAGTTTTCCGGTGAGGTGGAAGAGGGCGGATTCCTGATCGGTCATCGCCACGCCGACCGGCGCTGCCCCGGCCGCGCCCTGCTCGCCGTTACCGCCGCCGTGCCGGCTCAAAGCACGGGTGCCTCGCTGCTCAGGTTCACCTTCACGGGCGAGAGTTTCCTGCGGCTAGGAGACCTTATTGCCGGGCGCGGCCGAGACGAGCAGATTCTCGGCTGGTATCACACGCACCTGTTCCCCGCCACGCCGGGCTTCGGGCTTTCGACGGTCGACGTGCAGCTGCATATGTCGACATTCCGGCGCAAATGGCAGGTCGCAGCCTTGCTGAATCTGAATGAATGGCATCGGGTGCTGCGGTTTTACCGAACAGACGCCGACGGCATGACCGAAGCTCCATTCTGGGTCGCCGAACCGTCGGCCGGACACTCGCTACCACCGCCCGAATTCGTCGAGCCGCCCGGAGGCCCAGGAGTCACGCGGTAATGCCGTAACGGACAGCGAACGCTTTGAAAGTAGGGTTGTGCCCGTATCGCTCCAGAGCACGCTGAATCAAGCTGCGGTAACCGTCGGGCAGCCGCCCGGCGTCCAGTTCGCGGAACACCGCGCGCCAGACGTCCTCGATGGTTCCCTCGGTCAGCGGCCGGCGTCCCGGCGCGAATCCCAGATCATCGAGCACGCTGTCGATCCGCACCCTGGTGTGGAAAACATCGGAGAGCGCGGTCAGGAGCTGCCGGCGTTCGGCGTCGGTCAATATCACAGTGGTCCCCGTGCGGCCGTCAGAATCGGAGTCTTCCGGTAGGCGGCGCACGCTCGCCTCGCCAGCCACCCCCAGGCGCACCCACCACTCCACCGGATTGGGCACGCCAGAACCCCAGCCTGGCTCGGCGTCGTTCGGCTCGATCGCGCTCAGCGGCACCGCGGTAATCGCCGACTGGCCCTGCCGCGGCGCGTGCTCGTTAACGACCCCGAGCAGGCAACCTGAGGCGACGACTGGCGCGCCTGACATCCCGGCCCACTGCGACTGGCGCAGTGAGCTGCCTGCCGGCGGCAGGGGCTGTGGCGAGTCGGTCACCTGGACCGTCAGCATGCCTTTGGCGAGCCCGGACAGCACTGGCACGTACCCCACGGCGTCGACGGTCTCCCTGACCGCCGTCGGCGAGGGGGTCTCCGCGAACCACGGGTAACCGATCGCATGACAATCGCGCACTGGCGCCGCGTTCAAGCTGTCGCGGTCGATGACGGCTAGCTCGATGGGCTCCAGGTCAATGCGATAGTCGTCGATCTCCACCAGCGCGAGATCGGGGCCAGGCTCGGCCACGATGAAGCGGCTGTTCACCACCGCGTCGAGCAATCTCTTGTCCGGGCGGCGGACGCGCACCGCACGCGCCCCGGAGACGACATGCGCGGCGGTGAGCACGCTGCGGCCACGCACTATGCAGCCGGAGCCGTACTTATACCGAGGGGCCGCGCCTTCTCCCAGGTCCGCGATCACCTCGATGACCCGCGACCTGAGCGGGACCGGCACCGGTCATCCTTTCGGATCGTCGGTCGCCGAGTTGACCTTGAGCGGGTTGTCGTCGGAATCGACCGGCGACCCGAACGTCACGGTCACGGTCTGCATCGATTCCCGTTGCCAGCCCACGTCGCCGCCCAGTTCCAGATTCACGAACGGAACGCAGAATCCGGCCCGGCCGTCGGCCGACTTAGTCGCCGCCACCTTGAGTTCCACGGTCATCTCCTTGACCGGAAGCTGCACCGGGCTGCTCATAGACTCGGCGTGCGCGCTCAGGACCTCGGCCCGCAACATGCTAATGGCGTCAGCCAGCCCGATCCCCTGCTCTTTGGCTTTGCTCATGCAACCCCCAATCCGGCACCAACGCAATGTACCCCGGGAACGGTAGCACCCGCAGGCGGCCCGGCTGGCCGCGGGAGCTGCTGCCACCCCCCCGCGGCCATCGGGCTAATTCGCCGGCTGGGCCCGGCCTGAGCTGCACTCAGTGAATGAGGCTAAGCAGTGCCAGCAGGATGTGGATCAGATAGTTCGGCTGCATGTCGGCCATTCCTTTCTGCTATCGCGATCGGTTCGTAACCGCGATTAATCAGATCTCGGAATGCGTCCGCTTGGCTGGGCGAGAGCCGGGCGTATCCTGGTCATTATCAGGTCATTACCTGGCCAGATGAGGCCAGCTACCTGACGGCCAGCCCGGCGGTTGCGAGCCTGGCGGCCATGAGATCGCCTATTTCCTGCCGGCGAGCGAAGAAGTGAAGTTCCCATCGGCTCGCCTCGGCGATTTCATGCTCGAGTGCCGACCACAGCCAATCGAGACTGATGGCGGGATCGAGTCCGCCCCGGCCAGCTCCCAGCAACGGGAACGCCAGAGATCGCAGCGGCGGGCTGAACAGCGCACGCTCGGTGCTGGCTGGCCATGCCAAGCTGACCGCGGCAGAAACCTGACGACCATCCATCTGGAAAGGAACAGGTCAATGCCGAAAACCCATCGAATAGCCGCGGCTCGCGCCGCAGCACGGCCCGGGCCGGGCCGGGCCGTGCCGTGCCGCGATCAGCAACGTCGCGCCTGTGCTGCTGACCAGGCGCCGGACCGG
>DASTJM010000053.1:0-16358 GCA_035716545.1 Streptosporangiaceae bacterium
CATGATCGCGGAGCCGTTCCGGGTCCCTGCGGGAGCATTTTCCTGTTGCGGAGACTTCCCGTCGGATACCACGGCAACGCTCCACAACAAGAAAACCCTCCGCCGCGAACCCGGAAACCCTCCCCCGGGGAACCCGGAACCCCTCTCAGCGAGGACCACGCCCGGGCAACCCCGGACCCCGTCCCGGACCCGGCGGCTCGTCGCGCACTCACCGCCCGGCAGGACAGACCCACGCCAGGCGACCGGGCCAGGCCAGGCGACCGGGCCAGGCCAGGCAACCGGGCCAGGCCAGGCGAGACCGCCCCGACCAGGCGAGCCAGTCCGGGCCGGGCGACCGGGCCCGGTCCGGGTGTGCAAGCCACGCCGGGCGTCCGGGCCAGGCGAGACCGTCCGGGCTAGGAGAAAATGTCCGGGCCGGGCCCAGACATCCGGGTCAGATCGGTGCCTGGGGCCGGAGCCGGGGCAGCCGGAGCCGGGGCCGGGGCAGCCAGGGCCGGGGCAGCCAGGGCCGGGGCAGCCGGAGCCGGGGCAGCCGGAGCCGACGGCGCCGGGGCAGCCGGAGCCGGAGCCGACGGCGCCGGGGCAGCCGGGGCCGGAGCCGGGGCAGCCGGGGTCGGCGGCGGACCTCGGGTCCAAGCTCGCCGCCTACCGGGCGGATAGTTCGTCAGGCTAACATCTGCTGTTGCTAAGCTGTCTGCCCGTGACGACCCGGGCTGAGCGCGCAAGGTCCTTCGGCTCGATCGCAGACGAATACAACCGGCTTCGCCCCCCGCCCGCGCCGGGCGCGGTCAACTGGCTGGTCCCGCCAGGCGCCGAGGTCATCATCGACTTGGCCGCCGGCACCGGGTTGCTGACTCGCGCCCTCGCGCAACGGGTCGCCAAGGTCATCGCCGTCGAACCGGACCAGCGCATGGCAGCCGTCCTCCTGGCCTGCTCCCCCGGCATCGAAGTGGTCGCGGGCGTGGGCGAGTCGATCCCGTTGCAGTCGGCCAGCGCCGACGGCCTTTTCATCTCATCGGCCTTTCACTGGATGGACCCCGAACTCGCGGTCCCTGAGATCGCGCGAGTGCTCAAGGACGGCGGCCAGTTCGGCATGATCTGGACTGCCCGCGACCGGATGACCAGCTGGGTTCAGGAAATGGACGCCTTCAGCGACGTCGCCGGGAACCCACAGGAGCCCGGGCGGCCCAGGCGGCGTAACCAGGAGGTCAAGCTACCGGAGGGCAGCCCGTTCGGCGAGCCCGAGATCACGTCGTTCACTTACGAAAGGACGATGGCCCTCGACGACGTCGTCGCGATGGTCGCGACCTACAGCCGGGTCATCACCGCAACCCAGCAGGACCGGGACGCGGTACTCGGCTGGCTGCGGTCGGAACTCACCTCGCGGTTTCCCGGCGCGGCGCGGATCGACGTGCCGATCCGCTCGCTGGCCTGGCGGGCCGGGCGACTGCCGCGCCCGCGCTAGCCGAGCCCGGCCAGGAAGCCGGTCACGGCCTCGTTGAACTGCGCGGGCTGGTCCACGTTGGACACGTGCCCGGCCCCTTCGATCACGGTCAGCGCCGCCCCGGGGATCTTGCCCGCCATGTAGTCGGCTGCGCCCAGGAAAGCGGCATCCTCCGACCCGACCACCACAAGCACCGGCACCGCGATCCTCGGCAGCGAGTCGATGACGCTGGCATCGTGCTGGGTAAGGATCCCGCGTGCCGCCCGGGCAACTCCCAGGGCGTCGTCATGCAGTGAAGCGTCGGCGCCGAGCGCCCCTGAGCCTTCCCGCTCGATCCTGGCGGCCTGGGCAAGTGCCCGGTCGTTCCACCGCTGCCTGGCCTCGTCCTTGCGGAACCCGGGCCCGGTGTCGCACAGCACCAGGGCCGCGACCCGCTCAGGATGCGCCACGCAGAACGACAGCGACAGGTACCCGCCGAGCGACAGCCCGCCGAGAACGGCCCGCTGCGCCCCGGCGGCGTCGAGCAGCGCGGCCATGTCGGCCACGCACGCCGCGCCCGAGTACTGGTCAGCCGCCTGCGGCGCATCGCTCTGGCCGTGCCCGCGCAGATCCCAGGTGATGACGCGCCGCCCGGCCGCCAGCGCCGCCACGTTCGGCGCCCACATTCGCGACGAACTGCCGAACCCGTGGCTGAGCAGCAGCGGCAGGGGCCCGCCTGAGCCGCGATCGCCGCCGTGGCTTTCGTAGAAGATGCGAACCCCATCGCGTTTCAGATAGGCCATCGGCACTCCCTGTCACCTTGGCACTTGGCGGAAAGGTATGTCCTTGCTGACATCTGGTTCTTTAGGCAGGCCTAGTATCCGCTCGCCAATGATCGTGTGCTGGACCTCGTCAGTGCCCCCGGCGATGGAAATGCCAGGGACGGACACGAGGATCTCCGCGATCGTGCCTGCGGCTGGCGCGTCTGGTCCGGCCAGCATGCCGGCAGCGCCGGCGATCGAGCCGTGCACCCGCGCCGCGTGCCTGGCGATGTCGCTGCTGGCCAGCTTGCCGATCGACCCCTCCGGGCCGGGGTTGTGCCCGGCGGCGCGGGCCGCGGCGGCCCGCTCCGACGTCCACCGGGCCGATCTCGTCGCCTCGGTCAGCCTGGCGATCTGCTGCCTGATAACGGGGTCATCGGCTTTGCCGGCCGCCTGGGCCCGCGGGATCACGAGGTCGGGCCGGCCCGCCCGCTGCGGGTACCACTTGTGCGGCTCGGCCGCCGCCGTTCGCTCCGCGACCGCCTCCCGCCAGGCACGTCCGGCCGGCTCGCCGCCGGTCACCCGGTGCGCGGCCAGCCTGCGCTCGTGCGCGAGGGTGGTGAGGGCGACCGTCCATCCCGTGCCTGGCTCCGCGATCAGGTTGGCGGCCGGCACCCGGGCTTCGTCGAGGAACACCTCGTTGAAACTCTGATGACCGTTCATCTGGCGCAACGGCCGGACCTCGACGCCGTTCTGGCGCATCGGCAGCACGAACGCGGTGATGCCGCGGTGCTTGGGCACGTCCCAGTCGGTCCTGGCCAGCAGCAGTCCGTAGTCGGCGGTCGCTGCCCCCGTCGACCAGACCTTCTGCCCGGTCACCACCCACTCGCCACCGTCCCTGATGGCGGTCGTGGTGAGGCCGGCCAGGTCGGACCCGGCCCCTGGCTCGCTGAAGAGCTGGCACCACGTGATCTGGCTGGTGACCGTCGGGCGGATGAACCGCTGCTTGAGTGCCTCGCTGGCGTGCGCGAGCAGGACGGGGGCGACCAGCGAGGTGCCGAGTCCGTCGGGCGGACCCGGCACGCCGGCCCTGGCCAGCTCGGAAGTGGCTGCCGCGGCCAGATCGGGCGGCAGCGACCGGCCGCAGATCGGCCAGGCGGGATAGGCCCATCCAGCGTCAGCGAGCAGCTCGCGCCATCGCGCGAGCTGCATTCCGGGATCCCAGTTGCCGCTCACCCAGTGCCTGACCTCTGCGCGGATCTCGCCGGTTTCGGTCACCAGGCTCACCGGCCTTCAAAGCGCGGCGTGCGGCGCTCGGCGGTCGCCCGGACGCCTTCGGCGAAGTCTGCCGTTGGCCATAGCTTTTCCTGCTCCGCCAGTTCGTGGTCCATCGCGTCGCGCACCCGCGCGGCGAGACCTTCCCGCATCGTGGCCCTGATCGCCCTGATCGCCAGCGGCGCGGACTCGGCGAGTTGCGCCGCGAGCGCGTGCGCCGCTTCCCTGAGGCCGGCCGCATCGGCCAGCCGGTCCGCGAGACCGATCGCGGCAGCCTCATCCCCGCCGATCCGCCGGCCGGTGTAGAGCAGGTCCCAGGCATGCTGTTGCCCGACGATGGCGGGCAGGGTCGCGCTCAGCGCGAACCCCTGATGCAGCCCGAGCCGGGCGAAGTTCGCGGCGAATCTGGCCTGCGGGCTCGCCACCCTGAAGTCGGCCGAGCACGCCAGCCCGAGCCCGCCGCCCACCGCCGCGCCCTGGACGGCCGCGACCACTGGCAGGGGTGACTCGAAGAGCCTCAGCGCCTGGTCGTAGAGGGTCCGCGCCGTGCTCCCGCGGCCGTTGCCGCGGTCGTCGCCGCTCCCGCTTCCGCCCACCCGGCCGGCCGATGACCGCCCGGTGAAGTCGGCGCCCGCGCAGAAGTGCTTGCCTTCCGAGCACAGCATGATCGCCCTGGCCCCGGCCTTGCCCGCCCACTCGTAGGCGTCCGCCAGCGCGGCGATCAGCCCGGCATCGAAGAAGTTGTCGGGCGGCCGGCGGATCTCCGCCGTCGCGACGAGATCATCGCCTACGCGCATGCTGACATCCCCGAAAGCACCATCCGCCATGTAATGCATCATCTCAGCCATGCCCGCGAGAGCGAACACCCGCATTCCATGCTGCCCGAATGCCAGAAATCCCGATGGATCTCCTAGGGCTGCGTCAACCGTGCCCTGATCGCCGAGGCTGCGCAGAGTACCGTGGGCAAGCTGACTGCGCACTAGGGTGGTCTTGCCCGACTGACGTGGTCCGGTCACTATCGTGACCCGGGCGCGCAGAGCGCCGAGTTTCGACCATACAGTTTGCCGTCTGAGCAGGTCGATCACCTGAAGTCACGGCTGCGGGCCGCCGCGACGACCCGGAGCTTGCGCAGCCTGGTCGCGAGCAGGCTGACCGCTCCATCAAGGCGCTCGACCCGGCCGGACACCAGCAGGGCGCTGGCGTTCACCCCGATCTTCCTGTGCCGCTGCCAGACGTCAGGCGGGCAGATGATGTTGGCCATGCCGGTCTCATCCTCCAGGCTGAGGAAGACCACGCCGCGCGCCGTACCTGGCTGCTGGCGGTGCGTGACCAGCCCGCCCACGGTGATGAACGCGCCGTCGGCCGCGTCCCGCAGGGACGCGGCTACCGCTACTTCCTGCTCGTCGAGCAGGTCGCGCACGTGCTCGATCGGGTGAACGGCTCCGTACGTGCCCGTCGCCCACATGTCGGCGAACGTCACCTCGGCCGGGGTCATCTCGGCCAGTTTCGGCGTGGCCAGCGAGATCGTGCCTGGTAGCTGCCCAGGCCTGATCGACGCCGCCGCGCCTGCCGCCCAGAGTGCCTCGCGCCGCGACAGCCCGAAGCAGCCGAACGCGCCAGCGGTGGCCAGCGCCTCAAGGGCCGGCCTGGGC
This sequence comes from Streptosporangiaceae bacterium, assembly GCA_035716545.1. Classification (GTDB taxonomy): domain Bacteria; phylum Actinomycetota; class Actinomycetes; order Streptosporangiales; family Streptosporangiaceae; genus Chersky-822. Next base: position 5,112 of record DASTJM010000053.1, read on the forward strand.
AGCGCGGTACGCCGGGCGAAGTCCTCGAGGCCGGCGTACGGCTGGCCGGCCACGATCGCGGCGGCAGCGGCCTTGCCCAGATTGCGCACCTCCGACAGGCCGACTCGGATAGCAGGCTGGTCCGGCGCTGGCGCGCCGCCGGACACCACCGCGGGCAGGTCACCAGGGGACATGACCTGCGCACGGCCAGCCCCGGCCTGACCAGTCCCGATCTGACCAGCCCCAGGGTGACCAGCCCCAGGGTGACTGGCCTCAGGAAGCGCGGCCGGCTCGCGCGAGCCATTCATACTGAGGTTTGAAGGGTTTACCCGATTTTCGAGCGTGGCGAGCTCGCCGCTGGCGTTGACGTCTGCCCCGCGTACTTCGACCCCGTGCCTGCGCACGTCGCTGATGAGGCTCGCCGGGGAATAGAACCCCATCGGCTGCGCCCGAAGCAGCGCAGCCGTGAACGCGGCCGGGTAGTAGCACTTGAGCCAGGCGCTGGCGTAGACCAGGTAGGCGAAGCTGATCGCGTGCGACTCAGGAAAACCGTAGCTGGAGAAGGCGAGTATCTTCCCGTAGATATCCTCGGCCACGTCCGGCGAGATCCCCCGCTGCGACATCCCGCTGAGCAGCCGCGAGCGGAGTTCCTCGATCCGCTCGGGCGCGCGCTTGGAGCTCATCGCCTGCCGCAGCCGGTCGGCCTCTGATGGGCTGAACCCGGCGCAGTCGATCGCGATCTGCATCATCTGCTCCTGGAACAGCGGCACACCCAGCGTCTTGCCGAGAGCCGATCTCATCAGCGGATGAGGGAGGTACGCCGGCTCGTCGCCGCGGCGGCGGCGCATGTACGGGTGCACCGAGCCGCCCTGGATAGGGCCCGGCCTGATCAGCGCGACCTCGACGACCAGGTCATAGAACTGCCGCGGCCGCAGCCGGGGCAGCGTCGCCATCTGGGCGCGGGATTCGACCTGGAAAACCCCGACCGTGTCGGCCTCGCACAGCATGTCGTAGACGCCGGAGTCCTCCTGCGGGATCGAGTGCAGGTCCCAGCGCACGCCGTGGTGCCCGGCAACCAGCTCGAAGCAGTCCCGCAGCGCGGTCAGCATGCCAAGGCCGAGCAGGTCGAACTTGACCAGCCCGGCGTACGCGCAGTCGTCCTTGTCCCACTGCAGCACCGAGCGGTTCGGCATCCTGGCCCACTCCACCGGGCAGACCTCGGCGACCGGCCGGTCGCAGATCACCATGCCGCCCGAGTGGATGCCGAGGTGGCGAGGCAGCTTCTGCATCCGCATCGCCAGCGCCACGACCTCGTCCGGCACCCCGGCGTCCGGCGGCAGCGGCTGCCCGGCCGCGTACATCCTCGGGCCGACCTGCTTGGACCAGAGGTTTTGCTGTTCTGGCGAGTAGCCGAGCGCCCGGCCGGCGTCCCTGATCGCCATCCTCGGCCGGTAGGCGATCACGTTCGCGACCTGAGCGGCCCGCTGCCTGCCGTAGGTGTCGTAGACGTACTGGATGACCAGTTCGCGCCGATGGTGCTCGATATCCAGGTCAATGTCTGGCGGTCCGTCCCGGCCCGCCGAAAGAAAACGCTCAAACAACAATCCATGCTGAACGGGATCAACGCTCGTGATCCCCAGCGCATAGCAGACTGCCGAATTGGCGGCTGACCCGCGACCTTGGCAGGCGATCCCGTTGTCATCGCAATGCTTGACGATGTCGTGGACGATCAGGAAGTACCCGGCGAACCCGAGCTGGTCGATGACATCAAGCTCGTGGGCGATCTGACCATAGGCACCTGGGATGCGCTCGGCGGCGGGATCGCCGTAGCGCTCAGGCGCCTTCTCAGTGACGAGCTTCCTGAGGTAGCTCATCTCGCTGCCGCCGTCCGGCACGGGGAAATCGGGCAGCTTGGGCGCGATCACCCCGAAGTCAAACGCGCAGCGCTCGCCAAGCTCGACTGTCCGCTCGTAGACCCCTGGGTAACGGCGCAGCCTGCGCGCCATCTCGGCGCCCGACCGCAGGTAAGCGCCGCCGGACGCGGCCAGCCAGCCCTCGATCTCGTCCAGGCTGCTCCTGGCCCTGACCGCCGCGAGTACCTGGGCCAGCCTGGCGTCGGCCGGGGTCGCGTAGTGCACGTTGCTGGTCGCCACCACGCCATTGCCGGTACGGCGGGCGAGTTCGAACAGCGCGTCGTTCCGCTCGTCGTCGGTGGGCTGGCCGTGGCTGATCAGCTCGATCATGACGTTCTCGTGGCCGAACATGCCGGTCAGCGCGTCCAGTTCAGCCCGCGCGGCCGTGATGTCGAGGTCGGCGCCCGGCGCTGGCGCGGTAAGCGCGGCGGGAACGGCGCCCTTGCGGCAGCCGGTGAGAATGACCCAGTGCCCGTCGTGGGCGCTCGCTAGCCGGGCGATTTCATAGTCGGGGCGGCCCTTTTCACCGCCGGCCAGGTGCGCGTCGCTGATGACCCGGCACAGCCGCCCGTAGCCCTCGGGGTCACGAGCCAGGACAAGCAGATGCTGACCGGCCGGATCGGGCATCCCGGTACGGCCGGTCCCGCGAGTCAGCCCGAGCTCGGCGCCGAACACGGTCCTGACCCCGCCGTGGCCGCCGGCGGCGCCGCCGGCGATCGCCCGGGCGCGGAACCTGGCGGCCGTCTGCGCGAACTGCGGCACCCCGTACATCCCGTCATGATCAGTGATCGCGATCGCGCTAAGCCCGAGCGCGGTTGCCTCGGCGATCAGCGTCTCCGGATCTGACGCCCCGTCGAGGAAGCTGTAGGCCGAGTGGCAGTGCAACTCCGCCCACGGAAGGCGCGGTCCTTCGGGAATCCGAAGATCCCGGGCCAGTCCTTCCCGGGCCAGTCCTTCCCGGGCCAGCTTCTCCCGGGCCGGTCCTTCCCGGGCCAGTCCCTCCCGGGCGGCTTGCTCACCGGCGCGCTGCCCCGCCACGCCTTCCCTGAGGTCACCCGGGGCAGCATCGTCGTCTTGCTGTCGCCAGGACAGCCTCCGCTCGAACTCCCGCCACGGCACAGGCGGGTTGCTCCAGCCCATCGCTCCCGCGAGCACCTCCTCCCGTCACTCGCCCGCCCAGATCCCGTCCGTTAGCCTTGCGCCCGTGATCTCGTACGCCCGTGATCTCGTACGCCCGTGCTCTCGTACGCCCGTGATCCCGCCTCCCGTCGACCACTCTAACGAGCGGCACCGACAAAGTTCGATCCTGATCGAACACAAGTACGGCATAACCACTACCAGTTGCCCGCGCCGCGACGAGCACGCGAGCCTGACAGGCGTCGCGCGATCCGCCGGCGGCGTACGCTACGGGGGTGCGGCCCGCTAACTCACCGGACATCCGGGCTCTCCATCCGCGCCTCACATTGCGGGTGCCGCTCAGCAAGGCGACGGCCATCCCCCTGGTCGGGTGGGTCCCGACCAGGAAGACCAGATTCATGACGGCGCTGCTCCCGGACGCCGCGGGTGACTTCATAGATGTAGGCGCGAATATCGGGCAGACCCTCTGCGACTACGTGTACTCGGGGCACCAGCGACGTTATTGGGGTATCGAGCCCAATCCGAAATGCTGGCCAGTACTTGACCATTTAATCCGCCGCAACGGGCTGGTGAACTGCTCAGTGCTCAAGTTCGGCTTGTCTGAGCGCGAGCAAACCTGCCCGCTGTACACAGAACCGGGGGTCCCCACCGATACCCGCGCTACCATGCACGCCGGGCTGCGCCCCGGTCGGCCGTACCAGGCCATCGAGGTCAGGCTCCTGCCGTTCGACCTCGTGCGCGACCTCTATGACATAACCGAGATCGGCCTGATCAAGATCGACGCCGAGGGCGCCGAACTGGAAATCCTGCGCGGGATGACCAGCACCCTGACCGCTGATCGCCCGATTGTCCTGTGCGAGGTCCTGCTCCGTGACAGCAAGGCCGACGCTCAGGACTATGACCGCTGGGCGAATGAGCTGATGCAATTCCTGAGGGAAATTGACTACGATGTCTATCCGCTCAGGGCCCGCGCTCTGACAAGTTTCAAGACAGCCCCGCTGGCGGAGTTCCCCCGCGTAACCTGGACCCTCTTCCGCGCCCATCAATGTGAGTACATATTCAAGCCGCGTGAGGTCACGGTGAATTTGGCTGTCACGCGCCCGCGCCCTCGCCCCGCACCTCCCGGAGTACTCCCATGAGCAACCGCGCCAGGTAACTGCCGGCTTCGGCGTGATAGAGCTCCCTTTTCACAAAAAAGTCGTGAACCAGCAATTCCCGGTTCACGGCGTATGCCGCGAACGCTTCGAGCGCGCTGGCTACCGACATCCTCCTGCCGATGCCAAGCCGCTCGATGAACTTGATGTTCTCGTCCTCTTGCCCGGGGATCGAATCCAGCACGATGATCGGCTTACCCGCGGTGATGCATTCGCTGATGGTCAGCCATCCGGCCTTGCCGATCACCAGATCAGAAGCGATCACCGCGTCGGTCATGTCAGTGGCCGGACACACGATGGCTGACGACGGCGGCAGTAATCTCATGATCGTCGCACGGAGCTCGGCATTGCTGCCGGCAGCGACGATAAACTGCGCGCCGGCCCCGGTCGCGACGCTGCCGAGGCGGCGGGCGAACTGCTCCAGATTGGGCCCGAACCCCAGGCCGCCGCCGGCCAGCAGCACGGTGAAGGCGTCCCTGAGGCCAACTCGCGCCCTCGCCAGGCCGGCGTCCGTGACCTGGCTGAGCCTGGGGTCGGCGAGGAGGCCGATGTTGTGCACGCGGGTGCTCGCGTGTCCCGCGTCCCTGGCTTGCCCGAGCAGGTCCTGGTGGGTGACGAGCGTCAGGTGCGGTTGGCCTTGCCACCACAGCCGGTTGAGCTTGCCCGCATCGGTAACGACATTGATCACTCCAACCGCGGAGCCCCGGAATACGGTCGCGGCAACATAGGTCACCAGCGGATAGGTGGAGATGATCAGAGCCGGGTCCCGGCTGCGCAGCCAGGCCGCCGCGCGACGGCCGAAGATCTGGAACACGAGCCGGGAGCAGGTATCTGGGTGACGGTCAGCCCACCTGAAGATCATCTGGTAGGGACGCGATCCGAAGTTTTCGATGCACCAGCGATAAAAACTGGCAATTGGCTGTGAGATTTGCCTTCCGCCGAGGGTCACGTGCGCGGACAGGTCGTGGACCTCTACCTCAAACGTATCTGGCGAAGCAGAGCGCAAGCGGCGCTCGATGTACCTGGCTGCCGCCATGTGCCCGCCCCCGAGCGGGAGTCCGAGAACGAGGACAAGAGGAGGGCGCCTCGAGGTCACCGCGGCGGCGCGGGACGGTACCGGCAGGCTAATTTGGCACCTCGCAGAGGAGTGCTAGCGGTAGTCGGGCTATAGCCGATTGACCGGGATCAGCATCAAGGTGGTGCTGGTCCGTTACGGTGGCCGTTCAGGCCAGCATGACCTCCAAGCTGGCCTGACGAGTAAGGTGGTCGGGTGAGCAAATCCAGTGCTGTATCTGGTACTGAACCTAAAGTCGCGATCATCGATGACCATGAGATGATACGCGAAGGATTTCGCGGATTGTCAGCGCACGGAATCCACATCGGCGCTTTGGCGGAGACGGTCGACGATTTGCTCAGCCAAGAAGCTGATCCTGCGAGCCGGTCGAGCGTCGCGGTCCTTGATGTGTCGCTGAGCGACCGATCGTGGGTCGGGGATAACGTCCTGAGGCTGCGCGATAGCGGCTACCGGGTCGTAATTTTGACCAGCACTGCGCTGCCCGACGCGCTGCGAGAGGCACTGACCGCTGGCGCTTGCGCGCTTGTGGCGAAGAACGATCAGATAGGACCGCTGGTCGCGGCTATCAAGGCTGTTGCCGGCGGCGCCCCCCTGTACCTCACGTACCTGATGGCGCAGGTGATCCAGCCGTCCAGGCTTGCGCTCAGGGAGATGGAGCGTGACATCCTGCGCTATGTGGCAGGCGGGCTGACCACCGAGCAGATCGCGAGCCTGATGAGCATTACCGACGACCTCGTCGAGTCTAGTTTGCGCGTGATCGCCAACGCGTATCGCGAAGCCTATCCCGAGCCGCCGGCGCTTGCGCGGAACCCGAAGGCGTCAGCGCCGTAATACGGGGCCCGAGGCAGCAAATTCACTTGGCCGCCGTGCAGACACCACGCCCGGGCACGCCCCGGGCTGAGCTCGAGCTAGCTGGCGAGAACGCGCGGATACATTCCGACAACCTCGAGCTCACCCTGACGCGGGTCTGGCTGGCCCTGATCGGAGTCTTCGGCGGGCAGTGGCTCTGGATCAGCGCCGCCGAGCACGCAAGTCCGGTGGTCCAGCTGACCGGAATCGGCTTCACTGGCATTCAGCTCATCGCGATCACGATCGCCTTCAGGAAGCGCGCGCTCGTGCGTCCGGTTGTGCTCGCGCAACTGCTGATTAGCGTCGCGGTGGCGCTCACCCTGATCAGCCTGACCGGCAGGGGGCATCTGTTCGACGCCGGCGGTGCACTGGGCCCCGTCGCCGACGGACTGCTGCTGATGCTCGCCCCGGCGCTTTCCTCTTACGTCGGCTTCGGTCCGGCTCTCAAGCTTGCCGCGCCCTGCACCGTCGTGATCAGCCTCGCCCTGATCATGGATCAGCTTTCCTACCCCGGTCAGTTCCGGCCTGAGGCCATTCCCAACGAGCAGGCAATTGCCAGCATCGCCAACCTGGTCGTCGTCTGGAGCGTGGCCAGATTCCTGCGGCGCGGCGCGCGGCAGGCAGACATTCTGAGCGAGCAGGCCGCCCGGTTCGAGGCACGGCGTCGTGCCGACGAAGCCGCCACGATGGCCGATCAGCAGGCCGTCACGCTCGTGCACGACCTGGTGCTCGGCGGGCTCGGCGCCTTGACCCGCCCCGGATCCGGCGACGGGCAAGACCCGGAGGCGATCCGCCTCGTCGATCATGCCGTCCACGCACTGTCTGGTCCCGTTGTTCCCGCGCAGCCGGACGACGCCGATACTGAGCTGCTTGCGGCCGTGCGGGCAGAGATCAGCCACTGGACGGCAATTCTGCCGATTACGTTTGCGGCATCCGGCTCGGCGCTCGTGCCATCGCAGATCGCGCTCGCGTTCGCCGGCGCACTCGGCGAATGCCTGCGCAACGTCCGCGATCACGCCAGGGCAAGCGCGGTCATCGTGTCCTTGAGTTCCGAAGGCTTCCACAGGCTCCAGGTCAGGGACAACGGCCTTGGCTTCGACACGCGGGCGCCAGCTCCCGGCCACTACGGAATTCGCAATTCGATCGTCGGCCGGATGACGGCCGCCGGCGGGACCGCGCGGGTCGTCAGCGCTCCCGGTGCCGGTACTACGGTGACGCTGGACTGGGCGCCGCTGCGGTCGCCTGAAATACCTGAGCAGGTCCTGGCAGGCAGCCTGCCGTGGAGCTGGGTCGAGCGACTTGGCCTGAACCTGCGCTACGTCTGGCTTACGTACTTCGCGCCGCAGCTGGTCGCCACAGCTTTGTTCGCCATCTTTCACCTGGGCAATAGCAAGGAGGTCCCGGTCGCCCTGGCGGTGCTTACAGCACAGATCATGGTAAGCGCACTCGCCGCCAAGGCAGCCGCGCGACTCGCCCTCAGCCTGATCGAGGCGGCGGCCCTTGTCGCGGTGACGATCGCGCTCCTGTGGCTTGGAATCTCGGTTATCGTCGGCGGTACCCAGGACGGTTATGCCTACTGGGCGGCTGGCGGCGCGGTCTGCGTGGTGGCGACCATAGCGCTGCTCCGTCCGCTGTGGGAATCGCTGCTGACGACACTGCTCGTCATCGGCACCATTGACCTTTCCATTTCCCATGCGAGCAGCGGCGGCACAATTGGCGCTAACGCCGTTATCGTTTTCGGCCTGCTTGCCGCGATCGCTCACCGGCGCGCCTTCGCCGGGCTTACGCCCATCAGCGACAACTACCTGGCGCGGCTCTCTGAGGCCAGGCAGGTCGCCGAGCGCCGGCGAGCGATCAGATCGGTCGAGGAACGCCGTATCGACCCTGTTCGCCAGCGAGTACTGCCATTCCTGATCGCCGTAAGAGACGCTGCGGCAGTGGCGGCTGCGCCTGAAGTCGCTGAGGTAAGCCTTCCCGCTGTCGCGTCGAGGCTTCAGCAATGGACTCGTCAGCACCTCAACGCGGCGGAGTTCTCCGACGAGCGGCTCCTGTACCTGCTCGACGAGGCAAATAAAGCCGGCATCACGATCGAGATTCTCGGTGCGAATCCCAGCGGGCAGGCGATCGACCTTGGACGCAAGCTCGTGGAGACCGCACTGCACTCGCTCAAGCCGGCCGAGCTCAAGATCAGCTTCATTCCGGTAAGCGACGACTCGAGCGACCTTATGCTGTTCGGTGTCAGCACGACGCCGATCACCGATGCCGTGCTGCGGCAATTCACCGATCTAGACCGGACGCTTCAAGTGTCGGCGGCAGGCAACTTGCTGGTCGTTAAGTGGGCACCCGCCGCGTCGCGAAAGTCCGCTAATGTGCGCTAGGGTGCTTGAGTGCCATCTGCAATGAATCATGCCGCTATGTCCGGGTCAGAGAAGCAATTGGCTGACTGCACCAAAACCGGCGAGCCGTTCAACGCAGCAGGTCAGGCACTACGCGCTGAAGCAATCCGCGACATTATGCTGGCCAGTTCCGCCAATTCGTCACAGGCAGCGGACCCGCACGGCATTCGGCTTCTCAATGCCGTCATCATCGGAGCACTCGACCTTGAGTTGCTCTCCTGCGACGTGGCGCTCGAACTGCGGTCGTGCTCTTTCAGCGCACCTGTCAACCTGACCGGAGCGCGGTTGCCGAGGATCATCTTGTCTGGATCACGGATCACGACCGTTGCCGAGTCGGCAATCTGCGCGGACGGCCTCAATCTGGCCGGAGACCTGATACTCGACGACCACTTTCAGGCGGCGGCGGCCGGCGATGCCGGGACAGTGCGGTTGCGCGGTGCGCGCATCGGCGGGCGGTTGTCATTGCGAACCGGTGACCTGAGCTGCCGGTCGGGCCCGGCGCTGGCTGCTGACTACCTCAGCGTCGGCGGCGATGTGCTGCTTGACCAGGGTTTCACCGCCATCGGCGCCGGCGAATCAGGCGCTGTCCGGCTCATTGGCGCTGACATCTGCGGGCAGCTCTCCTGCCGGCATTCCACCCTCAGCAATGCGGCTGGTCCTGCCCTCCGGGCAGACCGGCTGGCCGCAGGCGGCGACGTCGTCTTTTCCGGCGATTTCTCAGTCACTGCCGACAGCGGGCAGGGAGCCGTCCGCCTCGCCGCGGCCACGGTCCGCGGGCAGCTCGTCTTCGATTCAGGCGCGATAGGCAACGCCAGCGGCGCGGCCGTGTTCGCCGACGCGATGACCGCCGACGGCGGCCTGGTGCTCGAAGGCGGGTTCGAGGCCAGGGGACACGGCACGGATGGTGCCGTCAGGCTGGTTGGCGCCCAGGTTGGCAGCCAGCTCGTGATGCGCGACGCCGCGCTGATCAACGAAAGCGGACCAGCCCTGCTCGCCGACAGGCTCGTCGTCGGCGGCAACCTGCTGATGGACACCGGGTTCCGGGCGGACGGAGCAGGGCCAGCTGGATGCGTCAGGCTCGTGTCGGCGCGCGTTGCCGGCCAGTTGCTCGCCGGACCCGCGACACTGGCCAATGACACCGGCCCCGCGCTCGCGGCCGATGGGCTCGATGTCACTGGCGACTTCTTCCTGCGGCATTCGTTCGCCGCCGCCGGCCACGGCGGAAACGGCGCGGTTCGGATGCCTGGCGCCCATGTCGGCGGGCAGGTGGCGGCCGGCGAGGCGCGCCTTGTCAACGATGACGGGCCCGCGCTGCTCGCCGAGGCCATCACAGTCGACGGCGACCTTCTGCTTCAGCCGGAGCTGCACATCCTCGGCACCGGCCGCGGGCTCGTGCGACTGACCGGTTCGCGGATAGGCGGGCGGCTATCCGTTCACGATGCGATCTTTGAGGACACCGGTCGCCAGGCTGCTTCCGCGCTGCTGCTCGACGAGGCGACGCTAGGTTCGCTCTGGCTGGAGCCCCAAGCCTGGCTGTCGACGCCGGCGTCCATCGGGCTCGAGGGAACGACCTACGGAGGAATGCCCGCGCAGGGCAGCGTGGAAGCGTGGATACGGCTGCTGCGCGAGCGGACACCGCGTTATGCCGCCCAGCCCTATCAGCAGCTTGCCGACTCCTACCGGGCCGGGGGCCGTGAGCAAGACGCCAGGCGAGTGCTGATCGCGCAGCAAGATGACAGGCGCGGTCGCGGCCTGGCCGCGGATGGTGCCAGCCTGGGAGCCGCGATCGCGCGCGCGATCGCGCGTCTCGGCCTGCGAGTGCAGCGGGTGACCATCGGCTACGGATACCGGACCTGGCCGGCCTTCGTCATCACAGTGTTCCTCGCGGCCGTGACCGCAGCGGTCGGGTGGGCAGCCGGCCACACCCACCTTGCCGGACACAGGCCGGTGTTGTACCGCGCGGTCTCCTCGACCTCAGCTCGCGTTGTCCCGTGCAGCACGGCCGAGCAGCTGGTCTTCGGCATCCAGGCGCCGTTCCTTGTCGGCCCAGGCCACGGGGCGTGCGCGCTCGACACGACCAAGGTGACCGGAGAGGCGTACGACGCCGCGTTCTGGGCCGTCAGCTCGCTCACGGTAGCTTCAGCGACCCTGGCCGTGGCCGGCTACACCGGCCTGGTTCGCCGTCCGTGAGAACCAGCGCGATCGGCGTGCGCTTGCCGCCCGGCACCGCCACGCGGCGTGCTCTGATGCTCGTCGCTATCGCCAACGCGGGCATCGCCCAGGCTCTGTATCTCAGCCTTCTCGTCATACTTCCGGCGCTGGCCAGGGATCTCAGCTCAGGAGGGCACAAGGCGGTCGTGCTGGCCATCGTCGCCGGAACAGGCGCGGCCGTCGCTATGATCGCCGGCGTCGCGGCGGGCGGCGTGTCCGACTGGCGGCGGCACCTGGCCGGCTCACGTCGCCCGGTACATCTGGCGGGAGCGTTCACCGCCGCGATCTTCCTGACGATCTTGCCGACGGCCAGGTCAGCTCCGGTGCTTGTCCTGATCTGGTGCGGGGCGCAGGTCGGCTTGAACTGCGTGCTCATGGTCATCACTACCGCGCTGCTTGACTGGTTCAGCGCCGCCGACCGCGGCCGGGCGTCGGCGTGCGCCGCGGCTGGCCAGGTCTGCGGGGCGCTGATCGCCAGCGCCGCGGCTTTCACGATCGGCGGCCAGGTCGCCGTCGTCAGTACCCTCGCCGGC
>DASTJM010000054.1:0-73715 GCA_035716545.1 Streptosporangiaceae bacterium
GCCAGGACGAAGGTCGGCCTGATCGCAATAGGCGCGATCTGTGTCTTTTTCGCGGCTCTGGCCGCGGTCAGTTACCTCGCGGCCCTGGCCAGCGCCCGGGGTTATTGCGCTGCGCTGCGGCAGATGGACTCTGATTCGTGATAGCGCAGTGCGGGTTTCTATTTCTAGCCTGGTTTTTCAGTCGTCATGGTTACCAAGTGCACTGGGCACTCTGGTGGCGCTGCGGCTCTGCTGATCCTGCCGCAGGAGGGTATGATGCAGTAATATTTCCGCTTTTGCGGCTTTCCATCGCCCGGCAGCCGGAGAGTGCGGCTGGTCAGCCTTGCAGGTACTTCGTTCCGCAGCCCCGCACCTGATCGTCTTGCGGGCAGGGCCGAGCAGGCCCCGGTGGCGATTCCCGCGGCTATTCCGACAGCAAGGTTGCCGGTGACCGCGTTCATGCCCCGCTTCATGACCGCGTCCCGATGGTAGCGGGGCATGCCTGCACGTTCCTCTTCACCTGGCGACCAAATAAGAACAGATGAAGTACACGCCACAAGTCAACCGGCGCCAGCGTCTCGTCTTCAGAATAGTGACGCATCGACTTATATTCAGCAAGGAACTCACGACGAACGGCATCATACGTCGCGTTCAGATCAGACACCCATCCGAACTGTTCGATTGACGGCCAGGCTACCGACGGTAAGTCAGGAACGATGTAGCTGCTTTCTTGGTTCTGCACTGCAGACGAGGCCGAATGTTGCTCGGTGCCCGCGAACAGTCGAGTTAGCTGACGATGGTCGACATTATTGCTCACCGGTCACGATTCGAGCGTCTCTCTCAGGCTCGGTCCCGGATCACTCATCTAGCCTCCCTGAGGATTGATGTTCATGTGCTCGTCTTGACCAATTCTGCAGCCATAGGTCGCTTTGCCAGGGCCGACACCGGGCGGGCTAGCGCCAGTGCGATCGCGACCACACCCAGCCCGCCGAAGAGAAACGTCGAGCGTAGTCCTGTCCAACCGCCGATGACACCGCCGAGCAGCAGGCCAACCGGCGCCAGGCCAGCGCCGGCGAGGTAGAAGATCGAGGTAATCCGCCCGAGTATCGCGCTTGGCACCACCGACTGCCTGATGGTCACGCTTGCTATGGAGAAGATGACGACCGGAACACCCTGCACGAAGAAGTCAATGCCTACGAGGATCTGGCTCGACAGGAAGGCCGGGGGGAGCAGGCACAGACCATAGAGCACTAGGCACGGCGTGAGCACATGCGCCGCCCCGAAGCGGGTGACTATGCGGCTGGCGGCGATTCCGCCTAGCACGGCACCTGCCGCGCACACCGAGAGAAGGAGGCCAAACACGGTATTCGATGCATGCAGGTCCTCCTTGACATAGAGCACGAGTACAGCTTCTGCGATCCACCCGAACAGGCTCCAGCCCGCAAAAAGTCCCACCATTGCGAGCAGCGGCCGGTCTGCGAGCAACCATCGAATCCCCTCGCGCACATTTGATGTGAGCTCGCGCAGTGGGCCGCTGTCTTGCTCAGCATTACTCTCTAGCCGAGGCTTGGCTTCGCGACGCGCGAGTGAGCTGACTATGAGCGCTGACAGCAAGAAAGTGGCGCCGTCCACGGCAAACGGTGTTTCTTGAGATACGGCGTAAAAAAGGCCCGCGCAGGCTGGCCCGATGAGGCCAGCTCCGGCCTGCTGCGTGCTCGCCAGGTATCCATTGAAGCGGGCTAGCTTCGTAGCCGGGATGACCGTAGGCACAAGGGCGGACGAACTGATGTCGAAGAATAGCTGGCCGATGCCGAGCAGCAGAGCCAGGACTAGCAGGTGCCATACCTCCAGATGACCCGTCGCGATGATGAGGACTAGAACACCTAGCGCCAGCCCTCTGGTGGCGTCAACCACGACCATCAGCCGCGCACGGCGCATCCTGTCGACTATCTCGCCGACCGGAAGCGCTCCGACGAGTGATGGCAGCGTGCCCATAGCGGCAAGTGCGGCGATTGTCCGAGGATCTCTGGTGAGCGATGCGCCAATTAGCGGAAAAGCTATGAGCCTTACTCCATCACCGAAACTAGACAGCGCAGAAGCCGCGAGCAGACGCCTGAACCCGTTAGGCGAATCCATATTGATTGGTTTCAGCTTCAGTTTGGCATCGTCATTGAGAGTTATGCAAAACCCGGTAGTTAATTAGTTCATAACGCTTTCGTGCCGACTCATTTCAGTAAGTTCCCGACACGCCTCGCTGGTAGGAGACAACGGCTTTTCCAGCCGATAGGGAGAAGGTTCTTCAGGCCAAATCTTTCCTAGCAGGAGAAGCCGTTGCGGTTCGAGCGTATGTCAGGACTGGGCGAAGAGCAACTCAGCGAGCTGGAATACCTCGTGGCCGGGCTCATCGAAGAACCATGGGATAAAGATGAGGGACGTCGGCGTGAGCTGACCTTGCGAGAGGCGCTGATCGTCGCCTGCGGATATCTGCGGCAGAACATCATCGAGGACGTATGGGCCGATATCTTCGACGTCTCGCAGTCGACGATATCGCGGTACATCACGTTCCTCACGCCATTCATCGAGAAAGCTACGCACGAGGACCGGCCGGCGGCTGAGGACGCAGCCGAGGCCACCAGGGGCGTGATCGCTCTGGCAGACGGCACGCTGTGGCCGTGCTGGTCCTGGCACGGTGAAAGCAAGCTGTGGTCCGGGAAATACAAGACCACGGGACATGGCTCGCTGATAATCACGAATCTTCAGGGCCGCGTCACGTTCGTTTCCGATCCCGTGACCGGCAACCAGCACGCCATGGCGAAGCTGAAAGGATCGGAAGCGGAGAATATCCTCAAGAAGGCGGGCGGGTCTTCGGTGACAAGGGATTCACGGGCACTGACTTACATCACCACTCCTATCCGCAAGCCGGAATTCAGCGTAGGCGATCTGCGCGGGCGGACGCCCGTCGATCAGGTCGCCCTTGTCTGAATAGAACGCGACGGAATACGGCGCGGTCACAGATCACCGGCCGCCAGGTCCGCGGCCACGCCGCTGCCAGCCGACGCCGCGTTAAGCGACGAGGCGATCCGGGCGGCTCCGCGTGGGTTGCGCTTCCACATCAGCGCCTCGGCGCGAGTGACGTCGGTTGGTATCGGATGAAGAGTGATCACACCGTCCTCATCCTCGAACCGCATGTACGGGGTCCTCGGGTGGCCGAGCGGTCCGCGGCCACGGTCATCGGTCAGGATCACTTCAGCAGGTGCTGTTACGGAGCGCCGTCCTCCTCATGGCACACCGCGCTGACCGGCGGGATCCAGAAGTTGATCATGGAGAATTCGGGCTTGTTCAGCAACCGTCTCCTGGCCGCGCGAACACGCATCGCCGGCGCCACCACAACGACCTGAACGGGCGTCAGAGGTTCACGCTCAGCGCCGCCTGCGAGATCACTAACGGCAACGTCGTGGGCGTTGGCTCCGGGGGCTATGGCGTGGACGCGGTCATCGAAGGCGGGCAGCCCCGGTTCCTGTCCATCGGGCAGTACCTGACGAACGTGATGGACATGGAAGGGGATCAGCCGGCTGGGTCAATCATCCTCCCGGAGACCGGCCACAAGAACCTGTACGCAGGAAGCGAAAGCTGCTCGTCTGCGTGCTGAACGCGCTCGGCTACCGGCAGGGCGCAGCCCATATGGAAGCGTTCATCACCGGTGGAGGGCTCGTCTTCTCCGAGATCGGACTGCGCCGGGGAGGCGCGAGGATCGCTGAGGCGATCGACCTGGCCGCAAGCGTGGACCTGCGTGAACTGCCCTGCCTGGCTGGCCCGGGCTGTCTGTCGGACCTGCCCGTGACACGGCCGATCCAGCTCATCGGCTGGTTCCTTATCTCGGCGGGCCAGGGCGCATAGTGGCGCTGCCCGACGACTCTGCCTTCACCGACCTCCCGGGTGCCAGGGTCGTCTATCTTGACTACGGCTTTGTCGGCAATGTGGTGAGCGAGCCCGCCAACCGCCTTGACGCGATCGGGTACTGCGCCATCCCCGGGACAACTGTGCCTTCCGTGCTGGCGGATGTCACCCGGATGGCGAGGCGCGTGCCGGAGCTCGTCCGCTGTTCGCCTACCTGAATGCCCAAGGCCCGGTGGCTGCCGACCGAGCAGCGCATGGAAGGTTCGCATGTCGTTTCTAGTCTTGACCCGCGCTCCGAGATTCGGCGAGCTGGCAGACTGGCTAGGTTCCGCCGCCGCCTGCGTGGTGGTCACGTCTCGCCGACCTGACATGGGGATCCCGCCTACGGGGACATTCCGGCATGTAGAGACGGTGCCGGATGACGACGCCTCGGTTTGCGGGCTGGCTATCGGCCTCGGCGAGCGATACGCGGTGCGCCGCATCGGCTCTTTGAACGAGGTGGACGTACTGCGGGCTGCTGCGGCGCGACACGCGCTGGGACTGGACTGCCAGAACCTCTCCAGTGCTGTGGCATGATTCCCAGACGGCGGGCAGCGGGCAGGATCTCCGCCTCAGCCCGCAGGTCCAGCAGGCTGTACGGTGACTGGGTGCTGATGACCGGCGAGTGCCCAGCCGCAACCGCGCGCCAGTATGCGTCGGCCAATTGCCAGCCGCCGAAGTTTGACATGCCAACGTAACGAACCTTTCCGCTGGTGACCAGATGGTCCGTCGTGGCCAGTGTCTCCTCCACCGGGGTTGTGGGGTCGGGTGCGTGAACCTGGTACAGATCGGTGCGCAGGTGGCGCAGACTGCCCTCGACCGCAGACATGATGTGGATACGGGAGGCGCCACGGTTATTTGCGCCGCGGCCGGTAGGCCAGCGCACCTTGGTCGCGATCACGGCCTGATCGCGGACACCGAGCAGCGCGCCGCCCAGGGCTCCTTCGCTCGCGCCTGCGCCGTAGACGTCGGCAGTGTCGAACAAGCTGATCCCAGCCTCCAGTGCCGACCTGATCAGCACGTCAGCCTCCACCCCAGTGACGCGCGAGCCCAGCTTGCTGCAGCCCAGGCCCAGCACCGAAATGCGCAGGCCGGAACGCTCGAGCGACCTGTAACGCACGACCGTGCTAAGGGGTCGCCCGCGGCAGGCCGCGGGCGCTGGCGGTGGCCATGTCGGCCAGCCATCTGTCGGCCTCCGCCGCAGAGCGCAGCCGGACCACACACGTCCCGGTATCTGCCACCACGTCCAGTCGGCCTGGAAGTTCGCGTACATGCCGGCGCTGTGACCGGACCGCCCACCAGAGCACCGAATCCCTGCCGACCAGCGCCCGCCACGTCTCCCGGTTGCCGCTGAACATCGGGGTGCGGTGTACGATCCGGTCCAGGCTGCGCCTGACCAGCCGCGGCAGGATCACGCGCAGCGGCAGGTCCAGCCAGACAATCATTTCGGCGCGCGGCCACAGCAGGCCGCTCACCTGGTCTATGTAGTTGCCGTCCGCGATCCACTGGGGCTCAGCCGCCAACTCGGTGACCTTCTCGGCGAGTTCGTGTGCGGGCACCTGGATCCAATTCGGGCCCTGGGCTAGTTCGTCCAGCGCCATCGGCCGGACCTCAAGCAACCGTCCGAGCGCCGTGGCCACGGTCGACTTGCCTGACCCAGAAGTGCCAAGGATCACGATCCGCCGTGGCCTGAAAGCAGGCGTGACCATCAGAACTCCAATTCCCTGGGTCTGTCGGGCGGATCACTAGCCTAGCCGGGCTCGGGGCCGCTGGTGTCCTGCCAGAATGTCGCCGTAATAGTGCGTCGTGCCCCCGCAGGCCGCGGTGCTTCCACGGCATGCCAGGAGTCCTCACGCCGCTGACACTTGCTGAATAGCTACGCCCGAGGAACTATGGGAGATCATCCCGGCCGATCGAGACTGGCAAGCGGCAGGTCGGTCTTGATGAAGTCGTCTCCGATGCACAGCAGCGGTTCGCCGGCCAGGGAGGCGATCGCGTAGGTGCAGCAGTCGCCGAAGTTCAGGGCAACCGGGTGCCTGCCCTTGCCGAAGCGCGAGTAGGCGTCCAGTGCCCCGGCGGCATGCTCCTGTGCGAACGCCTCAGTCGTGATGGCGTTCTCCTGCGCTAGTCGTCACGTGATGTGCCCGCGTTGAGAAGAGTGCTCAGTGTGGCGAGCCCTTCTGCCGTGCTAGCGGCTCGACGACGACCGTCCGGTAAGGGGCTGCGAGCCTGCCGAGGTCGTCGGGATCAGCGGTCTGGACCACGCCTCCGCCTGCCTCGATCGCGACCGCGACGGGATGGGCGTCTGCGAAGAGCGCGGAACTTGCGCCCGCTTCGGTGAGCAGGGCGCCGATCAGGCGGGCCAGCGTCCGATCGGTGTCGCGGAGCAGCAGCCCATCTCCCGATTCTCTGGCGAGCAGTGCGTCGAGAGCCTGATTGCGTCCGGCTCCCCGGTACAACTCGGCGAGGGTTCCTGTCGCGATGGCGACGTCGCGGTGCAGCCTGCGTGCAGCCTCCATGGCGAGCCGTACCTTGCGTTCGGCTGGATGCCGTGGATCAAGCAGTGCGTTCACTGCTTCGGCATCGAGTACCAGTCGCATCAGCCGGCCTGCCGTTGGCCGGGTTCTGCTGCCATGCCGCCAAGTAGCCGCATGTACCGTGCGATCTCTGCCTGATCTTCTGGCGTGTCCAGCACGCCCCGCTCGTCTGCCATCTGATCGAGAAGGTCCGTGAGAGCCTGCTGGCGCCTGCGCCTGGTGAACTCTGCGCGCAGGGCCGAATTCACTTTTGCCGATAGCGTGGTGCTGGTATCGGCTTCCATTGCCGCGACGAGGTCCGCGTCGAGGGTGACCGACACTTTCCGCTTAGCCGAGGCGGTCATACTTTTATCCTACCATGGTCGCCAAGCCGAGTATCGCGCGGTTCGAGGCTGGCGGCATCACTCCGACGCTGCCACTGCTGGCGCACCTCGCAACCGCGCAGGGTCTGGCCCTGAACGTCAGTTTGGCTCCTGCCGGGCGCAGGTCAGCTTGATGCCGGCCGCGCCGCAGAATAGGCGGAGAATCCTCCCAGACAGAACGTAACCGCAGGTCAGACGGCATATGGAAGATGGCTGTAAAACCGTCGGCTCACCCTACGTTGGTTCGAACCAACACCTGCCACCACCTGGGGAAACTCACTTTGACCAGCGCTGATGCTGTTCTGGCGCTGATCTTGTCCCGTCCGGTCTCGTCCGGCTAGGACCGGCCGTTTGCGGCTAGTCCCGGAGAATACGCGGAGAAGTTCCGTCCATACATACCTCCGCCGGTTGTCGTGCTGGTCAGGCGATAGCGCGTCACGAAACTCGTGATAGTTCGGTCCTTGCCGTTTAACCTGCTGGGCTTATTTTATTTCTGGGTTGTCTGAGGTGTTTGGATTGTCTGGCGGTGGTTTTGCGGCGGGGTAGCGGGGTGCTTTGTGCTTGTTCTTTGATCCTTGCGGGCGGCCAGGGCCGGGCCTGCGGCGTCATCTCGGCGGGCGGCTGGTGCGGCTGCCAGGGCAGCCTGGTGATGGCGGCGAGCCCGCGGGTGAGGCAAAGCGGGGTACAGGCGGCGATGACCATACAGGTCCACCGGCCGGCGGCGGCCGGGTCGCGCAGCAGGGGCGCGGTCCGGCCCGGCTGCTGCCTGGTGAACCGGAACGTGTGCTCCAGGTCGAACCCGGCAGCTCCCGGTCCTGCGGCCAGTCCCCGAACCCGCCGGGATGCCGGCGCGCCATCGGGTGGACCCGGTGCCACGCCGTGACCCGCGCCGGGCCGTGCCGGGACTGCCCTTCCTGCTCCGCCGCCGCGCCGCCGCCCAAGAACGAACGTAACCGCGTCATCACCAGATACGGCCGCGACCAGTACGGTTGGGCCGTCGGCCTCATCAGGCCGCCGCTCACCTTCGAGCGCCTGGAGACCAAAGGCCAACATGGGCGTTCTGCGCTAAGCGCCCAAGGAGCCCAGGCCATGAAGCTGCGCCGCCGAAGTAAGCCCGAACGCCAGACCGCAGCACCATCGGACATTGCCCCGTCGCCGGGCGTGCCCGTGCTGCGGCTGTCTATTTCTTCTAATACCAGCCTGCCTGAGCCGGATTTCAAAGCGCAGACCGAGAAACTCCGTCACGTCGCCGATTACGACAGCGTGACCAGTACCTGGTACAACCAGATTTCCTTAGACCGCCCCGAATGGGCCGCAGAAGTGCTCAACACGCTGTTTGAGGCCGCCCGCGTCCACGGCACAAGAATCCACGTCCGGGTTGAACCGGGCGCTGGAGGCGATCCGGTCAGCCCGCCACCTGCCTGACTGTGGCATTCCTTCGAGCACCAGGAGACCCTTACGTCCGCCGGTCCACTGGCCGGGACCGAGTACCTTGTCGTTGGATTTGACCCGCGCGATGCCTCCCTGACGGTGCACGGGGACCTGGGATACAGCGCTCGCAGCCGTGACGATGCCCTTCAGGATGCTCGGCAGGCCGCCCGGGAAGCACAATCCGGCGGACTGCCGCTGCGCTACGTCGTCATCAGGATCTCGGTGGAAGCCACCTTTCCCGAATGAGGCCAGCAGGCTGAAGGCAGGTCGGGTACGGATGGGCTCTACCAGCCGTTCAGCGCGAACGTCGTGCCGGAGTTAACAGCGTGCAGCACGGCGCCGCTGGTGTATTCGACGGCGTCGGCTGGCAGTCGTGCGGGGTCGGGCCGCTTGTGACACGACCGGCGGCGTTCTCGTGGCAGTTTTCGCGCGGGAGGTCACGTTCGGGGCGGCTTGCCACTCTAGTAGGCAACGCCGCGGTAGGCGGCGCGAATCCGGGGCTCATCGGAGGACCTGTCGCTTATGCGATCTGTGCGGAGGATCTGTGTCGTGGGGCAGGGTGAGTTGCGCGGGCGGGGTAGCCGTGCCGCCGTTGGCTAGCCTGGAGCTGCACGGTGTGCGCCTCGGAGTGTGCCGCGGGGTGGCAGATGTGCCCGGCTGGTATCTGGCGTCCAGGCGCGCGCCGCGGGGCAGGTGCGGCCGCGTCCGGTGGGACAGCTTCATTAGCAGTGGTCGCGCGGGGCGGAGGCAGAGTGGTGACAGTGACGGTCGACCCTGAGGCGGGAGCTGTGCCTGTGGGCTCCGGCGGGCCGCGGAACGTCGAGTTCGCCCAGTTCTTCCGCGCCGAGCACTCGAAGCTGATCAGGTTCGTGATGGCAACCGGCGCAGGGGGAGATGAGGCCGCCGAGATCGCGCAGGTGACGTTCGTCAAGGCATTCGAGAGCTGGGATGTGATCCGGGTGCCGCGCGCGTGGATCCGGCGGGTGGCGGTGAACGAGTTGACTGCTGCCCGGCAGGCTGCGCGCCGCCAGACGCCGCATGCAACGCTGCCGGACGCGCCGGTGCCGGTGTCGACTGCGCTGGCGGTGGAGCTGACCGAAGAAGCCCGGCAGGTGCTCGCGGCGCTGCAGGAACTGCCGCCGAGACAGCGCCAGGTCATGGCGTGGATCATCGACGGCTTCGGCGCCACCGAGATCGCCCGCGAGCTAGGGGTCAGTCCGGAATCAGTAAGGCAGAGCTACGCCAAGGCCCGCAAGAACCTCGGCCGGTTCTACGGACGAAGGAAGAAGCGATGATCAGGTGGCTGCGCGATGCTTTCGGCGGCAGAACCAAGAGGGAGGCCGCTGATGCAGCCGTCGGTCGGGGCATGGCCGATGTGCTGGCGGCGCTAGACAACGTGATCGATCATGACGCGGCCCTGGGACGCATCTGCGCCGGCCCCGGCGAGACCATGCCCGGCGAGCCGTTGTGTGAGCCCTTGCGTGCAGTACACCCACTCCGCGCCGCTGATCGTAGATACCTGCCGTGAATCCCAGGCTAGGCCGCGATACCTGGAGGAGGCGCCATGCCAGCCGCTCCGCTTGCTGTTAACGCCACCACGGGCGGCTCGGAACAGGCTAAGACAGCTCCGGGCCCACCGGCTCCGGGCTACGGCCGCCGCAGGGGGCAGGCACCGCTCGACAGGGCCCAACCCGCCCAGCCCGCCGCAGCCGGCTCAGGGACCACTGGCGGTACCACGGCGGAAATCCACGGAACCCGCCTACGGCGTTTCGGCTTCCTGCTCCAGCGCATCCCCAAGACGAGGGCCACTTACGTCGACCCGCTGTTCGCGCGACCAGATTTGGTCGAACACGACTACTACCGCTTCCGGCGCCGGCTTGACAGCTGATGACGGCCAGACAGGCAGGGATCAGCTAGGAACCCCGCCCGGTTGCTGCGGCCAGCCTGGCCCAGGCGCTGCCGCCGTACGGTGACGTCGTTGATCTTGGCCGGTCAGGCTCTGCCTGGACCAGCTGGCACACTGCAGGGCAAGAACACTCCGTAATGTCGTTGACACGGAATGACACTTATCACCGCCCGAGCGTGGCCTGCCAGGTCTTCGCGCCGTTGGCAGGTAGACCGGCGTGATCAGGTAACTGCCGATGGCGAGCCTCTCGACGGCTTGCTCGTACCAGTCGCTGCGGGGCCGCTTGGACGTCCAACTCCATCACGTTATGGTTGCCGAGTGATTTGACGTGCCGCGTGCCAGCCTCGGCGGGGTCCTGGGCAAGGCCACCACCCTGGGGAAAACTGTGCTGGAAGCGGAGCAGCTCGCGGAAGGGTGACGATCTCCTAGAGGCAGGGATCATTCAGGAGACCGGAGACCTGCTCGCCATGATCGAGTGGATAGACAAAAAGTGACGTGGCTCGGCAGCGCATCGTCAACCAAGGCACAGGACAACGGCCCCACCGGCACACCGGTCGCATCGGCTTGCATCATGACTATCATCAGGTCGCGAACTGAGGCTGCCGTACTAGCCTTGCCGATGCCGGTTATCGTGAGCGGCGATATCGGCAGCTGGTGCCTAATGTCGGGGCGGTCCCGTTAGGTACCGGCAATCACATATGAGCGGCAATCCCAGGTTGCGGCAGGTGTAGTGGTCTCGGAATAGGCTATGAGCTGCCCGCTGACCGTCTGATGCTGTCTACGCCGTACAAGGACGGCCGTATGAGGAGCAACAGCCAACGCCTTGGCTATATCCGCGTCTGCAGGCATCGCTGCATGTGCTTCGATAATTCGGCCAACTCTGCTGTCTGTTACGTCGGCAATGTAAGCGATCGGCCCTGCCGGCAGAGGTTTGCTGTCCGCGAGCCTCGGCGCCTTCGCCGTGATTGCTGATGGCAGCCAGAAGGCTGTGAAGCTAAAGGGCTTTCCATCGACATGGCGGATCTCTATTCGCCGAAGGACACGCCGACCTGCTGGGACGCCCAGTATGGCGGCAAAGTCGGCTGGCGCAGCTGTCATTTCGGCGGTCGCGATCACGTCGTGCCCGGAGTCTGCCGGTGGCTCAGCTGCGGATTGCGCGGTGCCTGCTGCGGCTGCGGCGATGCGGGCGGGGGCGCCGGGGGCGACTATGGTGTCGCGGCCGATGCTGGGGATGGCCAGGCATTCGGTTTTGAGGGCGCCGATGACTTTGCTGGCTGTTTGCAGGGAGATGCGCCAGATTTGCATCATCTCGCGCTGGGAGGGGATGCGCTCGCCTTCGGCGAGTTCGCCGGAGGCGATCTGGGCGCGGAGCTGGCGGACGACCTGCATGTAGAGGGGGACCGGCCGCTGGAGTTCAGCGGTGCCCTTGACCATGTGTCCTCCTGGCGGCGGTCTGCATCACCGTGCAGTTTCCCAGATTCGCGAGCTGCTGCCAAGTTCGGTTGGCAAAGTGACCTGCATCACCGTGTAGATGGTTTACAGTCGGCAGTGCGGCAGGGTGGTCCTGCCGGTTCTGGTCACGGAGATGCCGATGAATCTGAGAGTGAAGATCACGCCGCGGGTGAGCCCTGTGGTGGTCTGCGCCAGGTATCGCGCTGCCGGCGGGATGATCCGCCGCCAGAATGGATTCCGCACTGACGTCGCGCCCATTCTCCGTCTCCCTTGACCGAACAAGGACGACGGACCGCCAGGCCGCGGCTGATGAGATAGACGGTCAGGAAGTGCTGGTACGCGCCCGCAGGCCAGTCATCGTTGCGGCGCCGGCGCCTGCCAGCGTGAGGATTGCGGCGGGCAGCAGTACGGCAGGATCCGTGACGGGCGAGAGCGCAGGCAGGAAAGCAACTTGCCGCAGTTCAAGCCACGCGGCCGGTCCTGTTGCGAAGGTATATGTGATGGTGATGCAGGCCAGTGCTCGGCTGCGTCGCAGCCTGGCGCATATCGCTAGGTTCACTGACACGCTGAGCAGCGCGAAGGTCCCTAGTTCCCAGAAAGCATTGAGCCAGGTCAGGGCCCCCGAGTTCGGGTTGTCGGGCCATTGCGTCCCCCACGCAGTCAACGGCATGCGCGCGCGGTGGTGCGAAGCGGCCCGTGATAGAGCGCGGACCGCAGCTCGCTGAGCCAGTCAAGGGTGCAGAGGCTAAGGGGTGCTTCTCCCAGCATGCCGGGAGCGCGGCGGCGGGGGGGCTGCGACCTGGTGGTCCAGGCCATCGAGCGCGTTCAGCACTGAGGCGTGGTGGCCGAGGATCCTGGTGACGGCGTCGAGCAGCCTGGCGTCCGTCCACCACGTCGCGCCAGATCAACCCCTCGGCGCGCGGAAGCTGCGCTCTCATCCCGACTTGGCTGAATTAGCGCGCATGCCGCAGGCGTGGAGGGGATTTGAGGACCTGGCTAAAGTCATCCGGGCGGGGTCAGCGGCAGTGATGGCGTATGCCGGCCTGTCGTGCCAGCGCCAGTCCGGTAGACGAGGGCCGCGCGAGAATCGGTGGCCTTGATGCCGTCCGAAAATGGATGGCCGCCTGGCCTGTGCATGTCTATGATTCGCTTTCGTGATCTATCAGGACCCGCTGGCCTATCTGCTCGGTCTGGAGGGTGTCGCGCTGCTGGACGCCTGGGCCGGGGACCACGACCGTGCGTTTACAGAGGCGCGGCTGGCCGAGATCAGGCGGCTGCTGGATGACGAGCAGCTCAGGGACCGGGGCGTGCTGGTTGAGCAGGTCAGCGCCGCCGCCGTCTACGAGCGGATATCGGGCGGCTACGACGCGGATGCTGGCGGCGGGCTGTTCGCAACCGACGAGCCGGTGGTAGCTGAGTACCTCGCCAGCCGGGAGCCTGGCGTGGCGCTGGACGCTGCATGCGGGACCGGGCGATTCGCCGAGTTCCTGACCAGGCGCGGGCACCAGGTCATCGGCATCGACAGCTCACCGGACATGCTCGGTCACGCGCGGCAGCGTGTCCCCGGGGCCGAGTTTCACGTAGCCGAGCTTGACCGGTTGCCGCTGCCGGATGACTCCGTTGACGTTATCGTCTGCGCGCTCGCGCTCGAGCATGTCCCCCGTCTCGATCCGGTAGTGGCCGAGTTCGCCCGCGTGCTGCGTCCCGGCGGCGACCTGGTCATCTCCGATGTTCACCACGAAGTCATCACCCGCGGTTCAGTGATGACCACCCGCGGCCCGGCGGGCGAGCCGCTCATCGCGCCTACCTACCGGCATCAGCTCGGAGAGTACCTGCGGGCAGCGCTGGGACACGGCCTGCAGGTCAGGCGGTGTGAGGAGCCGCGGGTGGTCAGAGCCGACGAACCGCTGCCCGAGCCCGCAACTGAGATTGGCGACTGGCAGGACTGGCCGTTCTCGCTCACGGACTACCTGCCGTCGGCAGGGCGGGCCTCAGGAGGTCGCCCGCACCTGGTCATCTGGCACTTCCAGCTGCCCGCTGGCTGACCGGCTTCCCGGCAGGCCCGACCCCGCCGCAGGTACGGCGCATCTGCCCGCAAGCCCGGAATCAGTGCGCAACTTCCCCAGTCACCAGCGGCGAACCCGCAGGTCAGCGCAACTAGCCGCGGCAAGTCCAAGATCGTGAGCCAAGTCAGGTCACTGACCAGCGCTCGGATTTCATCCCCAGGGCAGCACTCATATTGATCATTCGGGAGTGGCCGAGCAGCCTGGCGTCCGTCCACCACGTCGCGCCAGGTCAACCCCTCCGGGCACGGAAGCTACGTTATGAGCTGGTTGGACTTGTGTTGCTCGGGGTGGCTGGGCGGAGTGTGAATATCTCGCCGCTCAACTGGGAGTGCTGGCTGCTGGTGTCATGGGTGATAGTGACCTGCCCGGCGATGCAGTGCTCGTCGTCGGGGCTGATCTGGATGTAGGGTCCTCGCACGATGAAGGGGTGTCGTGGGAACAGTGGTGTTGGCGGGTTCTTGGTTACGAGTGCTTCAAGATCGGCAGCGGTCATGGACGGTATTTTCCGTGCGAGTGCTGCTGCGACGGTTACGGCTTCGGGCGCGCCGGGTGCCTGATGGAAGGCAGCGATGGTCCCGTCGATCACCGATTCGCTGATCGTTGCGACGCGGTGGGGTCCTCGCGGAGCGGCGTGTACCGTGATGCGGATGCCGAAAGGCGTGCCGGCTGGCAGGGCCGGTCCCACAGGGTCGATCTCGCCTGTTGCGATGGCTAGTTTCATGGCCAGCCATACTGGCCGTGCGCTCCCGTCATCAGGCAGCGAGCGGGTGATCCGGTGCCAGCGGGCCAGTATCGTGTCCGGCTGCCACCATTGCCAGTCAGCGCGGCTGTGGTACCGGTAGTAGTACAGGTGCCTGCCCACGGCAGTGATCGGGGCCGGGACGGGTGGCGGCGGCCCGGTGCCGCGTTCGAACCTGATGGACTGCACAGCAGCGGGGAAGCAAGAGGTTCCTAGGTTGGTGAAGAGTTGGTTCTCCACATCGCAGCGAGCCGGATCGGTGGACAGGTAATCGCCAGCGATCACGCTGGTGCCGCTGACGGTCAGCCTGACTAGCGCTGACCGCAACTCGACTGCCATCTGGTCCTGCCACGGGTATTTTCGCTGACCGCCGAATTGCAGCGGATAACTCGACCATGCCTGCACCTGCATGCAGTCCGAAGTTGGCTCGGTAATGCGATAAGTAGGCTGCGGGTACATATTCATTTGTGCCTTCAGGAGATAGACGGTCTTTGCCTAGCGGGGCGTGGGACGTCAGCGGAGGAAATGAGCTTAGCGGAGGAGGCTTCGGACGGTTGCCCCGTCAAGCATCGGCTTGCCTTAGAAACAGTTCCTGACCTTGATGTATGCGGTCGGGGACTGTTCGCGTTGCGGTCCGGTAGTGTTCGGCGGTGGCCAGGGGTTTCGGCTCGCCGTGGTTGAGCAGTGGTTGGGTTGCGGGGAGCGAGTACGTCGTCAGGGCCGTTTCACGCGTGTGTGGTGCTTTCGAGTTGCCGGGCGACGATCGCGCCGAGTTCGCCGGTGAGTGCCTGCTCGAATTCGAGGCTGACGTCGGGTGCGCCGCTGAGGGCGTGAGCTACCTCGTGGAGCACGGTTCCGGCGAAGGCCGCGAGAGACCGCAACTCGGTTCGCCTGACGATGATGTGGCCTTCGGCTGGGTCCCATAGTCCGGCGGCTTCCTGGTAGCGGCCTTCCATCAGCCGCATTGTCTCGGAGACGAGTATGTCTTTTACCTGCGCGGGCCGCCCGCCCCTGGTGGCGAGGATGGCGGGGAGTGTTTCCCAGATCCGCTGCTCGGCGGTGGTCATGTCTTCGGGGCTGATGAAGGTGAACGTGAAGCTGTCTTGCCATTCGTCGCGGTAGCGCTCCAGGTCCCGGATGGGGTTGCCGAGCGGGTCGCGAAGGCCGCGGAGTTTCGCGCGGATCGATTCCGGGACGACGATGATCTGGTAGCCGTCGTCTCGGGCGCGCTGCACGAATTCGGGGGCGAGGGTGAGCTCGAACGCGGTGAGGAAGATTACCTGGCGGCGGGCACTGAGTTGCCTGCAAGCGTGCAGGCCGATGTCCAGCCACTGTGTCTCGTCGTGCTGGGATCCTCTTTCGTAGTTCTGGAGGTCAGCTATCAGCGCGTCGATCACTTGGTCCGCGTCGCAGGCAAGCAGGATGTCCTTGACGCGGCTGGTGTAGGCACCTCGGCCGACGTTGCTGCGCTCGCGGTTCAGCGCGCGGCGCAGGGCCGCAGTCGGCGAGGTGATGTTGTAGGAGAACAGGAAGTTATCTTCCTCGGCAACGCGCAGCCCGTTTACGTAGATCCGGGCTCTGGCCGCCTTCTCCCGGGGCTTGAGCACTGATCCGAACGCTGTTGAGCCCAGTTCCTGGTCTCCCGCATAGCGGAGGAAGAGCGCTTTGGCCTCCTGGATTTCCTGTTCGCCGAGGGCGTCGCCGCTGAGGATAAACTCGGTGCCGGACAATCCGGGATCAGAGGGCTCGCTGATCAATGCGTGCAGCGTCTGGATGTCCGCGAAGCCGTGCTTAGCCTGCTTGCTTGTGGTGATATCGCCATGCCGGGTTCTGATCGTCACGGTGATGTCATGGCGGTCGAAGGTCGCGAGGGCGTCTTTCAGGCCGACCCCGAATTTTCCCACCACCTTGCCAGGATTTGCGAGTTTCTCCTGATTCTCGTTCTGGGTCAGGTGCTCATAGCGGACGCCGCGGCCCCAGTCCCGGATGTGCCAGCATCCGCGACTGTCGGCGAAGATCTCAGGGTCCCTGCTGCCGGTAAGCGCCTGCTCGTCGATGGCATTGGCGATGATCTCGCGGAGGGCATGAGCAACGGCCCAGTTTTCCAGGACTCGTTCGATATTGAGATCGAATTCGCGGGTCATGCTGGTCCCTCCAGGAATTGCTCATCTGGTACGTTCCCATGCAGAACTGACAATTACCACTCTTTTCCGCAAACGCAGCGCGTAGCGAATTTATGAGGTCTGTTAGGTCAATCTGCGTGTTTGATAGGGTGTTGATCGATCGGCTCATCGTTCGATGGCACTCGGCGTTGCTGTCCTTTACTGGCGATATTACCTTTACTGACTACGGCAAATGGTGTGGAGCTTCAATGGACGACGCTCTGCTAGAGGTCGTGCTCGGACGGCTGGATGAGGTCCCGCTGGAGGCGGAGGCTGAGCGGTTGCTGCTCGCGGCCTGCGATAGCGAGACGGCGCTGGCTGCCGAACTTCACGGCGGGGACCGGGACGAACCTGAGCACCGCCCTGGCCGGGCGGATGCTGAGCCGGCCGGAGCGTACCTGCGCTCGGTCACGGTCGGCGGTTTCCGCGGGATCGGGCCGGAGGCCACGCTGAAACTGCAGCCTGGTCCTGGTTTGACCTTGGTGGTCGGGCGCAATGGCAGCGGCAAGTCCAGTTTCGCTGAGGGACTAGAGGTGCTGCTGAGCGGCGATCTGCGGCGATGGCAGGAACATCCGGCCTGGCGGACCGGATGGCGGAGCCTGCATGCGCCGGAGTGCGCACGCCTGACAGCCGATGTGGTGATCGAGGACGCCGGTCCCGCGGTGATCGAGCGCATCTGGCCGGCTGACGCGGCTTTCGCCGACTCGCAGGCGACGGTGCAGTTCGCGGGAAAGAAACGCCAGGAACTGGACGCGCTGCGCTGGCAGCAAGCGCTGGAGCCGCACCGGCCCTTCCTGTCTCACTCCGAACTCGAAGCGTTTTTCAGCCGTCCCTCACACCTGTACGAACTGATCTTCTCGGTCCTGGGGCTTGGAGACCTTACCGCTGCGGCTACCCGCCTTTGGACTGCCCGCAAGACGCGAGAAGACGGGCTCAAGCAGGTCACCCAGGATCTGCCTGCTTTGCTAGAGCGACTCGAATCATTGCCGGACGAGCGGGCACGCTCGTGCTTGGCGGCCTTGTCTGGCCGCAAGCGCGACGTGGCGCTTGCCCTGTCGGTCGCGACCGGCTCAGTGGTTGCGGAACCGGGCGGAGACATCGCCCGCTTGCGGCAGCTCAGCCAGATCACGGTGCCGCCCAGGGAGCAGGCCGATCTCGTGGTGTTGAGCCTTCGGGGGGCTGCCAGCGCGCTAGCCGCCGTTGCCGGCACGCGGGCCGATCAGGCGATGACCGTGGCCGGGCTCCTCAACTCGGCCCTGGGGCTCTACCACCAGCACGGTCCCGGAGCATGTCCCGTGTGCAGCTCGGTCGGAGTCATGAATGAGGACTGGCGAACCCGAGCCGAAGAAGAGGTCATCCGGCTTGAGGAGCAGGCCGCCGAGGCCCGGCAGGCCCACATCCTGGCGGCTGAGGCAAAAGCACACGTCAGCGACCTGGTCCAGGACATGCCGGCCGCGCTCTCAGATGTTCCGATCGGCGCTGTCGACCCGGCCTTGACGCGGGAGATGTGGGTGAGCTGGCGGCGATATCCCGATGGAGCAGGCCCGGACGACCTCCAGAAGATCGCCGAGCACATCACGGAATTGTGGCCCGTGCTGTATGAGGCTGTGAGCACGCTCGCGAGCGCCGCTGATGCCGAGCTTGAGGTGCGCGAGGACAAGTGGGCACCACTGGGCCGCGAGGTGACGGCCTGGTGCTCACGTGCTCAGGACGCCGAGGCCGCGGCAGCCGCCGTCCCGGCCCTCACGAAGGCGATCAACTGGCTAAGGAAAGCCAATGACGACATCCGC
Organism: Streptosporangiaceae bacterium; assembly: GCA_035716545.1. Lineage (GTDB taxonomy): Bacteria > Actinomycetota > Actinomycetes > Streptosporangiales > Streptosporangiaceae > Chersky-822. The sequence goes on from DASTJM010000054.1 coordinate 18,361, forward strand.
AATGACCGGCTCGCCCCGATCGGCGACCAGGCCCGCAGGATCTGGTCGCGGCTGCGCCAGGAAAGCAACGTCGAACTCGGCGCTATCCGCCTGTCGGGAAGCAACACCTCGCGCAAGCTCGATGTCAGCGTCACCGTCGACGGCACCGCCGGCTCCGCTCTCGGCGTGATGAGCCAGGGCGAGGTAAACGCGCTTGCCCTTAGCATCTTCCTGCCGCGGGCCATGCTCGGCGCTAGCCCGTTCCGGTTCCTGGTAATCGATGACCCAGTCCAGGCCATGGATCCGGCCAAGGTCGAAGGACTAGCGCGGATCTTGGCGGAAGTGTCCAGGTCCCGCCAGGTGATCGTGTTCACTCACGACGACCGGCTTCCCGAAGCGGTCCGGCGTCTTGCCATCCCCGGCCGGATCCTTGAGGTTACCCGCCGCCCCGGCTCGCTTGTCGAGGTCCGGTCCGCGCTTTCCCCCGTCGAACGACAGCTCAAGGACGCTCAGGACTTGTGCGCCGACCGGGCCTTGCCGGCCGACGTCGCCGCCAAGGTCATCCCCGGGCTATGCCGGCTGGCAGCGGAAGCCGCGTTCACCGAGGCAACCCGCCGGACCCAACTGCGGGAGGGGAAACGGCTGGCAGAGGTCGAAGCGGACATCGAGGCAGCGGACACGCTGACGAAAAAGGCTGCCCTGACGATGTTCGGCGACGCCTCCCGGGGCGCTGGCGTCCTTCCGCGCCTGCACGGGTGGAGCCGCACGGCGGCCGACACTTACCGGTCCTTGAACAAGGGTGCTCACGGCGCACACAATGGCTCGCTCCGCTCGCTCGTCGATGACACCCGTGCCCTGACGATCCTGATCGGCGACAAACTGAAATGACCCCAGCCGATCTGCTCGTCGCGGCTCGCGGCCTGCTCGAACACGACAAGCAGTCCGCCGTCGGAGGCTGGCCCCGCGCGGTGGCATTCCTCACCCGCCAGGCTCTGGAGCAGGCCCTCAGCGATCTATGGGCCGGCAGCCGGGCAACCACAGGGCTGAGCGAATGCCCCATGAAGACGCAACTCCTCTGCCTGCCCGCGTACCTGGAACCGGGACTCGCACGCGAAATCGGCTACGCCTGGGCAGCGCTCAGCAACGCGTGCCACTACCACCCGTACGAACTCGCCCCGACCGCCGCCGAGCTGAGCGGATGGATGACGGCCGTCTCCAACCTGACCACCTCAATTGCGCTGGCCCGCGAGCCGTGACTCGACCGCTCAGTCCCGCACTCGCGGTCATTCCGGCTCCCGGACATTGTCGGGCTCTGCTCGGTTGATCGCTTCACAGCCGGCGATGCATTTGGCGTAGGCGCGGAGGAGGACTTGGACGCTGTTGCCGGCCCATTCGGCGACCTGGGTTGGTTCGACGCCGCCGTTGGGCCAGGTGGAGACATCGGCGTCGAAGTCGAGGTTGTCTGGCTCGCTGCCATGCCAGCAGCGCCGCCTGAAACCACCACTGACAGGTCTAGGGAGCCGCTTGCGCTTGCCGCCTCCCTTTTCCAGCGCGGCCCTGAGCAGATTGCTGCCGGGCAGGCTGCCTACGGGCCAAAGTTCTGCCACTTCTGCTGTCCGATATCGATGGCTGCATCGAGCAACGCGCCATTCTTGACACCTGGGCAGTCGCCGGGGCGCGTCATCCCGGCCGCGACTTGCTGTAGCTGGGCCTCAGTGTCGCTCCGTAGCGTCGCTAGGCAGCTGCCTGAGACCGGCCCGTACTGGGTCGAGATGGCCGGCTCCGTCAGGTAGTTCGGGTTACCGCTAGGGCTGCTGCCGCCATACTGGGCGGCGCTGTAGGCGGCGTTATACGAGTAGTACGGGCCGCTGATCTTGAACTCACTCGAATATGCCTGGTAAATGCTCTTCTTCATGCCCTGAAAGACGGTCCAGTTCTGGTTGCTGCCCGCTTCGCCATCACCCCAGATGATCCAGTATGCCAGTGCTCCCCGGGCATGGGCAGGAGACGACGGCTTCTGGCTCGCCCTGGCCGCGGGCATCGTCGCGGCAGGGGGACCGCAGCCTGCCATCGAGGCGCTGACCGCGGTCCCGAGCGCCAGCACGGCACACATGCGCTTGATAAAGCCGCCTCCCAACCTCAGCCAGGCACGGACAGCGCGAGCCGAAATGACTCGGCAGCTACGAACGATTCCAGCCACTTTAGCTACTCCCAAGTCCGCACCAGCAGGTTCCAGTTGACGACCGCAAATCGGCTCGGGTTACACGGCATTGTGTTTGCCTCGCTCCTGCATTGGCCCCATGACTGCCGATTTTGCTGACTGATGTCATTCGCGCGTCAAGGAGCGCACCGTTCTTCACGGTCCTTCGGTAGTCCAGCCAGCCGGGACGGGGACGTCTGCCTTGGAGTCGCGGTACAGCCGCTCGATGCCCTGGGCGCCATTGCTGCGCTGCACCGTCTGGATATCGTTCACGAGCCAGCCGGACAGCCTCCCGCCGAGGTGAGAAAGCTCCCACTGATCGACGCCGCACATTGCCGCTCGCGGTACCGGGCGTCCCGGGCGGGGATACCTGATGGTCCCAGCAGACAAACTGGTCAGCTGTCACGCTGCCGGGGAAATGCGCGCCGAGCGGGGCGACTGCCGCCTGGGTGATTGTGCCACCGCGGTCCGTGACTGCCGCCGCCGGATTGTGCCCGCCGCGGGCGGTCACGCTGACTATCGCGCTAACGGCTCCCCCCGCTGCCACGATCTTCTTCATCTTCATCGGCTCTCCTAGTTTTCGTGCCGCCATATATCCGTCGCCTCATCGCGGATCCTCGCCAGCACCGCCCTCCCGAACTCCGCCGTCGGCGCGCACGGCGCCGCCTCCGCGGCCAGCGACGCAATTTCCCCGCTCACCAGCAGCCCTTAGCGAGCTCTTGGCGGCCCGGCTATTCGAATTCTCGTCGCTAGAACCGGCCAAACCCCCGAACGCTTCACGGCACATTCGCGGCCGGGCTGTGCCGGCTCGGGTTCCGCAGGAAAGACGTCGGCACCCAGCGACGGCCGCTTCCTCAGCCGAATTCGTCTCCCGCGAGACTCACGACATGCAGCGATGGCGCCCGACAGGCCAGGCGGTTTCAGTCACTCACGGTGACTGCGGTGCGTGAACAGAGCATGGTGCCGTCTCATGACTCGGGCTTGTCAGCAGGTTCCCGCTCTGCCGACTCCGGCCATTGTTACCGTAATGGCCTGCCGGCCGAAAGGATCCGCGCCCTGATTCCACTTCCGGCGGCGCGATCGTGGAATGCTCCGCAACGACGCAGGCAGCCAGCAGGCAGGCCCCGGGTTGGGCGCTGCCATATGCTGCATGCTGAGAGTGACCTCGTGACCGGACCGGCGGGCTGCCGGCACCCGTGGGGGGAAGCGTGCCGTCCATCACCCAGGACCTGGCGCGCACGCGGACCGCGCAGTGGCTGCGTGAGGCGCGCGGCGGCCACCGCTCAGCATGGAACGACCGTTTGCGCTGCTTCGAGGCGCTCGGCGGGATCTTGAGCTCTTACCGCGCCTCACGGCTGGGTGAGCGGTGGCGCCAGCCGCCCATAAGCCCGCCGCATCTGCTGCCGGACGTGGCCCGTGGCGCCCACTTCGGCTCGGCGGAGTCGGTGTACCAGCGGTGGCGCGCAGAGCAGCGCGATGACGCGATCAAGCGCTGGGCCGGACCCGACCCGGGCATCAAGCCCAGAGAGGCGTTTGTGGCCGAGGCCAAGATCGTGTCCTTCTGGCCGTACCGGGCCGGCGCGCTCGCAGTGGCCGACCGATTCGATATGTCGCTGACCGAGGTGGCTGAGTGCTACCTCCGTGCGCTGGGCGCCTGGGCCAGCGGTACACCGGTTCTCGCCGCGTGCGTGCCCGCGGGGCCGCCGCCGTGCGTGCCTGAGGACCTGGGGCTGCTGGCCGGGCGGGCATTCGCGCATCACCCGGCTAGGCGTTCTCACGCCGATGCCGCGGCGGCACGACTGGAGTCGCTGGCAGGCGTCCTTGTGGCCGCTGTTCTCGACGACGCCAGCATGACGCTGCTCGGGGCTTTCAACATGGTCCGCGATGAGACGTTGGGGCTGCTCAGTGAACCGTCGGCCCCCATCGCGGTGACGGCGGGCAACGCGATGAGCGAGCTTGCTGACCGGCTGCTGCATCGCGCTGATGCGGGTCAGATCCTGACCGCTGACCAGGCCAGGAAGCTGAAAGCCGAAATGAGGGGCCTATTCGCCCTGCTCGGCGGCGACGGTGAGCTGGGCGAACTCGGCGGCAGGCAGGGTGAGGAGGCAAACGGGTGAACGGCGACGCGGACCGAACCCAGGCAACTGGCCCTCCCGCTAGTGAAGTGCGCAGTCGCGCCGAATTGGCTGCCTGGATGCACGGTGCTTCAGAAGCACTGCACGCCCTGTCCCGCCGTGGTCCTGCCGACCGTCTCCGCGCCGCCGACCACGCCATCAGCCTGCTGATCCGCCACGCCGAGCCGACAGACTGGCACCGCGCCGGATTGCCGGTGCTGGCCGCGGGGCCAGTTGCGGCAGCCGACGCGGCCCCTATGGCCGGCACAGTCCAGGTCAGCGCTGTCGGCGTGCTGCACCTGGTGCGGACGACTATGACCTTGTACTGCTCGGCGTTGCCCGCGGTGGAGCGCCCCGGCAGGTGGGCTCGCCTGGTCAGGTTCCTTGCCGGGGTAGTGCCCGCGGCCGACCCGCTGCTCCGCCGGTCGCTGACGACGGTGCTGTTCGGCCGGATGCAAGTCGGCGACGTGTCGCAGGAGATCGTTGACGGGCTGCTACGTGATTATGACTGGCGCCGGGATGCCTATGGCCGCGATGCTTACCTGACGAGCCTGGCGCGGACAAACCTGTCGATCGCCTACTGCCAGCGGTCCACTGGAACGGATCTGGCCGAAGCCACGCGTTACTGCCGTGAGGAGCTCGATGCCCGCGCCCGCCGGTACGGCCCGCGCCACCCCTTTACCCTTGTCGCCCGGAACCGGCTCGCCCAGTGCCTGCTCACCCAGGCAGAAATGACGCACGACGAGCAGGAGCAGCGGGCACTGGCCGGGCAGGCATACGCCGAAGCCAGCCGAGCCCGCGCCGCCCGTGACCAGCAGTACGGCGTCACCTCCTCCAGCGCCACCCTCAGCCGCAGGTACCAGGGCCACGCCCTGCTACTGCTCGGAAGCCCCGGTGACCTGAAACGGGCGCACGCCTGCCTGCGGTACGCACTCGCCTTCGAATCGGCGCGCAACGACAACGCCGAGTGGCAAGGCAGCGGCGAGACACACCTACTATTGGCGCGCGTCTGCGTCGCGCTCGGCGATCATTCCGCCGCGCTCGATCACGCACAGGAGGCGACCAGGCTGCTCGGCTCAGACGCCCCGGCGGGATCACTCCACCGCGAGGCAGTTGCCTTGCTGGAGGAACTCAGTAGCACGCACAGGCCAGAGCGGCGCTGCTGAATCAGGCGTCACAAGCCGTGGACAACGCTCCAGCCCACCTTCAACAATGCTCCAACCATGGTGGGACACCGAAGTTGACTGGCGGCGGCCGCTGAATTGGCCGGGGGTCAGCGCTGGCTCAGTGCGTCAGCGCGCTTCGAACTTGGTCCCCGTCCGATCCGGAGCATACTTGCCGCCACGATAAGGCGTCACTACGCTCGGCGACTGTCAGGATCAGCTGAAGGTGAGCCGCTCGACTGGCTGGCCAGTGACACTGGCGATGATCTCGAAGTCCTTGTCCACGTGCAGCACAGTCGGCTTCCGCGGTGCCGATCCGGAACGCCTGCCCGGTGCAGGTCACCTCGACCGGGCAGGCGGGCGGGTTGTCCCGGCCGGCGAACGACCCGGCGACGTCGGGCAGTCGCTCGGCGGCGAAGCCGTCCGGCCAGTCGGCGACCCGGTACCCGATGCCCAGGTCCACGTGGTGGATCTCCAGCTCAGGCAGGCGCCGCGTCAGCGTGTACCAGGCCGGGTGCGCCTTCCCGCGAATGCCGTGCACGCTGGCCTGCCAGGCTGCCTCCGACAGGCTTGCGGCCTCGGCCGCCAGCGCCGCGGCCGACTCCGCGACGTCGGCGCGCAGTTCGGCCGCGGAACGACCCGCTCCGGTCTCGATGTCCTCGTCGCGGGCGGCGGCGCTCGGGTACTGCGGCGTCATCACCCCGGTACGCGCCCAGGTCAGCAGGTTGCACAGCCCGTCCGCGTTGCGCGCGAGGTGGGTCAGCAGGTGTCCGCGGGTCCAGCCGGGCAGCAGCGAGGGCTCCCGCGCCCGCGCGTTGCGCAGTCCAGGAGGATCGCCTGTGAACGCCCGGCCGTCCAGGAATACCATCGATTCGCGTAGCGGCGTCAGTCAGGCATCCGAGCTGGCGAGCGGAAGACTTCGCGTGTGTGCCAGGCGGCATGACGTGGCTGACACAGCCGAGTAGCCCTTCATCGGACGGCTGGCCTTCCCGCCATTTAGTTCATGAACCATGGGTACGCCGGTGTGCTGCGTCGGGGAGGTCCGAACTCGGCCAGTAGCCTGGCCAGGCGCTCTTCGGCCGCGCTGAATAGAATCGGGGAGTCGCCGTGCCGCTGGAAGTGAGCCAGCGCATATAGCAGCGGCAGTGCCTTGCGCCGCACGTTCGCCGCCCCCCGACCACCGCCGTAGCCCGCCCGAGTATGGGTCTTGCTTTGGCACAGCATCTCTTCAACGGTCTCCTCCGGCACGAACGGCTCGGGCCTGGTGCCGGCTGTAGCGTGTTGTGCCTGATGTTCCTTCCGTCCCCGATGAGCTTGCCGAGCTACAGAAGGCGCCTGCCCGGCTGCGGCAAGTGGTGGAGGCGCCGGCGGCGGGGGTGATCCGGGGCCGATAGCCAGGCTGCTCGGCCCGGACACGGCCCGCCGCGACGACTTTGATCGCGTATCGATTCAGTGCACCAGCTGAGCGTCCCCCCAGACGCCTTTCTTCTGGGTGGCGACGAAGGCATAGCGGCGCGCGTACGGGTAATTGCCGTTGGAGTACCAGCCGCCGACGCTGCAGTCGCCAGGAGCGCCACAGGACAGCACCGGACCGAAGGCTGTGAACCTCGTGCCTTGCGGCGGTGCTGGCAGGCCGGCCAGCACCGTGGCCTGGCCCCACACGCCGTTCTTCTCGGTGCTGAGGAAGACCACGTCGCCTTCTGAGCTCCCGCCAACCGCCCAGCCGACGGCGCTGCAGTTACCCGCGGACCGGCAGCGCAGTCCGGTGAGGAACGCCTGCCCTGAGCTCGCGCTCAGCGCGGCCACGCCTGGCAGCGTCTGACCGCTGCCCCACTTGCCATGCGTCTCAGTCGAGATGAGGGGCTGGGAGTCCGCCGGATTAGCGCCATCGTTGTAGTCACCGCCCGCGGTGCAGTTGCCGGGCGAAAGGCATGACAGCGTGTCGTCACTACTCGCGGCGATGTTATCGCCTTCCGCGGCATTACCGTGCTCTACCGTGCTCAGGCCGGATCTTTGCTCGGCGGCGTGAGACGGGAACGGTCCCCAGACTCCGTGCTTCTCGTTGATGAAGAACCCGGCCTCTTCGTTCGGAGACACCTGAAGTGCGCCCCAGACCAGGCAGTTGGTGATCGGATCGCACCAGACATCGGCGAAATAAGCGTTGCTATAAGGACTTTCGGCGATGATACGGGGAAACGCGCGGGCCTTTCCCCACTTGCCATTCTTCTCGATGACCACGACCGGTCCTGTGTCGATATCCCCGCCATTCCTGGCGGAGTAGTAGCCGACGCCGACGCAGTTGTTCGCTGACGGGCAGCTGATCTTGTCGAGGATGGCCTGGCCGAAGGTGTTCAGCTTAGCCATGCCCGAGACATTCTCGGCCCTGCCCCAGATCCCGCGCTTCTCGCTGACCACGAAAGGCTCAACGTGACCGCGGGTGCCGGTGTAGGTCCCGCTGGCACCGCAATTACCCGCCGACGGGCAGGACATGGTCGGGATAGTGGAGTGCCGGGCGCCTAGTTTCGCCAGGCCGGGAACCTCCTCGGCCTTACGCCAAATGCCATGTACTTCATTGACGACGAATGCCCGGCTCCCCTTGGCCGTAGCATAAGAACCGCCCGCGCCGCAGTTGCCCGCGGACGAGCACGATAGTCCGGTGAACTGGCCGGTGGTATCGCCGTAACCTGGCAGGGCCGCCAGGCCGGGGACCGCACGGGCGGTGCCCCAGACACCGTTCCGCTCGCCGACGGTAAAAAGGATCTTCTGGCTCGGCTTCCGCATGTCACCCACCGCCGAGCAGGTACCTCTCCAGGTGCAGGAGATCGCCCTGACCTCGCCGGGCGCGGGCGCGCTGCCGCCCTGCGGCCCGGTCACCGCAGCCGACGCAGCCGACCCAGCCGTCACGGCCGGGCACATGACCACGGTCAGTGCCGCTGCTACCGCCGCCGGCCCGAAACAGGCCTTAACCGCACCCAATAATCTCATAATGCGTCCAAACATCGCCGAATAGCCCTTCACGTTCTGAATCCTGTGGCGCCTTGCCTGATAGACGCCTAATGCGGCCTGCCGGTTGACAGCCGCAGAAAGGCAACCGGCGCCACCGCCAGTGCCAGTTGCTGGTCGGCCGGCCCGGCTGCGCGCGGCGGCGATGCCGGCGGGCGGCGAGGGCCTGCCTGGCTGGGAGCTGGGAGTGATGTTGTCAGGACCCGGGCCGGGCTGGCCGACGAGACAGGTTAGCGGTATGCCGGGCCGGGCGGCGTCGTAGGCTGCGGTGGCCGGCGCCGGCGGCAGTGGCCTGGCGCTGGCGCGCGAGCGCGCGCAGCAAGCTAACTGCGTCATCTGCTGGCAGTGTCTCCAGGTCCAGGCGCGTGTGGCAGTGTGTCCGGGGTGCCCGGGAGCACGGGCAACGTTCACCGCCCTCGCGGCGGCATTGGCTACCAGCTTCGGCAGTGTCTCCCGGCGGTTTACTGCAACGGGGTGCCCCGTGCTGCCCGATGCGAGACGGTTCGAGGGAAATCCTGGTTCAAGAACAGGGATATCCCTATTGCTATTAACTTGCTCCTGAGCTGGCATTGGTAGCCAATAGCTGCCTATCGGCGACAGCGTTAGCGACTCGGGAGAGAAATGACCAGGAATTCTGCCCTCAGCCAAGGGAGGCGGCTGCGGAATCTCGCCGCCGCTGCCGTACTTGCTGCCATGGCGATTTTCGCCATCGGTGGCTCGGTCCCGGCTCATGCCGCCGTGATCACCGCCGCATGCAATAACACCGCCAGCGACGCCGCCACAATCCAGTCCGCGATCACATCATCAGCCATGGGAGATGAGATCACTATTCAGGGCTCGTGCCTGATCAATGCGACGATCAAGCTTTTAGGCGGCCGTACCTACCAGGGCCAGAATCGCGTCGATACCGTCCTCAAGCAAGCCAGCGGCGCCAACCTGCCTGCGATACTGGCCTCAGATTCGTGGGTCGCCAACACGACCGCCACCGGGCTCCCGATCGTGCTCCGCGATCTGACCATCGACGGGAACAAGTCCGCCAACCCGACTGCGGGTGACGCCCTGGTTATCAGGTCATGGGACACCACGATCGAGGATCTCGAGGTTCTGAACAGCAACGGCGACGGCATCAAGATTACCAACAAGTCTCAAAATGGCACCGCTCTCACGGGTACTCAGGTCAACGGCACCATCCAGAATGTCTATGTCTCCCAGTCAGGAGCTGACGGCATCCGAGTCGAAGACAGCGGCAACTCCGTAACTGACTGGAACCTGCTCGACAGCCGGATCTCCTCGAGCGGCAACGACGCCATCAACCTGGACAACGCGGCCGGCTGGGTGGTGGAGCGCAACCATGTCTACGGCAACGGAGCCGCCGGCATAAGCGCCAGACGCCTGTTTGCCTCCAGCATCAGCGACAACTACATCGAGGACTTCAACACCAGCGGCATCACCGCCACGGTGCAAGGCGACGCGGCCAGCGTGATCATGGGAAACCGCATCTTCCAGTTCTCTGGTACCGGCACTACCTTCCTGGGCATCACCCAGGTCAACTACGGCACCGGCGAGGTCGCTGTTACCGGCAATGTTATCCGTGGCGGCGGGACGGGGACGGGCCTGTCCTATCAGCGTGGTTCCAATCAGCTCACCGTGACCTCGACCGGAAACCTTGTCCAGAACGTCGCGACCCCGCGTTCAGCCGGCGCTGGCGTTGTCCTCGCGACCGCGTACTGACCGCCCGGGCATGATCCTTCGTGGCCCGGACCTGCTTGGTCCGGGCCACGAGATGTGAGGACGCAGACCCGGAGGGTTTCCCTGTAGACACCTATTTGCGGGCATTGAGACTGGCGTCCCTCGCGCCCCGGACCGCCTTGCCGTCCAGCCTGACCTGCATCAGCGGCGGCAGGCCGCCGCACGACGGGCTCTCCCGCTTTGGACACGGCAGCTTAAGTGACAGGCTGGCTGTCGGCGGGCTCGTACCCGGCGGTTGTCTCACTGTGCGCCGCCAGGCATGAGAGAACGTGCAGAAAACCTTGGACAAATGCGGAAGAACTTTCCGGCATAACGTCGCGTTCTAAGCGTTGAAAGAGGGAACAAGCCGGTTGGCTTGGCAAATCGGGGAATGTCAGGGGGCACTGATGGAGTTCCGGGTTCTGGGCGACCTTGAGGTTCGGGCCGCGGGCTTGCGGGTGGCTATCGGGCATGCCCGGCAGCGAGCGGTGCTCGCGGTACTGCTTTTGGGGTTAGGCCGGGTTGTGCCAATAAGCCAGCTGATCGATCGGGTGTGGGGCGATGATCCGCCGGTTTCTGTACGTAATGTTCTTTACGGGTATGTCGCCAGGCTCAGGGCGGTGATCGAAAAGGCCGGGGATCCGGCTGTCATGCTGTGCCGGGAACCGGGTGGCTACCGGCTGGAAGCCGACCACGATCAGGTTGACTTATACCGGTTCCGTCGTCTGCTAGGAGAAGCTACCGCCGCCGCCGGCGATGACGAGCGAGCCGGTACGTTGCTGGCCGAGGCGCTGGCGCTGTGGCGGGGTGAGGCGCTGGCCGCGATGGACAGTCCCTGGCTGAACGGGATGCGCGAGTCTTTGGAACTGCGGCGCCGGACGGCCGTCCTTGACCTGGCGGACATCACGCTGCGACAAGGCTCACACTGCGGCCTGGCCGCAAAGCTGGCTGAGGAGGCGGTGAGCTACCCAGCCGATGAACGGCTGATCTGGCAGCTGATGCTGGCGCTGTACCGGTCTGGCCGGCAAGCCGAAGCCCTCCAGCGGTACGAGCAGACCCGGCGGCAGCTAGCGGAGGAATTCGGCACCGACCCCGGACCCCAGCTGCAGGTGCTGCACCGGCAGATCCTGCGGGCAGACCCGTCGCTGACGATGCCGAGGATCACCGGCAACGGTACTCGGCGGTGCCGCGCCAGTTGCCGGCGGATGTTCCCGCGTTCACCGGCCGGACAGCGGAACTCGCTGAGCTGAGCAGATTGCCTGCCCGTCGCGGCGGCCGCTTCGGCAGCAGGAGCGAGCGGGACAGCCGCTCCTCCAATGTAATGCGTGCCCGGCTCCAGATCCTCGGCAACCGGCACGTAACCGGTCAGACATACTTGGCCACCTCGCCGGGATGTGATTCCGCCGCATATCGATCCACACCGAAGACGGCCGCCCGCCTCAGGACAACCCGGACGGCGACCTGGCAACGGAATCACCAGATGAATTGCACCTAAAACGTTGCCTCAAGGATCTCCGCATGTTTCTTCATGCTCGGCAGCGCACAGTGGGGATCGCCGGTTAGTCGATTCATTCCTAGTGAAGGAGATCGGGCATGCACATCGGAATTCTCAGGACAACGCTGCGCACCGTGGCCTTGTGCGCGGCAGGCACGGTGCTCATGGCCGCGCCAGCGCTCGCCGCGACATCGCATCCGGCGCCGACCAGCCATCCGGGCGCCTTCGCCCGCCGGAGCGTCACCCCGGACTCTACCCCGAGCGACTGCCCAGGCGGCTGGGTCTGCATATACGCCAGCAGGGACTGGAGCGGCGGCCCGGGCAAGTTCATGGGCACGAATCCGAGCTGGGGCGCCGAGCTCGGCTCCAGCCACGACGCATGTGTGGCCGGTCAGACTGCGGGAGCTGACAACAAGGGCGGATGGAACGACTGCGTTTCTGCCATCTACGACAACAACACGATCTCGTATTCCCTCTACTTGAACACCCACTGCTCAGATGGGGGCGGAATCCGGCTTCCCCTGGCACCGGCCCAGGCCATCAGCAACCTTGCCACCTACAGCGCTAATGGCAGCACCGTGGGGTACTGGAACGACCGCCTGACGTCCGACAAGACGGGCGGCGGCGGCGGCTGCTGACCTGCGATCACGAGCTCGCTCAAAGTTAGAGTGCTCCGCCGTCGGCGCGGCTCAGCGCCGTCGGCGGAGCGCCTCCCGCCAATTTCCAGAAATGCGAGGTGACTCATGGCCGCTGCCGGACTGCCGCCGTGCTTATCACCAAGAAAAACCAGACCCGGCCGCCGCCGGGGTGCCGCCTGGCTGCTCGCGGCCATCCTCCTGGCCGGCGGGTGCGCCAGCCAGGCACCGGGCACCAGGATCTCCCCGGCCGCGTTCGCCGTACTGACGACGTCTCCTGCCGCCGCGACTATGGAAGCAGGCCTGAACAACGCGGTCGAGCTGCTGATCCAGCGGTGCATGAATAGCCGGCGCCTGATCTATTACCCCAGCCTGGAAAGCGCCGCCGCCCTGGAATCCGGGTCGGTCAGGGTGCCGGAGTTCCCCGCCTATCACGGCCTGGCCCAGCGCCGCAGGCACGGTTACGGACTCTACGACGACACCGTCCGCGCCGCCCGGGCAAGCACCAGCGACGGCACCCGCCCTCCCGGCAGCACAGCCGCCGACAGGGAACAGGCGTACGTCGATTCCCTGCCTGCGGCGGCCAGGGGCAGCTACATCGCGGCGGACCTGGGGCCACCCGGCACTCAGCTGCTGGTGACGCTCCCGGGAGGCGTCCAGACTGAGCTGCGCAACGGCGGCTGCCGGGCAGCCGCCGTCCGCGCAATCTACGGCTCCATGACTAATTACGCCGAGTCGATCACCGGCGGCCCGCTGCTCTCCGATGACCTCCTCAGCACGGTCGAGGCCAGCCCGAGGTTCATCAGCACGCTCCGCGCATGGTCCCGGTGCATGACCGGCCTCGGCTTCCATTACAGCAGCCCGGACGAGGCGTTCAATGACCTGGCAGGCGAGTACCGCACCCGCGGGCCGGCCGCGGCCCTGCGGCACCGCGAGATCGCCGTGGCCACCGCCGATTACCGCTGTGCCCGGCAGGTCTCCCTGGTCCCCGCGACGCTTGCGCTACAGCGTTACGAGGCCCCCCGCCTGGGCGCGATCGCCGAAGCCCAGCTGGAGCACATCGCCGGCATCGACACCCGCGCCGCCACACGAGCCAAGACCCTGGGGCCGGCGCTTTCCGGATCAGCACGCCCGTAAGGACGCGCTGATCAAAGCCGTTCCGGCGACGGCCCCGCAGCATCCGGGTCACCATCAGCGAGAGCAAGGGTGCTCGGTGCCCCGGCCCGTCCAGTACAGGCCGGGACGCCGCAGCGCCCGCTACGCCTGAACCGCTCCAATACGAGGTCGCGTCGGGGAGGGTTTTCGGGTTCCCGGGGGAGGGTTTTCATGTTGTGGAGCGCTGCCGTGCTATCCGACGAAAAATCTCCACAACACGAAAGAACTCCCTCAGGAACCCGAAACGGCTCCGCGATCATGACGAAAGTGCTCCCGTAAACGAAAACTCTGCACTCAGAAGACGAAGCTCTCCCCGCCAGCGCAATACCGGTGACTGGTCGGTGCGGTTCGGTGAGCAGAATTTAACGTAGTCCTTGGTCCAGTTCAGTTGTGAACTCGACTCGAAGTGCGGGCAGGCGGGCCGGTGGAGGACAAGGTAGTGCGCCGCCGAGCATGCCGAACTCGGCCCATGCCGACCGACGCCGACATCGTCAGCCAGGTGCGGTGGCATCAGCCGGCGTTCCTCGCCGATTCGCTCGGCCCGTAGAAGTGCCCAGACCGTGCTGCGGCGGGCTACCCTATCGGCCATGGGATTTTTCGGTAGTGATCACGCACAGGCCGCACATGGCCAGGTTTACGGTGGCGGCAAGTCGCACGGCAGCATCACGCATGAGCTCCTGGCCGGCGCGGTCGGCTTCGAGGCGATGCGGATGTTCGAGCATCACGAGGAGCGCCAGGGCAAGGTCGAGCATCACCAGCTCGCCAAGGAGCTGCTCGCCGGCTTCGTCACCGCCGAGCTTGACAAGCATTTCGAGCAGGGCAGCTTTGGTCACCTGGACCGCGGGCAGGCCATGCGCATGGCTCAGGAGCAGGCCGAGGGTCTGCTCAATCATCGCCGGAGGTAATCGCGCTTTCAGCGGCGGGGCGGGCAGGACGTGCGGGGCGGGCAGGGCGTAACCGCGCGGCGGATGAGGCTCTCGAGTTCCCTGGGCGGGGCCGCGGCAGAGTCTTGCGGTCCCTGGCGGCCGGTTCCTGGCCGCAGCCCCGGTGCGCGGGTGCGTCTTCGATGATCGGGGACATGGAATGGGCCTTTACTGGTGAGGTGATCGAGTGGCGCGGGCCGGCGCCCTATCTTTTCGTGGCCATGACGCCGGAGGACAGCGAAGATCTCAAGGAGGCAGCCCGCGGCCTGATCTACTGGGGTCAGGTGCCTGTCCGCGTGACTATCGGCGATTCGGGGTTCACTACGGCGCTGTTCCCCAGGGGCGGCCGCTACCTGGTGCCCGTCAAGGCGGCGGTCCAGCGGGCGGAGGCGATCGGGGAAGGCGCGGTCGTCGATGTGGTCTTGCGTCTTGACGCCTCGCGCAGGAAATGACGGTTGCGATACAGGACAGCAGCGGACGGGGAGACGCCCGAAGCTATGGCAGCGGCGCGCGCCGCGCCGGCGATTACTGTCGTGCTAGATGGGGCGAAACGTCGGCCGAACTTAGACGCAGGGGTTCCATTGTCGTTCCGCGCTATTGCCAGGGTCCAAGATCACCAGCGAGCAGGTCGATTGACGTGAGCTGAGCGTGCATCCGCTCTCTGGCCCGAAGTGTCCGCAAGTACGTGTCAGCCATCGCGGAGTCAACGCCGCTCCCCGGAACGGTGAGCAATTGGGCGGCTACGCCAATCGTAAAACTCGCTCTGACTTTTCGCTTCCGTGACTCGGATCTAGCCGCGTGATCGTCGCTGGTAAGCCGTCTTTCCCGGCCAACTGGAACAGTGCGATGCTCGCTGCTTCCCCGAGGTGGTCAAGCGCGGAGCAGGTGTAGCCAGCGGCGATGGCGCGCTGGATGCTTTCCGTCGCGACCGCAGATCTTCGTCGATCCCTGCCGCCGCTCCAGCTGACGATGGTCAACAGCGGCGGGTCCTCGGCATGGTCTCGCGAGGAGATCTACGGCGACGATGGCCGCTAGCGTGACGGCGCTGCCCAGCCGGGCGATGCTCGACACCAACGTCATCTTGTCCGCTACCGATGAGGGCAGAGCCGAGCACCGCCAGGCGATGCTGATCTTCACCAGCTGGGCGGGCCGGGGTACGACCCTGTACGCCAGCGGGCAGATCATGCGAGAATACCTCGCCGTCGCAACCCGGTCAGCGGATAAGAACGGCCTCGGCCTGAAGCAGGCCGAGGCTATTGCGAATGTTCGCGCTTTCCGCACGCGGACGAGCGTGCTCGCCGAGGACCGCAAGGTTGCTGACTGCCTGCTCAGCTTGCTGGACGAAATCCCCTGCGCCGGCAGGCAGGTACATGACGCGAACGTCGTGGCAACCATGCTGGTGCACGGAATCGATTCACTGATCACGATGAACCTCGCGGAATTCACCAGATTCGAGCACCGCCTCAGGCTGATCCCGCTGGCCAGCGTCCGCTGACCAGCGCGGGAAACCCCGCTGGCGGTGGCCGCGGCGAAAGAAGTCACCTACCGGAATCTGCCCCTGTTGTTCAGCGCTTGGCGTAGTCCGCGAAGCCCTGCCAGTCGATCACCACGCACGGCTCGTCACCGACGACCCACGCGTCATGCCCGGGCGGGATCACCGAGAAGTCGCCTGGCCCGAACTCCGTCTCCTGCCCGTCGTCCAAGACCACCTTCATCCGGCCCGAGATGAAGTAGCCCAGATGCGGCGCCTGACAGCTGGCAGTCCCGGCGATCGGCTTGACATGCTCTGACCACCGCCAGCCTGGCCGGAAAGTCGCCCTGCCCACGGGCCCCGCCTCGATATTGACAAGCTCGACCTGGCCCATGCCTTCCTCGAACGGGCGGGTCTCCTCCGGCGCGTCGAGGTTCATGCGGATCATCCCTGCCATGGCTGCCCCCAAGAAGCTTTGTGCCACACTCTGTGTCACTCGCTGTAACTCCGGTTCCCCGTCCTGGGTTTCCGCAACCAGTCCCGGTTACACTGCGCGAGCAGTCGCCGCGACCAGCACGGGCTGCTCATGGTCCGCGGCCGACGATCGCCAGCATGTGCCTGCAACCACAGGCCGGGACGTCCAGTCCCCGGCCGGCCCCCAGATGTTCACCGCCAGGGCCAGGGGGCCGGGTACCCCGCCGCGTACCCCCGCCGCGCCGCATGGCTCGCCGGTTCCCGCTGCCGGTGATCTTCGCGGCACGCCTGGCCAGTGCGTGGCGCGCCGCCGGCGACCGCGACGCTCGCCATCAGGAAGCTAGAAGCTGGATGTGCCCGCGCAAATCTTTCAAAATACATAGGGTGAAAAATTGTGCGACGTCAGGCTCGTTTCCTGAGGTTGCCGAGCGGGGCAGGGCGTGCCGCGACGCCGCATCGAGAGCGCGAGGGGCCATTGTGAGCACGGGTGCGACGACAACCCACGCCCGTCCTTCGAGGGCTCGGGGGCTCAGGGCTCTCCTTGCCCACGCTTCAGGAGCGGACGATGGATAGCGAGATTCAGCTCATCAGTGACGGCGATGGCCTGGCGGTCATCGGGGATCCGGCGGCCGTCGAAAGCTTCCTCGTCTTCGAGGGCCTGCCGTCGAAGGATCTGGGGCTGCCCCGGCTGGGAGCTGTCCTCGGTACCGGGGCCGCTGTCGCACAGGCGGGTTCGGAGATAGCGGCCGACTCGGGTCGCTGGGTAAAGATGACTAAGGAGTCCGCGCGGCTCGCCGGCAAATACGGGCTGAGAGAGAGTTCGAAGACGGGTCTCAGAACAGGGGTGCTGAAGGGGAAAGGTGGCCAGGTCAAGGGATTCGTCCAATTCGAGAAAGGGTCTGGATCGCTGCTGACCAACCCGGCGCTTCTGGCTGGTGCCGCCGGGATCATGGCGCAGATTGCGATGCAACAGACCATGGACGAGATCATCGACTATCTCGCCGGGATCGACGAGAAACTCGATGACGTGCTCCGCGCCCAGGAGGACGCTGTGTGGGCGGACATGATCGGAGCGGGCTTTGACATCGACGAGGCCATGACCATCCGAGAGCACGCTGGCCGGGTCAGCGAGGTCACGTGGTCGAAGGTGCAGGCCACGTCGGCGACGATCGCGCGAACCCAGGCGTACGCGTTGCGGCAACTCGACGCGCTCGCGGAGAAGCTGGAGCGCAAGACCAAGATCGGTGATCTTGCCAAGCTGGCGGAGGAAGCGGAGTCTAAGGTTCAGGGTTGGCTCGTTGTCCTGGCTCGTTGCTTCCAGCTGCAGGACGCGATCGCCGTGCTCGAGCTCGACCGGGTGCTGGACGCGGCTCCTGACGATCTGGACGGGCATCGCCTCGGGCTTAAGGCTTCCCGGCAAAAGCGGCTTGAGGCCATCTCGCAGCGCACCGGGCGTCTGATGGCCCGCATGGATGCAGTCGCGGGAACGGCCAATCTGAAGGTGCTGCTGCATCCGGCGACGTCGCCGGCTGTAGTGCGGTCGAGGGAAAATGTCGCGAGTGTCGTCGCTGACTTCCACGGGCGGCTCGGGATCGAGTCCGGCCGACGGTCCTTGGAGGCAAGGCGATGGGTGGACGCCGCCGCGGAGATCAGGGACAAGGTGCTCGAGACGGGAGCAGAGCGCGTCGATGTTTCCAGGCGCCTCGGTAACGAGGCCCTTGACCGGACCAGATCGGTGCAGGGCAGGCTCTCCAGCGGGATCGCCGGGCGAGCGCTCCGCCGACGCGGCGGGCAGGACGAGGAACGCGACATGAAAGGCTGAGCGAGCTCGAAAAACAACGCGACCGATAGGCCTTCGCTAGCGCGTCTTTCAGCAATCCCTCACAACTAGCCCCCCAGATCACCGCTCTGGCATTTCGCCCGCTGCGGCTGTATTATGGACATTTGGGTCCGAGATCGACTCTCCGATCTGGCTCTGGACGGGCGTGACTGGGGGAGGCAAGGTGTTAGCTGGCGAGCGCCTTCGGATCGCGCCCGGATGGCACTGACCGGGGTTCCGGGCCGGTGGCTGCGCCAACGGGGACGCCAAGTGACGAGCGCCGGCAGCCGCGTCGCCATCATCGGGGCAGGAGAACTCGCGAGCGCGGTTGTCCGCGGACTCAGCCTTCCGGTGGCGATCAGCGATAACGGCTCTGGCCGGGCGGCCCGGCTGGCCGCGTCGTGCCGGGGAAGATCTGGCGCCAGCGAGTTGATCTCCCGCGATGCGATCGTCTTCCTGGCCCACCCAGTCTCCGCGCTCCATGCCGTCGCGGCTTCTGTCGATGGCCGCGCGGATTGCGTCGTCTCGCTCCTGTCGGGAGTGAGCACAACGGAGCTGCGCAGTGCCTATGCCAGATCTCCGGTAGTGCGTGCCACGGTGACCATCGCCAGCGCCCGCAATCACGGCGTGGTCTCCTGGCCAGACCGCCGCCAGCTTCCCGCCGCGCTGGACGCCGAGGTAGCCGGCCTGCTGTCGTCGCTTGGCGTCCTGTTCGAGCTTGACGAGGCGGTGATGACGCCGCTGATCTCACTGGCGGGCGTCGCCCCCGCGTACTACGCGCTGCTGATCCAAGCGCAGGTGGATGCCGCTGTCTCCGTGGGAGTACCGGCCGATGTCGCCATGCCGATCGCGATCGAGTCGGCGGCGGCCAGCGTCGACCTGCTCGCGGCCAGCGCCGGGGATACCGCCGCACTACGCCGCTCCGTCGCTACGCCTGGCGGGCGTACCGCACGAGGCCTGGCGGCACTGGAGAAAGCGGGGTTGCACGCGGCGTTCGAGATGGCCGCTCGAGCCGTCGTCAAGGACACCGGCAGCGGAGACGGCAAGCTATGACGGAACCAGCGACTTCTCGTGAACCCGCGGCTGGCCTACCCGGGTCAGCGCAGGCTCGCCAGCGCCAGCTCCCTGCCCGCTGGCCCACCGATGGCCCAAAGGTGGCGCTGGAGCGCCACGGATGTCCCAAAGGTGGGCCTCAGTACGAGACAAAACCCGCGTGTTAATAATCTGCAAGCCCTAAGCGGCGGGCCAGCGGCATGACCGTAGGATCTGCCTCACGAGCCGAGGCGCGGCACTGAAGGGTGCGTAGCGCGCTTGTCGACCAGTTCGGCTGCCTTGTGCTCGCTGATGGGCTGGTTGGACTCGTCCACGTGGACGATCGTGGGCGCGTAGGTCTTTAGTTCCTCAGGCTCGTAGCTGCCATAGGTCATGATGATGACGATGTCGCCGTAGTGCACGAGCCGCGCTGCCGCCCCGTTGATGATGACGTTGCCCGAGCCGCGCTCGCCCTCGGCGAGGTAGGTCTCGAAGCGCGCGCCGTTAGTGATGTCCACGACTGTCACCTGCTCGTTAGGGAGCATGTCAGCGACCTCGAGGAGCCCGATGTCGACTGTCACCGAGCCGACATAGTTCAGGTCGCTGGCGGTGACAGTCGCCCGGTGAATCTTTGAACGCAGGAATGTTCTTCTGATTTGAACCTCACCTACTAATTTAAACCATACCTGACGGCTGGTGCGCCAATATGAAAACTAACTGTTCGATAACCAAGGACAATCCGCGCGGCGCGTGCCCGATTAAGGCGCCACCGGAGTACTCCCGCCACGCGGGAAATGCCCAGGTCTATGGCGGGCCGCGAACCCGCGCGGCCAGATCATGGTGCCCGCAGCCGGTCATCAGTGAGTCTGCTCTCGTGCGGGGCTGGTGATGATGTGGCCGATGGTGGTGACCCAAGGTTGCCGCAGTAGCTGGAAGTGGCCGGCGTCGGTGCGGGTGATTGACAGGGTGGCTGTGAGCTTCTGCCAGGTGGTCACGGCCTGCTGGGCTGATTGGCGGTCGTGGTCGGCCGAGAGGATGAGGTGGGCTGGTCCGCTGAATGGTGCGAGCTGGTGGCGGGCAAGGCTGGTGAGCATGTGCTGCCAGAAGTCGATCAGGGTGGCGGCGGTGGGGGCGTCGAGTTCGGCGAAGGTGGCCTGGTCGATACCGAGTGCGGCCAGGAGGCGGTCTGCTCCTGGTTCGGTGAGCAGGCGGCCTGGCCCGAGCTGGCGTATGTGCGGCTGCAGGCGGTTCAGGGCGGTGGCGTCGGAGTCATCATCGCCTGGGGGGCTGGTGTCGATGAGGATGAGCTGGGCGGGCTGGAGGCCGGCGGCAGCGAGCTGGACGGCGAGTTCGTGGGCGATGATGCCGCCTGCGGACCAGCCGGCGATGACGGGGTGGCGGCCGTTGAGCATGGCGGCGAGCTGGCGGGCGTAGCCGGCCGCGCGTTGCGCGAGGGTCGCGGGCTGGGTGGTGGTGAGCGGGTCGGCGTGGATGCCGAGTATGTGGTGGCTGGTGCGCAGGGTGCCGGCGAGTTCGCGGTAGTGCAGGAGAGTGCCGCCGATGGGGTGGACCAGCACCAGGGGCGGGAGGTCGGGGGTGCCGCCCATGATCGTGATGGCGGTCGGCGGCTTGCCGGTTCCGGTGCTCTCGGCGTAGCCGGCCTGGTCGGCGATGGTCGGGTTGGCGAAGACCCGATGCAGCGGGATGCGGGTGCCGAGCTTGGCGGACAGGCGCAGCGCGAGCCGGGCGGCCAGGAGTGAATGGCCGCCGAGGGCAAAGAAGTCATCGTGGACGCTGAGGCTGCCCGGCTCGTGGCCGAGCAGCTCGGCCCAGATTGCCGCGATGGCCAGCTCGGCCGGCGTTCGGGGCGGGGCAATGATGCGACCGGAGCCGGTCTCCGCTGCTTCGGCGGCGAGAGCCTTGCGGTCGACCTTGCCGCTCGCTGTCGTCGGGAAGCTAGCCACGAACCGCATCCCCGCGGGGACGGCGGCGGCGGGCAGCCGCTGAGCGAGCCAGGTCCGCAGTGCGCTGAGATCCAGGCTGGCGCCTTCGGCGGCGACGAGGTGGGCCGTGAGCTGGATGCCGGCGGGAGTGCGGTGCGGGGTGACCACCGCGGCGGCGACGTCGGGGTGAGTGCGCAGGGCGGTCTCGATTTCCTCGGGCTCGACGCGCTGCCCGAGGATCTTGATCTGCAGGTCGCTGCGGCCGAGGTACTCCAGCAGCCCGCCGGCCGTGTACCGGGCCAGGTCACCCGTCCGGTACAAGCGGCTGCCAGGCGGCCCGCCGGGGTCTGGGATGAACACGGCGGCGGTCTGGGCTGGCCGGCCGAGATAGCCGTAGCCCACTCCCGGGCCGGCGATGCACAGCTCACCGGCGGTGCCAGGCGGGACCGGGCGGTGGCGGTCGTCCAGGATGCGGACGACGGTGTTGCCGTACGAGCGGCCGATCAGCGGCACCAGGCTCTCTGACACCTTCAGCAGCGTCGCGTCGACCGTGGTCTCGGCGGGCCCGTAGGTGTCGACGGCGACGATGCCGGGATAGCGGCGCAGCGTGGCCCACAGGTCGGGCGGGCAGGCCTCGCCGCCGAAAATTACGACCCGGGGCGGGTAGGGGGCATCGAGCAGCCCGGCCTCGGTCAGGAGCTGCAGCTGGGAGGTGGCGATTTCCAGCGCCGTGACAGCCCGCTCGGGATCGCGGGCCAGGTGCAGCAGGTATCGCGGATCCTGGCGCTGCTCATGTGACAAGAGCACCAGGGTATGCCCCCCGGCCAGCGTGACGAGCTGGGCGACGAAGAAGTCGGAGATGAACGCCGACGTCCCGGCCGCCAGCCGCACCGGGGTATCGCCGGAGAACTCGCGCAGCCGGGGCAGCATCTGCGCGCAGGTGTAGTTGGACACCCCGCGGTGGTGGAGCATGACGGCCTTGGGCTGGCCGGTGGACCCGGAGGTGTAGATCAGGAAGGCGAGCTGGCTGGGGCCGACCTCCGGCAAGGCGACCGCGGGCGGCTCGGCGTCCATCGTGGTGATGTCCAGGTCGAGATGCGGGTGCGTGGTGGGCGTGGCAGTCAGGACCCGGGCCGGCCGGGCTTCATTGATCATCCCGGCGACCCGGGCAGGCGGGAGGTCGGGGTCCAGTGGCAAGAACGCGGCGCCAGCCTTCCAGATCGCGAGGATCGCGGTGATGGCGGTCGCGGTCGGGGGCAGGTGCAGGGCGACGATGTCGCCTGGCCGGATGCCGCTGACGATGAGGTGGCGAGCCATTCTGGTCGCGGCGGTGTCGAGCTCCCGGTAGGTCAAGGTGGTGTCTGGTGCCTCGACCGCGATGGCGTCCGGGGTCGCGGCGGACTGGGCGGTGATGAGGTCGTGCAGCGGGGTGGTCGTGGTCGGTGTCGCCGTGGCGTTCCACTCCCGGAGCCGCGCGGCCTCGCGCGGAGTCGGCTCGAGTAGCCGGCTGACCGGGATGGCGGGCTCCTTCATGAGGACGGCTAGCAGGTCGGTCAGTGAGTTCAGGTAGCCGCTGATGGTGGCGGGCTCATACAGAGAAGTGCTGTATTCGAGCGCGAGGACGAGCCCTTCTGGGGTACGGGCCGTGTTCAGGGTGAGGTCGAAGTGGCTGCCTCCGCCTTGGCCCGCGGGGTGCGGGGTGAGCGTGACGCCGCCGGGCAGGATCAGTGGGGCCGTGCTGTCGGTTGCCTGATGGGCGTAGGCGGTGGTGAAGAGGGGGTTGGCGGCGGCGCTGCGCTGCGGGGCGACAGCGCGGACGACGTGCTCGAAAGGGACTTCCTGGTGGGCGAAGGCATCGAGGACGACCTGCCGCACGCGACCGACGTGGCCGGGGAATGTGCTCGCAGGATCGACGTGGATGCGCAAGGCCAGAGTGTTGACGCAGAATCCGACCAGGCCGGCCGTGTCCGGGTGGTCGCGGCCTGAGACGGGAGTGCCGATGATGACGTCGCGCCGGCCAGCGTGGCGGCCGAGGAAGAGGCTGTAGAGGGCGAGCAGGACGACAAAGTCCGTGGTCGCGGCGGTCGTCCGGGTGGCCTCGAGCCAGGCAATGGCCGGAGGGCCCGTCATGACGACGGCGCTTTCACCGGCGAAGCCGGTGCGGTCGGGCACGGAGTGGTCAGGGACCGGGCTGGCCGGCTCGGCGCCGTCGAGGGTGTCTTTCCACCAGGTGAGATCGTCGTCCCCGCGGGCGGCGATCAGCTCGCGGTGCCAGGCGGCGTAGTCGGCGTACTGGATGGTCAGCCCGGGCAGCCCCGCCGATACCGGATCGCCGCCAGCGGCGTACAAGGCCCATAGCTCGCGTTCGAAGATCTCCGATGACCATTCGTCGATCACGGCGTGGTGGGCGGTAAAGAGCAGCAGGTGGCTGCCGGGTCCTGTGGTCCAGGCGCGCACTCGCAGCAGTGGTCCCTGAGATAGGTTGAACAATTCGCTGGCGCTGGTGTCCGCGGCGGCGGCGGCTTCTCGCGGGGTGGCCTGGATTGCGGTGAGTCCGCAGTGCCAGGGCGGGCCGATGCGCCCGATGATCTGGCCGTCGTGGTCGTGCAGGGTGGTGCGGAAGATCTCGTGCCTGCTGATCATGGCGTCGATGGCGGTGGCCAGCCTGTCGATGTCCAGGCCGGTGGTTTCATAGGCCCAGGGGACGTGGTAGGCGGGGCTGCCGGGGGCGAGTTGCCACAAGAACCACTGGCGTTCTTGCGCGTAGGAGGCCGGGACTATGGCGCCCGGCTCCCTGGGCTGGCGGGGGATCGGGGCGGCGGCTTGGCCGCCTGCGTGGTCGCTGATCCAGGCGGCCTGCCCGGCGATGGTGGGGCGGGCGAAGATCTGGTGCAGGGGGATGTCGGTGCCCAGTTCGGCTGACATGCGCAGGGCGAGGCGGGCGGCGAGCAGCGAGTGGCCTCCGAGGGCGAAGAAATCGTGGTGGACGCCGAAGCTGTCGTGGCCCAGGAGGGTGGCCCAGATGGCGGCGATCCGGTGCTCGGCGCGGGTCGCGGGCGGCGTGCCCGGGGTACGGGCGGCATCGAGGTCCTTCGCCTGGGCGGTGAGGGTCGTGCGGTCGAGCTTGCCGCCCGCTGTGAGGGGGAAGTCCGTCGTAAAGCGGAAGCTGGCGGGAACGGCGGCGGCCGGAAGGCGCTCGGCGAGCCAGGCCCGGATCGTTCCGTGGTCGGGCGCGGCGCTGTCGGCGGCGATGAGGTGCGCGGTGAGCTGGATGCCAGCCGGCGCCCGGTGCGCGGTGACGGCGGCGGCGGCAATCTGAGGGTGGGCCCGCAGGATGGTCTCGACTTCTTCGGGTTCGATGCGCTGGCCGAGGATCTTGATCTGCTGGTCGTTGCGGCCGTGGAATTCGAGCAGGCCGTCACGGTTGTACCTGGCCAGGTCGCCGGTGCGGTACAGGCGGCTGCCAGGAGGCCCCCAGGAGTCGGGGATGAACGCGGCGGCGGTCTGGGCGGGGCGGTTCAGGTAGCCGTAGCCGACGCCGAGCCCGGCGATGCACAGCTCTCCGGTGGTGCCGGGGGGCACGGGCCTTTGGCGGTCGTCCAGGAGCCGGATGACGGCGTTGCCGTAGGGGCGGCCGATCAGGGGCCGGGGTCTTTCGGTGACGTCGAGGATGGTGGCGTCGACGGAGGTTTCGGCGGGCCCGTAGGTGTTGAGCGCGGTGAGGCCGGGATGGGACCGCAGGGTGGTCCACAGGTCGGGCGGGCAGGCTTCGCCGCCGAACGAGATGACCTGGGGCGGGCAGGGCGAATCTAGCAACCCGGATTCCACGTAAAGCTGGAGCTGGGAGGTGGTGCAGTCCAGGGCGGTGATGGCGCGGGCGGGGCCGGCGGCAAGGCTGACGAGGTAGCGGGGGTCCTGCCGCTGGTCGCGGGTAAGCACGACCAGGGTGTGGCCGCCGGCCAGGGTGGCGAGCTGGGAGATAAAGAAGTCGGCGATGAACGCCGACGTACCAGCGGCGATGCGCACGTGGTGTGGCCCGGTGCGCGGCAGGACTTGCGCGACGGCGTGGTTGGACACCCCGCCGTGATGAATCATCACGGCCTTGGGCTGCCCGGTCGACCCGGACGTGTACATCAGGTAAGCCAGGTGACCAGCCCCCGCGACGGGCAGGGCACCGCCGGCCTGCGGGCTCTTCTCCGGCCCGGGGAGACCGGCCAGCAGGTAGTCCAGGTCAGGGCGGGGCGTGGGGGCGTCGGTGACCACCAGCGCGGGACGCGCGTCATCGATCATGGCGGTGATGCGGGCCGCGGGCAGGTCGGGGTCCAGCGGCAAGAACGCGGCACCGGCCTTCCACACGGCCAGGATCGCCGCGATAGCGGTCGCGCCCGGACGCAGGTGCACGCCCACGACGGCCCCGGCCCGCACCCCGGCCAGGCGCAGCCGCCGCGCCAGGCGATCTGCCGAGGCGTCCAGCTCACGGTAGGTCAGGCACAGATCCGGCGCCTCGATCGCGGTGGCTTCCGGATCGGCGGCCGCCTGGGCGGCGATCAGGTCATGCAGCGGCGTGTCCGTAGTGGCAGTGGCGGCGGCAGCGTTCCACGAGGCGAGCAGTTGCCGCTCGCGCAGGCCAGGTTCGAGCAGGTGACCGACCGCCAGGTCCGGGCTGGTAGCGAGGGTGGCCAGCAGGTCAGTGAGGGAGTCGAGATAGCCGTCGATGGTCGCCCGATCGTAGAGGGCGGTGCTGTAGGCCAGGTGCAGCATGAGGCCGAAAGGAGTGCGGGCCGTGTCGAGGCTGAGGTCGAAATGACTGCCGCCGGTCCCGCCGGCCTGGCGGGGGGCAAGGGTCAGGCCGCCAGGCAGGGTCCGCGTAGCCGCGCTGGTGCTCTCGTGGGCGTAGGCGGCGGTGAACAGGGGGTTCCTGGCGGCGGTGCGGTGCGGGGCTGCGGCGCGCACGACGTGCTCGAAGGGGACTTCCTGGTGCGCGAAGGCATCGAGGACGACCTGGCGGACGTAAGCAACGTGGTCGGGAAATGTCAGAGCCGTATCGACGCGGATGCGCAGGGCTACCGTGTTGACGCAGAATCCGACCAGCCCGGCGGTGTCCGGATGATCGCGCCCGGAGACCAGGGTGCCGATAGTCAGGTCACGGCGGCCGCAGTGCCGGGCAAGGAACAGGCACCATACCGCCAGCAGCACCACGAAATCAGTGGTCGCCGCCGCCGCGCGGGCGGCATCGAGCCAGGCAAGAGCATCAAGACCGGTGGTGACCACGGAGCTGTTCCCGGAAAAGTCAGTGCGATCGGGCACCGTGTGGTCGGGGACCGGGCTGGCGGGCTCGGCTCCGTCGAGAGCATCTGCCCACCAGGCGAGGTCGTCGTCGCCGTGCGCGGCGATGAGCTGGCGGTGCCAGGCGGCGTAGTCGGCGTACTGGATCGGCAGGTCTGCTAGCCCGGCGCCGTCGTAGAGCGCCCACAGTTCTCGCTCGAAGATCTCCAGCGACCATTCGTCGATGACGACGTGGTGGGCGGTGAACAGCAGCAGGTGGGTGCCCGGCCCGGTCTGCCAGGCCCGCACCCGCAGCAACGGGCCTGCCGACAGATCGAACAGCTCGCCGGCAGCGGCAGCGGCGGCGGCTGCCGCCTCGGCGGGAGTGGCCGCGGCAGCGGCGAGTCCGCAGCGCCAGGGCCGTCCGATGCGCCCGATGACCTGCCCGTCGCGGTCGTGCAGGGTAGTGCGGAGGACCTCGTGCCGGCTGATCATCGCGTCTACCGCGGCGGCCAGCCGCTCGACGTCCAGGCCGGTCGTCTCATACGCCCACGGCACGTGATAGGTAGGGCTGTCCGGGGCGAGCTGCCACAAGAACCACAGCCGCTCCTGCGCGAACGACGCCGCGACCTCGGCCCCCGGTTCCCTGGCCAGCCGGGGAATCGGCGTGGCGGCCGGGGTCCCCGCGTGCTCGCTGATCCAGGCCGCCTGCCCGGCGATGGTCGGATGAGCGAACACCTGATGCAGCGGCACGTCGGCATCGAGGTCAGCGGACAAGCGCAAGGCAAGGCGCGCGGCCAGCAGCGAGTGACCGCCAAGCGCGAAGAAGTCGTCGTCAACCCCGAGCCTGCCCGGCTCGTGCCCGAGCAGGTCGGCCCAGACGGCGGCGATCAGGTACTGCGCCTTTGTCGACGGCGGTGCCAGGGGTGCGGTAGAGAGGCCGGATTCTTGAGCCAGGCTGGTCAGCGCTTTGCGGTCGAGCTTGCCGCCGGTGGTGTAGGGGAAGCTTTCGGCAAATCGGTAGCTGGCCGGAATCGCGGGGGCGGGCAGCCGCCGGCCGAGCCACGCGCGGATCGTTCCGGGATCGGGCGCGGTATCGTCGGCCGGGATGAGATGAGCGGTGAGCGCGATGCCGCTCGGCGTGCTGTGGTGGGTGACGGCGGCGGCGGCGATGCCCGGATGATCCCGCAGCACGGCTTCGATCTCGCCGGGCTCGACCCGCTGGCCCGCGATCTTGACCTGGTGGTCGTTCCGCCCGTGAAACTCGACCCTGCCGTCCCGGGTAAAGCGGGCCAGGTCACCGGTGCGGTACAGGCGGCTCCCTGGCGGCCCGAGAGGGTCAGGGATAAACACCGCGGCGGTCTGGGCGGGCTGGCCGAGGTAACCGTAGCCGACCCCCGGGCCGGCGATGCACAGTTCTCCCGGCGTGCCCGGCGGTACCGGCCGCTGAGCGTCGTCCAGGACGCGGACGAGGGCGTTGCCGAACGGACGGCCGATCACCGGCACGGGGCACTCGGCGATCGGGCCGATGGTGACTTCGACCGTGGTCTCGGCGGGGCCGTAGGAATTGAAGGACGCGGTCGCGGGGTGGGCGCACAATGCGGACCGCAGGTCAGCGGGGCAGCTTTCGCCGCCGAAGGCGATCAGGCGCGGTGGATGCGGCGCGTCGAGCAGCCCGGCTTCCACCAGGAGCTGCAGCTGGGAGGTGGTGCATTCGAAGGCGGTGATGGCGCGGTCAGGATCGGCGGCGAGCGCGACGAGGTAGCGGGGGTCCTGACGCTGCCCGGCCGTGAGCACGACCAGGGTGTGACCGCCGGCCAGGGTGGCGAGCTGGATGATGAAGAAGTCGGCGATGAATGCTGACGTGCCGGTCGCGACCCGCAGCAGTTCCGAGCTGTCGCCGCTGGCCAGCCGGGTCCAGGGCAGCACCTGCGCGACGGCGTGGTTCGACAGGGCACCGTGGTGGATCATGACGGCCTTAGGCTGGCCCGTCGACCCGGACGTGTACATCAGGTACGCCAGGTGATCCGGCCGCACTGCCGGGAGCTCGTCGATGCCTTTTTCATCCTGGTCCTGATCGTGGTCAAGGCCGGGCGGGAGTCCGGTCAGGAGATAGTCCAGCTCCGGACGGGGCGTGGGGGCGCCGGTGATCACCAGGGCGGGGCGGGCGTCGTCGATCAAGGCGGTGATGCGGGCCGCGGGCAGGTCAGGGTCCAGCGGCAGGAGGGCGGCGCCGGCTTTCCAGACGGCCAGGACGGAAGTCACCGCCAGGGCAGTCGGACCCAGGAGCACGCCCGCAATGTCGCCCGCGCGAACCCCGGCCCGGCGGAGCCGGCGGGCCAGCGTGGTCGCCGCCGTGTCCAGCTCGCGGTAGGTCAGGCGGGTGTCGGCGGCCTCGACCGCGATGGCCTCAGGGGCGGCGGCTGCCCGGGCGGCGATCAGGTCGTGCAGGGGCACCGCGGATGACTGCGCGGCGGCGGCATCGTTCCAGGAGGCGAGCAGTTCCCGCTCGCGCGGTGATGGCTGCAGGACGGTGTGCAGGGCCGCGCCAGGGTCGTGGCTCACGGCCGTGATGAGGGCGGCGAGTGAGTTGAGGTAACCGTCGATGGTCGCGCGGTCGTACAGGTCTGTGCTGTAGGCCAGCTGCAAGGTGATGCCGCCGGGGGTGCGGGCGGTGACCAGGGACAGGTCGAAGTGGCTGCCGCCGCCGCTGGCCGGGCGGAGCGTGAGGGTCAGGCCGCCTGGCAGGGTCGCGGTGGTAGCGGTCGTCGCGTCGTGTGCGTAGGCGGTGGTGAACAGCGGATTGCTGGCGGCGGTGCGGTGCGGCGCGACGGCGCGCACGACGTGGTCGAAGGGAATTTCCTGGTGGGCGAAGGCGTCGAGGACGACTTGGCGGACGTGAGTGACCAGGGCAGCGAAGGTGACGTCGGGATCGACGCGGATGCGCAGGGCCAGGGTGTTGACGAAGAATCCGATCAAGGCGGCGGTGTCCGGGTGATCACGTCCGGAGACCGGGGTGCCGATGACCAGGTCGCGGCGGCCGGTGTGCCGTGCCAGGAAGAGGGCGTACAAGGCGAGAAGGACGACGAAGTCCGTCGTGCTCGCGGTAGTACGTGCGGCGTCGAGCCAGGCCACTGCGCCGGGACCGGCGGTGATGGTAGCGCTGTCGCCGGCGAAATCAGTGCGGTCCGGGGCGCTGCGGTCGGGTGGGGGGCTGGCCGGCTCGGCGCCGTCCAGGGTCTTGGCCCACCAGGTGAGATCGTCGTCGGTCCGGGTCGCGATCAGCTCGCGGTGCCAGGCGGAGTAGTCGGCGTACTGGATGGCCAGCGGAGGCATGGCCGCCGGAGCGGCGTCCGCTCCAGTCTCGTAGAGCGTCCATAGCTCGCGTTCGAAGATCTCCCGCGACCAGTTGTCGATGACCGCGTGGTGGGCGGTGAACAGCAGCAGGTGGGCGCCGGGGCCGGTAGCCCAGGCGCGTACCCGCAGCAGGGGCCCGGCGGACAGGTCGAACAGCTCGCCGGCGGCGGCCCGTGCCGCGGTTTCTGCCTCGGCGGGGGTGGCGGGGACCGCGGTAAGGCCGCAGCGCCAGGGCGGGCCGATGCGCTGGATGACCTGGCCGTCGTGGTCGTGCAAGGTAGTGCGGAAGATCTCGTGGCGTTCGATCATCGCGTCGACGGCGTCGGCGAGCGCTGCCACATCCAGGCCCGTGGTCTCATACGCCCAGGGGACGTGGTAGGCAGGGCTGCCCGGGGCGAGCCGCCACAAGAACCACTGCCGTTCCTGCGCGAACGACGCGGGAGCCTCAGCGCCTGATTCCCTGGCCTGGCTGGTGATCGGCGCCGCGGCGGAGGTGCCGGCATTCTCGCTGATCCAGGCGGCCTGCCCGGCGATGGTGGGGCTGGCCAGGACCTGATGCAGGGGGAGGCGGATCCCGAGCTCAGCGGACAGGCGCAGCGCGAGGCGGGCCGCCAGGAGCGAGTGACCGCCGAGCGCGAAGAAGTCGTCGTGGACGCCCAAGCTGGCGGGGGCGTGGCCGAGTACGGTGGCCCAGATGGCGGCGATCCGGTGTTCGGCCGGGGTGGACGCAGGGGTGGTCGGGGCCTGGACGGAGCCAAGGCCGGCCGCCTGGGCGGCGAGGGTTTTGCGGTCGAGCTTTCCGCTGAGGGTGGTCGGGAAGCTGGTCGCGACCCGGTAGCTGGCCGGAATCGCGGCCGCAGGCAGCCGCTGCGCGAGCCAGGCGCGGATGGCTGCCGGGCCCGAGGTCGTACCGGGCGCGGCAAGAAGGTGCGCGGTGAGCTGGTGGCCGGCCGGCGTTCGCCGGGCGGTGACCGCTGCGTCGGTGATGTCAGGGTGGGCCCGCAGGACGGCTTCGATTTCCTCGGGTTCGACGCGCTGGCCCTGGATCTTGATCTGCAAGTCGTTGCGGCCGCGGAATTCGAGTGCGCCGCTGCGGGTGTAGCGGGCGAGGTCGCCGGTGCGGTACAGGCGGCTGGCGGGAGGCCCCCAGGGGTCGGGGATGAACGCGGCGGCGGTCTCGGCCGGGCGGTTCAGGTAGCCGTAGCCGACGCCGGTGCCGCCGATGCACAGCTCGCCGGTGGTGCCCGGCGCGACGGGTTGTTGCCGGCTGTCCAGGATGCGGATGATGGTGTTGCCGTAGGGACGGCCGATGAGCACGTCGGGGGTCTCGGCGAGGTTGATCTCGGTGCAGTCCATCATCGTCTCGGTGGGACCGTAGGAGTGGATGGCTGTGGTGGACCGGTACCGGCGCAAGGTGGCCCACAGGTCGGGCGGGCAGGCCTCGCCAACGAACATGACGATGCGGGGCGGATGGGGGGCGTCGAGGAGTCCGGCTTCGACCAGGAGGTGCAGCTGGTTGGTGGTGCATTCGATGGCTGTGACGGCGCGGTCTGGGTCGGCGGCGAGGCTGACGAGGTAGCGAGGGTCCTGGCGCTGGTCGCGGTCAAGGATCACGAGGGTATGGCCGTCGGCCAGGGTGGCGAGCTGGCCGATGAAGAAGTCGGAGATGAACGCGGAGGTTCCGGCGGGCAGGCGTAGCTTCGCATCGCCGACGGCGGCCCGCAGGCGCGGGAGCATCTGGGCGACGGTGTAGTTGGACATGGCCCCCTGGTGGTTCATGCACGCCTTGGGCTCGCCGGTGGTTCCCGAGGTGTACATCAGGTACGCGACCTGGTGGGGGCTGACCGCGGGCAGGGGCAGGCCGGGCGCGTCGGCGAGGGCGGGCGGGTCAAGGGGGAAGCTGGCGGGGTCGAGGTCGAGCTGGGGGTGGGTGGTCGGGGTCATGGTGAGGATGCGCGCCGGGCGGGCGTCGTTGATCATGGTGGCGATGCGGGCGGTGGGGAGGTCAGGGTCCAGGGGCAAGAATGCGGCGCCGGCTTTCCAGATCGCGAGGATGGAAATCACCGCCAGGGCAGACGGGACCAGGTGCACGCCGATGATGTCGCCCGGGCGGGTGCGGGCTGCGATGAGGTGGCGGGCCAGGCTGGAGGAGGCGGTGTCGAGGCTGGCGTAGGTCAAGGTGGTATCCGGTGCTTCGACCGCGATGGCGCCGGGGGTCTTGACGGCCTGGGCGGTGATCAGGTCGTGCAGCGGTGTCGTCGTGGTCGGCGTCGCCGTGTCGTTCCACGACGCCGCGAGCGCCTGCTCCGCCTCACTGAGCAAAGCTGCCTGGTGATAGCCGGCCCGCGGATCGGCGATCATCGCCTGGAAGGCTTTCAGGTAGTACCCGCGCAGCAGCAGCACCTGGTTCTCGGTCAGCACGTCGGCGCGGTAGTCCAGGGACAGCAGGAGCTGGTCGGAGTACGGGCTGCGGATCACTCCGACGGTGAGCGGGAGGTCGGTCGGCTCTACCCGCATGGTGCTGAAGGCCGAGATCTTGCCGTCGATGATTTCGAGCCGGCCGGCACCGAACGCCGCGTCCAGCACGTGGAAATGGAGGTAGAGGAACAAGACCTCGAACAACGGGCCGCTGCCCAGCTTGCGCCGCAAGGCGCCGACGGGGTAACGGCGGTGCGGGAGCAGCTCGCGTTCGGCGTCGAACGTGGCCTGGATCAGGTCGATCCAGCCGCCCCCGCGCAGTTCCATCCGCAGCGGGACGGTGTTGAGGAACATGCCGCGGACGTCGGTACCGCCCTCCTCTTCCAGTCGTCCGTTGGCCACCAGCCCGACCAGCACGTCCTGGTTGCCGGTGACCAGGGACATCACCCGCAGATGGGCCGCCAGCACCACTGACTTGACCGGCACGCCGCACCTCCGCGCGAGCGCCGCGAGGCCATCGCAGATCTCCGCCGGCAGCAAGGTCTCGACGGCGCCGTAACTGGCCTTCTCGCTGCGCAGCCGCCACTCCTGCGCCATCGACTCGCCGGTCAGATCGCCAGGCCGGTCCGGCTCCCAGCGCGGCAGCCTGCAGTCGGGTCGGTCGGCCATCTTGTCCAGCCAGAAGCGCTCGCTGTCCGCTGATTCGATCGCGGCCCGCTCGGCGACGATGAAGTCCCGGTAACTGGACACCGGAGGCGCGCTCCCCGCGCCCTGCCCGGCCAGCAGCTGCTGGTAGTTCGCCGCGATCTCGGAGAACGTTGAGTGCAGGCTCCAGCCGTCGAAGATCGCGTGATGCTCGGTCACCGTCCACTGGAACAGCTCATCGGACAGCACGTGGATGGCCACGCGCAGCAGCGGCGGCCGCGTGTGGTCGAACAGGTGGCCCCGCTGTGCGGTCACGTACCTGGCGATCTGTCCTTCCTGAGCCTCGCGGCGCAGGCCGCGCAGGTCAGCCACCATGAACGGCATCTGCGCGCTTGCGTGCACCAGCTGCACTGGCTCGCTGTAGGTACTCAGGTCAAAGGAGGTACGCAAGATCGGGTGGCGCTCGACCACCAGAGCCACGGCCTGGCGGAATTTCGCCTCGTCAAACGGGCCGGCGATGCACAGGCTGTCGACGTTGTGGTAGGGACTCCGGTCCGGGTTAAGCTCCATTTCATAGACCATGCCGACCTGAAGCTCAGCCATCGGGTAAGCGTCAGTCAGGCCCGCGGGCAGCTTGTCCCTCTCTTCGGGCGCGAGCAGCGCGAACGGCGCGAGCGCTGGCCTGGCCTCCGGCGGACGGCCTTGTCCCGCCGCGGCCGCCGCCTGCGCCAGTTCTGCCAGCGTCGGATAGCGGAAGAGGTCCTGGAGCGTGATGCCGATCCCGGCGGCTCTGGCCTGGCCGAGCACCTGGATACTGCGGATGGAGTCGCCGCCCAGGTCAAAGAAGTTGTCGTGCCGCCCGACCCGGTCCACCCGCAGTACCTGGCTCCAGATGCCGGCCAGCGTCTCCTCCGCGCCTGGCCGCGGCGCGGCGAACTCGGTGTCTAGGTCCGGGCGGACCTCTTCGGGCTCAGGCAGGGCCTGGCGGTCGATCTTGCCCTGGGCGGTCAGCGGCAGGGCGCCTATGGTGACGAAGGCACGGGGGATCATGTAGGCGGGCAGGCGCTTGCCGAGCCACGTCCGCAGGTCGCTCGCGGACGGCGCGGCGGCCTCGCGCGGCACGAGATAGGCCGCCAGGTCGGTCTGCCCGGTCTGCCCGGGCTGCCCGGCCTGCCCGTTCTGGCCGCCGGCGTTGTGGGCAAGGACCACGCAGTCGCCGACGCCGGGGTGCGCTGCCAGCGCGGCCTCGATCTCGCCCAGCTCGATCCGGTAACCGCGCACCTTGACCTGAGCGTCGGACCGGCCCAGATACTCCAGGCCGCCGTCGGCGTTCCAGCGGGCCAGGTCACCGCTTCGGTACAGGCGGCCGCCAGGCGAACCGCCAAGATGGTCAGGCACGAATCGCTCAGCAGTCAGCCCAGGGCGGTCGAGGTAGCCACGAGTCACGCCAGAACCGCCGACGTACATCTCGCCAGGGACGCCGACCGGGCACAGCTCGCCCCGCTCATCGAGCACCTGGACGCTGACGCCGGGAAGCGGGGCGCCAAGCTGGGTCAGCGCCCGCCCGAGCAGCTCCTCGCGCAGTTCCCCGAACGTGACGTGCACGGTCGTCTCGGTGATCCCGTACATGTTGATCAGGCGCGGGCTGTCATAGCCATGCCGGGACGCCCACCGGCGCACTGAGGCCTGGTCAAGTGCCTCACCGCCGAAGACCACCGCGCGCAAGCTCAGCTCGGCCCCTTCCCGCGCGTCAGCGGCCTCGAACTGGCGGAACGCGGAAGGAGTCTGGCTCAGCACGGTGACGCCGGCGTTCCTGACGAGCCCGTAGAACCTGTCGGGGTCGCGGCTGACCAGGGTCGGGACTACGATGACCCGGCCGCCGGTGAGCAGCGCCCCCCAGATCTCCCACACAGAGAAGTCAAAGGCCAGGCTGTGGAACATCGTCCACACATCACCTGGCCCGACTTCCAGGCGCTGGCGGGCCGAGCTGATCAGGGCGGTGACATTGGCATGGGTGACCAGCGTGCCCTTGGGCCGGCCGGTGGTGCCTGAGGTGAAGATGACGTAGCAGGCATTGTCCGGATGCACGGGGATGAAAGGTTGCCTGGACCCGCTGTCCCCCGCCTCTAGGCCGGCGTCGAGGTCGAGTACCCGCCAGTGCCCGGCCGGGACGGACCCTGCCGTCGCCGAGTGCGCGAGCACCAGGCTTGCGCCGGCGTCGGTCAGCATGAACTCGATGCGCTCAGCGGGGAACGCGCTGTCCAGCGGCAGGTAGGCGCCTCCCGCTTTCAGCACCGCCAGGCTGGCGACGACCGTTTCCAGGGACGGCTCAAGCAGCACCCCGACCCGTGCTTGCGGGCCGGCCCCGGAATCGCGCAGCCGGCGGGCCAGCGCGCTTGCCCTGGCGTCCAGCTCCCGGTAGGTCAGCTCGCCGCCGTCGCAGATTACCGCGACCTCGTCCGGGGCAGCTGCCGCCGCCGCGGCCACCAGCTCGGGTATGGTGGCGGCCGGCGCGGTCGGTCGCGTCCCCGCTGGCGGCCGAGCCGAAGATGAGCCGAGCCCGGACCACCGTTCCAGTGACTGGCGCTCGGCGGCCGACATCAGGCCCAGGTGGCTGATGCAGGTGTCAGGGCTGGCTGCCACTTCACCGAGCAAGGTCCGCCAGTGGCCGGCGAGCGCCTCGATAGTGGCCGGCTCGAACAGGTCAGTCGAGTACTCCACCTCGAGCCGCAGTCCGTCGGGCCCCCGGTACACCGACCAGGTGAGGTCGAATTTCGCCGTGTCGGTCGGCACGAAGGCGCGCGTCACCTGCGTGCCGCCGGGCAGCGAGACCGCGCCCTGCTCCTCGTGGTAGGCGAAGGTGACCTGGACGATGGGGCTGTAGCTGAGTGACCGCTCGGGACGCAGATGACTGACCGCCAGATCGAAGGGAGTCGCGCTGCGTGACAGTGCCTGGATCACGGCCGAGCGCGACCGGGAGATCAGCTCGCGGAAGCTTGGATCACCGGCCAGGCTCGTCCTGATGACCAGGGAGTCGACGAAGAACCCGACCAGCTCGTCCAGCCTGGCCGAGCCCCGGGCGGCGCTGGGCGAGCCGAGCACTAGGTCGTCGCTACCGGAGTGCCGGGCGACCAGCACCTGGAACGCCGCGAGCAGCACCATGTACAAGGTGGCGCCCGAGCTGGTGCCGAGCGCCTCAAGCCCGGCCAGCGGGACTCCCGCTACCGGGAAGCTGGCCGTCTTACCCCGGTAACTCACCTCAGCCGGCCGCGGATGGTCAGGACCGAGGTCAAGCAGGGGCGGAGCGCCGTCCAGGTCCCTGGCCCACCTAGCCAGGCCAGACTGCAGCCGCAGCCCGCGCAGGTGCTCGCGCTGCCAGAGCGCGTAGTCGGCGTACTGGAGCGGCGGGTCAGCGCCGGCCGTGCCCCGGTCATAGGCGTCGAGCAGCTGCGACTGAAACACGTCAATGGACCAGCCGTCGCTGGCGATGTGGTGGAAGGTCAGCGCGAGCCGGTGCTCGCGGCCGGCGATCTTGTACAGGGCCGCCCGCAGCATCGGATCTTTGGCCAGGTCGAAGGGCCGCCTGCTGTGGGCGAGAATCAGCTCGCCGGCTTGGGCGCTCCGCTGGCCGGCGGGCTGGTCGGTCAGGTCGATGACCGCGCACGCCAGTTTCCGGTCCTCGAGCGGGCGCTGGCGCGGCTGGCCGCCTTCGTCGGCGAACACTGAGAACAGCACGTCGTGCCTCGCCGCGACCGCTTGCAGGCTGGCCACCAGCCGATCTGGATCGAGCGGGCCGTCGAACGTCAGCACGACCGGAATGTGGTAGACCGGGCTACCTTCGAGCCATCGTTCAAGGAACCACAGCCGTTGCTGGCCGAGCGACAGCACGCCGCGCTCGGCGGGCCTGGCCCGCAGGTCGCCGCGGGTAGCCTGACCGCCGCGCCGGCTCGAGCCCGGCGATGCTGTCGCTGAGGCGTTATCACTCATTGCAGCACGATCCTCTTTCGCATCGACGAGCCGACTCGCTGCGCGACCTTGCCCATCTCGCTCCCCGGAAGGCCGTGCGCATGCCCGGTCGCGGCTGTCAAAGGACCAGGGCGGTCCTGCCTGAAACGGCGCTGGCGGGACGCTGCGGTGGTGCTCAGGTGGTAGTCCGCTTTCCCGGCTTTCTCGGCTCGGCAGCGGCTGCGAGGTCAATAGCGTCCAGTCCCTTTGACCGCGTTGTCGAGTAACTCCCCGTGCTCGAAGAGGCCAGTTCGCCGGTACTTGCCCAGGCTGAGACGACGGGCGCTAACCGGCAGCAAGCCTCATCGTCCCAATGGGCAGCCAGCTGGAAAAGATGGACTTAGGGGCTAGAACTTTCATGCGTAGGCCCAGAGCCTGCCGCTGCTCGCCGTTTCACGACGGGCCTGGCCGGATCGTCGTTGATCACGATGAAGTCTGCGTGTTCGATGGGCCGGTCGTCCGCGTGATAGATCTCCTGAGCTGGCAGGTACCGGCTGAGGTACCGGCGGTCGACTTCCTCGACTGACCCGTATGCCCCGAGATCGCGGATGCGGCCGCGGCGAAGGATCTCGCTCGGCTGCACCGACAAATGGATCTTCAACTCCCATCTGTCGCGCAGCTCAGGACGCAGCAGGAATACACCGTCCAGGACCAGTACGGCATCCGCTGGAGCTTTGACGGCCGGCGGGCACACGGCCGTATCGCCATGCCGGTCGTACGCCGCGGTCTGATATTCCAGCGTCCCGCCCGGTCCGAGCGGGTCCAGGAGCCGGCCGATCAGCGCAGGATAGTCGAACGCGTCCTGGTAGCACCCCTGCCCCGAGTACTGGCCGCCCCTGTACCGCTCGGCGCGGGGACGCAGGAAGTCGTCAACCCAGGCTCGGATGACGTGGCGGCCTCGATGGCGCAGCACCACCACCAGCTGGTCCGCCAGGGTCGTCTTACCCGATGCGGCGCATCCATCGACAGCGACCCGTACCGGCCGGCCCGCGGACCTGACTTCAACCGCGCCGGCCAGCAGAGCCACAAGCTCCGACCGGGACAGCGGCGAAGCGGCGACGCTGTCCACGACAGTCACCCTCAGCCGATCTTGCTCTGGGCGGCTGCGAGGTGGCTGCGGTCTGGCACCTGGAGTTTTCGATAGATATGCGTCATATGAGTCTCCACCGTCTTCGCCGTGATGAACAGGGCCTGCGCGATCTGCCGATTCGTATGGCCAGACGCGGCAAGGTCGGCGACCCGGCGCTCGGAGGGCGTGAGCGCGTCCAGCCCGGTGACAGCGGCACGGCGGGGACGGGCGCCGCTGGCCAGCAGCTCGGAGCGGGCTCGTGCGGCGAGCGGGCGGCAGCCCATGGCATCCGCCTGGGACAGGCCTCTCCGCAGGAACGCCCGGGCGTCCTCCAGCCGGCTCGCCCGGCGCAGCGCCGCGCCCAGGGACACCAGTGCCCGCGTGTGCTCCAGGCTCGCCGGTGAGTCCGCAAGTACCGCCACCGCCCGGGTCAGCAGGGCGAGCGACGACCGAGCCGGGGCGACCAGGCCCGCCGCGTGCAGGGCGACGCCGAGCGGCCGGGCCAGCCCGGTCGTTTCTGCCTGATCAATGGCCGTATTCGCTAGCTGCCGTGCGTCGTCAGTGCGCCCTGCGGCGTGCGCGGCGAGAGCGGCGACCGGCCGCCACGCGACCAGGCCAGGGTGGTCGATGCCGAAGTTCTCCTTCAAGGCGCGCCCGGCCTCAGTTGCGGCCGACAACGCGGCCTCCGGGTTCCCGTCAAGCAGGAGCAACCGGGCGGAGGCGGCAAGGCAGACGGCCCGTCCCATGCTCTCCTCGGAAGCTCGCTGCGCGAGCCGAAGGCCCGCCCGGGCTGCCGCCTGGTCGCCTATGTCGAGGGCGAGTTGCACGAGCAGCCCGCCGATCCAGCCCGCGGCACCCGACCCCCCGGTGGGTCGCACGGCGCGCACTTGCTCCAGGTCGGCCCATGCCTCGGCCAGAGCGCCGCGCGGATAGCGGCACAAGGCGCGATGGTAGCTGGCGTTCGCGTAGGCGATGACGGCTCCCTGGGCCTGCGCCAGCCGGACCGCCTCATCGGCGATCTTCTCGGCGGCCGCGAGCTCATCCACGATGACGAGGGCATGGACGAGGAGCCCGGCCAGTGTGCCGTTGTTTTCGGCCACGACGGGCGCGGCACCATGCGGGGTGACGGCGAGCTCGGCGACCTCATGCGCCGGGGCCCCGCGCAGGGCCAGGTGCAGGGCAAGATGCGTGCGCAAGCCGGGGTGGGCTGGAGGCCGGCCCCGGCTTGCCTCAGCGACGATCGGGTCGAGCCACGAACGCACCTCCCGTACTCGCCGCGGGTCGAACGCCGCGGTGGTCAGGTGCCTGGCCAGTAGGTCCTGCCACG
The DNA here is from genome assembly GCA_035716545.1 of Streptosporangiaceae bacterium. Lineage (GTDB taxonomy): Bacteria > Actinomycetota > Actinomycetes > Streptosporangiales > Streptosporangiaceae > Chersky-822. The sequence goes on from DASTJM010000054.1 coordinate 57,581, forward strand.
CTGGGCTGCCCTCGCCAAGCAGGCGCAGGGCCTGGGCGCTATGCTCCGCTGCCCGCTCGATCTCCCCTTGGGCGTTGAGGATCTGCCCGAGGACGTCGTGCGCCCGGGCGCGGACCGCCAGCCCGCCCGGCAGGCTCAGCGCCTCGCGGCAGGTCTGCGCCGCGTCCGGATGGCCGGCTCGGAGCTGAGCGGACGCGAGGTCGGTCAGCAGCGCCGGTCGCTGTACCCGGCATGGCGGCTCGGCCAGCGCCCGCTGGAGAAACCGCGCCGCGGCCGCGCCGTCGCCGCGTTCGGACGCCCTGCCCGCCGCAGCCGTCAGCATCGCTACCGTCCGCTTGTCACCCTCTGGCTCGGTGAGCAGCAAGTGCCCGCCGACACTGTCGGGCGGCTCCTCGTCGGCCGCGAGCAGCTCGGCAGCGCGCCGGTGGGCACGGGACCGGGCAAAGCGCGGCAGCTCGGCGTGGACGGCGCTCGCTATAAGCGGATGGGTGAACGCCAGCGGCGCGCCGGGGCGCAGCAGGTACGCCGCTGCCAGCCGGTCAGCCGCCTCTCCCGCCGCGGCCACATCGGTGCCGCACAACTGCGCCGCCCGCGCCAGTGGTGCGTCATCACCCAGGATCGCGACCGCCTCGGCGAGCTGCCTGGCCGGCGCCGGAAGGCGGCTAAGCCTGGCGAGAACCGATCGCAGCACAGCATCAGGCACGATATCGGCGATATCCGCTGCCTCGGCCAGCTCCGGGTCTGCCGCCGAAATTGAGCGTACTAACTCCACGAGCAGGAACGGGTTTCCGCCGCTGGCCACCGCGCAGGCGCTAACCAGCGCGGGGCGGGCATCGGGGAGAAAGCGCTTCACCAGTGATGCCACGCCATCGCCGGTTAGCGGCCCGGCCGTGAGGACCGTGCTATGCGGCAGCGTGGCGAGCCGATGGAGCCAGGACTGCCGCGCTGCGCTGCCGTCGGAACGGGTACCGACCACTATGGCGATCGGAAGCTCGTCGACGTGATCGGCGAGATGGCAAAGGAACTGCAGCGAGCCCGCATCGGACCAGTGCGCGTCATCGACGGTGACCAGCAGCGGGACGGCCAGGCCGCTGTTCTCCTCAGGGCAGCACAAGGTGGCGGCGAGCCAGTACAAGCCGAGCACCAGCTGATCTGGCGCGAGCGCGGCCCTGCCACGATCGCCCGTATGGCCAGGCTCTACGGCATCGAGCAGAGCTGCGGGCAGCCCGGCAAGGCCAGCGAGCAGTCGGCGGCGGTCAGGCCCGGGCACCGCCCGGACCGGAGGTCCGAGCAAGCTGACCGCGACGCCGAACGCGATGTCGCGCTCGAACTCTCGTCCCCGGGCGTACAGGTCGCGCAGGCCCAGGGAACGGCCGGCCGCGCGCACGGCGGTCAGCAGAGCGGTCTTCCCCGCTCCGGGCGGCCCGGTGACGACCGCGACGCCGCCGCTACCCTGCCCAGCCTGCCGGACCAGCGCGTGCAGCACATCCAGCTCATCTTCGCGTTCGACAAGGGCGCCAGCGTCGCCGCTCATCGCGACATGAGGTCCGGAGGGCATCGTCGGTGATCTTACCGGCCCTGCCAGTCAGGCGCCGCGAAAGTTCAGGGTCGGGACCCTGATGCACTGCTGGCCGAAGACCGCGAGCCTGGCAGCCGTGGGACTGCGGACAGGAACGGGGACGTGCATGCGGGTAACGCAAGCGACGATGACCCAGATCATGAGCGGGCGGCAGGGAACAGGCGGCGGGGACAGGCTGCCAGCAGCTGTCAGCGAGAGGCTGGAGTACAGCTTCGGCGCGGACCTGTCCGCCGTGCGGATCCACGTCGGGCTGGCCGCGGACGGCATGGCGCGGGCGCTGGGGGCCGACGCGTTCACGTGCGGTCCCGACATCTTCTTCCGCGACGGGCGGTACCGGCCCTGGACGCGGGACGGCGTGCGGCTGCTCGCACACGAGATCGCGCACGTCGTGCAGCAGGCGCGGGGCGACGCGGTCGCAGGCCCGGACTGGACGGTCGGCACCCCTTTTGACCGCTGGGAGCGTGAAGCTGACCGGTCGGCCGAGATGGTCCTGGCGGGCCGTGCCGTGCCGGGCCGGGTACGAGGCACCGCGGTGGTGCCGCCTGACGGCCGTTCCCGGTTGATCCAGTGTCACTCGGACTTCGAGCACCGGGTTCTTGGCGACGTCATCACGCAAAGCCTCTGCGAGATCTCGGCCCAGGTCGCCGGCTGGAAAGATCTCGTCCGTCACCAGCTCGGGCTGCTCGAATACTGGAGGGATAACCCGCTGGGTCCCTCGGAGGAAAAGATTCACGAGGGCTGGCCGAACATACGAACGCTGCGGATAGGCCCGGACAAGCTCCTTGTCACCTACGGTGAGCTGAACGCCCTTCCCGACTACCTGCCCAATGCCGCGGAGACCGACGCGCTGCGGAAAGACATCCTGGTGCCCGTGCTCCAGACGATCCGCCAGGATAGCTACAACAAGCTGAAGGAACTGGCAGACGGCGGCGTCTCTAAGCAGAGATTCAGCGAGGCTGTATATGAACCCGCTTCGTGGCCTGTGGATGCCGTCAATACGGTCCTTGACGCGCAAGCCATGGACCTGTTCACCTTCGGGCAGGGCATCGAGGGGAGAGACCACTATGCCGGCGCCCTGGCCCGCAACGCATGTCATTTCGCGCCCAGCTCCTGGTATCGCTGGAAGGAAGCGGCCGAAGTCGCCAGGAACTGGGCCAAGCGCTACTTTCAGAACCACGACGAGTCTGCCCGTAAGATGGCATGGGTCTACAATGGTTTCGCTGATCACTTTCTTCAGGATTCCTTCGCCTCGGGCCACTTGATCAATAAGACCCTGGTTATGCAATGGTTCGTCGAGTGGGCTGTCAGCGACTGGCAGTACGTCGGGGACTGGGAAAATATCAAGGGAATGACCACAGCCCGGCAACCATTCCTCAGCGGTAAATGGCTCTATGACCCCCGCTTCCCAGGGCCGTCTAATGATCCGCAGGACGCCCAGGATGCCGCTACCATTGTCGGCCGCTTTCTCGCGAGCAGCGTGGTCGCTGACTGGAGTAACGACCAGTTCCAGGCGTATGGGAAATACCTGGCTTTCATCACCAACGTCGCGGCGCAGCTTGCCTCGAATAACCTTCACGACTACTACTGCGGGAAGTCAGTGTGGGTGGCCTCGCCCGCCCGGCCGCAGCCTTATCTGGTCTGGGGTGATCTCACCCTGCTCAGCGGCGCGAACGGCGCCGACGGTGTCCGGGCCACCAGCGTGGCCGCGCAGTTGTCTCAGCAGTCGATCGAGGACTTGCTGCGAACAGGGAGCACACGATCCGGCATCGAGCAGATCCAGCAGCATCTCCCCACCATGGCCGGGGATACCAAGGACACGGTCAGGACGCTTGAGAGCTGGGCCACGGATGAGGCGCAGAAGGTCGCCTGTCACAAGCAGTTCGCGAGCATCACAAGCCGGCTGAAGCGGCTGAGCGCGCAGCTCGCCTCGCCGCAGCTCGGGATCGTCTCGCAGGACCAGCGTTTCACCGACGTCTGGCACAGCGACATGGACAAGGCGGATTACGGTCCGGTGGATATCGCGCAGGCTTTCGGCCGGCTGTTCACCGCCACGAACGGGTGGGTCTACGAACTCGACCGCGTCACGGGAAAGACAAAGAACCGGCTGCTGGCGATACCGTCCGCTCTCACGATGCGGATCGCTTGTGACTCTCAGCGCCTGTATGTGGGCGGTCGCGGCGTGGTGCTCGCCGTGTCGCTCAGCGATTGGAGCATCGCCTGGCCGGCCCGCCCGGTGGGCCAGGCCCAGAGCACGCGCGAGGTGGCTGTGCTCCTCGTCAACGGCAGTCTGTTCGCTGGCTCGGATGGCTGGCTGTGCGAGTTGAGTCCGTTCACCGGAGACGTCGTAAATAATCGTGTACTGCGGGTCCGGCCGGCCCTGCCGGCGGCTGCCGCCGAGGTCAGGCTGGCAGCCGACCACGGCCACCTTTATGCCGGGATGGGCTCCGCGGTCTACGCGGTCGCGCACAAAGACTGGGGCAAGGCCGCCTGGACGTCCCCTGCCCTGGCGCCAACGGACAGAAATGTCGACGTGCTCACGGTGTCGGGCAGGCTGTTTGCCGGGTGCCATCGCTGGGTCTACGAACTCGACCCAGCGACGGACCGGGCGGCAGGCTTCGAGGTCACCGATGCCTTCCCGGGCAACAGCGACGTCCGGCTCTGCGCGGACCGGACTCACCTGTTCGCGGGCAGCAACGGCCACGTTGCCGGGGTGCCGCTGGGCCAATTCAAGGACAGCACGGCTGTGTGGCGTGCGGGGGTGCCCGTGGGCTTCGGCAACGACATGTACGGGAAAGTGGACGTGCTGGTCAACGACGGCCGGCTCTACGCTGGCACTAACGGCTGCGCGTTCGAGCTTCGGGCTGACGACGGTTTCGTGCGGCAGCGTCAGGCACTGACCTACGCCATCAGTCAGTTCCCAGTCACGCTGGCAACCGACGGCGATGACCTGTACGCGGGCGTGCACGGCTACGCGTATAAGGTCCGTGCCAGGGACGTCGCCCTGACTGGCAGCGTCGCGCACAACTGGTTCGATGGCCGCTGGAATAGCTGGGACCTGGACTTCAAGGACGCGCATCCGGCGCGCGCCATCGCCATGGTGCGGTGTGTATCCTCACTGGACGCGTTCGCCGTCGGAGCCGATGGCGTCATGTACTATAACTGGTTCAACGGTATCTGGGGTAAGTGGAAAACCCTATTCACCGAGAGTGTGAAGGACATTGTCGGCGTGGCATCCGGTGACACGACCCACGCCTTCATTGTCACCAGCAACGAAACTTTGTGGTACATGTGGCGATGGGACAATGGCACGTGGAATGGACCGACTCCGAAAATCGATCCCGCGTCCGGCGCCCCGCTGATGACGTCCGTGAGTCTGGCCAAGCGGGAACATCTTGAGCTGTTCGGCACCGGGACTGACGGTACCGTGTGGCACACCTGGTATGACGGCAACTGGCACGGCTGGGAGCGGAATTTCGACGGCGCCAGGCCGATGCAGAAAGTGATCCCGCTCCGTGGCCCGTCCAATCTGGACGTCTTCGGCATCGGCGTGGACGGCACGCTCTGGCATGACTGGTACGACGGAAGCTGGCACGGCTGGGAAGCGAACTTCGACGGCGCGGATCCGGGGGTCAGGATCAGGGGGGTCGCCGGCGTCCTAGGCCCGTCCCACTTGGAGGTCTTTACCGTCGACGTCCACGGCATCCTGCGCCACAACTGGTTCGACGGAAGCTGGCACGGCTGGGAGGCGAACTTCGACCACGCGCCCCAGCGCATCCGCACAGTGACCTGCGCCATGGGTCCCTCTCATGTGGAAGTCTTCGCCATCGACATCGACGGCACGCTCTGGCATGACTGGTACGACGGGAGCTGGCACGGCTGGACGGCGAACTTCGACGGCTCGCGGAAGGTCATCGCCGTGGCGGCCAGGATGGGCATGTCCAACCTGGAAGTCTTCACTATTGCCGACGCGTAGCAGGAATAAGCGGCGTTATTTCATTTCCCGTACTGGTTTAGAGCTGAGTATGCCGAGCGCTGTGATCGCCAGAATCAGCGCGATGCCACCGAACATCTCCTCAAGGCGCGTCTGCGCGAAAGCGCCGCACAGCACGAGGGATACAGGGGCGGCTATGTAGCCGAACAGCATGTCGATTGATATGACCCGGCTGAGCACCGAGCCATGGATGTTCCGCTGGACCCAGCTTATGCCGAAGACACCCTGGAAGCCGATGGCGAAGCCCATGGCCAGAACGATCCCCACCGCGGCCGCGACATTGTGCATAATCCCCAGCATGGTCATGCCTACCGCAAGCCAGCCCGCCAGCGCGGCCACCAGGAGTCCCACGCGCAATTGCCTTCCCACCAGCCCGCCGGCCAGCGCGCCGAGCAAAGCTCCTCCGGCCAGGCTGCCGCTGAGCAGTCCCAATGCCGCGGCACCGCCGCTTAGGTGGAATTTCGCGAGGTCAGCGAATCCCACGTTGAACGGTCCCGCGTAGCAAAAGGTCACCGCGGTATCGACGACAAGCATGGTCCTGATACGCGGATCTTGCCAGGCATACCTCAGCCCAATCCGGATCCGCGCGAGCAGCGTGTCTTTCGATTCCGGCACGGCTGGGTCAGCGGGCGAGCCGGATTCGGGACCTTTGCCGGCGCGCGGCTTGGGGAGCGGGATGACTCGTGACACGCACAGGCCACACAGCGCAAAGCACACCCCGTCGACAAGGAAGGCGAACCTGGCGTCGCTGACCGCCACCACAATGCCGCCGACCGCCGGGCCGAGCACGGCCGAGATCCGGCTGCCCACGCTCAGCAGGGAGTTGGCCGGGGCAAGGAGGTCCTTCTCCACCACGGAGGGCAGGATCGACGCTCGCGCGGGCTGGAAGAAGGCATCGACCGAGCCGAAGGCGGCCGCCGCGACGAGCAGCATCCAGATGCTCAGCAAGTGGGCGAAACCGATAGCGGCGACGGCGGTCATCACTATGGTCCGCGCCCAGCTTGAGAGCGCCATGAGTACCCGTGCGGACCACTTGTCGCTCAGCGAGCCTCCGACCAATGTCAGCGCGGCACGCGGCACCGCCTGCATCGCCAGTACGTAACCGAGTACAAGTGTGGACCGGGTGAGACTCAAAGTGATCCAGGAGAACGCAACGTAACTGAAACCGTCACCTAGCAGCGAAAAGGACTGCCCGAGCCAGAGCCTGCGGAACGATGTGACCCGGACCGGTGCCCAAAGGCGTGAGCCTGCGCTAGCTAACGTGGTGGCCATAGTTCAATCTCGCAATCGGCAGCGGGAGGGAGGGATCGGTCAATACCGGATGGGCAGCATTTTCAGGCTCCGGTTAAGCAGGGAAAGGTGCCAGGTGTGCTCTACGCCAGCTAGCTTCAGGTTCGGGTAATCGCGCACCAGGGCGCCAATGGCCGCCCTGGCTACCAGGCGGGCAAGGGGCGCGCCGATACAGAAATGTTCACCGAAGCCAAACCCGAGATGCATGGTGTTGCCGCGGGCGGCAATGAAGCGGTCTGGATCGGGGAACTGCGCCGGATCACGGTTAGCCGCGGCAGTTACCAGGTAGATCCTGTCTCCGGCGCAAATGGTGGAATCGTCAAGCTTGAAGTCCGAAGCGGCGATCCGTATCGACATCTTAGACGGGCCGTCGAAGCGCAGGACCTCTTCGATGCTGCCCGGCAGCAGGCCAGGGTCCCGGCGTATCGCGTCAAGTTCGCCGGGATGCCGCAGTAGGGCACGCAGCCCGTTCGCGATGAGATTGCTGGTGGTCTCGCCTCCGGCGAACGCGAGATGAGTGAGCATCCCGATGAACTCATCGTCAGTCACCGATTCGCCGATCTGTCCGCTCGCGAGTACCGAGCTGATCAGGTCATCACCGGGCTGTGCGCGGCGCTGGCGCACGAGCTCCGCCAGGTAGTCATAGAGGTGGAGCAATGACTCGATGGAGGTGCGGTATTCGCGTTCCGCCTGGCTGGCACCAAGTACCAGCTCACTGACCCGTGCGTTCCAGTACCAGAAGGCCGGGCTGTGCTGTGGTGGTATGCCGAGCCACCGGGCGAAGATCTGGCTGGGCAGCGGCTTCGCTACGTCCGCGACCGCGTCGCCGACAGTGCCGGACGCCGTGCCTTTGGAAAGCAGCCTGCTGGCTGCCGCTTCGATGGCCGGCCGGAAACGGTTGATCGCGCGCGCTGAGAACTGCTCCTGGAACACTGAGCGCAGTCTCCGGTGAACGGGCGGATCATTAAATACCATCCATCTGGACAGGATCCCGAATGCTCGGTCCGCATCGCCGCGCGCACTTTCCGTAATGCGTTCTGAGATCGGCTTTACTCGGCTAGCGGATATCGCGGGTTCCCGCAGGCAGTGCACGACGTGCGAATAGCCGGTCACTAGCCAGGCCCGGTGCACGGTACTCCAGTACACCGGCCGGTACTGGCGCAGAGAGCTGAGGTAGTCATACGGGTTCGCATTGACGGCGGGATCGAGCAGGTACCTGTCGGCGAACCCGGTCATCGCCGGCGCTCCGTTCCCCTTATGGACGTCAGAAGGGTCGCGAAATCGCGGACCAGCGGTTCGGCAAGGATCGTCAGGTGACTGCCTGGCGTCAGCCAGACAGTCAGTCCGCCATGCGCGAGCTCCCGCCAGCGCCTCAGGTAGGCCGGATAGGAAACATCCAGGCCCGGCATCGGTTCGTTTGGCGGCAGGCTGGCGGATTCCTCGCCCATGATCAGGTGGACGTGGCCTGGATAGGGCTTGGGCTGGTAGCTGGCCAGCGCGGCGAGCAGCGAGTGCCAGACTTCGATCGGCGCGTCTTGGGCAAGGTCCGCTTCGCTGGGTGACATGCCAGCGCCGAGCAGCAGGGTCGTCAGGCTGGCCGTGGCCGTGGCCCGATCTTGCGATCCAGGAGGCAGCTTACGCAGGTGGTCCCGCAGGACTAGGGCGTCCGCCATCTCTGTGGCCACGGTGGCTAGCCTCAGCTCGGCCGCCGGCTCGGGCAGGTACGGCTCGATTAGCACCAGCGTTGGCGGGTCCCCTTGGGCAGCCAGCTGGGCGGCCATCTCAAGGGCGATGTTGCCGCCCATCGACCAGCCGAGCAGGCAGCGGCCGCCGCTTTCCTCGTGCCGGACGAGTTCGGCCACGTAATTCGCGGCGATCTCCGGCACCGCGGCGGGGTCCAGGCCGCCAACCAGTCCGCGGGCCTGGAAGGCGTGCACCGGCGGGCCCGGCGGCAGTGCCCTGGCCAGCGGGATGTACCAGGCGGCGCTGCCGCCGGTCGGATGTACGCAGTAGAGCGGTGCGCCGGCCCCCTCGCGCAACCGGACTTCCGAGGTGATCTCGGTGGCTGCCCGGTGCCCAGCCTGAGCGGCGCGCGCGGCCAGCATGGCGATCGTGGGACCTTCGACCACGTCGTGCACCGTCACGGGCACGCCGCGGGCTGCCGCTGTGACGGCAGCCCGCACTGTCGACAGTGAGCTGCCGCCGAGTTCAAAGAAGTCGTCATTGACGCCAATCTCGGCCAGCCCGAGCACGTCCCGCCATATTTCGGCGAGGATCAGCTCGGTCGGGGTCCTTGGCGCCGAGTAGGTCATGCGCAATTCACTGCGGTCGAAACCGGGTGGCGGCAGAGCCTTACGGTCGATTTTGCCGCTGCTGGTCAGCGGTAGTTCATCAAGCAGCATGAATCTGCCCGGCACCATGTAACCGGGAATCCGCGCGCGCAGGAACTTCCTGATCCGCGCTGAATCGGGCTCGGCCGTGTCCTGCGGTACCACGTAGGCGACCAGCTTCGGCTCTCCCGGCAGATCGTCCCTGAGCAGCACCACCGCGGTGCGCACCTCGGGCAGTTCGCGCAACGCGTTCTCGACCTCGCCGAGTTCAATACGCAGCCCTCGCAGCTTCACCTGAGTGTCACGACGACCGAGATATTCCAGCGAGCCGTCCTCGCGGCGGCGGCCCAGGTCGCCGGTGCGGCAGAGCCGGTCGCCCGGCCCTCCGTACGGATCGGGCACGAAGGCGGCCGCGGTAAGCGCCGGGCGATTCAGGTAGCCGCGGGCTACGCCAGGCCCGCCGATGTAAATCTCGCCGGGAATCCCGGTCGGCACCGGCCGCATATCCTGATCGAGCACGTAGATCTGCGTGTTGCGGATCGGCCGGCCGATCGGCGGTCGGCCTCCGCCCGGCGGGCACAGCGCGAAACTGGACCATATTGATGTTTCGGTCAGGCCGTAACAGTTGAAGAATCGCCGACCGCCGGACCAGGCGTCCGCGACGTCCTCGGTGCAGGTCTCGCCGCCTGTCATAAGGGTGGCCAGGCAAGGGAAGCCGTCGTCATCCATCATGGCGAGGGCTGCGGGCGGCAGATCGGCGGCGGTCACTTGCTGTTCACGGAGCACCCGGGCCAGGTCAGGTCCGGGCCGCAGCGCCTCTCTCGGCGCTGTGCACAGCCGCGCTCCGTTGGCAAGTGCCCAGGTCAGCTCCAGGATGCAGGAGTCGAAACTGAACGAGAAGAACTGCAAGACCCGATCGGCGGCCGTAGGTTTGAGCACGTCACGCTGCGCTTCGAGCATGTTGGTCAGGCCGCGGTGCTGTACTACCACGCCTTTGGGCCGCCCTGTCGAGCCAGAGGTGTAGATCACGTACGCGGCGTTGTCCGCGCCAGTGGCGGAGCCTGGTGATCCTGGTCGCTGCTGATCGGCGTAATCGCCCGCCTCGGGTTGGTCGATCAGTACCGTGTGGCCACTGAAGGGGATGCGGTCCGCCAGTGCGGCCTGCGTGAGCAGGACCGTCATGCCGCTGTCAGCGACCATGTAGGCAAGCCGGCCTGCGGGATAGCTCGGGTCGAGCGGAACGAATGCGCCTCCCGCCTTCAGCACCGCCAGGACCGCGCGCACCAGGTCAGGTCCTGGCTCGGCGCAGATGCCGACCGCGACCTCCGCGTCCACCCCGAGTGACCGCAGCCGCCGGGCCAGGCGCCCGGCGGCGTTGTCCAGTTCCGCGTAGGTGACCTGCGAGTCGCCGTGCGCGATGGCGATCGCGTCCGGTCGGGCCGTGGCGTGCTCGCTCACCAGCTCGTGAAACATGAGCCGGGTGCTCTGCGCGACGGGTCCCTTAGCCCACTTCGCCAGCGCTTGGGTCTTGGCGCCAGATCGAGGAGCTGGCCGGGTGACCGGGCCGCCCGGATTGGCCAGCATCTCGTCAAGCAGCTCTCGCATCAGATCGGCGAGCTGTTCTGCGGTAGCCGCTTCAAAGTACGCAGCGTCAGCATCAAGCGCGAAGCCGCCCGGATTGGCGGTCACCCCGAGCGGGAATGAGGTCCGCGCGACCTCAAGAGAGTCCTCCCAGGCAACTGCGGACAGGCGGTGGAAATTGACGTAGTTGAAGACAGCCTCGACTAAGGTCGCGTTAGGCGAGCAGGTTCGCTGGATATGTGCCAGCGGCAGCCTCCGGTGCGGCATCAGCTCTTGCTCCGCCGAGAAGGTCTGGCGGAGCAAGTCGAGCCAGGTCCGCGCCGGCTTCGTCACGCCAAACGGAACGGTGTTCAGGAAGAGCCCGCGCATCAGGTCAGAACCCGGACGTTCCGGCCGGCCGTTGGTGACAAGGCCTATGGCGTGCGCCCCGCCAGTGCCGTCAGGTTCGGCGAACAGGCTCATCAGGTGGTAGAAGGCGGCCAGGAACACGGTGCGGTGCGGAACTCCCGCGAGCTTGGCCAGCCGGCCGATGGACTCGCTGAGTTCGGGGAAGGAGCGGCGGGCCTCGTAGGCCCACGGCTCCTGGGGCCGCGATGAGCCCGGCGGACCAGTGCTAGCCGGACGACGCCTGATGAAACGGACGGGCGTCAGGTCCCGGAGGTTCGCCTGCCAGAAATCGAGACTCGCTTGGGAGCTGATCGCGTCGCGTTCGAGCGCGACGTAGTCGGCGAAGCGCGGGGTAGGCGGCAGGCTCGGCTCACGGCCTTCGACTACTGCCTGCCTGTGCAGCTCAAGCAGGTCGGCAACTAGTGAGGTCAGGCTCCAGCCGTCTAGCACGATGTGGCAGTCGGTGATCGTGATCCGCAACTCGGTGTCGGTGAGCTGGTGCAGGTGGATGCGTACCAGTGGCGCGATGGCCAGATCGAACTTGTTCACTGCGGCCATGTCGACGAACCGTCGCAAGACCGCGCGCTGCTCCTGCGCCGGCTGGCCGCGCAGGTCGGTGAAGCCAACAGGCAGCGTGGCGGCGTGCTGTACCAGCTGCAGCGGCTCGGAGTAGGAAGCCATGTCGACGGAGGTCCGCAGGCTGTCATGGGCGAGTACGACCGCGTCCGCGGCCGCCTGGAAGGCGCGCAGGTGAAAGCCCTCTGGAATCACGATCTTGAGGCAGGTGACGTTGTGGTAGGCGGCGCGAAGCGGGTCAGCGAGCAGGTCGTGAATCATCCCGGCCTGCAGCATCGCTAGCGGGTAGGCGTCGTCCAGCCCGTCTGGAAGCCGGGCCGCGTCGATGGGGCTGAGCAGGTCAAAGGGCGCCCGCGGCGCAGCGCCCGGATCTTGCCGGCCGGTGACGGCGGCCAGCTCCGCCAGGTCACCCATCGTGGGGGCGCGAAACAGGTCGGCGACCGACAGGTTGAGGCCAGCCGAGCGGCCCAGCCCGACGACACGCAGCGCCAGGATAGAGTCACCGCCGAGGTCAAAGAAGTTGTCGCCGGATCCGATCCGCTCGATGCCCAGAACCTCCGCCCAGATCGCGGCAAGCTGGGCTTCCGTTTCTGACCGCGGCGCGATGTAAGGCTGCGCTGTCCCGCCGCCGCTTGCCTCCATCGTGAGCAGGACGGCGCGATCGACCTTGCCGTTAACGGTGATCGGAAGCTCGGAATGCTGGACGAACAAGGCGGGGACCATGTGCTCGGGCAGGCCAGTGCGCAATAGCTCGCGCAGCATCGCCGGGTCGAGCTGGCTTGCTTCCTTCGCCACTAGGTGCCCGACCAGCCGCGCGCCGCCGTGCGGGCCTGGCTGGGCCACGACAGCAGCGTCCGCTACCCCTGGGCAGGTTCGCAGCATGCTCTCGATCTCACCGGGCTCTATCCGGAAACCGCGGATCTTGACCTGGTGGTCGGCGCGGCCGACGTAGGCGAGCTCGCCCTCAGGCAGGACCCGCACCAAGTCGCCGGTACGGTACATGCGCTCGCCCGGCGCGCCGTAAGGGTCCGGCCGGAAACGATCCGCGGACAACGCCGGCCGGTTACGGTAGCCGCGGGCGACACCCGCTCCGGCCACGTGCAGCTCGCCGATGCTTCCAGGCGGCACAAGCCGCTGGTGCCGGTCGAGCACATAGCCACGCTGACCATGCAGCGGGCGGCCGACCGGCGAGTACGCGGCTGATGCCGGATCTGCAGGGCCCAGCGGTCGGCAGGTCACGTGAACGGTCGTCTCCGTGATCCCGTACATGTTGACCAGCTCAGGTCGCTGGTCAGCGGGCTGGCCGAACCAGTCCTGGTAATGGCGGGCGTCGATGGCTTCGCCGCCGAGTATCACCGTGCGCACCGCCAGGCCGGAAAAGTCCCGGCCGGCCGCGGCGACATGCTGCCGCAGCGCATTGAAAGCGGCGGGAGTCTGATTCAGGACCGTCACTGCCTCATCACGCAGGATCCGGCAGAGCGCTTCTGGGTCGCGCGCTTCCGCTTCGGTCAGCACGACGGTCCGTCCGCCCGTAGTCAGCGGGCCCCACAGCTCCCAGACGGAGAAGTCAAAGGCGAAGGAGTGCAGGCAGGTCCACACATCGTCAGCGCCGAAGTCGAAATGCCGGCCGGCGGCATCGAACAGCCAGGCCACGTTGCCGTGCGAGATCTCGACACCCTTTGGCGGTCCGGTCGACCCCGAGGTGTAGATGACATAAGCGAGATCCCCCGCGCTGAGTTCTGGTTCGCCTGGGTACCGCGAGTCGCTGGCCTCCTCGGCGGCTTCGAGCGGAATGACGCGGACCGGCAGGTTAGCCATCGCGGCTTGGCCTGCGGCGTCCGCGATGACCAGTGATACCTGCGCATCGCCGAGCATGAAGCCGAGCCTGGCTTGCGGGTAACCGGGATCGAGCGGTAAGTACGCGGCGCCCGACTGCCACACGCCCAGAATTGCGGTTGCCAGGCTGGCGGACCGGGCGAGGCAGACGCCGACCAGGGACTCGCGGCCTACGCCGAGCGCGCGCAGCCGCCGGGCCAGCGCCTGGGCACGGTTGCTGAGTTCCGCGTAAGTGAGCGACTGGCTGCCCGACGTTACCGCAACCGCCTGGGGGTTCCTGGCCGCCTGCTCGGCAAACCTTGCGACGACTAGGTCAGGGACTGCCGGCGTGGCCGTCGCGTGCGCGGCAGCACCATCTGCAGCCATGCCGAGCACTAGATTTCGTTCCTCGTCGGTGAGCAGGTCAAGGTCACCGACTGGCACCTCCGGCGACTCGGCGAACGCCGTCAGCATTGCGACGGTGTGCGCGGCCAGCCTGGCGATGGAGGCTTCGGCGTACAGGTCAGGACGGTAGCCGAAGGAAAGCAGAAGGCGATCCGCCTCACGGGCGGCGTGCAGCGAGAGGTCGAACTTGGCGGTGGTGAGGTTGACGGGGAAAGGCTCGCCGGCCGCGTCGCCGAGCGCCAGTGGTGCGCTGCCAGTTTCGATGTGGGTGAACAGGACACCGAACAGCGGGTTACGCGACAGGTCGCGCTGCGGGTTCAGTTCCGCGACGATCCGCTCGAACGGGAGGCCCTGGTGGCTGAGCGCGCCAAGGACGTCCGCCCTGGTGCGGGCGAGCAGTTGGGCCGGCGTGGGATTGCCGGACAGGTCAGCGCGCACGACCAGGGTGTTGACGAAGAACCCGACAAGCTGCTCAACTTCGGGCCGGTCTCGGTTCGCCACGATCGTCCCGATCGCCACGTCGTCCTGGCCGCTGTGGAAGCCAAGGACAGCCTGGAAGGCGCACAGAACGGTCATGAACGGCGTGGTGCGTGCCAGCCGGTCGACCTCGTCCAGCGCGCTGGTGAGGGCTACGGAAAGCCGCACCGAGTAGTTGCTGCCGTCGTGACGACGGGCCAGCGACCGGGGATAGTCGGCCGGGAATTCGAGCGGAGTGAGATCGGCCAGCACACCGCGCCAGTAGCTGAGATCGGCCTGCTCCTCGTCGGTCAGCCCGGGGCGCTGCTGCCAGACGGCGTAGTCGGTGTACTCGATCGGCAGCGGCGGGTGCTGCGGACTGCGGCCGCAGCGGCGGACCTGGAAGAACTCCTGCAGGTCGCGGACGAGGATACCGAGTGACCAGTCGTCCGAAATGATGTGATGCATCGCCAGCACCAGGATGTGGTCGTCGGCCGCTACGCGCAGCAGGATCGCCCGGAACGCGGGTTCCGACCCGAGGTCGAAGGGCCGGGCAGCCACGTTGAGCACAGCGTCTGCCGTCTTCTGTGATCGGTTGGCTCCGTCGGCCTCGCTGATGTCCACTAGTTCCAGGCCCGGGCCGTCCGCGGGCAGCACCCGCTGGCGCGGGACGCCGTCCTCCGCGGAGAACACCGTGCGCAGTTGCTCGTGCCGGCGGATCAGATCGGATATCGCTGCGGTGAGCGCGGAGATATCGAGCGGACCGGTGAGCCGCCACGCGGCGGGCATGAGGTACTCGGTGCTCGCTGGTTCGAGCTGGTATAGGAAGTACAGGCGCTGCTGGGCGGCGGAGAGCGGCGCCCAGTCCGGCCGGGGGTCAAGTCGCGGGATGCGCGCGACATCAGCCCCGCCGCGAAGGCGCTGTTCCAGTAATCGACGGGCGGCGGGAGACAGCGCGTCGCGGGTGACCGAGGTAGGTTTTTGCGTAGGTTTTTGCCAGGCCACCATGATTCCCTCCAAGCAGGGCGTTCAGTTCGGCGGATCCGCCATGAGGGACAAGCCGATGTCCTCCTCGCTCATGGCGGAGATCTCCTCGATCAGCAGCCGCTCTACCTCGGCCGACAGGTCTTCGACGGTCGGGTGCTCAAACAGGTGCCGTACGTCGATCGGGCAGCCGAACGCGGCTCGCAGCCTGGAGGTGGCCGAGACTGCGCGCAGGGAGTGCCCGCCAAGAGCGAAGAAGTTATCGCGCAGACCGACCTGGCTAACTCCGAGCAGCTCCGCCCAGATCTGGGCGATCACTACCTCGGTGGGAGACTGCGGCGCCACGTACTCGGTAGCGGCGAGCAGTTCGGGCACGGGCAGCGCGCCAAAGTCCACTTTGCCTTGCACCGTCAGCGGCAGTTCGTCCAGCACCGTCACGACTACCGGAATCATGTAGCCCGGCAGGAAACGCCGGCACCACGCCTCCACGGCGCTGGTCTCGAGCCCTGAACCGGCGACGTAGCCGATGAGGCTCGGCTCGCCCTGGATCTCGCGGACCAGTACCGCCGCGCCACGCGCGCCGGGGAAGGCGCCAAGTGTCGCTTCGATTTCGCCGGGTTCGATGCGGTGGCCGCGGATTTTGATCTGGTTGTCGGTGCGGCCGAGGTATTCGAGGTTGCCGTCGGGGCGCCAGCGGGCGAGGTCGCCGGTGTGGTAGAGGCGGGCGCTGGTGCCGGGGCT
>DASTJM010000055.1:0-9817 GCA_035716545.1 Streptosporangiaceae bacterium
TGCCCCGCCCCCGCCCTGCCAGAAAAGCCGCTCCGCCCGGACGCCCGGCAGCCCGGCCCGCGCGGTCAACTCCGCGATCAGCCGGCACGCCTCCGCCATCCGCACCAGCCCAGCGCTCAACGGCCTGCCGCTCACCCCTGCTGAATAGCTACACACGGACTACCAGTGAGTGTGAGGCCGGCGACTGGGAGTCACGCGGCGGAGACGAACGCGGCGCGCGGTGCTCAGAGCCTATCGCGTCGCCGAGATAGTAGCTTCCACCTTTATAACTCATCTGCGATGATACTTACGGAGGAAGCGATGGTCCGAGCAAAGCCCGCTACGGCTAATTGACAGCCGACTGGGGTTCGGCGCTTACGGCCTCGTCCTGTCTGGAGTCACCGTCCGCGTTGCGGAGTAGCCTCACCAGCACTAGGCCAGCCGAGCAGATCAGCACCGCACTGGTCGCAAAGATGATGCTGATCGGCCCGAAGGTGGCACCGGCGATAGTAATCCTGGCGCCTCGTAGCAGGCTAGCCGCGGCCAATCCGGCCAGTGCCGCGGAGATGATATTGGCCGCTTGCTGCAACGGATTAAAGACGGACATAACTCGGCCGATCATATGTTGGGGGATGTTCGCAAGGAACAGCGGCGGCGCGGCGGCGTTGAGGGCCCCGAAGGTCAGGCCGACGCACCCCACGATTGCGATGGCAGCCGAAATCGAACTGAGCCGGGAGTACACGAGCAATGCGACGCCACCAAGAATCAGCGCCAGGCAGAACGTCCTTGCCGCTCCGATTCGCCCGGCTATCCAGCCTCCCACTAGGGCGCCAACGACTGCCCCGGCCCCGGCCGCCGCGTAGAGTGTTCCGAGCCAGGTTGCGGCCGTTCGGAGGTCATCCCGGACAAAGAATACTTGCAGCGTGTTGAGTGCTCCCGTGCCCAGTGTCGCGATGATCACTCCGAGGCAGAGGCCCAGGATGACTTTACTGGAAGCAAAGAATCGCAGGCCGGCAACGAACTCACCACCGAAACTCGACTTCCGCGGAGGAGTCTCGGATTGGACGTCAGATGGTCTGATGGCGCGTATTGCGAAAAATGACAGGACGAAGGAGACAGCGTTCACAATCAGCGCCCACTCAATGCCGGACGCGAACAGCAGTTGCGCCGCTACTGGCGGCCCGATTATGGAGGCGGTACTAGAGGTAGCCTGCAGCATACCGCTTGTCCGGCCTCGGTCGGACGGGTGAACAATCTGACCAAGCATGGCCAGCCTCGATGGATTAAAGAATTGCGCGAAACTGCTCTCCAGCGCGACGGTGCAGTAGATGCCGGCGAGGGTAGCCCCGGCAGGGATATACGTACCTAACGTCGGCACGACGAGCAGCGACGCTATCAGAACTGCGCGGCAGGCATCGACTGTCATCATGGTCTTGCGCCGATTCCACCGATCGATCCACACCCCGGCCAGCGGTCCGACGACAAGGATCGGAACGGAATCGGCAATTAGCACTCCGCTGACAGCCGTCGGTGCCCAGGGCTTATCCTTGGCAATCACAGTCGCCACCCAGAGCATCACGGTGACATTGAAGACGCTGTCACCGATAAGCGAGACCGCCTGACCCAGCCATAGGTAGCGCCAGTTCCGATTGCGCCTCAGTCCCGCCGACGGCGTCGAACTCATGCGTTCGATTCCTCTGCATTTCCGGGGTGATGGGCCGGGGTGATGGGGCGGAGCAGTCATGTGACACGATCGCATGGGTTGCCCGACGGATCCGGCCGCGTACCCGCGAGTCCAAGATATCCTTGGCAAGAAGTCTTTGGCAAGAAGCTTAGGCAAAAGATATCTCGGCCATGCCAGCTGTGCAGACGCGCTTACCTCGCCACGTCAGAGAGATCTAAAGCAGGCCGCCCACCGCTAGAGCGGCAGAGACTGGCGTCGTTGCAGCTCACGCCGAGCCGCAAGGCTCTTCCGCAGTCCAGCCGGCGAGGCATCTCGCCGGATCAGTTCCGGGGGAAGTACCCGAGAGGTATCGCCAAGGAATTTGTGTGCTCTGACAACCGACAGGGTGTCCGTCGCGGTTCGCGACCGCCTTCCGTCCGCGCCGATCTGGTCAGGCACAACCATGAACGCGTCGTTGCTACTCTGCACGGCACGCAGCCACGTCACTTGATCTTTGCCTGAGCATGCCCAGAGGCGGTCTCTTGTCGTGGTGACTGGAGAAGCAGATCGCACCTTCTCAAAGGCGACCCGGCCCGCTCCCACATTCTCATTAGAACGCTCGGTTTCAAGGCGGATGAGCTCCTGCACGGCCGTCACATAAGCGCCGAACTTCGGATTCTCAAAAAGCATGGCTGGTCTGATTGTGATCCCTAACGCCCTGCTGAGTTCCATGGAAACCTGAACGACATGGAGCGAGGTCCCGCCAGCTACAAAGAAGTTGTCCTCCTCCGTCACGCTGCCCACGTAAGGATGCCAAGCGTTGGCCACCAGGCTCTGAACATCGCGCTGCTCTGACTCCATTAAAAGGACTCCTAGGGATCGCGTCATCCTGGACGCCTAGTGGCCTCGCCCGTCGAGATCTCCGGCTCAAATCTACGTTCGTGATGAGGTTAGTTAAATAGCAGGCGAGAGTCATCCTACGAACTGATGTATTTGGATGCCGACTTTGGTAGGTGGGTCGGTGCCGTGGCTCCTAGACGGCGGCCGGCACGCATTTGGTCGATATATGTTGGCCATGTAATGTTGGGAACATGGCAGACACCGCAGATCCGAAAGCGCTGCGCGCACTCGCTCACCCGATCAGATGGCGACTGATCGACGTGCTACTCAGCGAGGGGACTGCCACGGTCACCCGGTGTTCGCGACTCCTGGGCGAGAGCACCGCGACCTGCTCCTATCATCTGACGATCTTGGCCAAGTACGGGTTCATCGCTCGCGCTGCCGGCACCGGCAAAGAACGGCCATGGCGGCTAGCCAGCACCGATCTTGAACTGCGACCATCCGGGCCTGCGTCTGCCGCTGCCGGTGCCCTCCTTGACAACGAATTCGCCAGACTCAAGGCGAGCATCGATCGCACCGGCGACCACTCAACCAAGATCATGGCAGCCACCGCCTGGCTGACCCCGCGGCAGGCGGAGCAGGCGGCCGCCGAGATAAGGCAGACCCTGGACAAGTACGGCGGGCAAGGGCGCGACGTTGCCGACCGCCCCGCAGAAGCCCGTGAAATACGCCTGTTTGCCTCGATCTCGCTTGCCTAGCCGCAGAAGACTCCGGTGCTCAGCGGGATGCCAGGTCGTGCAGCGCGCGGGCTGTAGTCAAGGAGGTCTCCGTGGCGAGCAGCCTCGGGGCCTCCTCCCCCGCGATGGCGGCATTGAAATGCCGCATGGCCGCCGTGAACGCGGGCTCGTCAATCGCAGGAAACACCGCTTCCCTGCCATCGGCAGCCACCAGCCGCACTGTGTCGGCAGGACCCGGATGGAAAAGGTTGGCGACCTCAATCTGGCCGCCAGAACCGAGCAGCCGGGAGAACGTATCCCGTGCCCGTCGCATCCCGCAGGACAGCAGCAGGCGGCGGTCGCCCGGATAGCCAAGCGAGCCCCAGGTTTCGAGGTCGACGCCCGGCGAACCGTCAGCGCCAGGCCGCCCGCCGATGACCCGCGCCGCCCAGGCGCTCTCGTGCTCGCCGAAGAATTCCTGCGCTAGCCGCACGGGATAGCAGCCG
Source organism: Streptosporangiaceae bacterium (assembly GCA_035716545.1). GTDB lineage: Bacteria > Actinomycetota > Actinomycetes > Streptosporangiales > Streptosporangiaceae > Chersky-822. The sequence goes on from DASTJM010000055.1 coordinate 3,705, forward strand.
ACATCGAGCAGCGCGCCGCCCTGCAGGTCGGCGGAGAGCCTGATGTTCACCTCAGGCCGGCCGACGTTGAAGTGGAAGTCCGACTGGATCTCCCTGACCTCGCCGATCGCCCCGTCCGCGACGAGCGTCCTGATCCGGTCCATGTGCTCGTTGAACGGGAACACGAACGCTTCCCACAGCAAGGTCCCGGTCTCGTGCGCAACGGCCAGCACCCGCTCGGTGTCGGCCAGCGTTCCGCACAACGGCTTCTCGCACAGCACCGGCTTCCCTGACCGGAGCGCGGCGATGGTCCATTCCGCGTGCAGCGAGTTCGGCAGCGCGATGTACAGGGCGTCGATCATGTCGTCGTCGATCAGGTTCTGGTAGCCAGTGACCGCCCGCTCGACACCATGGTCGGCGGCCCACTTCGCCGTCCTCGCGGCGTCCCTTCCGGCTACCGCGGCTGCGACGCCGCCGGCCACGCGCAGGGCCGGCAGGAACGCCGCCCGCGCGATGTTGGCGGTGCTGATGATGCCCCAGCGCACGTTAACCACAGCGGCCCTTTCTCACCAGAGGGAGGTTCTAGTCCAGTGGCAGGCTGACCCAGCGGCGCTCGTGGTGGCTGATCTCAACTGCGTTCACCACTTCCTGCACCCAGAGCCCGTCGTCGAAGTTGCCCTCGTTGCCTTCTATCTCGCCTAGTACCTCGCTTGCGAAGTTTGCCACGAGATTGGCGTAGTACAAGGTACGCCACGACTCCCTCGGGCTGCCGCCCGGCGGGTAGTAGCTCTGCGGCACCTCGACTTCCCCGAACGCCGGGCTGTACCTGAATGTCAGCCCGACCTTTGTCTTCAGCCCGTTCGCGGCGGCTAGGCCGGCGGCACAGCGAACGTCGCGGAAATCGTGCGCCACCGGCTTCTCGCTCAGCACGTGCTTGCCAGCCGCGAGCGCGGCCATATTGATCTCGAAGTGCTCGGAGTCCCTAGTGACGACGTCGATGATCGCGATGTCATCCCGTTCAATCAAATCGTGGTAGTCAGCGGTGATGACCTTGGCACCGAATTCCCGGCCAGCGCCGATCACGCCTATGCCCAGTCGCTTGCCTGCCATTCCCCGCCCTCCCTAGCTGCAGCCCTTCCTGCTTCCTCATGCCGCCAGCACCGGACTCGGCGGCCTGGCCCGGCAATCTCAAGGAGTTCTGTGTCCCAGGTAACGCACTCGCCCGTTGCGAGCGGGCATCTGGCCTCGAACCGGCAGCCGGGCGGCGGCTCGATCAAGCTGGGCGGCGCACCTGGGATGTTGCGCAGATTGCCGCGCTCCCCAGCCGCCGGCAGTGCTTCGAGTAGCGCCCGGGTGTAGGGGTGCCGCGGCTCGGAAATGATCGTCGCGGTGTCGCCCTCCTCGACGACCTGGCCGCCGTACATGACGATGATGCGGTCGCAGACCTCGGTGATCACCGCGAGGTCGTGGCTGACCAGGATCATGCTCATGCCGGTGTCGCGCTGAAGTTCGAGCAGCAGGCTCAATATCTGATCCTGGATGATCACGTCGAGCGAGGTGGTCGGTTCGTCCGCGAGCAGCAGCCGAGGTCCGGATGCCAGGGCGATGGCGATCAGCGCGCGCTGCAGCATGCCGCCGCTGAACTGGAACGGGTAGTCACGCATCCGCTGCTCCGGTGCCGGGATGCCGACCCTTACGAGCAGGTCGATCGCGCGCAGGCGGGCCTGCGCCCCGCTCAGGGAGACGTGGGCAGTGACGGCCTCGGCAAGTTGGTCCCCGATGGTGCGGACCGGGTTCAGCGCGGTCATCGGGTCCTGGAAGATCATGGCCAGATGCGTGCCGCGTAGCTTCTGCAGCTCATGCTGCGGCAGCTCGATCAGGTTCTTGCCGGCTGGATGATAGATCACCTCGCCGCTGCTGTAGGTGCTGCGGCGCGGCATCAGGCCCATGATCGTCCGGCAGGTGACCGTCTTGCCGCAGCCGCTCTCCCCCACGACACCGAGAACCTCGGCCTCGCCCACGGTCAGCGATACTCCGTCGACCGCACGCACGACGCCGTGACTCGTGGCCAGGTAGGTGCGCAGATCGCGCACCGAGAGCAGCGGCTGGCCAGTCATCGCTCACCCGGCCGCAAGATGTCAGCCAGCCCATCGCCGATCAGGCTGAACGCGACTCCGACGAAGACGATGGCCAGCCCGGGCAGCGTCGCGATCCACCACGACGACAAGACGTAATTCTGGCCGTCGGAGATCATCGTGCCCCATTCCGGGGAAGGCGGCTGCGCCCCGAGGCCGAGGAACCCCAGCGACGCCGCCAGGATGATGTTGCCGATCGCGTCGACCATCGAGAAGATGATCACCGCCGAGGCAGTGTTCGGAAGGATATGGCGGAACATAACCCGCCGCCGGCTGTAGCCGAGAGCACGCGCGGCCAGCACATACTGCTGTTTTTTGGCCACCACCGCCTGGGCTCGCATGATCCTGGCGTAACTCACCCAGCTAGTAATCCAGATGGCCACGAACATGTTGAAGATGCTCGGGCCGAGCATCGCGATGATGGCGATGATCAGGACCAGGAACGGGAACGCGAAGAACAGGTCCACGATCCGCATCAGCACGTTGTCCACCCAGCCGCCGAAGTAGCCGGCTGCCAGCCCGACGATCGTGCCGAAGACAAGCGTGACGCTCGTCGCGCCGAACGCGATCGCGAGGTCGATTCGTCCCGCGTACAGGATTCTCGAAAGGATGTCCCGGCCGAACTGATCGGTGCCGAGAAGATGGCCTGGGCTGAGCGGCTGAGCGAGTGGATGCAGCACGTCGATTTTGATCGGCGAGTAGCTGGCAAGGAGCGGCGCGCCTACGGTGGCGAAGATCGCGATGCCCAGCATGACCAGGCCGGCGATCAGCACGAGCCGGCGGCGGCCGGTGCTGCGGCTGCGCCTGGAGGTCCGATCGGCAGCCTTCAGCAGGAGTTCGGACGGACTCAGCGTCCAGCTTGTCCGTGCCGCTGCCTGGCTCATTCTCCGATCTCCTGACCGACGCGGGGATCGAGACTGGCTTGCGTGATGTCCGTCAGCAGGTTGATCGCGACGATCAGCACGGCGAAGAGCAGCGCGACGCCCTGGACGACCGGGTAGTCGCGGTTGCTGACCGAGTTGACCAGCAACTGGCCTAGGCCAGGCAGCGAGAACACGTTCTCGACCAGCACCGTGCCACTGATCAGGTACGCCAGGTTGACTCCGTAGACGGCGACAACGGCGAGCACCGCCACGCGAAAGACGTGCCTTCGCAAGACCTTGTGGTACGCGATACCTTTCATCCTTGCCGTGTCGACGAATTCGGCCTGCAACGTCGCGATCGTGGCAGTTCGCAGGCTCCTGATCAGGACCGTCGAGAACCCGAGCGCGATCGTCAGCGCCGGCAGGAACAGGTAATACAAGTGGCCGGCGAGTCCGCGGCCGAAACCGCTGATCGGGAACGCGTTCAGGTGCACGCTCAGCACCAGCAGCAAGATGATCCCGAGCCAGAACGCAGGCATCGCGAAACTGACCGTGAAGAAAACCCTGGTGGCCTGGTCAACGACGCCGCCGCGCCTGATCCCGGAGATAAAGCCGAGCGGCAGTGAGATCACGGCCGCCAGCACCGCACTGTAGATCACCAGGAACACAGTCGGCGCGATATGCGCTCCTATCACGGCAGTCGCCGATTGGTTGTAAAAAAACGAGTATCCGAGGCTGCCGTGGAACAAGTGGCTCATGAACAGCGCGTACTGCGTCCAGATCGGCTTGTTGAGGCCGAGCGTGGCATCGATCGCGGTCGCGCGCTCGTGGGTGTAGCTGCTGCCGAGAATGGCCAGCGCCGGATCGCCCGGGATCAGCCGCAGCAGGAAAAAGGTCACCAGCGTGATCCCGAACAAGATCACGACCAGATGCGCGAGCCGCCGGGGAAGCGTCCCGAACCGGCTCACGGTACCTCCTCAGGTGGATTGCGATGCTGCGCGGCGGGCTGGGATGCGGTAGCGAGGCGGCCGCCGGTCGGGCTGCCTCGCTACCGCGGCCCTCAGTGCTGACCGACGGTCAGCGTTTCCAGTGACAGGTCGTAGTTGCCGAGCGGCGTGACGTGGAAGCCCTTAACCCAGCTGCCCACCCCGTAGCGGTAGGGGCTGTAGTCGGTCACGATGAACGGCGACTGGTCGTAGACGATCTGCTGCACCTGGCTGTAGAGGCGCTGCCGGACCGAGTTGTCCAGCTGGGACCTGGCATTGTCCACCAGCTTGTTGGCCTGGTCGTCGCACCAGTAGCTGTTGAAGGCGTTCGCGCCGCCCTTGCAGTCGGCGCCGAAGGTGGCCACCTCGTCGGGGTCGATGATGTCGTTAGTCCAGTACCGCTCGCCCATCTCGGAATGACCGTTGTCTTCTTTGTCGTAGGCGGTCAGCAGCTCGTAGGACTGGATCGCCACCGTGATGCCGACCTGGGCCAGCTCGGACTTGACGACCACAGCCTCGGCCTGGCCAGCTACGTCACCGCTCACAGTGATCAGGAAGGTCTTGAACCCGTGCGGGTAACCGGCCTGCGCGAGCAGCTTCTTGGCCTTGGCCGGGTCGTACGGGTACGGCTTGATCGAGTTGTCGTAGAACTGCATGTGGTACGGCATGAACGAGGCGCCGGGCACCGCGTCGCCCTGATAGGCCAGCTTGACGATCGCGTTCCTGTTGATCGCATAGTTGAGCGCCTGCCGCACGGCCTGCTTCTTGAAGGGCCCGAAGTGCTCGTCGAGCTGGATAAAGTCGACCCGCGTGGAAGGGAACAGGTTGACGTGCAGGCCGGGGGTCTTGTCAATCTGGCTGGTCAGGTTGCCCGGCGGGTTCTCGATGACGTCCGCCTTCTTGCTTTCCAGCATCAGCACCCGGGAGTTATCGTCGGGCACGATCAGGTACTTGACCTTGTCAATCTTGGGCTTGGTGCCATAGAAGAATTTGTTGGCCGCCAGGTCGACCTCGCTGTCAGGCTTGTACGAGGTGACGTCGAAGGGTCCTGAGCCGACCGGGTGCTGGAAGAACTTCTTGCCTTCGGCCTCGACAAGCTTCTGCGGCACGACCGAGTACGCGTACATGGCTAGGTCAGCCAGCAGGGGCGCGTGCTTGTGGGACAGCGTGATCACGACCGTACGGCTGTCCTTCGCCGTGATGTCCTTGACGGCGGTCAGCAGGAAGCCCCAGCCGCCGGCGAACTTGCGCGACCGGTTGAGCGAGAAGACCACGTCGCTGGCGGTGACCGGCTGGCCGTTGCTGAACTTGGCGTTGCGCAGGTGGAACGTATAGGTGAGTCCGTCCGGCGCGACATCCCACGAGGTAGCAAGATCGGGCAGCAGCGCGGTACCCGTAGCGTTGGGCTGCAGCAGGCGGCTATACAGATTCTGATCCATCCAGATGGACTCGTTCACCGAGTTAGCCTCGGGATCGAGCGTATCCACGCGGACGGCATTGGCGATCACCAGCGTGTCACTGCCGGAAGCCGACCCCGACTGCGTTGTCGAGTTGGTGCTTGAGCAGGCAGCAGCGCCGAGGGTGAGGGCGATCAGGCCGAGGCTCAGTGTTCGGTGAGCGCGGCGAGCGCGAACCATGGCGCACCCCATTTCGTCGATTGTCGACAAGTTACAGCAGTGACTGGTCGATTGTCGACAGTGTCGTCTTACTGTAGGTAGGTACCGAGTTACCGTCAATAGATCACTGAGGACGGGAAGCGCGGCATGCGCGGACTAGTGTCATCACTTCACGCGCCGCACGCACCGCTCGATGGTTCGGGCTCCTTGCGCCGACTCATGCGCGCCGCGGTCACCCGGACGCAGCCGCAGCCAACCGGCGCGCGAACGTCACCCACACACGTCCGCAGCCACCCGCCCGCGCCGGCGCTCCACCCCGACGCGGCGCTCCACCCCGACGCGGCAGCACACCCCGACGCGGCGCTCCACCCCGACGCGGCAGCACACCCGACGCGGCAGCACACCCCGACGCGGCAGCACACCCCGACGCGGCAGCACACCCGGACGCCCGCTGACAGCAGCGTGGTCCTCCTTCTCGCTGTACCCGGGGGGAGGTGTGGGGTTCCCGGGGGGAGGTTTGGGGTTCCCGGGGGG
>DASTJM010000056.1:0-233829 GCA_035716545.1 Streptosporangiaceae bacterium
TCGAGCAGGGACGAAAGTCGGGACTAGTGATCCGGCAGTGGCTTGTGGAAGCGCTGTCGCTCAACGGATAAAAGGTACCTCGGGGATAACAGGCTGATCTTGCCCAAGAGTCCATATCGACGGCATGGTTTGGCACCTCGATGTCGGCTCGTCGCATCCTGGGGCTGGAGCAGGTCCCAAGGGTTAGGCTGTTCGCCTATTAAAGCGGTACGCGAGCTGGGTTTAGAACGTCGTGAGACAGTTCGGTCCCTATCCGCTGCGCGCGTAGGAGACTTGAGAGGGGCTGTCCCTAGTACGAGAGGACCGGGACGGACAAACCTCTGGTGTGCCAGTTGTTCTGCCAAGAGCACGGCTGGTTGGCTACGTTTGGAAGGGATAACCGCTGAAAGCATCTAAGCGGGAAGCTCGCCTCAAGATTAGGTCTCCCTCAGGGTTAACCTGGTAAGGCCCCCAGCTAGACGACTGGGTTGATAGGCCGGAGGTGGAAGCACGGCAACGTGTGGAGCTGACCGGTACTAATAGGCCGAGTGGCTTGGCTTCTACTTTTGCTCTTGAAGCTTGATCTTGTTCTGCGTCCACTGTGCGGTTCTTGAGATGCGGTCGGTCCTGGGTAGACCCCAGGGGATGACATCTCCATAGTGTTTCGGTGGCAATAGCGAAGGGGAAACACCCGGTCCCATTCCGAACCCGGAAGTTAAGCCCTTCAGCGCCGATGGTACTGCGCGGGGGACCGCGTGGGAGAGTAGGACGCCGCCGGACATCTTCCTCCGAGGGCCGTCGTAAATACGACGGCCCTCGGAGTTTGTCGTGTGTGCTGAGTCGTTCGGTGCTGTACGTACTGCGTGCGGTCCAGGTGCGGCACCGTGTCCCGGTAGCGGATACGCTGGCGGATTCGGTCCGTCGTGTCTGGCGTTGAGCGATGCTCGGTTTGATCACCTGGCTGGGCTAAAAAGCTGATTGGTGGAGATAAGTAGTGGCGGTTGGAGCTGCCGGGCGGTCGCCGCGAAGGTGGGCGAGTGAGCCGGGCGAGGATCGAGACGACCGCTTGCGCGGCCGTGCTGGTGACAGCGGGAAAGAAGGAGACGCGGGCGTGGCACCGGCAGGCCGGAATGCGGCATCATCTCGGGGCACGGCATCATCTCGGGGCGGGCCCTCCGGGCCGCGTGGCACGGATTCGGCACGGAGCGTCGGCGGCAAAAACCGAGACCGCGCGCCTGGGCGCGGCGCGGCTGGCCGGCCAGGTAGCAGCTCCGGTCAGTCAGGAGCTGGCCGGTCTGGTCCTAGCGGCCGGCCAGTTAGTGGCAGCCGGTCGGGAGGCGGCAGCGGGTGGCCGGCGAGGCGCGGCGACGACAAGTTCGGCGGCAGGCCAGGCGGAAGCTCGAGCTATCCAAGCAGGTCCGGCGCTGGTAACGACCGCGAGACCGACGAGCGCGGTACGCACGGACAGAGGCCAGGCGGTGTCAAGGCCGGCGGCTTCAAGCCTGGCGGTCAGCGAGACGGCCGGGCTGAACCACGGCGCGGTAGTGACGCGCGGCGTGATGGCGGGACCAGCCGCGGCGGCGCACCGCGAGGTGACGGACCGCGCGGCAGCGACACGCGGCGCAGCGGCGACACATCGCGCGGCGGTGACACATCGCGCGGCAGTGACACGCGGCGCGGCGGCTACACATCGCGCGGCAGTGACACATGGCGCGGCAGTGACACATCGCGCGGCGGCGACACGCGGCGCGGCGGCGACACGCGGCACGGCGGTGACACATGGCACGGCGGTGACACGCGGCGCGGCGGCGACACATGGCACGGCGGTGACACGCGGCGCGGCGGCGGGACCAGCCGCGGCGGCGCACCGCGAGGTGACGGACCGCGCAGCGGTAGGTCGCCGCGCGGCGGCGACTTCCGTCGAGAGCAGGACGGCAGGCGGCCGGGCAGGCGCGATCCGGGGCGCCGCGACGGCCGGCCCGAGCAGCCCGATCGCAGGCCGGCGGGGCGTGACCGGGTCGCCTATCCAGCGGTTCCAGCGTCAATTACAGCGGACCAGCTTGCTCCGGAGGCGCGGGCGGAGCTGAGGACACTGCCGGGTGATCTGGCTGAGGCCGTCGCTCGGCTGCTCGTAGCGAGCGGGCTGGCGGAAGATCCCGATCGCGGCTACCAGTATGCCGTCGCGGCGCGTGAACTTGCCGCGCGGGTCGGTATTGTCCGGGAGACGTGCGGGATCGCCGCTTACCAGGCAGGCAAGTGGGCGGATGCGCTGGCCGAACTGCGGGCCGCGCGGCGCCTGACTGGCGAGGAAAGCTATCTGCCCATGATGGCGGATTGCGAGCGAGCGCTTGGGCGGCTGGACAGGGCGCTTGACCTGATCAGCGCTGCGCAGGATCAGAAGCTAAGCCGCGAGACTCAAGTCGAGCTTCGCATCGTCGAGTCCGGTATCCGCAGGGACCAGGGCTTTCCTGAAGCGGGTGTGGTGGCTCTGCAGATCCCGGAGCTGAACGACGAGAGGAAGACACAGACGGCGGCGCGGCTCTGGTACGCCTACGCTGACGCGCTCGACGATGCTGGCCGGGCGGATGAGGCGCGCTACTGGTTCGGCAAGGCCGCGGCCGCTGATCTGGATGGCGTGACGGACGCGACGGACCGGGTTGAGGACTTCGACCTGCTGGTCTTCGACGACCTCGAGGACACCGACACCGGGGAGGAGTAGGGACTGGTCCGAGCTTGGTCACGGCGGCGAGGTTCCGGCTGGCCCTGCGAGGTTCTGGCTGGTCCACTGCCCGGTGAGCCCGGCCAGCCCGCACGCCGGCCAGCCCTGCAGATCGCCTTCCCCAGACCTTTCAGAGTAGGTGCCCTAGTCCTGGCCTGGGGCAGGTTTGCTGAGCCAGTGCAAGATGCCGGCCACGTTCGTTTCGGTGCCCGCGACCCACTTGTACCTGGCGGCCAGCTCCGGATCGGCATCAGGGGCGAACATCGCGTACCGCGCCGCTGTGCGCTCGGCCACCATGGCGACGGCGTGGTCGAGATCGAGACCAGCTTGGTGAGCTGTCCCGGTTTCCGCGACCCACAGGCGCAGCTCCTCCGCTGACCGGTCGAGCGCGCCGGCGACGGCATCGACCGGCCCGTAATGGCTAAACAGCAGCCGGGAAGGATCGAGCCCCGCGAAGATCCGCAGCGAGTCGAGCGCGGTCGCCCGGTCGAAGTCCGGCGGCGGCGTCGCCGGACGCTGATCGCCGGTCTCCGGGATGTAGATCCCGGCGGCGTCGCCGACATACAGATCGCCGCTCACCGAGTCGAGCAGCCCGACGTGATGCTTCGCGTGCCCCGGTGAATAGTGGCTTTCCAGGTGCCGCCCGCCTCCGAGGTCGATGATGCCCGTGCGCTCGACCGCCCTGATGCGCTCGGGCGGGGTCGGGGCCAGCTCGCCGAAGAGCTGGTCCAGTTGGTCCCCGTAGACCATCCGGGCGCTGGCCATCAGCCTGGCCGGGTCGGCCAGGTGCCGTGCGCCGAGTTCGTGCACGACGACTTCAGAGTCCGGGTACATCTGGGCGATGTCGCCGACGCCGCCGGCGTGGTCCAGGTGAATGTGGGTCACCACGACCGTCGCCAGGTCACCTGCCCCGACTCCCAGCGTGGCCAGCGCGCCGGCGATCACCGGCGCGGACGATGCCGTGCCGGTCTCCACCAGGCAGGGCCGGTCTGACCTGATCAGGTAGCCGGCGGTGATCCCCTGGTAGCCGGCCATGCGCGTGTCGATCTGGAAGACCTCGTGCCCCAGCGGGGTGATGACGTCGCTGTCGCCCATGCGGTTATCGTCCCAGGTTGCCAGGCACCGGCCGTCCCGCGTCCCCTGATTCAGCCCTGAGCGAAAGTGCGCAGAACCAGCCCGGTGCGCGGCTTGGGCGCGAACGACGTCGATTTGCGGGGAATCTTTTCTCCCTGGGCGGCGACCTCGTAGACGTCGGCAGGTGACATCGGACTGCACAGCACGGCCGTGCCGGAGGTTTCCCCGGCCGTTCGCAGTGCGGCCTCCGCGTCGTGGTGAATCACGCGCACCGTGCGCTCGTCATCGGTTACCGCCCACACGCCAGTGATCAGCAGTCTCTGCAAGATCGCGGCGGCCAGTGAGCGCCAGTGCCCGGAGAATCCGGCGGGCATGGCGGTCGCCGCCTGGTCCGGGTCGGGGCTGGTCAGCAGGTAAAAATGACCATCACCCGCAATCACGAACGCGGGTCCGCGCGCGCTCGCGCCCGCCAGTTCGCGGAGTGCCCCGGTGAGATCGGCTGTCAGCGGCTGCACGTCGAACGCACCGGCCGCGAGTTTCGCGGCCCGCTGGATGTCCAGGCCAGCAATGACCCGGTGAATCGCCCCGATGTGCGGCGGATAGCTGCTGGAATCGACGAGCAGGGCGAGGCCGTAATCCCACGGCCCGGGCCCGTCGCCGGTCTCGCGGTGCCGTTCTTGCAGGCCAAGGTAGGCCGCGTACCGGTGATGGCCGTCCGCGATCAGCGCCTGGCGCGGTGCCAGATCCGCGGCGATCGCGGCGAGCTCAGCCTCGTCAGTCACCGCCCACAGCCGGTGCCTCGGTCCGTCCGCGATCCGGGCCTCGACCAGCGGCGGACGGGAAGCCGTCGCCGCGACGATCCGCGCGGCGGCGCCGGAGCCAGCCCCGTCCTGGCCCGACCCGTCGTACAGCAGGAAGATCGGTTCCAGGTTGGCCTGCGTCGCCTCCATCAGCGCGAGCCGGCCGGCCACCGGCCCGGGGGAGACGTCCTCGTGCGGCAGCACGATGCCAGCATCGGCCGGAACCAGCCGCAGCCTGCCGATCAGCCCGCGCTGCACTTCCGAGCGGCCGTCAGCCGCCGTTTGCTCGTATACGTAGAGTGCCGGATCGGGGTCGATGATCAGGATCTGCTCCGCCAGCCACTCCTGGAGTAGAACGGCGGCATCGTGGTATTCCTCACCTGGCCTGCCCGGCACGGGCTGGGGCAGAATCAGCCGCACTACGTTGTGCGGGTCGGCCGCGATCAACTGGTCCTCGTTGTCACCAAAGATGACGTCGTACGGTGGAGAGGTGACGTCGGCGAGCCCGGTCACCCGGTCCTGCGCATAGCGGACGCCGCGAAACGGCGCCAGCTCCAGCCCAGCGGCCGGCTGGTCAGCTGACGTTCGGTTAGACGGAGGGATCTGCACATATGTCAGAAGGATCGAAAGGCGGCAAGGATTCCCGATCTAGCGGAAACTCTGGTGAGTCAGTGCCGAATCTTGACTCCGCTGCCGGGCCGGGTGACCAGCCTGACGACACCTACAGCTTGTACAGGCGCGGCCTGGACCTGCTCGGCCGGGGCAGCGCGGCCGCCGCGGCTCAGCTGCTTGAGCGCGCCGCCGCCGCCGAGCCGGACTCGCGCAGCATCCTGGAGGCCCTGGGCCGTGCCCAGTTCGACACCAGGCACTACGAGGCGGCGGCGGGGAGCTTCCGGCGGATCGTCGAAGCCAGCCCGAGCGATGACTACGCCCAGTTCGCGCTCGGGCTCGCGCTGTCGAGGACTGGCGATCACGGCGGAGCCGCCGAACACCTGGCACTGGCCGCCGCCATGCGCCCCGATCTGCGGCACTACACCGAAGCCCTGCGCAACGTGCGGGCCACCCTGCGGGCCCGGAATCACGCCGAAGGTAAAGAATATGAATAATGCGGAACGACAAGCTTCCCCCGGCGGCAACGCTGCCTCTAGGTGAGCGCTCCCTGGCCACCGACTATGACGTCGCGCTCCTGGATCTGGACGGGGTCGTCTATACCGGGCGCGGAGCCGTTGCCGGCGCCGTGCCGGCGCTCGCCAAGGCCCGCGCGGCCGGAATGCGGCTGGCGTTCGTCACCAACAACGCGTCGAGGTCGCCTTCGGCCGTCGCCGCCCACCTGACCTCGCTCGGAGTTCTGGCGACGGCGGGCGATGTGGTCACGTCCGCGCAGGCGGCGGCCGGCCTGATCGCGGCGCGGGTGCCGCCCGGCTCTCCGGTACTGGTCGCCGGCGCGATAGGACTGCGGCTCGCGCTCCGCGCCCGGGGACTGCGGCCGGTGTCGGTGGCCTCGGACCGGCCGGCGGCCGTCGTCCAGGGCTACGCGCCCGACCTTAGCTACGGACTGCTCGCTGAGGCCATGATGGCCGTACGCGACGGAGCCTTGTTCGTGGCGGCGAACACCGACGCCACCCTGCCATCGCCGCGCGGCCTGCAGCCGGGTAACGGCTCGCTGGTGGCTGTCATCACCCGCGCGACGGGCGTCAGGCCGGTCGTGGCCGGCAAGCCGGAGCCGCCGCTGCACCGTGAGGCAGTCGAGCGAACAGGGGCCAGGCGGCCGCTCGTGGTCGGTGACCGGCTCGACACCGATATCGAGGGCGCGGTGAACGGCAAAGCCGACAGCATGTTCGTCCTCACCGGCGTCAGCACGCCGGCCGATCTCGTGCTCGCGCCGCCACGGCAGCGTCCCACGTACATCGCGGCCGACCTGGGCGGCCTGCTCGTGCCGCAGCCCGTGGTCGCTGTGGAGCACAAGTCAGCGGAACGCCGGAAGGTGAGCTGCGGAGGCTGGACGGCGCACCGGCCTGATGCCGGGCAGGTCCGGCTGGCTGGCGAGGGCGACCCGGTCGACGGGCTGCGCGCGCTGTGCGCGGTCGCCTGGTCAGGCCGGCCCCTGACCCGCGCCCAGGCCGATTCCGCGTTGCGCAAAATCAGCCTCAAGTCGTAGGCGGACCAGCCTTGGGGCCGATGCGGCCAGCGCCGGCGACAGGCAGACTGAGGCGGTGCTTGCCCGGGGGATCATCCCCCGGCCCTCGCAGGCCTGCCGGCCTGGTTCGAGCCCGACAAGGAAAGGATCCGACATGATCGAGGCGCGGGGCCTCACTAAGAAATACGGCGAGACCGTCGCTGTCGATAATTTGTCGTTCGATGTTCAGCCAGGCAGGATTACCGGTTTCCTCGGCCCGAATGGCGCGGGGAAGACCACGACGATGCGCCTGATCCTTGGCCTCGACCGGCCGGCGAGCGGCACGGTCACCATCAACGGCAGGCGACCGCGCCAGCTCGCCTGGCCAATGCGCGAGGTCGGTGCGCTGCTCGATGCCAAGTCGGTGCACGGTGGCCGCAGCGCCTACAACCACCTGCTGTGCCTGGCCCAGACCAACAACCTGCCCGCGAGCCGGGTTGGCGAGGTGCTCGACCTGGTCGGCCTGCACGACGTGGCGAGGAAGCGGTCGAAGGGCTTCTCGCTCGGCATGGGCCAGCGGCTCGGCATCGCGGCCGCCCTGCTCGGCGATCCCGCGATCTTGATGTTTGACGAGCCGGTCAACGGCCTCGATCCCGAGGGCATCTTGTGGATCCGCAATCTCATGAAAACGCTGGCGGCCGAGGGCCGGACGATCTTCGTCTCGAGCCATCTGATGTCGGAGATGGAGAACACCGCCGAGAACCTGATCGTGATCGGCCGCGGCAAGCTGATCGCGCAGAGCACTGTCGCCGAGTTCATCACCGCGAACTCGCAGGCGGCGGTACGGGTGAGCACGCCGCAGCGCGAGCTGATGATCTCCGTGGCGGCCGCCGCGGGCGCCACCGTCCGCGCGGACGCCGGGCCTGATGGCGCGCTGATCCTGCTCGGCCTGACCACAGCCCAGGTCGGTGACCTGGCCTTCGTCAACGGCATCAGGCTGCACGAGCTCACGCCTGCCCAGGCCTCGCTTGAGCAGGCGTTCATGGAATTGACCGCGGGCAGCGTGGAGTTCGCCGCCGGGGTTCCAGCCGAACGAGGCGAGCCAGTCGCCCATGCGGGAAAGGTGGCCTGACGATGGCAGCTGTAGCGGCGCGCGGAAAACTCGCCGGCGGCGCCGTCCTGCCGCACCCGCCTGGCCGGGCCGGGTTCACCGGGGCGGTGCGCTCGGAGTTCACCAAGATCAGGTCGGTCCGGTCGACGTACTGGACGCTGTTCTCGCTGCTGGTCGTCTGCGTGGGCATCGGGGCCTTGTTCAGCTGGGGCCAGACCCAGCGGTTCCTGAGCCTGGAGCATGGCAGCAAGCTGCGCGGGACCATCCGCCCGGATCAGATCCCGCAGGTGGTGGCCAGCGTCTCGGCCCAGATCAGGTCGGAGGCCGTGGCGATCAGCCTGTTCGGCCTGCTGTTCGGTCAGCTGGTGATCGTCGTGCTTGGCTCGCTGGCGATCACGTCGGAGTACTCGACGGGGATGATCAGGACCTCGCTCGCCACGATGCCCAGGCGAGGCACGGTGTTCGCGGCTAAGGGCGTCGTGTTCGGCCTGGTAGCGCTGGTGACCGGGCTCGTCACCAGCTTCCTGTCCTTCTTCGCCGGCCAGGCGATCTTGTCCAGCCAGCACCTGAGCGCGGGACTCGGACAGCCGGGCGTGCTGCGCTCGGTCATCGGCGGCGGGCTCTTCCTGGCCGTATGCGGGGTGCTGGCGTTCGGCATCGGCACGATGCTCAGGCACACCGCTGGCGCGATCACGGCGGGGGTCGGCCTGCTGTTCGTGCTGCTGATCTTGAGCAACTTCCTGCCGGCCCCGCCGAGCGGGTGGTTCGGCCAGGCGGACATCGACAAATGGATCCCGTTCATCGCGGGATCGCGTGTCTGGCAGAACCAGATGGTGGGGGTGAACCCGTTCTCGCCCTGGATCGGGTTCGGCGTGTTCTGCGCCTACGCCGCGGCGGCGGTGACCGGCGGCCTCGTGCTGTTCTTGCGCCGCGACGCGTAGCTCACCACATGGTCCCGGCGACCGCGGCCGAATTGAGCGGCCTAGTCGCCGGGACCATGCGCGCCTGGATTATTTCCTACCGGAAGTAAAAGAAGTCAAACGGGTTCCGCTTCGCCGCGCTAAGCGCCGGGCGGGCCTGCCAGGAAAGCCGGGTTCAGCGGAGCGTGAGGATGAGGGCACGCTTGACCGGGGCGCTTTCCAGTCCGGCCATGACCGGAACTTCGTAGGCGGCTAGCTCGCGCAGCGCCGTGCGCGGCAGGAACGCCCGGCCCACGTCGCCGACCAGGACCGAGGCGCCTTTGGCGCGGGCGCGGGTGACGAAGGCGAGTGCCCTGGCCGCGAGCTGCCTTTCGTACCAGATGTCGGCGGCCAGCACGAGATCGGTATCGGGATCGGTGTCGAGCACGTCGCCGGTGGTGCTGACGCGGACCTCATTGGCGGCGGCGTTGGCGGTGATCGCCGCGATCGCGAACGGATCAAGCTCGCTGGCCGTGACCTGGGCGGCGCCAGCCAGGACAGCCGCGATCGCGGTGAGACCCGAGCCTGAGCCGAGGTCGAGTACCCGCCGGCCTGCCACCTCGCCGGGGTGGTCGAGCAGGTACCTGGCCATGGCCAAGCCGCCGGGCCAGGCGAAGCCCCAGAACGGCGGCTGCCGGTCGGGCTCCTTGAGCGCGTGCTCGGTCTGCTCCCACAAGGTGAAGGCGTCATCGCCCTGGTGCAGCCTGATCTCGGGCAGCGCTGGCACCGGCGCGAGCGTGGTATTGGCCAGGATGAAGGCGGTCGCGGCGTTCACGGCTGGCAGGCCGGCTGGCAGGCCGGGCACCAGAAGGTGATGCGTTCCATCGCGGCGGTGCCCTGGCGGCCGTAGCCGTCCGCCTTGATCGGGGTGCCGCAGCGGCGGCATGGCCGGCCTGCGCGGCGGTAGACCCAGGTCTCGTGGCCGCGAGCCGGATTGCCTGTCGTGATCTGGCGGGCGCTTTCCTTGTTCGCGTCGAGCAACTGCCTGGCCAGCTCGACGAGGGCGGCGAGATCGCCGGCGTGGCCGATCGGCGCTCGCGGGTTAACGCCCGCCAGGAAAAGTGACTCCGTCTTGTAGATGTTGCCGAGGCCGGCCAAATTGGCCTGGTCGAGCAGCGCCTCGCCGACCGGACGGTCTGGCTGCGCCGCCAGTCGCCTTACGGCTTCGGCCCTCGACCTTTCGTCCCAGTCCGGGGCGAGGAGGTCGGGGCCGAGATGGCCGAGGACCTGGCGTTCGCGGCTGGACGGCAGCAACTCGACGATGCCGAGCTGATAGCCGACGGCCTGCCATTGCCGGTTGGCGAGCACGAGCCGGACCCGGTGATCGCGGGGCGGGTAGGCCCGTGCCTGGCTGATGCGCCAGAAGCCGTCCATCCGAAGGTGAGTGTGGATGCTGACGTCACCGTCCACCCTGATCAGCAGGTGCTTGCCGGACGAGACCGACTCGCGGACCTTCCGGCCAGTGAGGTCAGCGGTCGCGAATCTCGGCACCCGGAAGTCGGAGCGGGTCAGCACCCGGCCGGCGAGTGCCGCATGGAGTTCGCGGGCAACCCGCCAGACGACATCGCCCTCAGGCACCGGACCGCTCCGGCTGTTGCGGGTGATGCGGCTGTTGTCGCAGGCCCGACTCGCGCAGCGTGAGGTTGAGCCGTCCTGACGGCAGCCCGATGTCAGGCCGGTCCGTGCCGGAAATCGTCTTCATCACCCCGTGATAGGCATACCGTGAACCGCCCCCGAACACGAATAGATCCCCCGATTCAAGCTGAATGTCGTGCCACGGGCGATTGCGGCTAACTGTGTTGCCGAACCTGAACACGCAACTTGCCCCGAGGCTGATCGAGACGACCGGCGCGTCACTGCGCTCATCCTTGTCGACATGCATCCCCATCTTGGCGTGTTCATCGTAAAAGTTGATCAGCGCCACATCGGGGCTGTACAGGCTGGTGCTGTCGGGGCTGGTGCCGGGCGGGCTGGTGCCGGGCGGCCTGACATCGGTCATGGCTATCGCCTCGCGCCCCAGCTCGGCCAGCCACGCCGGGAACTCCTTGACCGGGGCCCCGTCTACGTCTACTGCCGTCAACGTGTACTTATAGGGCGTCCAATGCCATCCGAGGCACACCGTCTGAACCGACATGACCCCGCCGGATGGCAGCCTGGCGTGCCTGATTCCGGCTGGCGGCCTGGCCCACTCACGGCATGCTGCCACAAGCTCACGTTGCCGCTCGGTCGAGAGCCACCCAGGCACGTGGACCGCACCCGGCGCGATCTCGGCTTTGCGCCGGCCGAATAGCGCGCTCATCGTTTCACGGTAGCCGTAATACTGGCCGATGCGACGACCAAGCGAAGCGCGGGACCGTGGCGAATAACAGATGTGGCGATAGGCAAGGCACGCCAGACTGGCGCACCAGGCACGTGTCCGGGGCGCGTTCCTGACGCCCGCCTGGAAGTCCTGATCGAACGGGTGGCCAAGGGGGACGAAGCCGCGTTCGAAGCTATGTGCGGCATCGCCGCGTCAATGGTCTTCGGCGTCGCGCGAAGCGTGGTGCGCGATCGGGCTCAAGCTGAGGAAGTCTGTCAGGAAGTTCTGCTCGAGCTGTGGCGATGCGCGGCCAGCTTCACACCCGGCCGCGGCAGCGCGATGGCGTGGATCAGCACGATCGCTCATCGACGGGCGGTCGACAGGGTTCGGTCTGAGCGCAGGGCCGCCGAGCGCCAGCAGCGTCTGGCGTCGCATTCCGTCGACTACGACGAAGTCGCCGAGGTAGTGGAAGCCCGGCTCGACCGGGAACGGGTTCGGCGTTGTCTCGCCTCGCTGACCGAATTGCAGCGTGAGTCACTGACGCTCGCGTTCTATGGTGGATATACGTTCCGCGAAGTCGCGAACCTCCTTGGCGTGCCAGAGGGAACGGTGAAAACCAGGATGCGTGACGGGCTCATCCGGCTGCGGGATTGCATGGGGGCGGACTGATGCGACTGCGCAGACCTGAAATGCACACTCTGGCTGGCGCTTACGCGATGGACGCTGTTTCTAGCGCGGACCGCGCACGTTTTGAACGGCATCTGGCCAGGTGCCGTTCCTGCGCGCAAGAGCTGGAGGAATTGCGGGAGGCGACAGCCAGCCTGGCCGCCGCCGCGGCGACCCGTCCGCCTGACCGGCTGATCGCCCGCGCCATCGAACTGGCAGCCATGACGCCGCAGCTACCGAGGCCGATGCGGCGGCGGGCACGACGGCTGCGAGGACGGGCGGGCAGGACGACAGCCGTCCGGCCCGTACCGGGCTGGCCAGCCATGCTGCCCAAGCTGACGGTGACCTTGGCCGTGACCTTCCTCGCCGCGGCCTCGGGTGCCGGAGTGGCCGCGGTACGTGCGGATCATCAGCTCACCGCGGCCCAGTACCTGGACCATGAGATAGCGCAGGTGCTGAACGCGCCGGACGTGGTCATGAAGTCAGCCCGGATGAGACCAGGCGGCACTGCCACGGTGGTGCTGTCCAGGCGCGACCGTGCCCTGGTCTTCACCACGGCCGGGCTGCCGCCGCCTCCCGCGGGACAGTGCTATGAACTCTGGCTAGTCGGCCCGGCGGGAGAAAAGTCCGCCGGCATGCTCCCGGCATCCCGCAACGGCATGACCAGCCCGGTCTTCGTCGCGGGCCTGCTGGCCCACGACTGGGCAAGCCTGACCGTAGAACCATCAGGAGGCTCGGCGCGTCCGACCTCGCCACCGATCCTCATGCTCAGCCTGGCGACCTGAAGCCGGCGGCATGAAGCCGGCGTTGTGCGCGGCAACCACGTCCGGCAAGCATTCGCCTCCTGAATCCGCAAAGAGCCGTCGGCGTGATCGATCACGCCGCCCGGCCGGATCCTCGCGCGGGCTGTGGTCGTGCTAGAGCATCTTCCTCAGCTGGAGCAGGTCGGTGAGGCTGCCTTGCACTTTGAGGCGGCCGGTCAGCCACGCCTTGGCGAAGCTGGCAGGGTCTTCGGCGATGGCCACGACGTCATCGCTCTTCGCGGTGAACCTGATCTGCGCGGCAACCGAGCGGTCCTGAGTCTCGGCAATCGGATCGGCGCCGTGCGGGCCCAGCCTGGTGATGAAGGTGATACCCAGGTCAGAGACGTGGCAGCTCAGCGTCCGGTCGGCCAGCTTGGCCGCCCGGGTCTGGGCGTCCAGGCCAGAAAGGCGATCGGTCAATGATCCCAGTGCCTTGCGGCACTCGTGCGCAGTTGCCATCCGCACCTCGCTCCCAAGCTCATTCTGCCCGCTAGCGGGGCTTCCCCCGGTCCGTGACATTGCCGAGCGGCATCCAGGCACGCCAGCCACGCAAACGGTAGCGTTCCTGGCAGGTCGCGCAGTCAAACTTCCCGCGCCTGCGCCGAGCACACGGCGCGGGGACGCAGAATGGGCCTGCGGCGTGGCGACACGCATCGGATAAGGCGGAAACGGAGCTGGTCGGCATGGGAGAGGACGCGGGGGAGGAAGCCCGGGAGGTTGATCCGCACGCGCCACGACGCGCACCGGAGCGGCCCGAAACGGGAGAGCCGCGGGTGGATGATGCCCTGCGCTTGCTCGATGACCTTGGCGAGCAGCCCATCGAGGCGCACCCCCTCGTGTTCGAACGAGTGCACGGCCAACTGGCCGACGTCCTAGGAGAATTGCGCTCTGGGGCAGACCCGCGCGAAGCACACCGTGCAGGTCCACAGCAGTGAAGACCACGGCAGGGAGATCCGCAGCACGGAGAACCGCAGCACGGAGAACCGCAGCACGGAAGACCACAGCAGGGGAGGTCTGGTTGAGGGTTGGCGCGCCGTCATCCACAGGAATGCTGCCGGCGGTTGGCTTGCGGTGGCTGGCGGGTTACTAAGTAGCAGTAGCCAGAGAGGACGCGGGAAAGCAAAGAGATGGCCAGGAGGGCACGGCTTGACGCGGAGCTTGTCCGGCGTGGCCTCGCGAGGTCGCGTGCGCAGGCCGCCGATCTCATCGCGGCTGGTCAGGTGCTCGTGCGCGGCCAGGCGGCGGCCAAGGCCGCCACTCAGGTCGCCTTGGACGAGGCGATCTCCATCGACCGTACCGGTGACAAGGCGGGCATGCCGGATTACGCGTCGAGGGGCGGGCACAAGCTGGCGGGCGCGCTCACGGTGTTCGCGGATCTCGACGTGGCTGGCCGGCGGTGCCTGGATGCGGGAGCGTCGGCGGGCGGGTTCACCGATGTGCTGCTGCGGGCCGGGGCGGCGCACGTGGTGGCGGTCGACGTCGGCTACGGTCAGCTCGCGTGGCAACTGCGGACGGACGGCAGGGTGACCGTGCTCGACCGGGTGAATATCAGGAACCTCGATCCCGCCCAGGTAGCGCCGCCGCCCAGCCTGGTAACGGCCGACTTGTCCTTTATCTCCCTGACTCAGGTCCTGCCAGCGCTGATCGCCGCCTCGTTGCCGGACGCCGACTTCGTGCTGCTGGTCAAGCCCCAGTTTGAGGTCGGCAAGGGTCAGGTCGGCTCGGGCGGAGTCGTCCGCGACGCTGCGCTGCGGGCAGCGGCGGTGCGCGAGGTCACGGCGTCAGCGCGGGAGCATGGCCTGGGGGTGCGCGGCGTCACGGCCTCCCCGCTGCCAGGCCCGGCGGGCAATGTCGAGTACTTCCTCTGGCTCAGCGGCGGCGCGCCGCCGCTGAAGGAGGAGATGCTGCGATCGGCCATCGAAGCGGGGCCCAGGTGACCGCGATGACCGGAGCAACCGGAACGACGAGCGGGGGCAGCAGGACGATGCTGCTCGTCGTGCATACAGGCCGGCCGGGGGGCGTCAGGTTCGCCAGGCTGATCGCCGGCCGGCTCGGCGCCGCCGGAGTCGGCGTCCGGGTGCTCAAGCCGGAGGCCGCCGACCTTGGCTGCCCCGGCGTGACAGAGATGCCGCTGTCGCCAGCGGCGGCCGAGGGCACCGAGATGGTCCTGGTGATCGGCGGCGACGGCACCTTGCTGCGCGCGGCGGAACTGGCCAGGCCGGCGGGAGCGCCGCTGCTCGGGGTGAATCTCGGGCACGTCGGGTTCCTCGCCGAGACCGAGCCGGACGCTCTCGACGGCGCGGTCGAAGACGTTCTCGCCGGCCGGTACGTGGTCGAGCCTCGCATGACGATCGACGTCACCATCCGGCGGAACGGCTCCCAGGTGGCCACAGCCTGGGCTCTGAACGAGGCCACCGTCGAAAAGGCTGCCAGAGAGAAGATGCTCGAACTGGTCACCGAGGTCGACGGCCGGCCCTTGTCCAGGTGGGGCTGCGACGGCGTCGTGTTCGCTACCCCGACTGGCTCGACGGCCTACGCGTTCTCAGCCGGCGGGCCAGTCGTCTGGCCCGACGTGGAAGCACTGCTGCTGGTGCCGATTAGCGCCCACGCCCTTTTCGCAGGGCCTATGGTGGTATCGCCGGAATCTGTGCTCGCGGCAGAGGTTATCGGCGCCACCGGAACACATGGCGAAGTGTCGGGAGCCGTTCTGTGGTGCGATGGTCGTCGCGCGGTTGACCTGCCACCCGGTGCCAGGGTCGAAGTCAGGCGCGGCGCGCGGCCGGTGCTGCTGGCCCGCCTGCACGAGACTGGTGTGCATGGAGTGGGCACGGCAAGCGCAAACATTGGTGCTTCCTTTACCGACCGGCTCGTGGTGAAGTTCGGACTGCCGGTCGCCGGGTGGCGCGGCCGCGGCGGCCGGGATTAGGAGCAGGCTGACGATGCTTGAGGAAGTCAGGATCAGCGGCCTTGGCGTCATCGATGACGCGGTACTGGAACTGTCGCCCGGCTTTAACGTCGTGACCGGTGAAACCGGCGCGGGCAAGACCATGGTCGTGTCCGGTCTCGGCCTGCTCTTCGGCGGGCGGGCCGACCCGAGCCGGGTCCGGCCTGGTGCCGAGCGCGCCAGCGTGGAAGGCAGGATGCGCGTCGACCCCCACGGCGAGGTGGCCAGGCAAGTCAGCAACTCAGGCGGCGACCTGGACGATGAAGGCAGCAGCCTCGTGCTCCAGCGCTCAGTCTCGGCCGAGGGCCGGTCCCGCGCCTACGCCGGCGGCCGGTCGGTGCCCGTGTCGCTGCTCACTTACCTCGCCGACGATCTCGTCGCGGTGCACGGCCAGGCCGATCAGCAGCAGCTGCTCAAGCCCGGGCGGCAGCGGGCGGCGCTCGACCGGTTCGCCGGACCTGAATTCGCCCACCTTCTCAGCGACTACCAGCGCGTCTACCAGCGGCACCGCGAGGTGCGCTCCGAGCTGGACGAGCTGACCTCGCTCGCCCGCGAGCGCGCGCGCGAGGCCGGCGACTTGCGGGCCGGACTCACCGAGATCGAGCGGATCGAGCCTGCCGCCGGCGAAGACCTCGAACTGTCGGCCGAAGCCGAACGGCTCACCAACGCCGACACCCTGCACAGCGCCGCGACCACCGCGCACGAGGCGCTGGTCGGCGACCCGGCCGGCTACGAGGCGTCGGACGCGCTTACGCTGCTCGGCTCGGCCAGGCACGCGCTCGAAGCCGCGGCCATCCACGACCAGGCACTCGGTGCGCTCGCCACCAGGCTGACCGAGGCTACCTACCTGATCTCCGACGTCGCCGCCGAACTGGCGTCCTACGCCGACTCGATCGAAGCCGACCCGGGCCGGCTCGCCATCGTCCAGGACCGCAGGGCCGAGCTGACCCGCCTGGTCCGCGTCTACGGGGCGGCGCCGGTACCGCAGGCATCGGCCCGCGGCGTGCAGGACAACAAGACCGGAGGGGTGAACGCAGCCTCCGCGCCGGACCTCGCCCCCGGCAGCGAACTCGCCACCGAGGCGGCCGGGGGGACCTCCCCCTGCCCGGCGCCGGACGCGGCAGCACTGCCGCACGGGGCAGGGGAGGGAGCGCTGCCCGCTGTGCCCGACCTTCACTCAGTACTCGCCTGGGCCAAGGGCGCGGTCGCCAGGCTGGCCGAGCTGGACAGCGACGACGACAAGATCGCTAGCCTGGAGGCCGCCGAGGCTGAGCTCGCCGCGGAAGTCAGGGAGCTGGGCGGTCAGCTCACCGAGCTCCGGCGGGAGGCCGCGAGCAGGTTCGAGACTGAGGTCACCGCTGAGCTCACTGCACTGGCGATGCCGCACGCGCGGCTTTCGGTCGTGGTCAGCCCGCTCAGGGAGTACGGCCAGCACGGTGCCGATGACGTGGAGATCAGGCTTGCCGCGCATCCCGGCGCGCCTGCCCTGCCGCTGCACAAGGGCGCTTCGGGCGGCGAGCTGTCACGGGTCATGCTCGGCATCGAGGTCGTGTTCGCCGGCGCCGACCCGGTGCCGACTTTCGTGTTCGATGAGGTTGATGCCGGCGTGGGCGGCAAGGCCGCGGTGGAGATCGGGCGTCGCCTTGCCCGGCTGGCCCGGCTGGCGCAGGTGATCGTCGTGACCCACCTGCCGCAGGTCGCGGCGTTCGCCGACACGCATCTCGTGGTCGAGAAGGCCAGCGACGGTTCGGTGGTGTCGAGCGGCGTCACCAGGATGAACGACGACGGCCGGGTCAGGGAGCTGTCCAGGATGCTGGCCGGGCTCGAGGACTCGGAATTCGGCCGCGCGCACGCGACCGAGCTACTCACCGCCGCCGCGGCCGAGCGAGCCGGAGCCACCCGCCGCGCCGCCGGATCGTAGCTGACCTGGCACAATTGGTGACGCAATGAGGAGACCGTTCCCGACCTGGGGCCCGACCTGGCTTCCGGCCTGGCTGGCATGGCGCCGGACCGGATCGGCCGACCTGCCAGGGCTCCTGGCGCCCGCACGCCTTGACCGGCGCACGAAGAACCTCACCAGGCGGCTGCAGCCCGGTGACATCGCCGTGATCGACCACGCGGACCTGGACCGGGTCAGCGCTGAGTCGATGCTGCGCTGCGACGTCGCCGCCGTGCTCAACGCCGCGCCAAGCATCACCGGCCGCTACCCGAATCTGGGTCCGCAATTGCTCGTCGAGGCCGGCGTGCCGCTCATTGACGACGTCGGGCCCGATGTGTTCGACAAGCTCGCCGACGGCAAGCTGGTACGGCTGGACGGCGACACGCTGTACGCGGGCGACGCGATCGTCGCCAAGGGCACCGTGCAGACCGCCGAGTCGGTATCCGCCGCCATGAGCAAGGCCAAGGCAGGACTGTCCGACCAGATCAGGGCGTTCATGGCGAACACCGTCGAGTACATCAGCCGCGATTTCGAGGTGCTGATCGACGGCATCAGGATCCCCGAGCTGAGTACCAGGCTTGAGGGCAAGCACGCGCTGGTGATCGCGCGCGGCTACCGGCACCACGAGGACCTGCTGGCGCTGCGTGCCTACATCAGGGAGTTCCAGCCGGTCATGGTCGCGGTCGATGGCGCGGCTGACGCGCTGCTCGACGCCGGCTACCGGCCCCATCTGATCATCGGCGACATGGATTCGGTCACCGACCGCGCGCTCCGTTGCGGAGCGGAGCTCGTCGTGCACGCCTACTCGGACGGCACGGCGCCCGGGCTCGCCAGGGTACGGGCGCTCGGCCTCGACTCGGTGCTGCTGCCGGCCACAGGGACCAGCGAGGACGCCGCGCTGCTGCTGTCCGACGAGGCCGGAGCGGTGCTGATCGTCGCGGTCGGCATGCGGTTCACGCTGGTAGAGTTCCTGGACAAGGGCCGGCCGGGGATGGCCAGCGCGATCTTGACCAGGATGCGGGTCGGCGACAAGATCGTCGAGCCCAAGGGCGTCAGCCGTCTCTACCGCAGCCGCGCCTCGACGCCGTGGCTGGTCCTGCTCGTGCTAGCCGCCGTGGTCGCGATCGTCGTGGCGCTGTGGTTCGTGCCTGTTGGCCACGTCTTCATCAGGCTGATCGGCCTGCGGCTGAGCCCGTTCTGGCACTGGCTAACAGGAATCTTCCATTGATCGATTTTCGCTATCACCTCGTGTCCATCATCGCGGTGTTTCTCGCGCTTGCCGTGGGCATCGTGGTCGGGGCGGAGGCGGTGTCGCCCAACTTCGCCAAGAAGCTCAACAGTGAGTCACAGAGCGCCGCCCAGCGCAACGCGTTGCTCTTCGCGCAAAATGGCCAGCTTAAGCGGCAGATCGGCGCGGACAACGCGTTCGCGCAGACCTCATCGGGGCTGCTGCTCGCCCATCTTCTCGAGAATGAGCGGGTGGTCATCGTGACCGCGCCTGGCGCCGACGCCGCCACCGTGACCGGAATCACCACGGCCCTGCGCCGGTCGGGGGCGGACGTGACCGGCACGGTCAGCCTGGCGCCGCAGTTCTTCGACGTCACCGCCACCAACGAGTCATCGCTGACCACCACCGCTGGCCAGCTGGCGCCGGCCGGCGTCAGCACCTCTGACCCGGCGGGCGCGCAGACTCCCGGGCAGCAGGTCGCCTCGCGGGTCATCGCAGCCGCCCTCATGGACAAGTACAGCCTGCCCAGCCTCACGACGAAGCAGGCGAACTCCATCCTGACCGGCTTCGGCGACCAGGGATTCCTTCAGATCAGCAACGGAAACGGCGGGACATCGGTGACCTCGCAGGCGACCCTGGCCGTGGTCGTGGAGCCCGCATCGACCCCGGCCACCGCGAGCAGCCTGAGCCCGGCGAACCTGGCGCTGATCGACCTCACTCATGACCTGGAACTCGCCGGCAAGGGCGCGCTGCTCGCCGGGTCGCTGCCAGGCTCGGTCTCGGGTAGTGCCATCGACGCGGTGACCAGCGGCGGAGCCGGGTTCTCGCTGACGACGGTCGACGACGCGGACACGGCGGTCGGCCAGGTCATCGTGATCCAGGCGCTGCGCAAGCTGCTCGGCCCGCACGCAACCGCGACTTCCTATGGCGTCGGCTCTGGTACCGTGCCAAGCCCGGCGCCAACGACATCGCCGGCGCCGAGCCCGGGCAAGACGCACGAGCCAGCAGGAAAGCAGCGCGGTGGGGTTGATCGATAAGACAATGACGGTGAGAACATGAGCACGCGGCCGCACGCCCGGCTGCTGCGCCTGGCCTGCGCCGCGGGCTCCGCCCGCCTGGCATACAGGGCGCTGACCAGCCGGGCCGGAAAATCCTGGATCAGGACCAACCATGCCGGCGAGCCGGTGACCTTGCTCGAAGGGCCCGCAGCCGCGGCGGGTGCCGCCTGGTCCGTCCTCACCGTGCCCGGGCTGGCGGCAAGGGAGCGCATCGCCCTGACGGCCGCTGGCCTCGGTGCGGCGGCCGTAGGCTGTTACGACGACCTGGCCGGATCGGGAGACAAGCGCGGTTTCCGCGGCCACCTCGGTGCCCTCGCCCAGGGCGAGGTGACGACGGGCGCGGTCAAGCTGCTCGGAATCGGCGCGGCGGGCCTCGCCGCCGCGATCGCGCTGGGCGCTGACCGCCCGGGATGGCGCAGGCCTGTCGATGTCGTGATCAACACCGGGCTGGTGGCCGGGTCGGCGAACCTGCTCAACCTGTTCGACCTGCGGCCGGGGCGGGCCATCAAGGTGCTGTTGCTGGCGTCGGGAGCACTGGCGGCAGCGGGCGCCGGCGACGCGATAGCCGCTCCCGCCGGCGCGGCTATCGCCCTGCTTCCTGAAGACCTCGGCGAGCGGGCGATGCTGGGGGACGCGGGCGCCAACGCGCTCGGCGCGATGGCCGGAGTCGCCGCGGCTTCCGCGCTGTCCCGCCGCGCCAGGCTGGCGGTGCTGACAGGTGTTGCTGGCCTGACTGTGATGAGCGAGAAGGTCAGCTTCACCAAGGTGATCGCCCGCACGCCGGCGCTGGACTGGCTCGACCAGCTGGGCCGGCGCCCTCCCGGGCCGGCAGGCAAGCAGTCGCCTGCCAGGGCCGGAACCGTGCGGCCCGAAGGCGGACCCCCGCTGCGCGAGACCGCCGTGCCCCAGCCCGCTCCGTGATCGACCAGGCAGACGCACCGGCCCCGGCTCACCCGGGAATCGGCCGGGCGGCGCTGCTCATAGGCGGCCTGACGGTGCTGGCCAGGATTCTCGGGTTCGCGCGGACGCTGGTCTTCGCCGGGACGGTCAAGACATCCTGCCTCAGCGCCGCCTACGTGACCGCCAATCAGGTGCCGAACGTCATCTACGACATCGTGCTCGGCGGTGCGCTCACCGCGATCGTGGTTCCGGTCCTGGCCGGCCCGGCCGGCCAGCACGACAAGACCGAGACCAGCGCGATCTCTTCGGCGCTGCTGACCTGGACGGTGCTCATCCTGACGCCGGTCAGCCTGGCGCTGGCGCTGGCGGCCGGCCCGGTGATCTCGGCGCTGATGCCGGCCAACCAGAAATGTGCCGGCCTGGCGCCGGTCGCGGCGCGCATGCTGGTCGTGTTCGCGCCGCAGATCCTGCTCTACGGCCTGGCGGTCGTGCTCTACGGGATAATGCAGTCGCACAGGAAGTTCACCGCTCCGGCGCTCGCGCCCATCCTGTCCAGCGTGGTCGTCATCGCGGCTTACGCGGTCTTCGTGCCTCTCGGCGGCAGTCACACGAGCCAGGTCGCCGGCCTGCCAGCCGCCGCCGAGTACACGCTGTCCGCCGGGACCACGCTCGGCGTCGCGGCGCTGGCGCTGACTGCGCTGTGGCCAGTCGCGCGGCTGCGGCTGCGACTGAGGCCCGCGCTTAGTTTCCCTCCTGGAATTGCGGCCCGGGCCAGGAGCCTGGCCAGCGTCGGGATAGCGGCACTGATCGCGCAGGACGCTTCAGTGCTGGTAGTGACCAGGCTCGCGAATGCCGATGGCGGCCGGGCGGCGGTGACCGTGTACAGCTACGGCTGGCAGGTGTTCGTCTCGGTGTACGCGGTGCTCGCGATCCCGATCGCGATCAGCGCCTTTCCCGTGCTCGCCGCCAGGAAGGGGGAGCCGTTCGACGAGGCGGCGGCGTCAGCGACCCGGGCGACCGCGCTGGCATCCTGGCTGGGCGCGGCACTGCTGGCCGGGGCGGCCCTGCCGGTCGCGCGGGCGTTTCCCGCGCTGAACCACGACGTCGCAGGGCAGTTCGCGTTCGCGCT
This sequence comes from Streptosporangiaceae bacterium, assembly GCA_035716545.1. Lineage (GTDB taxonomy): Bacteria > Actinomycetota > Actinomycetes > Streptosporangiales > Streptosporangiaceae > Chersky-822. The sequence goes on from DASTJM010000056.1 coordinate 21,725, forward strand.
CGCCGCGTTCGCGCCAGGGCTGGCCGGTTACGGGCTCACCGCCTGCCTGTCGCGGGTACTGCTCGCCGACGGCCGCAACCGGGCAGCGGCAATCTCGATGGTGGCCGGGTGGCTCGTGGTGATCGTGGCGGACCTGGCAGTGGTGCCGCTCGTGCCCGCGAGTTCGGTGGTCCCGGTGCTCGGGCTGATCAACACCGTCGGCATGACGGCCTCCGGGGTCGCGTTGCTCATCGCCGTGGCAAGGGCCAGGGGAGCGGCGGCGCTGGCCGGCTGCGGGCGGGCGATCGGCGCTGGCTTCGCCGGCGCGCTCGCCGGCGCCGGGGCCGGGCTGCTGCTGACCGCCGCGGTGCGGCCGTCAGGGCACTGGCTGAACGCGGGCATGGCCGCCGCGGCGGGATTGTGCGTGTTCGCGGCGTTCTGCCTGGTGGTGGCCGTGCTCGACGGGGGGGATCTGCGAAGTCTGCTGAGCCGGGTAAGGGCGCGGCTGTGACGTGGCGGATCGGCTTCGTGCTGGGCACGACGACAGGCGGGACAGGCCGGCACGTCGCGATGCTGGCATCGGCCTGCGCCGCTGCTGGGGCGCACGTCGAGGTGTTCGGCCCGGAATCTTCGCGAGCGTTCTTCGCGGTGCCAGCCAGGCCGGCGTCACCGGCTGCGTCAGCGGCGCCACCGGCGGCGCCGGCGTCGGCGTCACCAGCGGTGTTCGCGCCGGTCGGGATCGCTGACCGGCCGCGTCCGGCCGGCGACCTGGCCGCGATCAGGCTGCTGCGCCGGCTGCTGGCCGGCCTGCGCCCTGACGTGGTGCACGCCCACGGGATGCGGGCAGGCGCCCTGGCCGCGCTCGCGCTGCCGTTGCGCGTGCCGCTGGTCGTCACTGTTCACAACGCACGCCCGGCTGGCGCCCGGCTCGCGATGATCTATGCCGTGCTTGAGCGCATCGTCGCCAGGCGCGCCAACGTGGTCCTCTGCGTGTCGCCTGACCTGTCCGCGCGCATGCGCGGGCTCGGCGCGAAGTCCGTGCGGCGGGCAGTGGTGCCCCCGCCGCCGGCCGGGCCTGGCCAGCCGCCGGCTGGCGGGCCGAAGGCCATCGAACTGGCTGCCGAGGGCCGGCCAATCGTGCTCGGAGCGGGCCGGCTCGCCGCGCAGAAAGGGTTCGACCTGCTGCTGGCGGCGGCGTCAGGCTGGCGGAACCGGGTGCCGGTGCCGTTGGTGGTCATCGCGGGCGACGGGCCGCTGGCCGGCGACCTAGCCGCCAGGGCAGACGCGCTCGGGGTGGATGCCAGGTTCCTGGGCACCCGGTCCGACGTCACCGACCTGCTTGCGGTGGCTGACGTGTTCGTGCTGCCGAGCCGCTGGGAGGGGCAGCCGCTCATCTTGCAGGAGGCCTTGCGCGCCGGCCGGCCGATCGTGGCGGCGGACGTAGGCGGCGTCCGCGATCTGTGCGGAGAGGACCAGGCCGCGCTGCTCGTTCCGGCGGCCCATCCCGCCGCGCTGCGCACCGCCGTGCTCTCCGTGCTCGATGACCCTGATCTGGGCAGCCGCCTCAGCGCGGCCGCTGCCGCCCGCGCCGCGAGCCTTCCCGCCGTGGCCGAAGCGGCCGCCGCCGCTCTGGCCCTGTACCGCGCGCTCGCCCAGTGAGGGTCCGCCACGGCGCCGGTGGGGCACCCCGCTGTCGTCCAGGCAACAGCGGGGTGCCCCACCGGGCCCGGGGCTAGCTCGCGGCGGCAAATGATCACCGCTAGTGCCGGACCTCGCGGCGGTCGAGGTGAACGGCGGTGGAGCGGCGAGGAGCACTGCGATGCTCACCTCCGGGATCAGCCGCCGACAGCAGCTAGGCCGGTTTGGTCAGCATCGACAGGTACGAGCGGTAGACGCTGGCGAACGGCTCGCGGCCATCGCCGAGAGCTACCTGAAGCCAGGCGGCGGCGCGCTTTGACTCGGCGATGACGTCGGGCGGATACGCGTACCTGACCTGGTGCTCGGCGAACTCGTCCTCATCGAGCAGCATGATCAGGCCGTCCCGCCTGCGGCACACGTCGAGGTCGAGATCGACCATGGTGACCTCGTCGGGACTCGTCCAGGTCGCCGGGGTGCTGATGTCGCAGTAGATCTCGGTCCTGGCCGGCGCGGCATTGAAAGACGCGGTCCACCAGCCAGTGCGCGGAAATAGCCGGACCTGCTCGTGCTCGACGGCAATGGCCGGCCCGTCGCCTCGGCGCGAGACATTCATCGCGGGTGCGCCCGTCCAGATCCCGTACTCGTCCTCGCCGAGCCTGGTCGCGGACATGTGCCAGTGCAGCGAGCCGTCGTACTTGCGATAGACCACCCGGACATCCATACCTGGACTTTAGCGGGCGCTTGCGTCAGAACCGGCTCAGGGCGAACGACGCCGGCGACGTCCCTGTGCCGGTGGCGAGGTCCGCCAGCCATTCACCGATCAGCGGACCGAACTTAAACCCGTGGCCCGAGGTGCCCGAGCCGAGCACGATCGCGCCCACCCGGTCGACGATGAAGTCGGTGTCGGGAGTGGTGTCGTAAATGCAGCGCTCAGTTGCCACTGGATCGGCATGAAAACCGGGGAGGAACGCAGTCGCCGCCTGCTTGATCCGGGCAACTAGGCCGGCGTCATCCCGGTGATCCTGCCGATCCGGGTCGACGGCTGGCCCGCCGAAGTGAATGCCGATCTTGTACAGGTCAGACCCCGGTACCGGCAGCCCGTACGGGAACTCACCGCCATAGTGCACGAGGATCGGCATGGGCCCGGCGTCCGCTCGTGCCGGTGCCAGGTAAGCGACCTGCTCCATCGTCGCGGCCGCGGGCATCGCGATCCCGGCGCTCGCGGCCAGCTTCGGTGTCCACGGTCCCGCGCAGACAATGGCGCGCCCGGCGTCGATGTCACCGCCCGTCGTACTCACCCGCACGCGGGAACCCGCCTCGGCGAGCGCCGTGACCCGCGCGTCGGAGCGCTCGTCCGAGCCGCACGACCTGGCGAGCACCGCGAGCGCCCGGTCCGCCGCGATCACCGCCGACTCGGGCTCGTACAGCACGGGGCCGGGCACCGTGACGCCGCCGAACCGCTCGGCGGCGGCACGGGAAGACATCAGCTCACAATGTGCCCCGGCGTGCTCAAGTGCCGACCTGACCTGCTCCATTTCCGGTCCGAACGTGAGCTGCGGCGCCGGGTGCAGCAGCCGCTCGCCGCAGGTGTCCTCAAGCTCGGTCCATACGTCCCTGGCCCGGCGCGCGAGCGCCACGTAAGCGGGAGTCTCATAGCCGAGCCTGAAGATCCGGCAGGAGCCGTGCGATCCTCCGCTGAGGTGGCCCGTCGGCGCCTGGTCGATTACCGTGACCTCGTGGCCGCGCCTGGTCAGCGCCCAGGCGGCCGACAGGCCGCAGATACCCGCGCCGATGACGGCGAAGTCGGTACGCATGCGGTATGCCTGCGACACTTCGCTACCGGATGCGATTTCTACCAGCCACGGGCACGCCACTCTGGTACGTGCGGTCGCTCAGCCCCGAGCGTGGTGTCCTTACCGTGGCCCGGGTACACCCAGGTGCCATCGGGCAGGTCGGCGAAGATCCTTTCCTCCAGGTCTGTGATCAGGGAGCTGAACCGGTCACGGTCCTGCTGGGTGTTGCCCGGCCCGCCGGGGAAGAGCGAGTCGCCCGTGAACAGGTGCGGCTGGTCAGCCAGGGCGCCGTCGCCGTCGTAAAGGATCGCGATGCTGCCCGGCGTGTGGCCGCGCAGGTGGATGATCTTGAGCGCGGCCTCGCCGACGCTGATCGTGTCGCCGTGGCTGACCAGCATCGTCGGCGCGAGCGGGATCGCCGGGGCGTCTTCGACATGGGCGATCGTGTCGGCGCCGGTCTCGCGGGCCACCGCTTCGAGCGCGGCGGTATGGTCCCCGTGCCGGTGCGTGGTGACGATCGTGCCGAGCGACTCGCCGCCGAGCAGGCCGAGCAGCGTCTCAGGTTCGTTCGCAGCGTCGATCAGCAGCAGGTTGCCCGTGCTGGTGCAGCGGAGCAGGTAGGCGTTGTTGTCCATCGGGCCAACGGCGACCTTGGTGATGGTCAGTCCCGGGAGTTCCCTGGTCTGAGCCGGTCCGCCCACGCTCACGTTGCCGTCGTAGGTCATCGGGGTCCTCTTTCGTCTAGGTAGCTGAACTCAGGATGCCAGTTCCCGCGGGGAAGCGATCGGCGGGTGCGGCGGTTGTAGCCAGGTTGCCCGGCTGGGGGAGGTTGTGCGGCTGACGGACGGACATTGTCGTACCCCCCGACTAGCATTGACCGGGCAGCTTCCCCCTGTTCGCAGTACCCCAAGAGCTGGAGAAACCGAGTAACAGTGGCAGAACGACTGGTTGTCCGCGGCGCCCGTGAGCACAACCTGAAAGATGTCTCGCTTGACCTGCCCAGGGACGCCATGATCGTCTTCACCGGGCTGTCAGGCTCGGGCAAGTCGAGCCTGGCCTTCGACACGATCTTCGCCGAGGGCCAGCGCCGCTATGTCGAGTCACTGTCGGCGTATGCCAGGCAGTTCCTCGGCCAGATGGACAAGCCCGACGTCGACTTCATCGACGGGCTGTCGCCGGCTGTCTCGATCGATCAGAAGGCGGCCAGCCGAAACCCGCGTTCGACCGTGGGCACGGTCACCGAGGTCTATGACTACCTGCGGCTGCTATTCGCCAGGATCGGCAAGCCGCACTGCCCGCAGTGCGGCAGGCCGATCGCGCGCCAGACCCCGCAGCAGATCGTGGACCGGGTGCTCGAGCTCGACGACGGAGCCAGGTTCCAGGTGCTCGCGCCGGTGATCAGGGGGCGCAAGGGCGAGTACACCGAGCTGCTGCGTGAACTGCAGACAAAGGGCTACTCGCGGGCGCGGGTCGACGGGGTCACGATCAGGCTGGACGAGGTGGTCGCAGACGCCTCTGCCGGGGAAGGGCAAAACAGCCGGCTGCCGAAGCTGAAGAAGTACGAGAAGCACACGATCGAGGTGATCGTCGACCGGCTCGCGGTCGGGGAGTCCGCTCGGCGGCGGCTCACCGATTCGGTCGAGACTGCGCTGGGGCTGTCGGGCGGCGTGGTGGTGCTCGACTTCGTCGACCTGCCCGAGTCCGATTCCAACCGGGAGCGGATGTACTCCGAACATCTGGCCTGCCTGTACGACGACCTGTCGTTCGATGAGCTTGAGCCCAGGTCTTTTTCATTCAACTCGCCGTGGGGCGCGTGCCCGGACTGCACCGGCCTTGGCACGAAGATGGAGGTCGACCCCGAGCTTGTCGTGGCCGATGAGGATCTCTCGCTGGCCGACGGCGCGATCAGCGTGTGGAGCGGCGGGCACGTCAGCGACTACTTCATGCGGCTGATGGAGGCGCTCGGCGGCGCGATGGGCTTCAGCATCTCCACGCCGTGGCGTAGGCTGCCAGCGGCCGCCAGGAAGGCGCTGCTGTACGGCTACCCCGAGCAAGTGCACGTCAAGTACAAGAACAGGTACGGCCGCGAGCGTTCCTACTACACGAATTTCGAAGGCGCGATCCCGTACATACAGCGTCGCCACAACGACGCCGAGAGCGACTCGAGCCGGGAGCGGTTCGCCGGTTACATGCGCGAGGTGCCGTGCCCGTCGTGCCAGGGGACGAGGCTCAAGCCGCTGACACTCGCGGTCACCGTTGACGGCAGGTCGATCGCGCAGTATGTCTCGCTGCCGATCGGCGAGCTGGCCAAGCTGCTGATGGTGCTTGAGCTGTCCGAGCGTGACCAGCAGATCGCCGGGCGGGTGCTCAAGGAGATCAACGCCAGGCTCGGGTTCCTGCTGGACGTCGGGCTCGACTACCTGACGCTCGACCGGGCGTCGGCCACGCTGGCCGGAGGCGAGGCGCAGCGGATCAGGCTCGCGACCCAGATCGGCTCAGGCCTGGTCGGCGTGCTTTACGTGCTCGATGAGCCGTCGATCGGCCTGCACCAGCGCGACAACCACCGGCTGCTCGAGACGCTGCTGCGGCTGCGCGATCTCGGCAACACGCTGATCGTGGTCGAGCACGACGAAGACACGATCAGGGCGGCCGACTGGGTTGTCGACATCGGCCCGCGGGCAGGCGAGCACGGTGGCCAGATCGTGGTGTCCGGGCCGCTCGATGACCTGCTCTCCAGCGAGGACTCGCTGACCGGGGCGTACCTGACCGGACGGGAGCAGATCCCGGTGCCGGCCAAGCGGCGCAAGGCGTCCAGAAGCCGCGAGGTGGTCGTCAAGGGCGCGACCGAGCACAACCTTCGCGGCGTGGACGTCGCGTTCCCGCTAGGCTGCTTCGTGGCCGTCACCGGCGTGTCGGGCTCGGGTAAGTCGACGCTGGTCAACGACATCTTGTACAGCGCCCTGGCCAAGGAGCTGCACGGCACGCGGATCGTGCCGGGCAAGCACTCCAAGGTCACCGGGATGCACAACCTCGACAAGGTCGTCCACGTGGACCAGGGCCCCATCGGGCGGACGCCCCGGTCGAACCCGGCGACGTACACGGGAGTGTTCGACCACATCAGGCGGCTGTTCGCGCAGACCACCGAGGCGAAGGTGCGCGGCTACCAGCCAGGCCGGTTCTCGTTCAACATCAAGGGCGGCCGGTGCGAAGCGTGCGCGGGTGACGGCACGATCAAGATCGAGATGCAGTTCCTGCCCGATGTGTACGTGCCGTGCGAGGTCTGCCACGGTGCCAGGTACAACACCGACACCCTCGGCGTGCACTACAAGGGCAAGACGATCTCCGACGTGCTCAACATGCCGATAGAGGAGGCGGCCGGGTTCTTCGAGCCCGTTCCGGCGATCCACCGGCACCTGAAGACGCTGGTGGACGTCGGGCTGGGCTACGTGCGGCTCGGGCAGCCCGCTCCCACGCTGTCGGGTGGCGAGGCGCAGCGGGTCAAGCTGGCCTCCGAACTGCAGCGCCGGTCCACCGGCCGGACGATCTACGTGCTCGACGAGCCGACGACCGGCCTGCACTTCGACGACATCCGCAAGCTCCTGGGCGTCTTGAGCCGGCTTGTCGACACTGGCAACACGGTGATCGTGATCGAGCACAACCTCGACGTGATCAAGACCGCCGACTGGGTGATCGACCTCGGCCCCGAGGGCGGCTCGCGTGGCGGCAAGGTAATCGCGACCGGCACGCCCGAGCAGGTCGCGAAGGTCGACGAGAGCTTCACCGGGCAGTTCCTGGCGAAGATACTGTAAACCTGGCGTGCCGCCGGCACCTACGGGCTCACCCAGCGGGCACCAGGTGGCACCTCAGGGTGATCTTCCAAGGACAGCGGCAGGCAGGCCCGCGATGCTGAAGTCGGCCCGGGCCCGTCAGCAACGCGGCCCTGCCTGATGTGGTCCCGAGAGCCTGCTGAGAAGGTCCATCCGGGCGGCGGCACTCAGTCACGGCAATCTCTGCGCCGGCGCTGGCCTGCGCTGACCTCTCCGGGTGCCTCCGGCCGCGGTGTCTGCTGCTAGCCATGATCGCGGGCGGTTCTGAGTGCTGGCGGCCAGGTTCGGGGTGGTGTCAGTGCTCCGGGTCAGGTTCGGGGAGGGTTGTCCGCTGCTGCGGGGGGAGTTTTCGTGTCCGGGAGAGTTCTCTTTCCTATGAGTGGTGAACTTTCCCCGCTGTGAAAAGGCTCCCCGTAAAGCGCGGTAAAGTCTCCGCGATCATCAAACCCGGGCACCGGGCACGGCACGGCAATCGCGACAGGCTGGCGCCCGGCCTTTCCAAGTCAGTACCCTCTTCCAACAGCAGGAACGAGCACCCCGTTGCTCACCGGTATCGGCCGCTGGCAGCAGCAACCAGCAGCACCATGCTGTCCGGCCAGGCAACCGTTCAGGGCGGCGCCCGCACCCCCGCGACGTCGACACCGCCGGCCAGCGACGAAGACGACACCGGAGGCTGGTAGAGCTGCTCGCGGGAGCGAGGGAATATTGTCAAGCGAATGCTCCGGAACGAGCTATTTAAAGGTTAGGTATGGCGCAGGCAGAACGAGATGCTGCACTGGAACGGCAAGAACTGGACAACTGGGTGAGCGGTGCGAGTCACGATCCGGGTTAGGCCAGGCTCGGCGCGACCGGGGGTCGGCGGAGACTACGCTGGCGCCCTCGTGGTCCGGGTCAGTGAACGGGCGGTCGACGGAAAAGCCACCGAGGCAGCCCTGGCGGCAGTGGCGGCGGCATTTAACGTCCGCCGGCGCGACGTGGTGCTGGTTTCGGGTGCGGTCGCCCGGACGAAGATCATTGACATCTCAGGCGGCGACCCTGCCATTCTTCGCCGACTTCTCGCGCTTTCGGACCCGTGACTTCCTGCGCCTTCGTGCGCGTCACTTCCCGCGCTTTCCGTGCGCGTCACTTCCCGCGCCTTCCGGCCGGTGACTTCCCGCGCTTTCGTGTCCGTGACTTCCCGCGCCTTCCGGCCCGTGACGTTGGCAAGCGACCTAGAGGTAATCTTCCCGGCGCATGACCCCGGTGACGGGTTCGCCTCTGAGGTAGCGCAGTGCGTTCTCGGCCGCTTTCCGGCTGGCCCGGGCCAGGGTGCCCGGCGCAATGCCGGAGTTGTGCGGCGATCCGATGAAGTTCGGCAGGCTGAAAAATGGGTAGCTGGTACTGAATCCTGCGTCTGGGCGTGGCTCGTGCCACCAGGCGTCGATTCCGGCTCCGAAGCACCGATTCCGCGCCAGATGCTCATACAGCGCGTGCTCGTCGATGATCGCGCCCCTGGCGACGTTGACGATAATGGCCTGCGGTTTCATCAGCGCCAGTTCCCTTGCCCCGATCAGCCCCCGGGTGGCTTTGGTCATCGGGAGCGAGATCACGAGCACGTCAGCCGCCGCAAGCACCTGATCCAGGTCCGCGAGCGTGCCGGCGAACTCGACATCGTCGTCGGTCCTGCCCGAGGTGTTCACCGCGTAGATGCGGGCGCCGAACGCTCGCATCAGCCGCGCCGTGGCGGCACCGATACCGCCGTAGCCAAGGATGGCACAGACCGCCCCGTCCAGCGTGATCAGCCGCTCCCGCTGATTCCACTGACCTTCTGCCAGGCTCGCGTGCCGCTGCGGCAGTCGCCTGGCCAGCGCCAGTGTCATCGCCAGCACGTGCTCGGCGATCGGCGCGGCGAAGGCGCCCAAGTTGCCGGCGAGCGTCACCTGGTCCGGGATAGCCGAGAAGTCGATGGCGTCGGCGCCCGCGGAGAGCAACTGTATGAACCGGAGCGCGGGTGCGCCGGACAGCGGGCCTGCCTCGCGAAGAGGATTCCAGCCGATCAGGACTTCGGCGCTCGCTATCAGGCCGGGCCGGGCGGCCTCGGGCAGCCGCTGGACGAACTCGACCTTCGCGTCGGCACCGAGTACTTCTGTATTGATCTTCACATAGTCGTCGTCGACCTGGTTGCATACGGCCACGAGCCGACTGCTGCGCATATACCCCACCCGGAGCGGATGATGACGGACAGGAGGGTAGGCGTGAAGGGTGACACATGTGAACGCCGACAAGCCCGTATCGACTCTAACCGGCCCGCTCAAGGCCAGTGAATTCCGAGCCCTGTATGACGAGTTGCGCGAGCGGCTGCCGTGGGGCCCCGATGACCGGCGCGGTGCGCTTAACTACCTCACCCCTGTGGAGGTGCTCGCGGCCGTCAGGGAGGTCAGGCAGGGCATCACGGTCTCGATGGCCGCTCCGATAGGCAACGAGGTCACCATGGACGACCCGGAACCCGCCGTGCACACGATGACGGGTACCGCGGCTGCGAGCACCGGCCTGTCGTTCGCGACCGACCGGATCTCGATGAACATTCACGGTAACGCGGATAGTCACATCGACGCACTCTGTCACGTCATGTTCGACCGCGCGCTCTACAACGACGTGCCAGCCGGGAAGGTCACCGAGCACGGAGCTGTCGAGCTGTCGATCGCGGCGGCCGCTGACGGTATCGTCGGCCGTGGCGTTCTGCTCGACATTCCGAGGGTCAGGGGTGCTGAGTGGCTAGAACCAGGCGACTACGTGACCACCGCCGATCTGCTGGCTGCGGAAGAGGCTCAGAACGTCCAGGCGGGCCGAGGCGACCTGCTCTTCATCCGGGTAGGGCACCGGCTTCGCCGGGCCGCACGCGGGCCATGGAACGCGGCTGTGGCCCGCGCAGGGCTGCATCCGACCGTAATGCCGCTGCTGGCGGAACGGCAGATCGCCGTGCTCGGCAGCGACGGCAACAGCGACGCGGCCGGCCGCTCGGCACGTGGTGTCGGGTTCCCCGTCCATGTGCTTGCGATCAAGGCACTCGGCCTGCACTTGCTCGACTACCTGCAGTTCGAGAACCTGGTCCCGTTGTGCGCTGAGAGCGGGCGCTGGTCGTTCCTGTGCGTAATCGCACCGCTGCGGCTGCCGCGCGGCACTGGTTCGCCGATCAATCCGATCGCGATCTTGTGAGGGGCCGGCCGCGAATATGAGGGGTCAGCCGCGGATCAGACAGCCCCGATGCCAGCGCCGCGTCAGCTCGGCCAGGTAAGGGCCATTGCCGCAGCCAATGTCGGCGGCCAGTTCTGGCCTTCAAGGCGCAGGCTTCCCGACCGGCCAAATGGGGAGTTACGGTGCTGATGACGGCAGTCGTTGCGCGAGCCGTTCACTCTTGAAAAAAAGCGGTACCCGGGGATCGGAGAAACGGCGCGATGACGAGCAAGCTGGAGACCACCCGCCCTCCCGCCGTCGAAGCGCAAGCCCGCACCAGCCTAGCCATGGTGGTCGTGATGACCGGCGTGCTGATCACCGCCGTGGACACGACAATCGTCGTCCTCGCGCTGCCAGAGATCCAGAGCGGGCTGCATGTCGCGCTGTCGTCCGTGGTCTGGATCGTGATCGGGTACCTGCTGGTGATCACCTTGCTCGCGACGCAGGTCGGGCGGCTCGGCGACATCTTCGGCCGGGTGCGGATGTATGAGTGCGGATTCGCAGTGTTCATCCTGGGGTCGTTCGCGTGCGCGCTGGCTTGGAACGAGGCGTCGATCATCGGGTTCCGGGTGCTGCAAGGGATCGGCGGAGCCTTCGTCACGGCCAATAGCGGCGCCATCATCGCTGACCTGTTCCCGCGCGAGAAGCGGGGCCGGGCCTACGGCTACAACTCGGTCGGCTGGAGCATCGGCGCGGTGCTCGGCATCGTGCTCGGCGGCATCATCGTGACCTACGTGTCGTGGCGGTGGATCTTCTGGATCAACGTGCCGATCGGAGGCGCGGCGCTGGTGCTCGCGACGAGAGTCCTGGTCGATCGGGGGCAGCGGGCCCGCCGCCGCCTTGATCTAGCCGGGATGCTGGCGCTCGGATTCGGGCTGTTCGGCGTGCTCTGGGCGATGACGAAGCTGGCGACCGCGTCGTTCGACGCCGGGCTTGGCGGCTACCTAGCCGGCGGGCTCGCGCTGCTAGTGGCATTCGTCTTCATCGAGCGCAGGCAGTCCGAGCCGATGCTCGACCTCGGGCTGTTCAAGATCCCCATGCTGGCCCCGTCGCTGGGCGCTTCGTTCTTCCAGGGTCTGGCGAACTTCGCCGTGCTCTTTCTGGTGATCATGTACTTGCAGGGGCCGCGCGGGCTGTCGCCGTTGCATGCCTCGCTGCTGCTGGTGCCCGGTTACGTCGGCGGGTCGGCGGTCGGGCCGTTCGCCGGCCGGCTGGCCGACAAGGTCGGGCCGGTACTGCCGGCGACGACCGGGCTGGCGATCCAGGTGCTCGCGCTGTTCATCTATGCCCATCTCGCAGTTGATACAGGACTCTGGCTCGTCGTGGTGGCCAGCGTGGTGAACGGGATCGGGGCGGCTTTCTTTTTCCCGGCGAACAGCTCGGCCGTGATGAAGGCGACGCCGCCTTCGGTCTTCGGGATCGCCTCAGGGATGCTGCGGACGTTCGCGAATGTCGGCATGGTGTTCTCGTTCGCGATGGCGATCCTGATCGCGTCGCGTTCGATTTCCAAAGGGCTGGCCTTCGCTATCTTCGTGGGCACGACCTCCTTGCACGGGCGACTGGCCGTCGCTTTCACGGCCGGGCTGCACGCGGCCTTCTACACGTCGATGATCGTGATGGTGATCGCGGCGGTTCTTTCGGCGAGCCGGGGGCGGCGGACCCGGCCGGCTGACATGGCTGGCCCGGAGCAGGCGCGGGCTGGCCTGCCCTGACCGCGGTTTACGCGGCTCCGAGCGTGAGTTGCCTGTCTAGCGGTTCCTGGTGTGCCGGGACTCTGGCAGGAGGGTCCCGATTCCGGGAGGTGTTTTGGCGTCCGGGAGGTGTTTTGGCGTCCGGGAGGTGTTTTCGCGTCCGGGAGGGTTTCGCGTCCGGGAGGTGTTTCGGCGTCCGGGAGGGTTGTCCGTGGTTTCGGCGGAGGGTTTACGGGTCCGGGAGGACTTTCGTGCTCTACGACGAAAAAGCTCCCGCACCCGGCAGCGCTCCGCCAGGAGCCTGACAACCCTCCCGGTTGCGTCGGCAACTCTCCCGGCACGGGGGGACCCTGCCCAGGCGGTGGCAACCTCTCCGGCACGGGGCACCCTGCCCAGATGGTGGCAACCCCTCCGGCACGGGGCACCCTGCCCAGATGGTGGCAACCTCTCCGGTGCGGGGCACCCTGCCCAGATGGTGGCAACCCCTCCGGCACGGGGCACCCTGCCCAGATGGTGGCAACCCCCCGGTACGGCCACCCCCAGATGGTGGCAACCTCTCCGGTACGGGCACCCTGCCCAGATGGTGGCAACCCCTCCGGTACGGGCTCCCCCAGATGGTGGCAAACCCTCCGGTACGGGGCATCCTGCCCAGATGGTGGCGCCCCTCCCCGGCGCGGGTGTTTTCCGGCCAGACCTCGGAAGCCCTCGCGCGCGCCTAGCCCGGCGGCCGGAATCCGGCGGGAAGGCAGTGGGCATAGCCTCCCGTAATGGAGATCACTACTGCGGGCGGGCCGGCCCGGGTTGAGCTTGACGAGCCCGCGGACGGCAAGGCGGCCAGGTTCCTGCTGGTGCTCACGCACGGCGCGGGCGGAGGTACCGAGAGCTCGGACCTGCTCGCGGCCCGCGAGGCCGGGCTGAGCCAAGGTGGTGCGGTGGCCCGGGTGCTGCAGCCCTACCGGGTTCGCGGGGCGAGTGCGCCGGGGTCGGCGGTGCGCCAGGACGCGGGGTGGCTGGAGATCATCGGGGAGCTGCGCGAGCGCTATCAGGGTGTGCCGCTCGTCCAGGGCGGCAGGAGCAACGGCGCGCGGGTGGCCTGCCGGACGGCTCAGCAGGCTGGCGTCGACGGCGTGATCGCGCTGGCGTTTCCGCTCCATCCGCCTGGGAAGGCTGGCCAGCCGGACAAGTCGCGGGCCCCTGAGCTTCGGGCCGCGGGCAATGCTGGCATCCCTGCGCTGGTGATCAACGGTGATCGGGATCCGTTCGGCGTGCCTGACGCGAGGGACGCTGACCGGCTCGTGGTGCTCGCCGGGGAGACGCATGCTCTGGGCCGCAGCCGGGATGCGATCGTGACAGCGGTCACGTCCTGGCTGGGTGACCGGGTGCTCCGAAGCTAGATCTCGCCGTGGTGCCGTGGCCCGGGGCAGGCCAGCCGGCTGGTGACTGGCGTTTCGGTCGTCTTCAGGCTGCCGGGATGGCCGGTGTCGCGGGTGCCACCGGCTGTGCCGCGGGGGCGGCCAGTACGGTCGGACTGGTCATCACTATGTCGGTCGGCCGGTGCGGCGCTATGACAGCGCCACCGGGCAGCAGCTCACCTGTGTCTTCAAATACCACAATGCCGTTGCAGAGCAAACTCCAACCTTGCTCGGGGTGGCTGATAAGGGTACGGGCCGCCTCGTGGTCCGGGTCGCTCGCGGCCGGGCACGGGGGCGTGTGCGGGCACATCGTGCGCCTCCAAATCGGGGGAGTGTTGATCATCGTTTTGTCTAAATCTGCCAGGTCACAGGCTATATGTCACATGGCACATTGGGATGGTTTTGGGGCTGGTCTTTGTAGGTTTCCGAGTAGTCCGCACTAGCTCTCGGCTAGCACTCGACCACTAGAAGTTACAACGCGGGATTCCTCCCGGCGCGTCCCTGACACCGAAAGTTCAGTCACGGATAGCTGCCCGCTACCCCTGCCCAACATCGGAACCCCCGTAATTACTGCCTGCTCCGACCCTACGGCAGAGCGGCCCGTTAATGCCGTGCGCGCGACCCGGCCGTGTCCGGACTGAGACCAACAGCGCCCGGAAGCGGTGGTATGCCCGTCAGCCGGTGCGTTTCGCGCAGGGTCAGCAGGCGCTCGGCCTCCGCGTTGAGCGAGTGCACCACTGGCGTGGCCATGGCCTTGCGCCTGAAGATCCGGTCGTCGTAGCCGCGCGGGCCGATCTCAGCCCTGACCGCCGCGTAGGCGGACCGCATCGCATCGGTGAGCGCCGCATCTAGGGTCTTCGCAAGCGCGTACTGCTCGGCCAGCGGCCGGGTAGTCGCCTGAGCGACCCGGAACTCGTGCTCGGCGATTTTCGCCGACTGGAGAAGCTCGTCAAAATTCGCGGCAAGAGCGACATCGGCCAGGTATTGGGCCTGCGCGTCCGGGCTCGCCTGCTTACGTCCACCGATCACGCCGGCCAGCTTAGCGGACCTCGCCGTCGTGTTCACGCAAGGCAGCACAACCCCGGCGCAGGCTGGCTTGTCAGACCAGGCTTTCCAGCCAGCTCTGGTGGAGATCGGAGTACTCGCCGCCGCTGACGAGCAGTTCCCGCGGTGAGCCGTCCTCGATAATCTCGCCATGGCTGAGCACGAGCACCCGGTCGGCGATCATGACCGTGGAGAGCCGGTGCGCGATGATCACGGCCGTGCGTCCGGCCAGCACCGTCTGGAGCGCTTGCTGCACGACGCGCTCGCTCGGCAGGTCAAGCAGCGAGGTTGCCTCGTCGAGCAGCAGCACGCTCGGCGCCGCGATGAACGCCCGTGCGAAGGAGATCAGCTGCCGCTGGCCCGCCGACAACCTGCCGCCGCGCTTGCCCACTTCGGTGTCGTAGCCATCGGGGAGCTCGCTGATGAACTCGGCCGCACCTACCGCCTCGGCCGCCGCGATGATCTCGGATCTGGTCGCGCCAGGTTTGCCGAGCGCGATGTTCTCCGCGATCGTTGCGCTGAACAGGAAGTTCTCCTGGGTGATGAGCACGATCTCGCGGCGCAGGTCCTCGTCCGCGACCTCGCGCAGGTCGGCTCCATCGAGTAGCACCCGGCCCTCGCGCGGGTCGTAGAACCTGGCGAGCAGCCGGGCGATCGTCGTCTTGCCTGCCCCGGTCGCTCCGACGAGCGCGACTTTCTGCCCGGCAGGGATCGTCAGGCTGAGGCCGGGCAGCACGATGGCATCACGGTAGCCGAACCGGACCGCGGCCAGCTCGAGGCTGCGGCCACGTCCGGGCGGCCCGGGGAGCGCGCTCGGACAGGCAGGCTCCGGCACCGATGGTGCCTCGTCGAGCACTCCGGAGATCTTCTCCAGGGCGGCGGCCGCTGACTGGAAAGTGCTGTAGAACTGCGACACGTCCTGCAGCGGCTCGAAGAACCGCCTCAGGTAAAGCAGGAACGTGACGAGGACGCCGACAGCCATGGAGTGGTCGATGACCCGCACGCCGCCATACAGGAGCACCACGCCGACCGCGAGGTTGCCGATGAGCGTCACCCCGGGAAAGTACAGCGCCACCAGCCGCATGGACCGCATGTAAGCCTTCGCGAACGCCAGGTTGAGCTCGCCGAAGATCTCCTCGTTCCGCGACTCCCTGCGAAAGCTCTGGACCGCCCTGATTCCGTTGAACGTCTCGACGAAGTGCACGATCACCAGGGCGATGGTCTCCCTGGTCCGCCGGTAGGTGGCCGAGGACTCCCGCCTGAACCACGCGCTCAGCCAGGCGAGCGGCACGAACCCGACCATCACCGCCAGCGCGAGCGGCCAGTCGAGCAGCAGCATGCCGGTGCCGACGAAGACCATGGAGAACGCGGCACTGACCAGCGAGTCGAGTCCCTCGTCGAAGAGTTCGGACAGGGAATCGATGTCGGAGACCTGGCGCGAGATTACCCGGCCCGAGGTATAGCGCTCGTGGAACGCAACCGGCAGGAGCTGGAAGTGCCAGAAGAGCCGTCGCCTCAGCTCGAAGACGACCTGACCGCCCATCCGGCCGATCGACCGGATAAATGCCGAGCTTGCCAGTGCCTGGGCGCAGACAGCCAGGAGGAACTCGACCACGACGATGATGATCGGGACCGGGTCCTTGGTCGCGATCAGCGCCGGTATCTTGTCCACGCCGATGCCGACCAGCCACGGTCCGGCCAGGCCTGCCAGGTTGGCAGCCAGGATCATTGCCGTGATTACCGCGACCGTCGCGCGATGCGGCCGCAGCAGGTCGGCGAGCAGCGCCCGGCTGCGCCGCCTGAGCAGCAGCGATACGCCCTTGGGCAGTTCGTCGATCTCTTCGGCGGCGATGCCCCGCCACTGCGGCTGCTGCCCGGTCACCGCCATGCTCCCGCTTCCGCGTCGGTGCTCATCAGGTGCTGGTAGTGCGAGTTGCCGGCAAGCAGTTCGCGGTGGGTACCGATCGCGCTGATCTTGCCGCGCTCTAGTACCGCGACCCGGTCGGCTAGCGCGACCGTGGATGGGCGGTGCGCGACCACCAGCGCGGTCGAGTTGGCCAGGACCTGTCCGAGCGCTTGGGTGACCTTCGCCTCGGTGTGCACGTCCAGCGCCGAGAGCGGGTCGTCGAGCAGCAGCACGGACGGGCTGGCCAGGATCGCACGGGCAAGGGCGATCCGCTGCCGCTGGCCGCCGGACAGCGACATGCCCTGCTCGCCGATGCGCGTCTCCAGGCCCCACGGCAGGCCGTCGACGAAGTCCGCCTGGGCGGCGGCGAGCGCCGCCTCCACCGCATCGGCTGGCGCGTCCGGGCGGCCGAGCGTCACGTTCTCCCTGACGCTGACCGAGAACAGGGTCGGGTCTTCGAACGCGCACGCCACGGCCGTGCGCAGCGCGCGCAGCGGCAGGTGCCTGATGTCGGTACCGTCGAGCCAGATCGTGCCCGAGGTCGTGTCGGCGAGCCGGACGATGAGGCTGAGCAAGGTCGTCTTGCCCGAGCCGGTCGCGCCGACGAGAGCTACGGTTTCGCCTGGGGTGAGCTCAAGGCACACGTCGCGCAGTACTGGCTGGGAGCTCCCGGGATAGCTGAACCCGACGTGATCGAATACCAGCTTGCCTCCGGTCCGGGGCCCCGCTGGCAGGCTACCTCCGGGCAGGGCGCTGGCCGCGCGCGGCTTCGGCACGGCCCGCCGGGAGCTGGCCCGCCCAGAAGCGCCGGGTAGTCCCCGCGGCAATTTTTCAGCCTCGGGCGGGCTTACGATCGCTGGCTGGGTGTCGAGTATCTCGTAGACGCGCTGCGCGGCCGTGGCGGCTTCCTGGCCAAGAGCCAGGATGTACCCCATCGCCTCGATCGGCCAGACCAGCATGAGCACCAGCGCGATGAAGGCGACCAGTCCGCCGGTCGTCAGGTCGCCACGGCTGACCGCGAGCGCGCCGAGCAGCAAGATCAAGGCGATGGCCACGTTGGGCACGAGGTCGAGGCTGGCCCAGAAGGTGCCGCGCAGCCGCGCCTTGCTGATCTGCGTCTGGTAAACGGACCTGGCGAGTTCGGCGTGTTCGCTGGCTGCCTGCCTGCGCCGGCCCAGTGCCTTGAGCACGCCGATGCCCGCCGCCGCTTCCTCGACATAGGTGGCGAGGAAGTCCTGCTGGTCCTGTACCCGGCGGGAAAGCACCCGGTAGCGGCGCTCGAAGCGCAGGCACAGCGCGGTCACGGGGGCGAGCACGGCCGCCGTCAGCAGTCCGAGCGGCGGGTTAAGCCTGATGAGCAGCAGAACAATGACGATGAAGCTGACGATGCTGGTGATCATGAAGACGACGCCGAAGCCCGCGAAACGCCTGATCGCCGACAGGTCAGTAGTGCCCCTGGACAGCAACTGCCCTGACTGCCACGCGTCATGGAACCCGGGCTCGAGCCGCTGCAGGTGCGCATAGAGGTCATCGCGCATGGACTGCTCCAGGCTGACCACCGCGGTGGCCTGGACCCAGCGCCTGATCACGTTGAATGCCACCTCGGTCGCGCCGAGCCCGATGGCTCCGATCCCGATCGGCACCAGCAGTCCGTGGCCGCGACTATCCCCGGCTGCGGCAGCCGCGATCGGGCCATCGATCGCAGCCTTGGCCAGCAGCGGGATAACAATCTCGGCCAGGGCGCCAAGGAGAGCGGCCGCGAGCATGAAGGCCAGCTGGCCGTAATAGGGGCGCAGGTACCCGCGCAGCCTCCAGAGGGCGGCCATCGGCGTCTGACCTGTGGGAACTTGCCGGGCGCCTTCCGTCTGCGTTACGTCCGGGATGACCACTTGCCGGATGGTAACTGGCTAGCTCCTCAACTGTCACTTTCTTTTCTGGCCGGTCGCGGGTAGCGAAGCGCCCTTAGTTCTGGCACTCTGGCGAAACGCGCCGGTTTTGGCCGGCAGGCGGACGGCGCGCAGGGGAGGTGCGCGGTGGGGGGCGGAGATAGCGCGGACGTCGTGCCGGCCGCATCTGGCCACGGCATTGCCGCGATAGTCCGGATAGCCGCGCGCTTCACGCCCGCGACCTGGAATGCTCCTACGCCGTGCGCCGAATGGCGGGCCGCCGACGTTGCCGGGCACCTGAGGTGCGTTACCGATGATTACCATGAGTATCTCGACGACGCTCCGGTGAGCAGGCTGTCTCGCCTGATGGCCACCAGGGAGCACGCCGGCGTCATTGGCAAGAAGTTTTCCAGGCAGAACGCCGCCGAGCTTGCCGCGCTGCCCGATGTGCCGCCCGAGGCGCACATCGAAGCGTTCGCGCAGTCGGCTCGCAGGTACACAGCGCGGCTTGGCCCGCTGCTCGCGCTCCCGCATCACAGCTACCAGGGACGGGTCATCACCGTCGCCGGCATGGGCGGCGCGGCCTGCGTCGAGTGGCATGTGCACGCCTGGGACCTGGCCAGGGCGCTCGGAGATGACTACCGCCCGGCTGATCCTGAGGCGGTGCTGGCGGGCTGGCTCTGGGGCATCCCGTATATCGACATCGTGCCCGACGACGATCCGTGGATCTCGGTGCTGAAGTCCTCCGGCCGCCTCAATCCCGGCCGCCTCAGGTAGCGCCCGGCCACCTGAAGTACAGTCGGTCGGATGGCTTTCCAGGTCGCTAAAGTTCGCGCTTCTTATCCTGCGCTCGCCGACGGCTGGGCTTATCTTGACGGGGCGGCGGGCACTCAGGTGCCTTCGCCGGTCATCGACGCGATCAGCCACGCCTATGCGGCCGGCCTTTCCAACGCCGATGGCGTGTTCCCGGCCAGCAGGCGCGCGGACGCTATAACGGCGGCCTGCCGCGCCGCGGTCGCCGACCTCGTCGGCGGCGTCACGGAAGGCGTCGTGCTCGGCCCCAACATGACCACGCTCACCTACCGGATCGCTGCGGCTCTCGCCGGTACCTGGCGAGAGGGTGACGAGGTGGTGGTTTCCCGGCTTGACCATGACGCGAACGTAAGGCCGTGGGTGCAGGCCGCGCGGCGGGCCGGCGCTGTGGTCCGCTGGGCCGAGCCAGATCCCGGCACGGGCGAGTTGCCGGCCGGGCAGTACGCCGCCCTGCTTTGCGACCGGACCAGGCTGGTCGCTGTCACCGCGGCGAGCAACGTGATCGGGACACGGCCTGACATCCCGGCGATCACCGGCATGGCGAAGGCCGTCGGAGCGCTGAGCTACGTCGACGGCGTGCACGCCACCCCGCACGGTCCGGTCGACGTGCGTGCTCTTGGTGCCGATTTCTACGTGACCAGCGCGTACAAGTGGTCTGGCCCGCACGTCGGGGCGCTGGTCGCTGACCCCGAATTGCTCGGGTCGCTGCGACCCGACAAGCTGGTCCCGTCTTCTGACCGGGTTCCCGAGCGGTTCGAACTGGGCACGCCGTCCTTTGCCGATCAGGCGGGAGTGACCGCGGCCGTCGAGCACCTCGCTTGCCTGGATGACTCGGCCGCCGGCACGAGGCGGGAGCGACTGCTGACCTCGATGGCAGCGGCAGAAGAGCACGAGCAGCGGTTGTTCGCTGTCATGCTGGCTGGCCTGGATGCGATGCCGCACGTGACGACCTACGGGCGTGCGGCCCGGCGGACCGCGACGGCGTACTTTAACGTGGCCGGCCTGACACCGACGCAGGTCGCCTCGCGCCTGGCCGATCGTCGCATCAATGTATGGGACGGGCACAATTACGCCTGGGAGGTGACCGGAGTGCTTGGCATCAGGGAAAGCGGCAGTGCGGTCCGCGCCGGGCTGGTGCACTACAACGACGAGTCAGACGTTGCCAGGCTGCTCGAAGCCATTGCCGGACTCGGCTAGGGGGCGCCGCCGGGCTCGGCTAGGGGGCGCCGCCGGGCTTGGCTAGGGGGCACCGCCGGGCTTGGCTAGGGGCACCGCCGGGCTTGGCTAGGGGGGCACCGCCGGGTGCGGCTAGCTCAGCTTGTAGCGGTACATCCTGGTTTCGCGCTGCTCGAAGCCGATCCGCTCGTATAGACGTCCCGCCGATTCCCGCGATGGTCGTGAGGTCAGGTCTACCGTGCGCGCTCCCGCCTGCCTCGCGAGCTTGATCGCCTCATCGATGAGCTGAGAGGCGACTCGCTGTCCTCTGGCCGCCTCGTCAACGACGACATCTTCTATCCAGGCCCGCACGCCGGTCGGAATCGCGAAGGTGGCCAGTGTCAGCGTGCCGACGATCTTCTCGCCTATCCGGGCGAGCAGCACCGTGCTGGCCGGGTCGGACGCCACTGCCGCCAGCGTGGCGGCGTCGAGTCGCTTGGCGCTGGTGGAAAGTTGCGGCAGCAAGTTACCGAACGCCTCGACCACTTCGTCCGTGACTGTGCTCAGTACCTCGACGTTGACGTTCACCGAGGCAATCTATCCGGTCAGCCGCCGGCGCCGCGCCGCACCTCCTCACTCCGCCTGAGTCCGGGCGGTGGCCGCATGCCGGCGGTCAGCGCCCCCGCGATCGCCAGGGTATAAAGGGCTGTATGGCGGACAAAGCTCTGGTACTGGGCGGCGGCGGGCTGACGGGGGTGGCCTGGGAGATCGGCATGCTGGCGGGGCTGGCCAGCCATGGCGTGGACTTGACCGACGCTGACCTGGTAGCAGGAACCTCGGCGGGCGCGGTGGTGGGGGTTGATGTGCGTTCTGGCATCAGCCTCGCGGAGTTCTACAAGCACCAGTCGGCACCGTATGAGTCCGGCGAGATCGCCGCCAAGATGGGCTGGGCCGTCCTGCTGAAGTACGCCATGGCGGTAGGGCTCACCAGGCGATCCGAGGTCGCCATGAAGCGCGTAGGCCGGGTCGGGCTGCGGTCGAGGACCGTGTCGGAAACTGAGCGGCGCAAGGTCTTCGAGGGCCGCCTGCCTATTCGCGACTGGCCGGCCGGGCGGCTTGTGGTCACCGCCGTGGAGACGCACAGCGGTGAGTTCACTGTGTTCGAGGCTACGAGCGGCGTCAGCCTCATCGACGCGGTCGGCGCGAGTTGCGCGGTTCCCGGCGTCTGGCCGCCGGTGACGATCAACGGAAAGCGGTACATGGACGGCGGCATGCGTTCGGCCACGAACGCCGATCTGGCGGCCGGTTATGAGCGGATCGTGGTAATCGCCCCCTTGCGCCATGGATTCGGCCCGATTCCGAGCGCGGCCAGCCAGGTGCGGAAGCTCGCCGCGGACGGCAGCAAAGTGACCCTCATCACACCGGACAAGGCGGCTCTCGCGGCCATCGGAAGAAACGTGCTCGACCCGGTCAACCGCCCGGCCGCCGCTAAGGCCGGGTTCGCGCAAGCAGCCACCGAAGCGGGGGCCGTCGCCGCCATTTGGTGATGCCCCCTGAATGATGACCGCTGTGGTGATCGCACCGGGTGGCGGCTCCCCTGGCTGAGTCACCGGTGTTAGGCGCTGCCGCTGATCTGCCAGATGTCTCCGGTGCTGGGCGCTGCGGCTGATCTGCCCGATTTCGCCAGTGACGGGTGGATCCGGCTGGCTCTGCTGTGGCCACTGTGCGAGTTTCGGCCTCGGCTCCGGCGTCGCCGGCCTGCGTCACGGGCTTGGAGACAAACACAGACTCGGGTGGCAAGGCAAGCCCCGCCAATGCGGGCCAGCATGCCCGGTAACTCCGTCCCCGGGAACCCCCTTACCGCCAGGTAACCGCGTCCGCCGGGCAGACGATCCGCTGCGACTCAACCGATCCCTGACCGGGCGCAGTCCCCGGGGCAGTCCCGGTGCAGTGACCCGGTGCAGTGGGCCGGTGCAGTGGGCCGGGCGGAGTGACCCGGTGCAGTGACACGGTGCAGTGGGCCGGTGCAGTGGGCCGGGCGGAATGACCCGGTGCATTGACCCGGGGAGTGGGCCGGGCGGAGTGGCGGCTGTGGTGCCGCAGCGCCCCCTTATGCGGCTTTTGTCGGGCCTGGCGGGTGGGTCCGCGGGCCGCGCGCTGATACCGGCGGGCCGGTTGCGCCGAGTGGCGCTGCCTCAGTCACCGGCGCTGGCGCCGGCGGGGAGAGTTTCCTGCTTAGGGGTGCGGAGTTTTCGGTTACGGGAGCATTGTCGTCATGATCGCGGAGCCGTTCCGGGTCCCTGCGGGAGCCTTTCCCTGTTGCGGAGACTTTTCGTCGCATAACACGGCAACGCTCCACAACAAGAAAACCCTCCACCGCGAACCCGGAAACCCTCCCCCGGGAACCCGGAACCGCTCAAAGCGAGTATCAGGCCCGGGCAACCCGGACCCCGTTCCGAACCCGGCGGCTCATCGCGGACTCACCGCCCGGCAGGATAGATTCACGCCAGGCAACCGGGCCAGACCAGGCGACCGGGCCAGGCCTCGCGACCGGGCCAGGCCTCGCGACCGGGCCAGGCCGGGCCAGGCCGGGCCGGGCCGGGCGACCGGGTCACACCGGGCAACCGGGCCAGGCCGGGCAATGCGGATCCAGCCCGGGCAATGCGGGCCAGGCAGCCCGGGCCGGGCGACCGGGTCACTCGGGGCAACCGGGCCAGGCCGGGCCAGCCCGGGCAATGCGGGTCCAGCGGCAATGCGGGTCCAGCGGCAATGCGGGTCCAGCCTGGGCAATGCGGGCCAGCCTGGGCAATGCGGGCCAGCCTGGGCCGGGCGACTGGGCAGGTCAGAGCGTCCGGGCCACGCTTGGCGACCGGGTGACGCCTGCCGATGCGGGCCAGGCCAGCCGACGGGCAAGGCCGGATGGCTGCCCAGCCGGATCAGACCGCGTATTCAAGCAGCGGCTGCGCCCTGCTCGGGTGCCGCAGTTTGGACAGCGACTGCTTTTCCAGCTGCCTGATGCGCTCCCTGGTAAGGCCGAGCGCCTTGCCGATCTCATCGAGCGTGTGCGGGTTCCCGTCGTACAGGCCGAACCGCATTGCCATGATGGTCGCCTCGCGCGGGGTCAGCGCGTCCAGGGCGTGCCGCAGCTGGTCGGCCATGAGCTGCCGGTCAACGAGCTCGGATGCCTCAGGCGCGTCCACGTCCTCAATCAGGTCGCCGATTGACGTCTCGCCGTCTTCGCCGATGGTCGAGTCCAGGCTGATCGGCTGCCTGCTCGTGCGCAGCAGCTCCTCGATCTGGTCGGGTGTGCGGTCGAGCTCGACGGCCAGCTCCTCGGGAGTTGGCTCCCGGCCGAGACGCTGGTGCATGTCCCTCTCCACCCGGCTCAGCTTGCTCAGCATCTCAAGCACGTGCACGGGCAGCCGGATGGTCCTCGCCGAGTCGGCGAAGCCGCGCTGGATCGCCTGCCTGATCCACCACATCGCGTAAGTAGAAAACTTATAGCCCTTGGTGTAGTCGAACTTCTCGACTGCCCTGATCAGGCCCAGGTTCCCCTCTTGCACAACGTCGAGCAGGGAAAGGCCGCGATCGCTGTACTTCTTTGCGACCGACACGACCAGGCGCAAGTTGGCCTCAAGCATGTGGGCCTTGGCCCGGCGGCCGTCGGCGGCCACCGCTTCGAGATCGGCGGCCAGGTCAGCGGGCAGGTCAAGCTCCGTCTCAAGCTTGTGCTCGGCGAACAGGCCAGCCTCGATCCGCTTGGCCAGGTCGACCTCTTGCTCAGCCGTCAGCAGGCTGGTACGGCCAATCGACTTGAGGTAGGTGTGCACGGAGTCGCCCATGACCGAGGTCTGGTCGTCGAGATCTACCTCGCCGTCAGGCGAGCCATCGTCGTCGCCAGTCCCTACGGCGGAAACCCGGTCGCGGCGACGGACGCCCCGGCCTGAATTCCGATCCGAGCTGCGGGGGGTCGCCTCCGCATCGTCGTCGCCTTCGTCCAGCAGCGCGTGCAGGTCGCCATCGTCCAGCTCAGCAACGTCATCGAGGCCGGCCGGGTCGACGTCGTCTACTTCGGCCTCGGCGAGATCGGCCTGGGCGTGAGTCACTTCGGCATACTCCACTTCCGGCTCCCGGCGCCCACGCCCCGGGCTCGCGGCGGGTTCGCTGTCGCGGCGCTTGGATGGCACGCCCGCGGTCCTCGGCATGTGACACCTCCGTTCAAAGTGCGCATCGGCTTACGCTGACCGCAGTACCCCGCACCGTCAGGCAGGGCGCTATCCCCGTCGCGGCGGCCAGCACAGCCAGTGTCCAAGACTCGCGCCACTTGGTATTGTGCAGTGCGGGCGATAGATATAACGCGCGACGGGCCTGTTTGTTTCCCGCGCGGCTGCAGCGTGCCCGAACTTATCGCGCACCCGGTGCCGCGGACCCCGGTGCCTGAGCCGCCGCCATCGCCTTCAGCTTCAGCCGGTCGGGCTTACCCGACGTGAGCATAGGGATCTCCGTGACGCAGATCACGGTCCGCGGTGCCGCATACCCGGGCAGCTTATCCCGCACCTGTACGCGCAGGTCAGCGAGCCCCGGCGCGGCACCCGGATCGGCCGGAACGATGATCGCGGCGACCCGCTCACCCCAGACCGGATCAGGCACGCCGACCACGGCAGCCTCGCGCACGGAATCAAGGCTCGCGAGCGCCGCCTCGACCACGCCGGGCGCAACTTTCTCCCCGCCGGTAGTGATGATGTCATCGGCCCGGCCTCGCAGCGTCAGCCGCCCGTCCTCGGCCACCTGGCCCAGATCCGACGTCACGAACCAGCCGTCGCGCAGGCTGGCCGCGGTCAGTTCGGGGGCACCGCGGTACCGGGAGAACAGCACTGGCCCGCTGATCCTGATCCGCCCGCCGGCGTCGGTCGCGACCCGCACATCGTCAAGCGGCCAGCCGTCGTAGACGCAGCCGCCGCAGGTTTCGGTCATCCCGTACGTCGTCACGACCCGGGCTCCGGCGGCAGCCGCATCCTCGAGCAGCCCGGCCGGAATAGCGGCGCCCCCGAGCAGGATGCCTGCGAAGCCGGCCAGCGGCGCGCCAGCGTCGAGCAGTCGCCTGAGCTGGGTCGGCACCAGTGACACGTAGTCACATCGGGCGACGAGATCGCTGGCAAGCTGCTCCCGGCCGGCTAGCACGGGGTCCGAGCCGGCCTCCAGGGACCTGACCAGTACCCCGAGCCCGGCGATGTGGTGCGTTGGCAGGCAGCAAAGCCACCGGGCGCCAGCGGGTGCGCCGAGCCTTCGCAGCGAGGCTCGCGCTGAGGCGCGGAGCGCGTGCGAGGTGAGCTCAGCTCCCTTCGGCGTTCCCGTCGATCCCGAGGTCGCGAGCACCACGGCGACCTCATCGGCCACGCCGGCCTGCCCGTCCTGATCAGCGTGCGCGAGCCATTTCATCCCTTCGGTTGTCTCAATGGCCGCCGGCCGGAACGCTGCGATCAATTCATCGAGCCTGGCCCGCGGCAGGCCCGGATCGAGCGGCAGGATCGCCGGACCGCTACCATCGAGCGCCGCCGCCAGCGCCTCGGACAGACGCCAGGAGGAAGCCAGGACCGCGTGCAAGGGGCGAGAAGGCACGGACGTAAGGTTAATCGGCATATTCCACCTGGAGGGGGAGGCGTGAACCCAAACGCGCTGGCCGACCTGCTGCCAACGCTTCGCGCGTTCGCGATCCCCATGCGGACCCGGTTTCGCGGCATCACCGTGCGTGAAATCGCGCTGATGCGCGGTCCGGCCGGGTGGGGTGAGTTCTCGCCGTTCGCCGAGTACGGGCCTGCGATGAGCTCCCGGTGGCTGGCGAGCGCGATCGAGTCCGCGATGACCGGCTGGCCAGCGCCCGTCAGGACCGCCATCGGCGTCAATGTCACGGTTCCGGCGGTCGTGCCCCAAGCGGCGCATGAGATCGTGGCTGGTGCCGGCTGCCGCACGGCCAAGGTCAAGGTGGCCGAGCCCGGCCAGTCGCCTGCCGATGACCTCGATCGGGTCGCCGCGGTCCGCGCCGCGCTCGGGTCGCGGGGGAAGATCAGGGTCGATGCCAACGGTGCCTGGGATGTGGAGACGGCTGCCGGGATGCTCGCCAGGCTGGCCGCCTATGACCTCGAGTACGCCGAGCAGCCGTGCGCGACCTTGGAAGAGCTCGCTGACCTGCGTAAGCGCACGGACGTGCCGCTGGCCGCCGATGAGTCGATCCGCAAGGCGTCCGATCCGCTCGCTGTCCGGGCGGCTGGCGCGGCTGACATCGTCGTGCTCAAGGTCGCGCCGCTCGGCGGGGTCAGGCCCGCGCTCGCCGTCGCCGAAGCCTGCGGCTTGCCGGTCGTGGTGTCGAGCGCGGTCGAGTCGTCGGTCGGGCTCGCCGCCGGGGTGGCCCTCGCCGCCGCGCTGCCCGAACTCCACTACGACTGCGGCCTGGCGACGATGAGCCTGCTGACCGGCGATGTGACCGCCGACCCGCTGGTGGCCGCCACCTCCGGACCAGGCCGCGGCACGCTGCCGGTCAGGTCAGTCACGATCGATGAGGAAAAACTAGCGCAGTGGGAATGCGATCCGCGAGCCTGGCGCGCGCGGGCGCTGGCCGCCGCGGAGTTCTTGTGAGTACTGCGCGCGAGCCGGCCCACGATACGGCCGGCGCGTCGGTCGCGATGGCCGCTGCCATCGTCGACGAACTGATCCGCTGCGGCCTGCGGGAAGTCGTGGTCGCCCCCGGATCGCGGAGCGCGCCGCTGGCAATGGAGTTCTTCAGGCGCGAGCAGCTTGGCGAGGTCCGGCTGCAGGTGCGGATCGATGAGCGGAGCGCCGCGTTCACCGCGCTAGGCCTGGCGAAGACGAGCCGGGTGCCTGCCGCGGTGGTGTGCACTTCTGGGACGGCGGCCGCGCACTTTCACGCCGCCGTGATCGAGGCGGACGAATCATGCGTGCCGCTGCTCGTGCTGACCGCCGACCGGCCACCCGAATTGCGCGGCACGGGGGCGAACCAGACGATCGACCAGCTCAAGCTCTACGGCGGCGCGGTGCGATGGTTCTGCGAGCTAGGCGTGGCCGAGGCTGGCGTGACCGGGCTCGAGGCGTACTGGCGGTCGGCGATGGCGAAGGCGTGGGCGCTGGCGTCCGCCGCCGCGGGCGGCCCGGCCGGGCCGGTGCACGTCAACCTGCCGTTCCGCGAGCCGCTGGTGCCCGAGGCTGGCCTGGCCGGGGCCGGTGAGGCTGGCGGTCGCGCCGACGGCGCGCCGTGGACCGAGTTCGGGCCGGTCGCCCGTGTCGGCTGGACCGAGCGCGGCCTGATCGTCTGCGGCGACGGCGATTACGACGCCGCGCCGCTGTTTGACCTCGCCGCCGCCGCGGGCTGGCCGCTGCTGGCCGAGCCGTCGTCGAACGCCAGGTCAGGGCCGATGGCGCTGTCGGCATACCAGTACCTGATCGGTGCTGCCCGGTTCCTCGCCGCGCACCGGCCCGACGTGATCGTGTCGGCCGGCCGGCCTGGCCTGTCACGTGGCCAGCTCGCGCTGCTGCGCGGCGGCGCGGCACGGCACGTGGTGCTCGCGCAGGGGCCTGGACGATGGTCAGACCCGGCCAGGACGGCGACCGACGTGGCCGGCCGGGTGGAGCTGGCTGGCGGGGCGGGGGTCGTCTCGGAATGGCTGAGGGACTGGCGCCGTGCCGATGCGGCGGTGCGGGCGGCGGTTGACGCGAAGCTCGACGAGGCCGGCCTGAGCGAGCCGATGCTCGCCAGGGAGGTCGCGGCGGCGCTGCCGGACGGCGGCCTGCTGTGGGCCGCCTCAAGCCAGCCGGTCAGGGACCTGGACGCGCACTTGCATCCGCGGACCGGCCTGCGGATCGTGGCGAGCAGGGGAGCGAGCGGCATCGACGGCCTGGTCTCGTCGGCGATAGGCGCGGCGCTCGCCCATCAGGCTGCTGGCGGCGGGCGCGCGGTGGCGCTGCTCGGCGACCTGGCACTGCTGCACGACTCGCCCGGGCTGGCGCTCGGCCCGGCCGAGCCGCGGCCCGATCTCTGCCTGATCGTGGTCAACAACAATGGCGGCGGCATCTTCTCGATGCTCGAGCAGGCGGCGTTTCCCGAGCCGTTCGAGCGAGTGTTCGGCACGCCGCATGACGCCGATTTCAGCAAGCTGGCCGCCGCGGTCGGACTGCCTTACCAGAGAATCCAGCATCCTGGCGACGTGGCCGAGGTGGTGCGGGGGAGCGGGTTCATGCTCGCCGAGCTGCGAAGCGAACGCCCCGGCCAGGCCGCGCTGCGCGCGGCGCTGACCGGGGCGGCCGCTGTGGTTCTCCGATGACCCTCAGCTGATCCTGACGCGCGGGTCGAGCAATGCGTAGGACGCGTCGACGACGATGTTCGCGGTGACTACGAACAGCGCCGCCAAGATCACGAAGCCGATGACGACCGGCTGGTCGCCCTGGCTGATCGCGTTGACGACCTGGTAGCCGATGCCGTGCATCGAGAACACCTGCTCGACGACCACGACACCGCCAAGCAGGAAGCCGACGTCGACGCCGAGCTGGCTGACGACCGGCGTCATCGCCGAGCGGACCGCGTGCCGGTAGAGTACCCGGCGCTCGGACAGGCCCTTGGACCTGGCCGTCCTGATGTAGTCCTCGCCGAGGGTATCGAGCAGCGAGCCGCGCGACAGCCGCGTGTAGACGGCCGCCTGGACGATCGCCAGCGTGATCCACGGCAGGATCATCGCGCCGAGCCACGCCCCGAATCCCTGGGAAATACTGTTGTAGCCGGTAGTGATGAAGCCGATGCCGTGGTTTTGCAGCTGCACGAAGACGAAGAGGATCAGCAGTTCGCCCACCACGAAGGTAGGAGCGGAGACGCCGGCGAGCACGCCGACCGTGGCGAGCCGGTCGAAGAGGCTGCGGGCCCTGGTCGCGCTCAGGATGCCCACCGCGAGCCCGGCGACCAGCCAGAGGATGGTACCGCCGATGACCAGCGAGACCGTGGGCGGCAGGTCCTGCTTGATGATCGTGGTGACGGCTTCCTGCGTGTAGTAGGACTGGCCGAGGTTGCCGTGGATGAGCTTGTTGAGGAAGGAGCCGTACTGGTCAAGGATCGGCCTGTTCAGCCCGTAGTACCTGCTCACCTGGGCGAGTACGCCTGGTCCGGCCGCACGGCCCGCCAGGTTACGCGCCACCGCCTGCTCGGGAACGGCGAAGAAGAACAAGAAGAACGTGCTGGTCGCGACCACCCAGAGCACCAGGATGCCGGTGAGGATCCGGCGGATGAGAAAGCGGACCATGCTCATGTGACCGCTCCTGCCGCGCCGACGCCCGCGTCGCTCTCCGCGACTAGCTGGTCCTGACTGCTGCGCTTGCCGGACCGGCGGCGCTTGTTCTTGCTTCCCGCGAAGATCCGTTCGGTCCTCGGGTCGATCGCGTCCCTGATGCCGTCGCCAAGCAGGTTGAAGGCGAGAGTAGTGATCAGCAGCGCGAGGGCGGGGAACACCACGTACCACCACGAGGTGGTGTAGAACTGCAGCGCCTCGTTCAAGATGTTGCCCCAGCTCGGCGCGGGCTCCGGGATGCCGATGCCGAGGAAGGACAGCGTGGCCTCGAAGGTGACCGCGGTCGGGATGTACAGCGTCGACAGCACGAGCACGGGGCCGAGCAGATTAGGCAGGATGTCAATGAACATGATCCGCCCTGGCCCGGCTCCGAGCGACCTGGCCGCTTCTATGTACTCCTTTTCCTTCAGTGACAGCGTCTGGCCGCGCACGATTCGCGAGATGCCCGCCCAGGAAAAGAAGGAGATGACGCCGATCACGATCGACAGGCTGGGATGGAACACCGACGCCAGGGCGAGCGCGAAGACGATCACGGGGAACGCGAGCGCGGCGTCGAATAGCCTCGCCAGGATCGCGTCGACGATGCCGCCGAAGTAGCCGGCGACCAAGCCGAGCGCGACGCCGGCGATCGTCGCGATCGCCGTGGTCAAGATCCCGACGAACAGCGAGATGCGCGCGCCGTAGGCGATCCTGACCAGCAGGTCCCTGCCGATCTGGTCGGTGCCGAGAATGAACCCGTGCGTGCCAGGCGGCACGGGCAGGCCCGAGGCGTCCTCACCGGTGTTCACGTATTGCTGGTCGACCGGGTGCCCGGTCAGGTGCGAGATAACCGGCGCGAGGATCGCGAAGAGGATCATGAGTATGATGACGCCGATCGAGGCGATCGCGACCTTGTCGGCCCGCAGCCGGCGCCAGGTGAGCTGCCATTGGCTGCGCCCCTCGATGGCGACGGCCGGGGCGTCCTGGACTTGACTTGCCTGATATTGAACTTCGGTGATGCTCATGACATCCTCCTCCGACCCGCCCTGGCCAGATTTTCACCCTCTTCAACGGGGAAATGGCATGCGGTCAGGTGAGTAATCGGATCGCCCGCCTTGCTTTCCAGCGCGGGCTCGTCGGTGCTGCAGAGGTCTTGCGCCTTCGGGCACCGCGGATGGAATCTGCATCCGGTGGGCGGATTGATCGGCGATGGCACGTCGCCTACCAGGATGATCCGGTGCCGCTCCGCGGCGGCGTCGGGGTCAGCGGCCGGTGCCGCCGAGAGCAGGGCGGCGGAGTAAGGGTGCCTCGGACGGTCGTAGACCTGGTCACCAGTGCCCGCCTCGGCGATCCGGCCGAGGTACATGACCATGACCGAGTCGCTGACGTGCCTGACCACCTCGAGGTCGTGGGCGATGAAGAGGTAAGACAGCCCGAAGTCGTGCTGCAGGTCCGATAGCAGGTTGAGCACCTGGGCCTGGATCGAGACATCGAGCGCGGACACCGGCTCGTCGCAGATGATCAGCTTCGGCCGCAGGGCCAGTGCCCTCGCGACGCCGATCCGCTGGCGCTGGCCGCCTGAGAACTCCGCGGGGAACCTGTTGTAGTGCTCTGGGTTCAGGCCGACCCGCTCCATCAGCTCCTGCACGGCGCGCTTGCGCTCGTTGCCGGCCGAGATGTTCTGGATGGCGAACGGGTCGCCGATGATCGATCCGACCCGGCGGCGCGGGTTCAGCGCGCCGTAGGGGTCCTGGAAGATCATCTGAATCTCGCGGCGGTAGGGCTGCATGGCCCGCCTGGACAGGTTCGTGATGTCGTTGCCCTCGAAAAACACCTGGCCCGACGTGGCCGGGATGAGCCCGGCGATGCACCTGGCGAGCGTGGACTTGCCGCACCCGGTCTCACCTACCAGGCCGAGTGTCTGGCCGCGCTTGACTGATAGCGAGACACCATCAACGGCCTGGACATTGGTCACGGTACGGCCGAGCATGCCAT
This sequence comes from Streptosporangiaceae bacterium, assembly GCA_035716545.1. Lineage (GTDB taxonomy): Bacteria > Actinomycetota > Actinomycetes > Streptosporangiales > Streptosporangiaceae > Chersky-822. The sequence continues at coordinate 53,400 of DASTJM010000056.1, forward strand.
TGCCGCGTACCGGGAAGTACTTCACCAGATTGTCGACCCGGACCAGCGTGTCTCCGTCGGTGTCAGCGCTCGGCGGGAAGCCGGCGCTGGCTTGGCCGGTCAGCGAATCTGTCATGCGATCACGCTTCCTTCTGATTCTGGCGCGGCCGCGATCGCCTCGGCGACCTTCACCGCCTGGCCGCTGCGCCCGAGCTCGACGGCGTGCTTGCGCAGCTCCTCGGCCTCAGAATCCAGGCCGACGGCGGCCGCGGGCAGGAAGCAGGCCGACCGGTGCTCGCCCGCGTCACCGCCGACGGGAGTCAGGTTTGGCTGCTCGGTCAGGCAGCGATCCATCACATAGGCGCAGCGCGGGTGGAAGGCGCAGCCCGCCGGCAGCGTGATCAGGCTGGGCGGCTGGCCGGTAATCGGCCTGAGCCGGTCCCGGGCGGCCGAACTGTGCGGAATGGACTCGAGCAGGCCCTTGGTATAGGGGTGGTGCGGCTGGTAGAAGGCGTCGCGCTTGCTGGCCTTCTCGGCCGCCCGGCCCGCGTACATGACCATGACGTTGTCGGCGATATCGGCGACAACGCCGAGGTCGTGCGTGATCATCAGAAGAGCGGTGTCAGATTCCTGCTGCAACCGCAGGAGCAGGTCAAGGATCTGGGCCTGGACGGTCGCGTCAAGCGCGGTCGTCGGCTCGTCGGCGATGACCAGCTTCGGGCTGAGCGAGATCGCCATCGCGATCATGGCCCGCTGGCGCATGCCGCCGGAGAACTGGTGCGGGTAGTCGTCGACGCGCTCGCGCGGCCTCGGAATGCCTACGCGGCCGAGCAATTCGGTCGCCCGGTTAATGGCCTGGGACTTAGAGACTGACTTGTCGTGCGCTCTGATCATCTCCGCGATCTGCCAGCCGACCTTGTACAGCGGGTGCAGGCTCGTGAGCGGATCCTGGAAGATAACCGCGATCTCCTTGCCGCGGATTCGCTGCATGGCGCGGGAGCCGAGCCCGACGAGGTTGACGCCGTCGAACATGGCCTGGCCGGAAATCTGACCGCCTGGAGTAAGTCCGAGCAGGCTCTGGGTCAGCACGGTCTTGCCGCTGCCTGACTCTCCGACGATTCCTAGGGTCTTGCCGCGCTCGACGCTGAATGAGACGCCGCGCACGGCCTGCACGACCCCATCAGCTGTCGGGAAACTGACCCGCAGGTCGGTCACCTCGAGCAGGCTCATTTGTACCTCCACAGGTTGACCGCAGCGATGGCGCTCCTAGCGACTTCCGGGCAGACCACACGCACCTGGCCATCTGGACGTGATCATAACTAACAGTAGCGTTCTACGCCTGTGGGTCCGGTTTGGGTATACACCTGGCATACCCAGCCGGACCCACGACGAGCGAATCTTATTCAGTTATTAGTGGTTCGGGTTGAGCCAGACATTGGTGATGTCAGGCCCGCCGATGTTCGGCGCGTAGACGACCGCCGTAGAACCGGCGTTCTGGACACGGGCGCTTGAGTAGAACGGCGCCTGGCCGTCGGTCAGCGGCACGATGACGGCGTTCTGCATGACGATGTCGTCGGCCTTCGTCCACAGGGCCGCTGCCGCTGACAGGCTCGGAGCCGTCTCGGCCTGCTCAATAGTGCTGTCCAGCGTCTTGTTGCTGAAGCACCCGTAGTTGTTGGTGTTGACGATGCAGCGGGTCTTGAACAGCGGCTCGATGACCGTGCGGCCGTTCGGGCCGAACCAGTCGGGGATCCAGCCAGGCTGGCCCATGTCCCAGGTGCCGGGCTTGGCGTTGACCGGCGAGTTGCCGAGGTCAACGAAGAAGCTGGAACCAGGCTCGGGCTTGCCGACCAGGTTGACGCCGCACGGCTTCAGGCTGGCCTGGATCGTCGCGAAGATACGGGAGTTCACCGAGTCATTGGCGTACAAGTAGGTGAGGGACACGCCGTGCGGGAAGCCGCCCTTGGCGAGCAGGGTCTTGCACTTGTTGATGTCGCCCTGGCCGTTGTTGTCCGGGTACGGGTTGGTAGCCGAGTAGCCGACATTGCCCGCCGGGATGGCGACCGAGAGGATCTTGGCCACCAGAGGACCACCCTGAGCCTTCTGCACGGCGACCTTGTTGATGCCGTACTCAATCGCCTGGCGCACGTCCAGGTTCTGCATTGCCTTGTTGGAGTTCGGGCTGCGCACGTTGAACACCACGTACGGCAGCGTCGAGCTCCACGGCCAGACCGCGAACTTCGGGTCCTTCTTGGCGGCCAGCTGAGGAATGGCGGTCGGCTCGAGCTGGGTGTCGTCGACCATGTCGAAGGTGCCGGCCTTCATGTCCGCGAGCTGGGTCTCAGCCGACGTGACGCCAATGGTCAGCGTGATCTCGTTGACGTACTGGTGCCTGATCTTGTCAGTCGACTGCTTCCAGGCCGGGTTCTTCTGCATCGTGATGGACTTGCCAGGCACGTAGGACGTGATCTGGTAGGGGCCATCGGAGATGGTGTTCTGGTCCAGCTGCAGGCTGTTCGGCAGGTAGCTGTCGTACTCGACCGGGCGAGCTGAGGAGAACGGCATCGCGAGCATGTAAAGGAAGTCGCTCGCAGGCTGGATCAGGTGGAACTGCAGCTCGGACGGGCTGACGGCGACGATTCCGGGGATGTTGTGCGAGTTCTGGAAACCGGCGATGTTCGCCGCGGTGACCTTGTGCTTCTTCGTGTTGGCGAAGTAGGCGGTCTCGGCGTCGCAGTACTCGGAAAGGCCCTTGATCGTGGAGCTGTAGTAGGCCAGGTTTCCGACGAAGCCGCCAGGCGCTGGGTTGCAGAACGCCTTGAATTCGCGGATGAAGTCGTCGGCCGTTACCTGGCGCGGCGGGGTGGTGTTCCAGTCGACGCCCGGCTTGATGTGGAAGGTATACGTCGTGCCGTTGTCGGTGATGCCGCCGTTAGCCGTCGTGGGCACCTCGGTCGCGATGTCCGGCGCCGGGGTGGTGTCGGTCTTCCAGCCGGGCGAGGTCAAAGTCGGGTCCGGGACGGTCGGGTACGCCAGCAGCTGGCGCGTGTACGCCTTCTCCAGAATGTAGTCAGCCGTGTAATACGCCGGCACGGTGTCAATGTGGTCTGGCCCAGATGCGGCCACCAGCTTGAGCGTTCCGCCGAGAACCGGCTTGTTAGCCGAGCTCGAGCCGGAGCTCCCTTTAGACGAACTGCTGCAGGCGGCCAGCAGCCCGGCAGTTGCCAGGCCAGCCATCGCCATGACGGCAATTCGTTGCGAACGACTTGTCATGAGGAGACTCCTTCTAGCCTGGCACGGGGCACAGGCGTATCCGTGGTCACCTTCCGTGAGTACACGCAATGCCTGGCCATGTCTACCCGGGGGCACTAAGCGGTCTGGAGCGTTTATGCAACCGCAATCGGCCCGTGACCATCGAAATCACTCTGTGACCATAGGCCTGAGGTAACCCAGAGTTACGCATATCTCGCGCCGAACCTGGCCTGGAACCTGGCCGCCTGCCGGAGCCTGCGCCCGCACGTCGCGTACCCGCCGGTCACCCTTCGAGAGCGTGCCGCATCGGCCGGAACTTGGTCTGGGCCTCGGCCAGCTCGGTCGACGGGTCAGAGCCGGCGACGATGCCGCAACCTGCGATGAGGCGAGCGTTCCGGCCGGAGATCTCGCCGCAGCGCAGCGCGATTCCCCATTCTCCGTTGCCCTTGCTGTCGACCCAGCCGGCCGGCCCGCTCCACCGCGCCCTGTCCATGTGCTCGAGCTCGCGGATCAGCTCCATCGCGGCCTCGGCGGGCGTGCCGCAGACGGCCGCCGTCGGATGCAGCGCCGCGGCCAGCGCGAGCGCCGAGGGTTTCGCCGCCTCCCCGGCGGCGAGCTCGCCATGCACCTCGGTCGCGAGGTGCTGGACATTTGCCAGCCTCAGCAGGAATGGTTCGTCGTCGATCCGCAGATCAGCGCACAATGGCGCCAGCGCGGACCTGACATCGGCGACCGCGTACTGATGCTCTTCTTGATCCTTGGCCGACGCCAGCAGCGAGTTTCCCAGCGCGGTGTCCTGCTCTGGCGTGCTGCCGCGCGCCATCGTCCCCGCGAGCACCAGCGAGTAGACCTGACTTCCCGTCCGCCTGATCAGCAACTCGGGCGTGGCGCCGAGCAGGCCGGCGCAAGCGAACGCATAACAGTCCGGATAGCGCTCCGCGAGCCTGGACAACAGCACCCGGGAGTCAATGTCCTGCGCGGCGGTGACGTTCAGCTCGAGCGCGAGGACCACCTTGCGCAACTGCCCCCTGGCGATGGCATCGACCGCCGTCGCCACGGCCCGCTCCCACTCGGGCGCGGTCAGCCGTCCATCTGACCAGCGCAGTCCGGTGGGTGCCTGCAACGGCACCTTGGGCCAGTCGGGCATGTCGGGGACGCCGGGCAACGGCATGCCATCGCCGGCATGCTCAGGCTCGGCGCCGATCGTGGTCAGCCAGTACGTGCCAGCGCGGCGGCCGAGCACCGCGCGCGGGATCACCAGTACCGAGCCGTCACTCGTCGGGTCAAAGGTAAAGCTGCCGAAGGCAACCGGTCCCGTGCCGGGGACGGCGACCTCATCGGCCACCCGCGCGCTGTCGAACAGTTCGCGCAGCCATTTCTCCCCGGCCGCGAACCGGTCAGCCCCAGCCGGCAGCGTGATCCTGGCGACTGTGCCCCAGCCGATGATCCCCTCACCGCGCCGCACCCACGCGAGGGTGTCAGGCTCGGGCAGCCTGCTGATCAGGTCGCCGGGATCCGCGACTGGCACTGTTCTGACAATCAGCTGGCCAGGAGCGCGTTCTGAGTAATCGTCGTACTGAGATCTCACGACAGTTAACTCTACGTGCGCGCTTGTGCTTCTTTTCACACGGGATCAGCGCATCGCCTCCGCGCCCGTCCGCAAGAAGCTGATCCGCGCATCGCGCTCCCGCCGCACGCTGCCCGGTCGCGCCGCTCGGGGCACGGCCGGCCCCGGGCGGGGTTCGGATCGGCGGCCAGGCGGGTTCCCGCACGGGGAGGCGACGCCGGGTGGCGGCCTCGCGGGTGGCGGTCCCCGGGTGGCGGTCCCCGGGTGGCGCCGATGGATGCTGGTGACCGGGTGCCAGCGAGGGCCACCGCACTGGCACCCGGCGACTTACCTGCTCGTTGCGCGAGAGTCAGAGCAGGGTGAGCTGAGTCCCCGCCGGGCCTGCCGGGGGTTGCGCGGCGGTATGGCCGGCTGCCGGGCGACGCGAGGTGCGGGTTCGCGACACGCGGGAGTCTGGGGCGCGGGAGTCTGGCGGGCGGGAGTCTGGGGCGCGGGAGGACTGAACGACTCGCCGGGCGCTGGCGGGTCTTGTCCTGCCGACGCCGTACTTGCGGGCTAGTTCGCCGACCATTGCCGAGATTCGCTGCTGGTAGTCCTTGGGCGCGTAGGCGCCGCGCGCGTACAGCCGCCGGTAGTCATCGACGAGGTCAGGGTGGTGCTCGGCCAGCCAGGTGAGATACCACTCGCGTGCGCCCGGCCGCAGGTGCAGCACGATCGGGCTGACGCTGGCCGCGCCAGAATCGGCGATCTGCCTGACCGTGCGGTCAAGCTGGGTCGGCGAGTCCGACAGGAACGGCAGCACCGGGCCCATCAGCACGCCGCACCGCAGGCCGCGTGAGGTGATCGTCGCGCACGCGTCGAGCCGGCGCTGAGGGCTCGGGGTGCCGGGTTCGACGGAAGCGGAAAGTTCCTGATCGATGAACCCGACGGAAACGTTGAGGCCAACCGTAGTGCGGTCGGCCGCCGCTTCGAGCAGGTCGAGGTCGCGCAGGAGCAGGGTGCCCTTGGTCAGGATGGAGAACGGGTTGCCAGCCTCGCTCAGTGCCTCGATGATGCCCGGCATCAGCTTGTAGCGGCCCTCGGCGCGCTGGTACGGGTCCACGTTGGTGCCCATCGCTATGTGCTCGCCTGGCCAGCGCGGCAGGTCCCGCCTGGCGAGTTCGGGCGCATTGACCTTGACGATGATCTTGGAATTGAAGTCGAGGCCGGTGTCCAGGTCGAGGTAGGCGTGCGTATTCCGGGCGAAACAGTAGACGCAAGCGTGACCGCAGCCGCGATATGGATTGATCGTCGCGCGGAACGGCATTCGCGATCGTTCCGGAACCTTGTTGATTATCGACCGGGCATGAACCTCATAAAACGTCATGCCACGAAAACCCGGCGTATCGAACGTCCGTGCGACCGCGTCACGGCCGAACAACGCTGCCTGCGGCCCGAACCCGCCCGCGCCCGTCGCCGGCCGCGCGGTGCCGGGGCGCGCGGTGCCGGGGCGTGCGGTGTCCGGTTGCGCCGTGCCGGCCTGCGCGGTGCCGGCCTGCGCGGTGCCGGGCCGCGGGGGGTCAGGCCGCACAGTGCCGGGCCGCGGGGGGTCGGGTCGCACAGTGCCGGGCGGCGCGGTCTCTAGCTGCGCCTGGTCGGTCCAGGACGCGTCGACCCGAGCCGGGTTCTGGCGTGCCGTGCCTCTCTGCGCCTGCCCGGGTGGCGGGTCCTGATCGTGAAGTCTCAGCCCGTCCCATCGCATGCCGACAAGACTAGAACATATTTTCGAAACCTTCAACTTTGGCGTGATCGCGCTTAGTCTTGGTTAAGGACAGGTAAAAAGCCTTCCGAGTGGGGATAGTTAGTAGCAGTCCCGCCGGATTGGTCGCCTTGCGGGGCCTCGGCGGTGGAGGTGACACGTTGGCGCTTCCTATGGATGAGCAGCGCATTCTTGAAGAGATGGAGCGCATGCTCGCCGCTGACGATCCCCGGCTCGCGGCCAGGCTGGCCGCGTTCGGCCAGCCAGGGATCGGCCAGGCCCTGCGCACGAGGCGGGGGCAGGCAGTGCTCTCTCTTGTGCTGCTCGCGATGATCGCGGTCGCGGCCTTGATCATTTACTTGTTCAGCGAGTTCAAGCTGGGCACCACTGGCGTGCCGGCGGTCCAGCGTTCGTCCGCGCGGCCCTTCGACCAGCTGCCCGCCGGGCAGGTGGTACCGGTGTCCGGGCCCGTGCACTGCGTGGTGATGATCGTTCCGGGGACATGCACCGCCTGGTCAGCGAGCACCGCCGGATCGAACGGCAAGGCACCGGCGGGCGCGGGGCTGCCCTAGTCGCGTGGTGAAATGCGGTAAACAATCCGTTCCGGCTATTCTGCCCTTATGCCGGTACCGGAAGGCTCTGCTGAGGGCATCACGCATCGATCCGTCGAGGTCGGCGGCCTCTCGATGCATATCGCCGAGGCTGGCTCCGGCCCGCTCGTCCTGCTCTTGCACGGGTTTCCTGAGTGCTGGTACTCCTGGCGGCACCAGCTGACCGCACTCGCGCGGGCTGGATACCACGCGGTGGCGCCCGACCAGCGCGGCTACGGCAGGACCGGCGAGCCGCCTCCGGTTCCTGGCGAGCCGGCTCAGGACCAGTACACAATGCTGCACCTGACCGGAGACGTCATAGGGCTGATGGACGCGCTTGGTGCCGATCAGGCCGTGGTGGCCGGTCATGACTGGGGCGCCCCGGTCGCGTGGAATGCCGCGCTATTGCGCCCGGACCGGATCAGGGGAGTGGTCGGGCTCAGCGTCCCTTACCTGCCCCGCGGGAGCACGCCGCCACTGGAGACCCTCCGCGCGGTCTACACCGACAACTTCTACATCTGCTACTTTCAGGCTCCCGGCGTGGCCGACGCCGAGCTGAGCCGGGATCCCCGGGCGACGTTCAGGCGGCTGCTCGTCGCGGCGTCGGGGGACGGGCCCCTCGGCGGCCGCCCGATCCTGCCGCAAGGAGGCGGGTTCCTCGATCTGTGCCCGGAGCCCGAAGGGCTTCCCGGCTGGCTGACCAGCCGTGACATCGACGTGTTCGTTGCCGAGTTCGCCAGGACCGGGTTCACCGGGGGGCTGAACTGGTATCGCAACCTCGATCGCAGCTGGGAGCTGATGGCCGCCTGGCGGCACGCCCTGGTGACCGTGCCGGCGCTGTATCTTGCCGGTGATCGTGACCTGGTGGTGGACTTCTCGGGCGGCGAGGCGATGCTGGCCGGCCTGAAGCAGGTCGTGCCGCGGCTGCGCGCGGCCAGGTTGATCGAGGGTTGCGGGCACTGGACGCAGCAAGAGCGTCCTAACGAGGTCAACGACGCGATGATCGAGTTCCTCAGCGGGCTGTAGCCGGGTCAGGGATGGCGGCGCGGCCCCTGGCTTCCTGCCAGAGCTCGCGGTAGTACCTGGCGGCCAGGCTGCGCGGCGCCGCCGCGGTGACCGGGGCTCGCTGCAGCGACATCCGCTCGATCGCCGAGAGGGCAGGGATGGCGGTTTTGGCCACGTCGTCGTCCCTGCGCAGCGACGGCAGTTCCGCGGCGATCTCGCGGTGCAGCCGCTTTCGCCGGTCGAGCATCGAGAAGAAGGCGAGAATCTGCGGCGGGCGGCCGCCTGCCCCGCCGACAAACTCGGTCAGCTGGTCGAGCGTCCTGACCGAGAGCGTTGTCGGGATCAGCGGAACGAGCAGGAGATCGGCCGCGTGGAGCACGTTCTCCGAGAGCAGCGAGATGCTTGGCGGGCAGTCGAGAACTACCAGGTCATAGTCGCGGCGAAGCGGCGCGAGCAGGCTGCGCAGCCTGGTCGCTGACTTGCGCTCGCCGTCCAGGTGCAAGTCAAGATTGCGGTAGGTGAAGTCGGCCGGCAGCAGGTCGAGGTTGTCGAAGTCCGTCGCCTTGATCGCGTCGTCGACCGGGCGCTTGCCCGCGATGAGCGCCTTGCCGCCGCCCTTGACCTTGGGCCTGACCCGGAACAGGAAGCTCGCGGCCGCCTGCGGGTCGAGATCCCAGATCAGCACCCGGTAGCCGTCGCTCGCCGCGAGGTAGGCGATGTTGACAGCGGTGGCTGTCTTGCCGACGCCGCCCTTGATGTTATAAGTGGCGATGACCTTCATTCAGGCCGCCTCCCGGGTGAGCGCGGCTATCCTTGCCTGGCCGCGGGCGCTAGCGAAGTCGGCGAACCGGCCGGCGAACTCGCCGCGGGAGCTGGCTTGCCTGGTGGCGAGGTCGGCCGCGATCTCGCCCATCGCGAGCAGCGTCCGAGCTGGTGCGCTGTGATCGGCCATCATCCGCTCCGCGAACGCTCTCAGCTCGATGAGCTGGATGTCGGTGTCCTGGAACTCGCCCAGGCAATCCTGCAGCGCCTTGAGTTCGCTGACCGCGCGCCACTGGTCGGCCGGGTCGTGCAGCGACGCGAACACTTCGAGCAGGTAGCGCAGTTCCTTGCAGAGTTTGCGCAGGTCGTGGAGGGCCTGCGGGGGAGAGGCATGGTTGATCGCTGACCCGGCGACCAGCACCTGCTCGTGTGCCCTCGCGATCTTTCGCGCGGCGAACGCCGCCACCCTCGGGCGCTTGCCCCGGCCGGCAGCGACCTGTTCCAGGTCGCTGCGCCAGTTGCTGGCTAGCGACTTAAATCTGGCTGAACGCAAGCCCTTGGCGAGCTGCCGGAAGGCGACCGCGCGCTGTCGCACCAGGTACTGCCGCAACGGTTCCAGGTCCTCGTGGGTCGCCGCGACCAGCGTCCGCGCCATCGAGGGATACCCGAGCAGGTACACATCCAGGTCGCGGGTCGGGGTAGTGAGGTCGCCAAGCAACTTGAACTCAGCCCGGTAGCGGGTGAGCAGGCTGTCGGGGAGCACGGCTTTCGCGGTTTTCAGCACCGATCTTGTGCGCCTGACGGCGACCCGGAGGTCGTGCAGGAACTCGGTATCGATGTCGCTGATCGTGCCGTCCAGGTTCGCCTCGATGGTGTCGAAGAGCCTGCCGAGCACAATCGTCAGCGCGAGCGCCGCCGGCATGGTCCCGGCGAGCTGGACGTCGATCTTGCCCGTGTAGTCGCCCGGCCTGCGGCCTGCTGTCGCGAGTGCCGCTTCGAACGGTGAGGTGACCGGGCGGGAAACGCCTGGGGTTCGTTCGAGCGCGTCGGCGAGCTTGGCGGCCTGCGACTGATAGCCGCGAAGCGGGAGCACGGAGAGCCGCGATGACGGCTGGGCGCCGCGTTGGAGGGTGCGGGGCACGCTCATCTGGTCCACCGCCAGCATGGCGATGGTCTTCTCGTCCTCGTTAACCGCCCGCAGCTCGGTCAGCACGCTGACGGCCCTGGTGACCGGCACCAGTGCGCGCACCCCGACCACTGAGGCGAGTCGCTCGCGCAGCGGACCGGCAGGCAGCGCGTCGATCCGGCTCGGCCAGCGGATGCCCCCGTCGCTTGCCGCGGATGACGCCGGCCCGGCTGCTTCGGTTGCGACTGGCTGACCGTCCCGGCCAGTCAAGATGAGCTCGGCCGTTCCCCTGTCCGCCCGTAGCTCCAGTGTCAGCCCGGCCCGGAATAGCCGCCAGTCGAAGGTCTCGAGCCAGGTTCGCCTGATGGTTCGTGGCTTGGAGCTAGGGGCGAAGCCGAATCGCGGGTCGTCGATCTCGGGCAGCGGGAGTCCGCGCGAGTTCCGCGTTGACATCGCGGTCGGTGTCCCTGGCTGCTCTGCCGTTGCCTGCTCTTCGCGTACCAGGACAAATTCCCGCAAGACGGTCAGCAAAGCAGGATCCTCACGGCAGGGTTCGTTGGAACGGTAAGGGTTCGTTGAGACAGGGTGCCTAGACTACTGTCGCAATTGGAATCTCACCAGGTCACAGCGTATGTTTTGGAAATCTGGCCTTGATCGCCTCGCTAGTTGAGGGCTGCGGAGCCTTGGGGTTACTGGGGCTCGGGTGGTGTGGATCGGGCGGCAAGCCCGTCTAGGACCGCCCGGCCAGGCTGGCCGGTGCGCCGGTCGTCGACGATGCCGAGCACGAGCGCGATGACCGTGTCGGCGAAGATGCCCACGCCCTCCCAGCGTGAAGTGGCGAAGTCCTCAGGCTGGATGCGATATCTCAGCAGGAAACCGTCGAGAGCGGCCTGCAGCGCCAGTGTCATTCGCTGCGGCGTCCATTCCGGGCGCAGCACAACGCCAAGCTCGTCGAGCAAGGCGGCGAATCCTTGGGCCCATACCTCGATGCTCTCGCGCATCGAGGGCACGAGTGCATTTCGCAAAGCCGGATGCTGTGGCAGCAAAGGACCGATGTGCAAGGTCAGGTAGCTTCGCGGATGCCGTTGCAGGGATTCAAGGACGCCTTCGGAAATGTCTACTATGGCCTGCGAAATCGTGGACGCGGCGGCTGCGGCCGCTGCCTCTGGCGGCATCTGCTTGGCGATGTCCATCGTGTCGTCAGGCGCTTCTTCATAGACAAGCGCATAGACCAGGGCATCCGGCAGGAAGTCATCTCTGGTCGGCCACCGGTTGAAGAACGCCTTCCTGCTGGCGCCCGCCTGGCCATCGGCCGCCGCGAGCCTGATGACGTCCTCCGTCCGCAGCCAGTCAAGAGCGGCCGGGAAGCGGATCGAGCGAAGCCTGGCGGGCCGGCTCTGGCGCGGCTGGTCATCAAGGTAAGCGTCGATCAGCTGGACGGCTGCCCGCAGGAACAGCAGGGCCGTGGCGTCATGCCTCGACGGCGCTGGCCGGGGGCTCATCGCCTGCCCTCGCAGTTTCCGTGCAGCACACGCCTGTACTTTCTTGCCAGTGGTGGCTAAACATCGCAGGTCTGACGTCTGTCTCACGAGAGTCTGGACGTCTGTCTCACGGCAGATGGTGAGCAACCCCATTTTAGGGGACTTGGTTATCTCCCTACCACGAGCCCATGCGCGGCTTTTGAAACTGTATCGTCATAGCGTTCAGCGATGAAGCCACGCCGGCCATTGCGGGCGTCAGGCTAACCGCTGATGAGTGCTTCCGGGGAGTGGGGAGGATCCCTGCGCGGCGCTCACTGTGGGGGGCCCGTGAGGGGACCTGGCCGCTTGCCGGGTCCCCTCACGCGAATCCAGCCCATGCCGACTCGGTGTGCCGCCCGACTCGGTGCCGCCTGCGTGATGCTCGCTTGATGCTCGCTCAGCCGCAGCCGCAAGCCCCGCCGCAGCAACCGCCTCCGCCGCCGCCTGCGTGATGCTCGCTCAGCCGCAGCCGCAAGCCCCGCCGCAGCAACCGCCTCCGCCGCCGCCGGGAGCCGACCCCCGGCCAGTTGCCCGGCCGCCTACCGCGACGGTCGACAGCAGGCGCACGGAGTCATCATGACCCTGCGGGCACCGGCAGGGTGCCGACGACTCGCTCATCGGGCGGTTCAGCTCGAACGTGTCGCCGCACGCACGACACCGGTACTCATATCTGGGCACGCTCCCAGCTTAGCCCAGCGGCCGACCAGCGCGCCGGAGCGCGGCAAAGCCGTACGCCCGTCCTTGGGGGGTGGCGGGGCTGCCGGCGCCGACTTGCTGGCCGGGCCGGGGCGAGCCAGCGCGGCCAGTCGACTGAAGTCGAGGCGGACCTTGCCGGGGTTGAGCTTTGCCTGGCTACGAGGAGGCGGCGGCGTTCCCAGCGTTGCCGGCGCAGCGCGTGCTTGGCGAACCGGCGGGCGTGCTCGATGCCGGACTGGCGGGCGTGCTCGATGCCGGACTGGTGCAGGCTGGCCCCGCCAGAACAGGTCAAGTCCGGGGTCCGTGCCCGGCCCGCCATAGCGGTTCGGTGACCGCGGTTGTCCCAGCTCAGGGAAGCGTCAGAGTTGCTCGAACATTCATAATGCCAGCGCTCAAAGTGGGCGCTCGCGCACCGGTCCGGCGCGAATCGCCTGAAGTCGGTGTCGAGCAGGCGCTAACTGACCGCGCACCGTCGTGCCCGGCCACTTGACGGGGGGGTTTTCGTGTCCGGGAGGGTTGTCCGTGGTTTTGGCGGAGGATTTCCGGGTGCGGGAGGTTTTTCGTCGTGGGACACGAAAATCCGCCCGTACCCGGAAACGCTCCACCAGGAACCCGGCAACCCTCCCGGCTAGGCCGGCAACCCTCCCGGCTAGGCCGACAACCTTCCCGGCTAGGCCGGACTCCCTCCCAAGCCAGGGAACCTCCGCCCAGAATGCGCAAATCTACCCGCACCCGCGGCTGGTCGTATCATTGCTGGCCGGGACGCTGGTGGCGGCCGGGGCCGCGTGCGGGCGGGACTGGCTGGTGGCGCTGCTGGAGCGCCGTGGCCTGGAACCGCGCGTGGTGCATCGCTAAGCCGCAAGGCGATCGCGCCGGCGCGGCTGGAGAACGGCAAGGCCAGCGCGGCGACGGTGGCCCGCGCGGAACACGACCGGCGCCCGCCGCGGCCCCGAGATCGCCACCACCGCCATCTCCCGCAAGCCGCCGTCCCAGGCATGGTCCCTGATCACCCGGCCCGCGCACCCGGCCGCTGCATCACCCGGCCCGCGCACCCGGCCGCTGCATCACCCGGCCGCTGCATCACCCGGCCCGCGCACCCGGCCGCTGCATCACCCGGCCACCACGGCCGCTATCGCCGCCGGCGTCGGCCGAGTCCTGGGCTCCTGGTCCTGGAGCGCCGCTTACGAAGCCCGGGTTCTTTCGGGTGCCGCGCTGAGCGGAAGTTCCGAGGAGATCACGGTCGCTGCGGCGAGCTTCTTGCGGCCATCGTCGCTCGCGAGGGCGGGATCGGTTCCCTGGTCCGTCGCGTCCGGCGAGTCGTAGTAGAACTGGCTGCCGCGCATTACGGACACGATCGCGCCGATGACGGACATGGCGATCGCCACGCCGAACACGATCACGAGGCCATGGTGGAACGGGCCTGAGATCAAGTGCGGGAAGTACTCCTTGCTCGTCAGCACGCGGACGTCTGATCCCGGGAGCCGGTGCAGGACGCCGGAAGGCCGGAGCAGGCTGCCGATCGGGTTATAGCCGAGGAACGAGGCGAACAGGGTGCTCACCGGCGGCAGGCCGGCGACGTGGGCGGCCACGGCGCCGGGCACGCCGTGGGCGCGCAGGCCGGCGCTGAGCGTCTTAGGCAGCGTGGCGGCGAGCCCGGCGATCATGAGGGAGAAGAAGATGCCGATCGACAGCGACATGCCTGAGTTCTGGAACGTTGAGCGCATGCCGGATGCTGACCCCCGGTACCGGGCGGGGACGCTGCTCATGATCGCCGACGTGTTCGGCGAGGCGAACAGGCCAGATCCGATGCCGTTGCAGAAAATGATGAGCGCGAAGGCCCAATAGGAGAAGTTGACCGGCAAGAGCAGCAGGCCAGCGAACGCGCTGGCGGAGACGAGCAGCCCTGCGGTGGCGAACGGCCGGGTGCCGTAGCGGTCGGACAGGTAGCCGGAGACCGGGCCCGCGACCAGGAAGCCGACGGTGAGCGGCAGCAGGTAGATGCCGGCTAGCAGCGGTGTCTGCGAGAAGTTGTAGCCGCGTTCGGGCAGCCAGATTCCCTGCAGCCAGATGATCAGCATGAACTGCAGGCCGCCCCGGGCTATCGACCCCATGAGGCTGGTCGCGTTGCCCGCCGCGAACGCGCGGATGCGGAAGAGCCCTAGCCTGAACATGGGCTCGGCAATCTTGGTCTCGATGAGGCAGAAGATCGCGAGCAGCAGAACGCCCGCGGTGAGACCGCCGACAACCCGCGGGCTCGTCCAGCCGGTCGGGTGGCCGCCATAAGGCTGAATGCCGTAAGTGATCGACACGAGGATAAGCCCGGCGCCGACCGCGAACGTGATGTTGCCCCACCAGTCAATCCTGGCGCGGTTGACCGTCGCGATCTCATGCAGCTTCCGGTACGACCAGACCGTGCCGAAGACGCCGATCGGCACGTTGATCCAGAACACCGCGCGCCAGTCCCACGCGGCGAGTACGCCGCCGAGCATGAGCCCGACGAACTGGCCTGCCATGCCGGAGATCTGATTGATGCCAAGCGCCATGCCGCGCTGCCTGGCCGGAAAGGCATCGGTCAAGATCGCGGCGGAGTTGGCCATGAGCATCGCCCCGCCGAATGCCTGCACGACGCGCCACAAGATCAGCCAGAGCGCCCCGGCTGGGCCGGTCATCGGATCAAGCGATAGCGCGATAGAGGCGAGCGTGAAGACAACGAACCCGAGGTTGTAGATCCGCACCCGGCCGAACATGTCGCCAAGCCGGCCGAGGGTCACCACGAGGACGGCGGTGACAAGCAGGTAGCCGATGATCATCCAGAGCAGGTAGCTGATGTTGCCTGGTGCCGTCGGATCGAGGTGGATGCCACGGAAGATAGCCGGCATGGAGATGATCACGATCGAGGCGTCGATCGTGGCCATCGTGATGCTAAGGGTGGTATTGGAAAGTGCTATCCACTTGTACTTGTCGCCGTGTGGCCCTGCCCCGTCATCCTCGCCTGCGCTGACCCCAGTTCGCTGCACTGATTAAACTTAGCACGGCTAACTATATTAGGTCAGCGGGGGCTCAATGGACTGAACGGTCGCGCAGTCGTCGGCGAAGGTGATCGTGGCGATGACCCGCCGGTCGCTCAGCACGACGGGGAGCCAGTACCTGGCGTCGTCCCACATGCCGTCGAAGGGGAGCGCGCTAGCGCTGAACCAGCGCGGGATCAGCTCGTCGGACTCGGCCGGCTGCCCTGAGTACTGCGAGGTGACGAAGACCTCCGCCGTCTGGTCCCATGCCGGTCTCGCTGGGAACACGAAGGTCAGCGACGCCATATGGCTGAGCGAGTCAGGCGGCACTACGAGACTCGATTCTTCGGATACCTCGCGGACCGCGGCGTTCGCGGGCTTCTCGCCGTCTTCGATGTGACCGCCTAGGCCGACCCACCGGCCCGCTCCGAAACCGGTCTTCTTGTAGCCGAGCAGCACTTCTGCCCCTTCGCTGGCTTCCTTGCGAGCTCCGGGCCGGATGATCAGGCACAGGCAGGTACGGATTGTCAACCGATGCTCCTTCGCAGTTCGCTCGCGGGCCAGAAACGGCGGCTAGATGCTGCCCCGCACCATTCCGATCAGCCGGTCGAGCACGACATCGGTGCTCGCGCTCAGCCCGTCATGCTCGTACTCGCTGGTGACCCACGCGCGCAGGCCCCTGATGCCTGCCGCTGTCCGTACCGACAGTTGCTGCGGCACGTACATGTCGTTGTAGTAGACAGCAGCGGCGACCGGCACCTCATTGGCTGCGAGCCTCGCCGGGTCGTACAGCGGCGGCCAGTCCTCGTGCTCGGCGAGAATGTCGGCGACTTCGGCAAGCGGAGTGAGCACCGGGTCGGTGGTGAACATCCACGGGTAGATCATCTCGCCGGTAAAGAGCAGCGGGTCACCTCCAGGCTCGGGCACAGCGTCGAACTCGCCGAACTCGGACCTGACGCGGTGAGCGGCCCATCTGGTCGCCCGACCCTGCCCGTAGCAGGCCTCGTGCAGCGCGCCGAAGAGCGGCCCGGCCGCGAAGCTCAGCATGGGCAGGACCCGGTACATGAAGTCGTCGCCAATCCGGGTCCCGTCGAAAGCGTCTTCGAGCAGGAGATGCAGCTGGTGGCTGCCCGTGCTCATGCCAAGCGCCATGCCGAGCGACTGGAACGCGGCCACAGTCAGCGGCGCTCCGGTCGGCAGCCGCTCGTCGTGCGTGGCTAGGTGCTTTGCGATCCGCAAGGTCAGCTCGACGTCGCCTGGATACCTGGCGTAGTGCTCGCGGGTCTTCTCGGCGACCTTGGGATAAGTCAGCCGGTACACGTCCTCCGCGTGATTGGTGAGGCCAGGCAGGCCGCCGGTGATCAAGGCCGCGGTCAGGCCCTCCGGTGACCTGGACAAATAGGTGACCGTGCAGAAACCGCCGAAGCTCTGCCCGAGCACGGTCCACGGCCTGCCCCCGGTGACCCGCTGCCGGATCAGCTCGGCATCGGTCACGATCGAGTCGGCCCTGAAGTGAGTCAGATAGCTGGCCTGCTCTTTCGCTGGACCCCTGGCACCCAGCGTCAGCCGGTTGGCCGGCGTCGATTTCCCAGTGCCGCGCTGGTCCAGCAGCAGCACGCGGTATTCGCGGAGCGCGCGGTCGAGCCAGCCTGACTTGCGGCTCGCCGGCCTCGGGCTCGGCCGGCCTGGACCGCCTTGCAAATAAAGCAGCCAGGGCAGATCGGCATCGCCGAGGTGCTCAAGGCCGACCAGTTCCCTCGCGAAGACGGTGATCTTCTCGCCGCCGGGCTCGGAGTGATCGAGCGGTACCTCGAAGAAGTGGTTGGTGAGCGCGATCCCGGGCTGGCGGACAGGAATCTGGCTGACGGAAACCTGGCGGTCAGGGAGCATGAGCACACGTTACTGAGCTATCCGCTCCGCCGCCCGTGCTTACTGCCTGATAAGAACGTGCTCGCTGCCTGATAATAGATGTCCGGACTGTTCCGTCGGCGCGGCGCAACAGGAGGGCTGGCACATGGGCAGGCGCGAACGGCCCGCCGACCCGGCAAGCGGCCCCCTTGCGGCCTTCGCGCGCGGGTTCGGGAATTGCGGCAGCGAGCTGGCTCGCCCAGTTACCGCGAGCTCGCCAGGCTGGCGCACTTCTCCGACACCAGCTAGTCGGTAGCGGCCGGCGGCACGAGCTTTCCCACCTCCGAGGTAACCCTTGCCTACCTACGCGCCTGCGGGGCGACGAGGGTGAGTGGCGGCAGCGCTGGACGCTGACCGCCGACCTGCTGGGCGTGGCGGCTCAGGACGGCGAGGCCGTACCCGAACTGCCCGAATCGCCGTCGCAGACGGTGATCCCCGCGCAGCTGACTTTCACCGTCGCGGAATTCACTGGCCGGGCAGGCGAGCTGGCCAGGCTCGACGCCCTGCTCGGCGAGGAAAGGGCCGCGTCGGCCGCCGTGCCGGTCGCCATCATTTCCGGCGCGCCCGGCATAGGAAAGTCCACGCTGGCGGTGCACTGGGCGCACCGGGTGGCCAGCCGGTTCCCCGATGGCCAGCTCTACCTGAACCTCCGGGGCTTCGGCCCGGCCGGGCAGCCGGTAACCCCGGTTGAGGCCATCCGCGGTTTCCTCGACGCCTTCGAGATTCCGCCGACCAGGACGCCGTCCACGCTCGAGGCGCAAGCCGGCCTGTTCCGCAGCCTGCTGGCCGGCAAGCGGTCCTCGTGGTGCTCGACAACGCCGCCGACCTGAACCAGGTCAGGCCGCTGCTGCCGGGATCGGCGGGTTGCGCCGTCGTGATCACCAGCCGGATCCAGCTCTCCGGCCTCGTCGCGTCAGCGGGCGCCCGGCCTTTCATTCTCGACCTGCCGACCGAGGCCGAGGCCCGTGAGATGCTGGCAAGCCGGCTTGGCTATGAGCGGGTCACGGCCGAGTCGGCCGCCACGCCCGGGGCAGCTTACGAGCGGGCGCTTGCCATGACCATCGAGCTAGGCGACCGCTACGCGGAGGCAGCCGTACGCGGGCACCTCGGCGACCTCAGTTACGCCACCGGCGACGTGGATGGCGCCTGCCGGGCCTAGCGCGCCGCGGCGGAGATCCTTGAGCAGCTTGGCCACGCCGACGCAGCCGGCCTGCAGGCCAAGCTCGCGGCGCTCGACTTAGCATCGGTTGGTGACTAACACCGCGAGCGCCGGCACCGTGGACGTCGCGATCGTCGGCTCGGGGCCGAACGGCCTGGCCGCCGCCCTCATCCTGGCCAGGGCCGGGCTTGAGGTCGAGGTACACGAGGCGGCCTGCACTGTCGGCGGCGGCATGCGCACCGCGGAGGCTTCCGGGTTCAGGTTCGACCTCTGCTCGGCCGTCCATCCGATGGCGCTCGCCTCGCCGTTCTTCCGCGCCTTCGCCTTGGGCAGCCGGGTGCGAATGCTGCAGCCCGAGGTTGCCTTCGCGCACCCGCTTGACGGCGGGCGCGCCGGGCTTGCCTGGCGTGACCTTGATCGCACCGCCGGCGAGCTCGGCCGGGACGGCAAGGCGTGGCGAACCCTGCTAGGACCGCTCACCGCTCACTGGGAGCAGGTCACCGCGCTGGCGATGTCGGACTTCAGGCACTTGCCGGCGACGCGGTATCCGGTCACGACGGCCCGGTTCGCTCTCCGCGTGCTCGAGCAGGGATCGCCCCTATGGAACGCCCGCTTTCGCGGCGACGTCGCGCCGGCTCTCCTCACCGGGGTAAGCGCGCATGCGATCACCTCGCCCAGGGCGCTTTCGGCCGCTGGCGTCGGCATGCTGCTCGCCGCGCTCGCGCACGCGGTCGGCTGGCCCTTGCCGCAGACCGGCAGCCAGGCGATCGCCGATACGCTGGCCGCCGAGGTCAGCCGGAGCGGCGCGCGGATCGTCACCGGGCACCGCGTGACGACGCTGGCTGAGTTGCCGCGAGCGCGCGCCGTGCTGCTCAACCTGAGTCCGGCTGGCGCGCTTCAGGTAGCCGGTGACCGCCTGCCGCCGCGCTATGCACGCCGGCTCAGGCGGTACCGCTACGGCAGCGCGGCGTCCAAGGTGGACTTCTCGCTCGCGGGCCCGGTGCCGTGGTCGGCGGCCGGCTGCGCGAAGGCGGGCACGCTGCACCTCGTCGGCGGCCGGGCCGAGGCGATGCGAGCCGAGGCGGACGTGGCCAGAGGCCGCCTGCCCGACCGGCCCTATGTTCTCGCCGTGCAGCCGGGGGTTGTCGACCCGACCCGGGCACCTGCTGGCAAGCACGTGCTGTCGACCTATGCGCATGTGCCGCACCGCTCGCCGGCCGACGTCACCGAGGCGGTGACCGCGCAGGTGGAGCGGTTCGCGCCCGGGTTCCGTGACCTCGTGCTCGGCACTCAGGCCACCACCGCGGACCGGCTGCCGGCCGAGGACGCCAACTACGTAGGCGGTGACATCGCCTCGGGCGCGATGACGCTCTGGCAGACGGTCTTCCGGCCAGTACCCGCCTGGGACCCCTACGCGACGCCGCTGCCCGGCGTCTATCTTTGCTCTTCCTCGGCGCCGCCGGGACCTGGCGTGCACGGCATGGCCGGCCTGCACGTCGCGGCCAGGGTCTTGCGCAGGCAGTTCGGCATCAGCGCCGACCCGCTCGGCCTGGTCAGCGGCGAGAGCAAAGGTCAGGCAAAATAGCCCGCATGGCAGCGATTGACCGCGATGCGGCCGCCACGATGTTCGAGGCCGATGCGGCCTCGCGCGGACTCGGCATGAAACTCCTCGAAGCAGGTGACGGCCGTGCTGTTGTCACGATGGCCGTCCGTCCCGACATGCTGAACGGGCACGGGATCGGTCACGGCGGCTACGTGTTCCTGCTGGCCGACACCGCGTTCGCGTGCGCGTCCAATAGCTACGGCCCGGTCGCCGTCGCGGCCGGCGCCGACATCAGCTTCATCGCGCCAGTCCGCGCGGGCGACCTGCTCGTGGCCACCGCCGCCGAGCGGGTCAGTTTCGGCCGGAGCGGCATCTACGACGTGACCGTCCGGCGCGGCGATCTGGTCGTCGCCGAATTCCGCGGCCGGTCGCGGACGATAGCCGAGTAATGTTCCCCGGCTGGCTCAGGACGGCCGTCGCCTGCGAGGTCTACCCGCAGTCCTTCGCCGATTCCGACGGCTGGCCTGCCCGACATCGAAGGCAGCCAGATCTGGCCCGGCTGGAACAGGGCAGGTTCGCGCACGCCCGTGCAGCGGGAGGAGGGGCCGAACGCGGGCTTCTCATCCGCTCCGGCCAGTTCGCTGTACCTGCCGGTCGACCCTGATCCAGGGCCGCCTGCCGTCGCTTCGCAGCGGGCTCTGGACGGGTCGCTGCTGCATCAGGTGCGGCGGCTGGTCGCGCTGCGCAAGTCCGTGCCGGCGTTGCGGGCGGGCGGCCCGGTGCACGTGCTGAACGAGGGCTATCCGCTGGTGTACGCGCGCGGCGGCACGCATCTGGTGGTGATCAACCCGCGCCGGGAGCGGGCGACCTTCGCGGTCGTGGCGGCGGGCACCAGGAGGCTGGCGAGTGTGCTGTCGCAGGGCGTTACGGTTGATGACGGGGTGGCGAACGCTTCGGGGTTCGGCTACGGAATCTTTGAGCTATAAGCCGTTAGTTCTCGCAGCGAGCCGTCAGTTTTCGCAGCAACGCCGCCAGGTGAGCCGGAAAGAACGACTCATGTGTCGCTTCCAGTTCGGCGATGGTCCACCAGCGGTGGCCGGTGATGACCGCCGCCTCCTCGTCCTCAAGGCCGTCTGTCCTGACGTCGGCTGAGCCGACCCGCAGCGCGAAGAAGTCCTCTTCCTGACGGTACCGGCGCCCGTCGAACGGGAACTCAGCGACCGCATGCCAGACCGGTTCGCCGAGGTCGGCAGGGTCGGCGACGATACCGCTTTCCTCGCGCAGTTCCCGGATGGCGGCCTCCGCGAGGCTCTCGCCTGGCTTGGCACCGCCGCCGACCGTGATCCAGTACGGTTCATCGGGTCGCTGAGGGTCGAAGCCGTGCAACAGCAGCACTCGTTCGTCCGGGTCGATGACAATGACCCGGCCCGCTTGCCTGGAGATCACAGAGTCCTGTTCGCTCACGCCGCCTAATCTATCCGCGACGCCCCGCCAATGGCGCCCCCGCGATGGCGCCCCCGCGATGGCGCCCCCGCCATGGCGCCCCCGCGATGGTGGCCCACCCATGACCCATTGATGGCGCTATTGGCCCCTTGATGGCCCGCGGGTGGGGTAGGGCAGGAATGGATGTCAGAGGGGATTGACATGCTGCGCGCATGAAGCAATCGAATGCCATCCGCGCCGTTGAAAAGCTCCTGCGGGACCAGGGTTATCTGATCACCAGATCGCAAGCGCTGTCGGCCGGGCTGACCCTAGATGCGCTGCGTCATCGGTTAAGGAAAGGGGGACCCTGGACCGCCGTGCTGCCGGGGATATACGTACTCGGCACCGGCATGCTGACTGCCGGGCAGCGTGAGATCGCGGCGGCGCTTTATGGCGGCCCGGCATGCGTGATCACGGGTGTGGCCGCTTTACAGCGCCAAGGAGTGAGAGTGCCACCGTGCGACTACGTTGACGTGCTGATACCGGCCGACCTGAAGCGGCAGAACGCCGGTTTCATCCGCACGCACCGGACGACGAGGATGCCGGAGCGCTTCTGGGTCGCTGATGGTATCCGGTGGGCACCCGCTGCCCGGGCCGTCGCGGACGCGGTTCGGGGACTTTGCGAGCCTCGCGAGGTCAGCGCGCTGGTGGCCGCCTCTGTCCAGCAGCGCAAATGCACCATCGCTGGCCTAGCGGCCGAATTGCGGGAAGGACCGACGAATGGTTCCGGTGCCCTGCGGGCGGCACTGGACGAAGTAGCGGACGGGGCCAGGTCAGCAGCCGAGGGGGACTTGCGTCAACTGGTGAGAGCCAGCCGGCTGGCAGAACCTCTCTATAACGCGGAGCTGTACGTGGGGTCAGAGTTCCTAGCCCAGCCGGATGCATGGTGGCCCGAGGCCGGGCTCGCTGGCGAGGTCGATTCGCGCGAGTGGCACATCTTGCCCGCTGATTGGGCGCGGACGATGGCACGCCATTCAAAGATGAGCGCCCAGGGAATCATCGTCATCCATTTCACTCCACGTCAGCTCCGGACCGAAGGCTCCCGCATCGCGGCGGAACTGAAGTCCGCGATCGCGGCAGGTCGCAAGCGCCCGCCGCTAGCCGTCCGCACCGTTCCAGCGCGCCGGTAGGCCCACCTTTGGGCCATCCATGGCGCTGGGGCGCCACCCTTGGGCCATCGATGGGCCTCCTGCGCAGGCGGGCGGGTGCGGGAGGCGGGCGGGTGCGGGAAGCGGGCGGGTGCGGGGGGCGGGCGGGCTGCTGACGGCGCTCGACGTCTTCGCGCCGCGGAATGACTCAGCCGGCCGTCACTAGGCGCACCGCGTCCGAGTGCGGGATCACGTCCGGGTGCAGTATCGAGGCGATCGCCTCGACTCCGTCGACCACGCGCGGTCCCGGCCTGACGATGATGCCGTCGGCGTCGATGGCCCAGGCCGGCACGCCGGGCAGCGCCTTGGCGACGATGTCGGCCTGCTCGACCGCGCCTTCCAGGTGGTAGCCGCAGGGGGAGACGATGACGAGGTCTGGCCTGGCCTCGGCGATCGCCTCCCAGGTGGTCTCCACCGAGGGGATGCCTGGCCTCGCGGCGACAGGGTTACCGCCCGCGGCCGAGATCAGGTCAGGGATCCAGTGCCCGGCGTTGAACGGCGGGTCGACCCACTCGATCAGCGCCACCGCCGGGCGCGGCCTGCCGGTCACTGCGGCCTGTACCCGGGCCAGACGGTCCCGCAGGTCGCTGACCAGGGATTCGGCTCGTGCGCGGACGCCCGTGCGGTCGCCGACGGTCACGATCGAGTCGAGGACGTCATCGAGGGAGTGCGGGTCGAGCGAGACGACGTCGGCCTGGCAGCCGAGGTACCCGAGCGCGTCCTCGACCTGCCCGGTCGGCAGCGCGCAGACCCGGCACAGGTCCTGAGTCAGGATCAGCTCGGGCCGCAGCCCGGCAAGCGCGTCGGCGTGCAGGGTGTACAGGTCCGCTCCGGCCGCCAGTTGTGATTTCACGTAGGCGTCGATCTCGGCTGGCGCCATGCCCTTGGTGTCACGGCCGCCGACCACGATCGCCTTCTCGGCCCTGGCCGAGGGCGGCTCGTCGCACTCGAACGTGACCCCGACCAGGTCATCGCCGAGGCCAAGCGCATACACGATCTCCGTGGCCGAGGGCAGCAGCGACACCAACCGCACCCGTCAAGCATAGGCCCAGCGGCCATCGACCTGGACGATGGCTCGATCTAGCATCGCAACTTCCATAGAATTCTGTTGCATGTAAGTTGCGGTCTGAGCAACTTACATGCAGGTGTCGGTGTTCGGCGAACCCGGGCAACCGCAGCGACAGTCCGGCGGCGTCGATCACCGCCACGACCGGGGCCAGGATCAGCGCCCCGCCCGGCAGCGTGATCAGTCCCGTCGGCTTGGTATACAGGTCGGCCAGGTTGCCGTCCAGCAGGCGGTTCGCGGCGAGCATCGTGCCCCACAGGTCGTGCGGGACCGACCGCACCAGCGACCCGCCGCTGACCGGCGCTCACCACAGGGTCGACGTGATCCCGATCAGGATCAGGCCGGCGACGGCGAGCGGCGGGAAACCTCGCCTGCCGGGCTGTTCGCGGAACCGCGGTGACGCGGGCTGCGCATGGCGCTCCTTGTCACGGTCGGCGATGCCGGGGCTGACCGCGAGTGAGTCGCGGGTATTCACCCGTCCGAGGTGATCTCTGGCTTGGGCGGTCCCGATCCGAGTTGCGCCTTGAGCGCGGCGAGTTCGTGGTCCACCTGCGCGTTCTGCCCGGCCTCGTCAAGTTCGCGCTGGATGTCGCCGGTATCGCCGCCGACGTCTTCGAGTACGCCTGACCGCAGTAGCTCGTCCATGGCGCCGGCCCTGGCCTGCATGTTCGCGATCTTGTCGTGAGCCCGCTGGAGGGCGGCGCCGGTGTCGCCGATGGTGGCCGAGATCCCGGTGAGGTGCTCGTCGATCGAGGTCTCGGCCTGCGCGGCGGCGTACTGTGCCTTGAACACTTCCTTGCGGGTGCGGAAGTCGTTGACCTTATGCTGCAGGATGCTCAGGTTCTGGCTGAGCTTTTCTTCCTGGTCGGTGAGCTGGTCGTGCTGCTCGGCCATGGCGTCGATCTGGGCCTGGGCCGTGGCCTTGCGCGAGAGCGCATCTGTGGCCAGTGCCTCGTTGCCCTGCGCGAGCGCCGCCTTGGCCTGGTCCTGCAGGTGATCGACCGAGTGGGTGAGCTGGCGTTCCTGCAACTCGATCCGCTTCCTTGTCGCCGCGATGTCGACTAGGGCACGGCGCACCTGAGTGATCTGGTCGAGCATCTGCTCGTAGGAGAGGTCAAGCAGTTCGTCCGGCTTCTCGGCCGCATCGAGTGCCTTGCTGGCCTTGGCCGCGATCACGTCGTGAGCCCGTTGGAAGAGCGACATGTCGATCCTGCTCCCTTGCCGGTGGTTGGACCCAGCCTACGGGGAGCGCCACCAGGGGGTGCGGCGGAGACTGGCCAGTTTCCGGGCTGGGCCTGGCAGGCCCGCCGCGTGGGTTTCCAGCTGCTCCAGGTGCAGGCCGACCCACAGTGCCTCGGGGTCCGCGCTGGCAAGGCCAAGGGAACTCGCGGGCAGCGGTACCTGGTCCAGGGCGGCCGGCCTGCGTGCCGGCGGGCCGACCTGGGCCGCGATGCGGTCGTAGAAGACAGCCAGAGCGGCGTACTGGGGGGTGAGCACCCGGCCGGCCTGATCGGATTCGGACCGGTGCTCGCGCACCGGCAGGCTGCTCAGCGAGTGCGCGGTGAGCCTGATCCGCTGCGCGGCCATGACGAGCGTCCACAGATCGGCCTTCGCGATTCGCTTGGACCCCTGCTCACCGAGGAAGCCGCGCATCGCGTCGTCCAGCCTGGTGCCGGCCGCGACTGCCGTGATGGCGTGAGAGGCATGGCGTTTGCCCAGGTTCAGTGCCCACCGGGCGGACTCGGTGAGGTAGTCGGCACCACTGCGGAGCGCGACAGCGAGGTTGTCGCCCACGACCGACGCCGCGCCGCGCGGCCAGAACAAGATGCCCACCGCGGCGCTGACAGCGCACCCCAGCGCCACGTCCTCGACTCGCAGCAGCCCGACCTGCCAGCCTGCCGGGTCGAGCAGGTTGAACAGGACGACGACGGCGACGGTGAACGCCGCCTGACCAGCCGCGAACGGCGCAGTCCCCGGAGTGTAGGCGGCGATTAGCACCGCGATCGGGAATGCGGTCCACAGAGCCGCCTGGCCGACGCCGATCCCGGCCACGAGCAGGCTGCCGATGGCGAACCCTGCGAGGGTGCCGGCCAGTGCCCGCGCGACCGTCGCGCCGGTCGCCCACGCGCTGGTGCGCAACACCGAGAGCGTGCCCAGCACCACCCAGAACCCGTGCTGCACGTTGGTCAGTTTCGCCACCGCGACCGCGCCTGCCAGGGCGATGGCGCCACGGGCGCTGTTGCGGAACCAGACTGATCGCCTGCTGGCATCGGTCGCGACCGGACCGCGGATCCTGGCCAGGATCCGGCGCGTGAGCGGCAGCGGATCCTCGCGCAGCTGGGAGAGGCCGTCCACCCAGTGCCGCCGCTGCCTGGCCACCTCATCAGGGCTGAATTTCCGCGCCGCGATCATGGCATCGGCGGCAGCCGACGAAACGGCCAGGCCGATGACCTGGGCGTGGAAGGCGTAACCGACGCCGCGCCTGACCCCAGCCTGTCCGCCCGACAGGTCGAGCATGCGGGAGGCGCTCTTGGTCCGCGCGTGCCACATTCGCCGGAGGTCGATGTCGGCCTCCTGGCGCTGGAGCAGGGCTGCGATCGCCGTCAGTTCCCCGGCCGCCTCGGCGAGCACCGCGCGGTCGTGCGCGCAGGCTGTCGACAGGTCGAGCTCCCCGCCCATCGCGTCGCAGGTCAGCTCGGTGCTCCAGGCCAGCATATGGATGGCGCCGACGAGTGCCTGGTCGATGGCGGCCAGGCCAATGGGCCGGTACGGCGTGCTTGCGAACTTGTCGAGCAGCTCATGCTTGGCGGCTCGTGCCCACTCAAGGCCGGCCGGCGTCGCCGCGCCGGCCAGGATCGCCCTGACGTGAGCGCCGAGTGCGGTGGCTGAGTTCGCCGCAGCCTCCCGCAACTGGTCGCCGGCCGAGCGCGGCGCGATCAGCAGGGCCGACGCCGCGGTCACGACCTGCGCCAGCCACCAGCCGGCGAGCCGGTCAGGTATCACGCCAGCCGAGCCTGCCGAGGCGACCGGCAGGACGTAAGCCAGGAGTGTCGCGGTCACCCCGCCGGCCGGGTTCGGGCCAGCCACGGCTGCGAAGAAGAGCGCGAAAGCCACGGGGATCGTGACCACCGCCGCCACCCAGACCGAGTCGCTGACCAGCGTCCCGATGACGATCGTGACAGTACCCGCCACGGCGAGGCCGAGGTGGGCTACCGCCTTGTCGCGCCTGCTGCCCCCGAACGATGAGAAGAGCAGAGCCCCGAAGCTCCCGAACACCGCATAGACGGTCATCTGCGGGCTGCCGATGGCATAAAAGCACAACGCGAACAGGCCCGGCACGATGATCATCGCCCGCAGCGCGCGAGCGGCAGCGGGCATGGACCAGGACACCGTGAGGTTGCGCAGCCAGAAGCCGCCTCGCCCAGGCACCGGAGGAACGTGCCCGGGCGGCGGATGTGTCACCTGTGTCTGCTGAGTCATCGCCTCGTGCCATCGAATCACCACCGCGGCCCGCCGAGACTGGCAGGGGCTATCGTGCCCATTGGCGCGTGACCGCGCGAACTAACTTCTGGAAGGAAGACTTGCGATGAAGCTGGGAGTGCACGTCGCTGACTTCACCTGGCCGGGCGGGCCGCCGCGACTCGGTGAGGACTTGCGGCGCATCGCCGTCGCGGCCGAGGACGCTGGCTTCGCCAAGCTCAGCGTGATGGACCACGTGTGGCAGATCGGTGTCCTCGGCCCGCCGGAGCACGACATGCTCGAGGCCTATACCGCGCTCGGCTACCTGGCCGCCTGCACGTCGCGGATCGAATTGCTGGCCTGGGTGACCGCAGTGGTTTACCGCGACCCCGGACTGCTCGCCAAGTGCGTCACCACGCTGGACGTGGTCTCGGGCGGCCGGGCGTGGCTCGGCATCGGCGCGGCGTGGAACGAGGAGGAGTCGCGCGGGCTCGGGCTGTTTTTCCCGCCGATCGCCGAGCGATTCGAGCGGCTCGAGGAAGCGCTGCAGATCTGCCTGCGGATGTGGAGTGACGACGAGAGCCCGTATAACGGTAAGCACTACCAGCTGGCCCGGACTCTGAACGTGCCCCAGTCGCTGCGCCGGCCGCACCCGCCGATCCTCATCGGCGGCGGCGGCGAGAAGAAAACCCTGCACCTGGTTGCCCGGTACGCCCAGGCGTGCAATCTCTTCGCCAGCCCCGACCTGCCCCGCAAGCTCGATGTCCTGCGCGGGCACTGCGAAGCGGTCGGCCGGGACTACAACGACATCGAGAAGACCGTGATGCTCCCGATGGACCCCGGGCCCGACGGCGAGAACGTCGACCAGCTGCTCGGGCACCTGCGCGCCCTGGCCGACCTTGGCGTGTCGCACGCGCACAGCCGCATCCCGAACGTGTCATCGATCAGGCCGCTGGAGATCATGGGCGAGCGGGTGATCCCTGAGGCGGCCAAGTTCACGGTGGCCACCGGGTGATGAGCGGAGCGGCGTCAACTCGGCGATGAGCTCAGGCAGGCCGTCGAGCCAGGAGCGGGCGCCAAAGGCATGCGCCTTGGCCCGGACGGTAGCCGGGATCGCCAGCCCGGATTCTGACTGAGCGCTCACCGCGTGCACGCTAGAGCCGCTCCCGGGCAAGCGCGGCCAGCCTCAGTGCACGATGCTCAGCGCGTGCCTGGTCGTGGGACCCCTGGCCAGTCCGACGGCGGTCATTGTCGCCGGGAGCTTCACCACTACTGGCACGTGGCTGTCCTTCAGCGTGCCGTTGCCGAGCTGGCCCCAGGCGTTGTGGCCCCAGGCGAGTACCTGTCCTGTCGACGTCACAGCCAGGCTGAACCCGCCTCCAGCGCTGATCGCGACCACGCGGTCGCCTCTCGGGATGCGGACTCGCACCGGAAGCACCCTGCTGCGAGCCGTCGTGGCGTTGCCGAGCTGGCCCCAGGTGTCGCGACCCCACGCGAGAACCTCGCCCGAGCTGGTCAGGGCGAGACTGTGCTGGCTGCCTCCGGCGACCGCGATGATCTTGACGCCCTTAGGCAGCTTCACCGGCACCGGGCGCAGGCTGGTCTTGGCGTTGCCGTTGCCGAGCTGGCCGAAGCCGTCGTCGCCCCAGGCCATGACGTGGCCTGACTCGGTCAGGGCCAGGCCGTCGTAACCGCCGGACACGAGCATCTTGACTTTCACCTTGGCCGGGAGCTTGACCCTGGCCGGGACCTCGCTCGCGGTCAGGAAGCCGTTGCCGAGCTGGCCAGAGCCGTTATAGCCCCATGCCAGGACGCTCCCGGTCGAGGTGAGCGCCATGCTGTAGTTGTAGCTCGCGGTGACGCTGACCGCCTTCGTACCGTGCGGCAGCGCGACCCGGACGGGCAGGATCCGGTTGACCGTGCTCCCGTCGCCGAGCTCGCCGTAGTGGTTGTTGCCCCAGGCGTAGACCCGCCCGGTCGACGTGACCGCCAGGCTGTCGCCATCGCCTGCCGCGACCCCGGTCGCGACCGTGCCCTTGGGCAGGCGCACGAGCACGGGAGTGTGGCTGTCGTTCGTCGTGCCGTCGCCAAGCTGGCCGTAGTGGTTGTTGCCCCAGGCGTAGACCCGGCCGGTCGAGGTGACGGCGAGAGTGGCCTGGCCGCCGGCCGCCACGGCCGTGATCGTGACGCCCGCCGGGAGCTGCACGGTCACCGGCTGGTCGACGAGCCCGGTGGCGCCGTTGCCGAGTTGCCCGCGCAGATCGTCGCCCCACGCCTGCAAGGTCCCGCTGACGCTGGTGCCCGTGCTAGCGGCGGCCGGCACGGTGTTCGCCAGCACCGAAGCCGCCATGAGCAGGCCGGCGCTTACCCCGAGCACGGCCGGGGCGAGCAGGAATGCCTGACGGCGGGGAACCGCCCGCCGCCCTTGAACCGACTGCCTCGTCATGATCGTGCCTTTCCGCTCGGTGCCTGTCTCCGCTCGCCGCCCGTCTCCACTCGGTGCTTGTCTCCAATCGGCTGGCCGCTACGTGATTTGTGAGTTTGCTCGCGGCTCACTAATTGAATGCCATACTGACCCAGTGGAGTCAACACGACGTGGTTTCCTGAAATCCGGTCTGGTCGGCGCGAGCGCATCCGCAGTGGGTGCGGGAGCCCTGTTGTCCGATGCCGGAAACGCGGTCGCAGGAGTCACCATACCTGCCGCGCGCGGCGTTGTGCCCTTTTACGGCACTCATCAGGCGGGCATTGCGACACCCGCGCAGAATTACCTCCAGTTTGCCGCTCTTGACGTGACGGCCGATTCGGTGTCAGGTTTGCGTTCGCTGCTGCGCACCTGGTCCGGTGCGGCGGCTCAGCTGACTGCCGGTCACCCGGTAGGTGCGGTCAATACGGGCAACAGGCCTCCGGTCGACACAGGCGAGGCGGCCGGGCTGGGCCCGGCCAACCTGACTGTCACGTTTGGCTTCGGGGCGACGCTGTTCGAATCCGGCGGCAAGGACAGGTTCGGCCTGGCGAAGCACCGTCCCGCGCCGCTCGTCGACCTGCCGTCCTTCCGCGGTGACAACCTGCAGGATGCGATCAGCGGCGGCGACGTCTGCATCCAGGCGTGCTCGGACGACCCGCAGATCGCGTTCCATGCCGTGCATGACCTGATCAGGCTGGGCGCCGCGCATTCCAAGGCCCGGTGGCTGCTGACCGGATCGGGCCGGACGGGCAACAGCACGCATCAGAAGCTGCCGAGGAACCTCATGGGATTCCAGGACGGCACGGAAAACATCGTGGCCGAGGACGCAACGGCGCTGTCGAAGTTCGTCTGGGCCGGCTCGCCGGGGTCGCCAGCGTGGATGCGCGGCGGTTCCTACCTCGTGGCGCGGCGGATCGAGATCGCACTCGGGTTGTGGGACGATACCAGCCTCAACGGCCAGGAGCAGTCCATCGGCCGGGCCAAGCTCAGCGGCAAGCTGCTCACGCACGTGCCGCCGACCTCGCACGTTGCGATGACATCACCGGCCCGTAATAAGGGCGAGCGGATACTTCGGCGTGGTTATTCCTATGTCGACGGGATCGACCAGGACACGGACACCCCGGCGGTCGGCTTGCTGTTCCTGTGCTATCAGCGCGACCCGCGAAAGCAGTTCATCCCTATTCAGCGGAATATTGCCGGTAAAGACGCGCTGAGTACCTATCTCACCCATATCGGCAGCGCGGTTTTCGCGTGCCCGCCTGGTGCCAAGCACGGCGGATACGTGGGAGAAGGGCTGATCAGCTAGCCAGCGACCTTAGACCTGGTGCCCGTATCTCCTGATCTGGCAGGGAGGTCTATCACGAAAGGCACATGGCTGAGCACACTCGGTCATCCTTGTGTCTCATGAGCTCAAGCCTACTTGCGGAGACGGGGCGCGGCATCAGGTCTAGCGCTGAGCTCTTAACCGGCTCGCCGGATGTCTGCATGAGCTTCCCAGGAATTCCCGCGACAATCTCGGCGGTCCGCAACGTTGCCGGGGACTCGCAGCGAGGCTGCCCCCGTGCCGATGACGTGGTGCTGATCGCCTGCGAGCTCGCGACGAACGCCATCCGCCATTCACCGAGCGGGCTGCCGGGCGGTGAGTTCACGATGCGGCTTTGGGTACGGCCCGGGTGGCTGCGGCTGGAGGTGATCGACCAGGGATCGGGCGACTGGGTCGTGGCGCCCGCGGACTCGGGCGGCGAGAGCGGGCGCGGCCTGGTGATTGTCGCCGCCCTGGCCGACATCTTCGGTCATTGCGGTAACCGCGCCTTCGCGGAGGTCAGCTGGCCCATTCGCTATTAGCCAGCGCAGCCCGGCACGCGCAGTCCAGCCAGCGCAGCCCGGCACGCACAGCTCAGCCGACGTCCAGCGCGAGCAGGTCGTCCTCGGTCTCACGCCGGACGAGCACCCTGGCCGCGCCATCGGCCACGGCGATGACCGGCGGCCGCAGCACGTGGTTGTACTGGCTGGCCATGCTGCGGCAGTACGCGCCCGTGCCAGGGACGGCGAGGAGATCACCGGGGGCCAGGTCAGAGGGCAGGAACTCATCCCTCACCACGATGTCGCCGGCCTCGCAGTGCTTGCCGACCACCCTGGTCAGCACTGGCTGCGCGGCGGAGCGCCGGGAGGCGAGCGCGGCCGAGTAGTCGGCGCCGTACAGGGCGGTCCGGATATTGTCGCTCATCCCGCCGTCGACCGCCGCGTACCTGCGAGTCAGACCGTGCTCGAGTGCGACATCCTTGATCGTGCCCGCCGAGTACAGCGTGAACGTGCTCAGCCCCGCGATCGCCCGGCCAGGCTCGACGCTGACCTTGGGCACGTCGATCCCGAGTGCCCGGCACTCCCTTGCCACGATCTCGGCGAGGGAGTCAGCGAGTGCCTTGGCGTCCATCGGGTCGTGCTGGCTGGTATAGGTGATGCCGAATCCGCCGCCGAGATCAAGCTGCGGCAGCACGACGCCGTGCTCTCGGGTGATCTTGGCGTGCAGCCCGAGCAGCCGGTGCGCGGAGACCTCGAAGCCGCCGGTATCGAAGATCTGCGAGCCGATGTGCGAATGCAGCCCCATCAGTCGCAGCTCGGGCCTGGCCAGCGCGCGCAGCACGGCCGACTCGGCCGCGCCGCCAGAAAGCGGGATGCCGAACTTCTGGTCTTCGTGCGCCGTCGCGATGTACTCGTGCGTATGGGCCTCAACCCCGACGGTGACCCGGAGCATCACGGGGGCGCGGACCTTGCGCTGGGCGGCGGCGTTGGCGACCCGGTCGATTTCCGCTACGGAGTCGACCACGATCCGGCCGATTTCCGAGTCGATCGCGCGCTCTATTTCAGCATCTGACTTGTTGTTGCCGTGCATGGCGAGCCGCGAGGGGAGCACGCCTCCGCGCAGCGCGACCGCGAGCTCGCCGCCCGAGCAGGTATCGAGCGACAGCCCGTCGGCGGCGATCCAGCGTGCGACCTGCGTGCAGAGGAATGCCTTGCCGGCGTAGTAGACATCAGCGCCGCCGCACAGGTCAGCGAAAGCCTCGGCGAACGCCTCGCGGAACGCCGTCGCCCTCGCCCGGAAGTCGGCCTCGTCGAGCACATACACCGGGGTGCCATGCCGGGCCGCCAGCTCCCGCACGCCCACGCCGCCGACCTCGATCTCGCCGGCTTCGCCGCGCCGCACCGTCCTGGCCCACAGCTGTGGGAGCAGCTCGTTCACGTCGGCGGGCGGCCGCAGCCAGGCGGGGACGACGGCGACGTCACCGTAGCCGGACGCGTGCAGGGCCCCGGCTTCGTGCACAGGCATGCAGCCAGCCTAACCGCCCGGGCGCCGGCGCCCGTATCTACCTAGCCGCTGGCAGGGCCTCCGACCCGGCGGCTGCATGAAGTCAGCGTTCGCGGCGGGCCGGGCGGAGCGGGGTGTGCTCGTCTAGCGTCCAGTGCTGGCCGATCGCTGCCACCCACCGGTCCTCTTGCCCGGGGAGGAGCGCGATCCGGGTGATGGTCTGCTGGCCGCCGTTGGCTGACGCTGAGGCGGTGAAGGCCTGGCGTGTAAGCGAGCGCCGGGACCCGGCCTGGTCGGGTGCGGCCCACAGCGAGCCTAGCGTGCCAGGTTCGACCTGTCCGGTCCACGAGCCGACGCCAGCTTTCCTGGAGAAAAATTGCCGCAGCAGCGCCGTCCCATCTGGGTGGATCACCAGCTCGGTGCGGCCCCAAGGATCCGTCGGGTTGTGCTCGTTGCCGACGCCGTAGCCGATCCTAGGGGCAGCGGTCATGCGGGCATCGTAGCGCGGCTGAGCCGAGGTGACGCCACGGCCTGGTCGCCGGGGGCGCACCCCCGCCATGACATGTTGGCAATTGATTGCAGGAGTTAAGAAGTATTGCATTCGGGTCTCTTTACCTATCCTAGCTCTTAGTGCACTGTGTGCTCTGTGATGATCGATACGAGAGTGTGGCCGGGTGCGGATCTGTGGCGCGACTGAGCGGCACGGGGCTGCTCGCTGATGACCTTTACCTGCTCGCGCACCATGACGTGACCGGGCGTGCCTATCTGCAGCCGCGCGCGACCGGGCTCGGGCTAGCCGGGGCGCTGCTCGCCGAACTTGTCCTGGCCGGCAAGATCAGGTTCTGGCCAGCTGGCCTCGTCGTCACGGGCGGGCCGCTGCCGCAGGATGAGTTAGCCTGTGCGGTTCTCGCGCTGCTGAGCAGCGAGACGCGCCCGGCCAGGGACTGGCTGCTGTTCTTGTCGAGGTCAGCGGCCCGCGAAGTGGCCGGGCGGCTTGAGCGAGCTGGCTACCTGATGCGGGTGGGCTCGCGTCGGCCGTGGCGGGATGAACGCTGGGTACCGATGGACCCGGACTGCGCGTTCGCATCCGTAGTCAGGGTGCGCGCCGCGCTCGACCAGGCCAGGACCCCGACCATCACGAGCGTGACCCTGGCCGGGCTTGCCGCCGCGTGCGGACTCAGCACGAGGCTGGCGCCCTACGCATCGGGCGGCGCGCTCCGCGCCCTTGAGCAGTCCGTTCGCCGGCTGCCGCCTGACCTGCGCGAGGTCGTGGGGCAGACCCAGGCGGCGCTGGACGGCCTGCTGCTCGCCCAGCGGGTGTAGGCGCCGGGTTCTGGGCGTCCCTTTCGGAAATCGAGGAACGGAGGGCTATTGATGTTCGTCACTCAGCCGCGCCCGACGCGGCCGAGCACCGTCTCGCGGGCGCTCGCCAAAGACAGGCTAGGCGTGCCTGCCGTCCTGTTTTTCGTGCTGGCCGGCGTGGCTCCGCTCACGGTCGCGGCCGGGGTAATTCCTGCCGCATACCAGACCACCGGTCTCACGGGCATTCCGGCCGCCTTTATCGCGATCGCGGTGATCCTGGCTATCTTCGCGGCCGGCTACGTCGCGATGACCAGGCACATCACCAACAGCGGCGCCTTTTACGCCTTTGTGTCCCGCGGCCTTGGCCGGGCGATCGGTGTCGCTGCCGCCTTGGTCGCGCTGCTCTCGTACTCACTGCTCCAGGTCGGTCTCTACGGAGCTTTCGGACCGAACGCGGCGAGCGAGGCGGCCGCCCATCTGGGCATTCACGCGGCCTGGTGGGCCTGGGCGCTCGGGGCCTGGGCCGTTATCAGCGTGCTCGGCTTGCTGCGCGTGGACATCACCGGCTGGGTGCTCGGGGTGCTGCTCACCGCCGAGATCGTCGTGATCTTCGCTGAGGCGATCTCCGGCCTCGCGCATCCGGCTGGCGGGCACCTGAGCTTCGCGACCTTGTCGCCCGCCGACCTGACCTCGGCTGGAGTCGGCACCTTCGGCGTGCTCGCGGTCGTTGCCGTGCTGGGCTTCGTGGGCTTCGAGCAGGCGCCGGTGCTCGCTGAGGAGGCCCGTCACGCCAGGCGCACCATTCCCCTTGCCACTTACCTGGCACTGGGCATGATCGCTGTCGTCTATGCCGGGGCAAGCTGGGCCATGGCCGTCCATGCCGGGCAGGCCAACGTTGCCAAGGCGGCCGCCAGTTCGGGGCCTGGCCTGCTCTTCGGCCTCGGCGGCGGGTTCGTGTCCGGCACCGCCCAGTTCCTGTTCCTCACGTCCTTGTTCGCCGCAGCGCTGGCCTTTCACAACGTGGTCTGGCGGTACATGTACGCGCTTGGCCGCGAGCACGTCCTGCCTGCCGCCCTCGCGCGCACCGGCGCGAACAACATCCCTAAGCTGGCGTCGCTCGTGCAGAGCGCGAGCGGGCTCGCCGTGATCGTCGTCTATGCCGGCTGCGGCTGGGAGCCGATGACGCACCTGTTCTTCTGGCTCGGCACCACTGGCGGGTTCGGCATCCTGCTGCTGCTCGCGATGACCGCGATAGCGGTCATCGCGTTCTTCGGCCGCGATGGGCAGGGCGAGAGCCTCTGGAACCGGTTGATCGCGCCAGCGCTTGCTTTCATCGCTCTCGGGGTTATTGTCGTGCTTGCCGCGGCAAACTACTCGACCTTGCTCGGCGTCCCGCCCGCCGACGCGGCGGCGTGGGCACTGCCGGCGAGTTATGCGCTGGTCGCGGTGGCTGGCCTCGTCTGGGGTATCGTGCTCAAGATCAGGCGGCCCGAGGTGTACGCGGCGATCGGGCTCGGCGCCTACGCGGTGACCGGCCAGCTCACTCCGGCTGCTGAGGATGTGCAGTGACAGCTCACGTGATTCGTGCCAGCGAGACCGACGTCGGGGTGCTTAGCCGGGTCATCGCTGAGGCGTTCATCGACCTGCCGCCGTCCGCCTGGCTGGTCTCTGACCCGGAAGCGCGGCGTGCGCTCTTCCCCGGCTACTTCCGTATTCTCGTGGAGCAGACGCTGGCCGGCGGCGTGGTTCATACGACGCCCGACCGGGACGCCGTCGCGCTCTGGCGCTATGTGGACGGCAGCGACGGCGGTGCGGACGGTGACTACGCCGCCAGGCTGACAGCCGCGACCAGCCCGTGGACCGAGCGGTTCGTTCGGTTCGACGGCGCACTTGAGTCCGGCCATCCATCCGGGGCGCCGCATCACTACCTGGCGATCCTCGCCGTGCGCCCAGACCGGCAGGGCGCCGGCCTCGGCACCGCGATGCTCGACGCTTACCACCAGGTCATCGACGAAACCGGTGCTGCCGCGTACCTGGAAGCCTCGCACCCTCGCACCCGGACCTTGTACCTGCGGCACGGTTACGCCGACCACGGATCGCCGATCCAGTTGCCTGACGGCCCGGTCATGTACCCCATGTGGCGACCGGCCAGCTCCGGCCTCTAGGCCTCCCTTCGGTGCGCGGATCGCTACAGGATCGACCCGCGCACCGAAGTCGGGCAGCCACTGTCGGCACGAGTGCAAGCACCTCGACGCTGAGCCGGCTCTTGCCCTCGGTCAGGAACGGGTGCTTGTCTGCCAGTGCCCGTGCGGGCGTCAGGTCCTGTGCCTCGGCGATCGGGTAACCACTGAGGTCACCGGGCTCCGGGCTGCTCCCGTCGCTGGTTATGGTCGGCCGCGCTCCGAACGGGTTGCCCGCCGCTTAGCTCGGCAGATAGCCAGGTCCAGCCGTGATCGTCCGCAATCGGGTCCGGCGCTCGTTCGGCGCGACGAGCGGCCGCCGCCCGGCTCGACCGGACCGACCCCCGAGTCAGGTACCACGTCACCCGCGAGGAGCCTCGGCGGGACAGCATCTCAAGTGCCGCGTCGCGCTGCAGCCGCGTCGGGAAATGCTCTAGGTGGCGGCGCCAGGCCTGGCGATCCCTGCGCCAGGCCTGAAGATACCGTTCACAGAATTCAGGCGTGATCAGCGCCAGGCGACCGAGCGCGCCCTTGATCGCGGCGATCCGGCGCGAGCAGTCCTTGTCACCGAGGCGTTCGGCCTTGGCCAGGACGGACTCGATGAACAGCCGGCGTATGTTCAGGAACATCGTCCAGTGCGCCGCGTCCGCGTCGGCGATCGACAGATCTTGGTCGAGCAGCCAGTAGATGCCCTCGGCGAGCAGATCACCAAGCTCTTCCGCGCGGGCACGGTCGGGATTCCGGTACGGCTCGTAAGGATGCTGTACTACCTTACCGGCGACGGCAGTGGGCTGCAGCCACTTGTCCCCGTCGAGCAGGAAGAACCAGTCGTCGTTGTAGATGTCAGGGAAGAAGGAGTTGCAGGCGGTGGTCTTGGCGACGTTGATCGCAAGCGCGCCGCCGCCGACAAACGTCGACTGCCGCCCGCCGGTATCCCGGTGCGCGTGACACACCACCGAGTTGTCGGGAAAGCCGCCGATCTGCAGGCCCACGGCGCTGTAGGTGCTCAGCAAGCTACCAGCCGCGCGCATGTCGTCAGGGTCTAGCCCGGTGATGTCGTCGTCGAGGAAGAGGATGCGTGACCAGCCCAGCATGTGGCACAGCATGAGCGCCAGGTTGCGCTTAGGGCTCAGGTCGATCCTCCGCTCGAAGATCGTGCCGGACAGCAGGGCCGACGTCTCCCAGCGCGGTAGCCGCAGCCGGTCTGCGGCCGGCACGTCGATCGCGATCAGGTCGATGTCCGCGGGGAAGCGCTTCGCCGCTTCCGCGGCGCTGGTCCATTTGCCGCTGTGCAGCGTCACGAGGGTACAGCGCAGCGCCTGGGCGAGCGCGGCGACTTCGGCCAGGTAGGCCAGCGGCCTGGCGGTCGGCACGAAGATGGCGTCGATGGCTGGCCCGGTCAGTACCGGAGCCGGGGGAGACCAGAGCAGATCCTGGTGTGATCCGTGATGATGGGCCGAGTGGTCGTCGGGCACCTGGGTTACCTAGACCATTCGAAAAGCGTCTGGTTGCCAAGGCTCCAGTCTGGGGTCAACGTCGCTCCATGGATGACAGGTACGCGAGTCAGGATGCAGCACACTTCATAATCAGCGCCGAAGTGCGTGCTGAGATATTCGGCATTGCGATCGCGGAAGCTGGCATCAGTGAGCGCGCGAACGACACCGTAGGTGCCGCGCCCATACATGCCGGTGCAAATCGTAGCAGTCCGCTCGCGGTTAAATGGGTTCTTAGCGCGCACAAAGAGTGCGACATCGTCGGTAAGACCTGAACGGCCATCGGCATTCTTCAGCACAGGCCTGTACGAGGTTGTCGAGCCGTTTTCATCAACCTCGAAGTACTGGCCGTCCTGGCGGGACCAGTCAGCGATCTGCCGCACTGGTATCTCCAGGATCTCCAGGATTGATTTCGTCACGGCATTCCAGTCGACGCCGCCAAGCACGGCAAGGTGCGAGTGGTACTCATCAGGCCCGAGCGTGTTGGCGATCCGCCGGACCACCAAGCTCTCGGGATTCGAGGCGCGGATATGGCCGTGCAACTCGAAGAGGGAGTCGAGTTCGGAGTAGGTTAGCAGTTCGATGTAGTCCGGATCGTCGACGTCCGTATACGGGATCCGGTCCAGCATGTATTGCGGCAGTTGCGCGCAGACAATCGTGATCATCCCGCCGTCGTCGAACCGCCACGGGCCGCTGCTTATCGACTTGGCCGAGTTGGCCGGCAGCGGGGCTGATTCGGCCGGCGCGTGGCCCGCCTGCATCACCGCGTTGCGCAGTTGCATCAGTTCGCGTCTTAGCTCATTCGCCGCCTGCCGTTCGGGGTCGGTGAGCGCCGGCGTGCCGCCAGCAAGCCCGGCATCAAAGGTTCCGGTTGAGGCGAAAAGTCGCGTATAAGCCTCAAGCCTGGCAAGAGGCGGCAAACGAGGATTTGTCTGAGACTCCCACGATGAGATGAGCGGCACGCTGACCCCGATCGCCTGGGCAAGTTGCTGCTGTGTGATGCGCTTGTCGGGCCATCGCTCCTCACGTAGCGAGCGCAATCGCCTAGCCAGAAGCTGCCGCGGGTCGGGAGTATCCACGTTTCGCCACCGTCTGTCTTCGCCTTGACTTCATTAACCTGAAGTTCAGGAATCATGTTAACACACCGTCATCTCATCGGCGTCGCAGGGCAAAGCTGCAGGTAGAAAGGGTCCATACCCATGATGGCTGACTGGGCGACGTTGCCCGGAGCATGAACTCTACCAAGTCTCCGCAATGCGTAAGCCAAGACGTCACGGGTAAGTCAGATTTTACAAAGGTAAACCGAAGGAGGTGTTCGGATGCGAACTTCAGTAAAGTTCAGGAGGATGAGTGAATGTCGGTGAACTGACGCGGGCACCCCTGTTGGCCCAGGGATGCCCGCCAAGTGAGAACCCCAGTGCGATCTCGAACACGGAGGACCCATGCGTACTTTAACCCCGCACTCGGTGGAGTCAATCATCGAAGCCGCAGCACGGATGTGCGCCCTGCACCGAGTAGTCACCACGCACGCGGCCGCGCCGCTGCCCAGCGGGCTGACGCTGATCGTCGTGCTTGTCGTCATCGGCCTGCTGGCCGCTCTGACACGCGCAGCGCGCGTAGCCGCCGACGTCGTGCTGTCCGCCCTGCACTCTGCCCTGCAGCTCGCGGTCAGGATGACTACCGCGCTGATTGTCATGGTGATTGCCGTGATGGTGACGGTGCTGCTGCTGCTGCATCACTAGGCGATGGGCTACGGCAAAACCGGAGCCCATCGCCTGGACCGGGCGCGGACAATGCCTGTGCGGGACCGCTCTGGTGCTGGTGTGGCAGATGCGTCAGATAGGGCTATTTCCGCGTCCGGTTACTCGATTAACCCTAGCTAAGTTCACAGATATAAACTAATGCCTTTAGGGCGCTGAATAGTCGCTGGCGCTAGCTTGCCGCACGGGCGGAACCATTCTAAAATCATGGTCCATGCCGGACACCAGGCAGCTTAACTCCGATGAGTGGCGGCTGCTCCGTAAACTCCGGCTCTCCGCGTTGGCGGAATCACCGGACTCGTTTTTGGCGACACATGATATCGAAAAGAATTATGGCGAGAGTAAATGGCGAGATGAATTCGCCCGGGGGAACTGGCATGTAGGCACGCTCGACGGCGCTGTGGTGGGCTTAGTCGGCGTGACCCGCGAGGACGGGATGACACATGAGGAATGCTATTTAGAATACATCTGGATCGCCGCTGGTCTGCGCGGCTCAGGCTTCGCCACCCAAATGGTGACGCAAGTTCTCAATGGCCTCAGGAAATCAGGCGTGCGGACAACATATTTGTGGGTGATGGACGGCAACGAAACGGCCGTCAAGTTCTACACCAGACTGGGGTTCCGCGCGACCGACGAGCGCCACGCGATCGATGCCCGGCCGGGGCGGTCCGAAGAGCGATTCCGTAAGGATCTTGAGTAGCAATCACCCTTCCGGCGCCGGTCGCCCGCCTCGCCGGGCGTTTAGCCGAAGCCGCCGCTATCGCCAGCGAGCCCAGAACCGGCCAGCTGGTCACCCGTACCGGACCCGGCGGTATCGGACCGGGCTCGCCTTGCGAGCCGGCACGGCCAGCGCGGACAAATTTACGGGCGGAAACTGGTGGAGCGAGCTTGGCCGGAAAACCCGGGCACCGGGCACGGCGCGGCACGGCACGGCAACCGCGGCAGGCTGACGCCCGGCTTCCCTGATTCAGCACCCTCTGGGGATGACATGAAGGAGGACAACGTTGCTGGTGCGGTGTCGCCGATTCCGGCAACATGGCCCGCCTTGCCGCTGTCCGGGACCAACGGCTTCCGCCCTCCTGCCGGGGCGGTGAGCGCTTCTGATGCGTTAGGTGGCTGATGTATAACAGTTTGTGACGTTGCTTGAACTAACGTTGCTTCATGTGCTGCTCTTGTCGTCCAGGATGCGGAGTTTGTGCTAGGAGTAGTTAGCACTCTGACAGGGGATGAGCGGGATGGGTGACGACAGCCCAGGCCCGCCGCTCACGCGGCGGGTACCGGGAGCGGCTCGGGAAGGTCCGACGCCGTCGGCACGCAGGGCGCTGCCCGACTCATTAGTGGCGCGGATGCGGGCCGCCGTGGACGCCGCACACGCGGCGCAAGAGACTTCGGGGACCCCTGACGCGCCTGAGGCGGGATCAGATGGCGATGAACCGGCTCCGGAGCCAGCTACCGAGCCCTTGCCGCGATTTCAGGCTGCGGCGGCAGGGGCGAGTTCGGCCTGGTCAGGGCGCGGCGACGGCCGGGACGATCAGAGCAGCGGAGGGGACGGCGCCGCTGTCACAGCGGGGTTGCGGCGAAGGGGACCCGATGACGTGCTCGACGACATCGCCGAGTCCTACCTGGCCGCCGATCCTGACCTGGTCGCCGGCTACTCCGATGCTGTCGCGACAGACCCGCTCGCCGATGATGGCGGCGGTGGCTCGTTCCACGCCGCCAACGGCTGGCACCGCGGGAACGAGCTGTCCGAGCCTGGCACCAGCGTCAGCGTGCCGCGCGCGGCCTGGTGGGACCACGCGATCCAGTCGCGCCCTAGCGTGGCGGCGGGCAGCCCGGATACCGCGGTTAGCTCCAGGCTTGAACGCGTCAGCCGGATCGAGCGGGCACGAACGCTGCAGCGTGCCGCGAAGGCTGGCCGGCTGCCCGCGGTGAGCACGGCCAGCACCCCGGCACCGCTCACTCCCGCGCCGCCTACCGCGGACCAGGACCAGGACCCGGACCCGGACCAGAACCATGACCCGGACCCGGACCAGGCCCGGCCCCCGGCACCGTACTCCGGTCGGCCGGCGCGCTCTCAACGGCGCAGGCACGGACCGGTCACGGCGGGCGTTGCCGCGCTCGCTCTCGTGCTCATCGCGGCGGCAATGCTGACCTTGGTGCTGTCCTCGCGGTCCTCGCACCAGTCAGCCAGGCCGGCGAGCGCCACTCAGGTGCCCGGGCACCTGGTCGCGGTCGCCAGGGCCAAGGCCCGTAGCGCGGCGGCCAGCTGGATCGCCGCGCAGGTGCGCCGGCGTGCGACCGTTGCCTGTGACCCGGCGATGTGCGGCGCGCTGATCAAGCGCGGCTTCCCGGCGCGCGACCTCCGGCCGGTCGGGCGAACCGCGTCGGTCCCGCTGACCGCCGCGCTCGTCGTGGTGACGCCCGCGATCAGCAGGCAGTTCGGCCCTGGCGTCACCGGCCGCTGGGCGCCGGCGGTGCTGGCCAGCTTCGGCCAGGGCAGCAACCGCGTCGATGTCAGGATCGTTGCCCCGCGCGGGGCGGCCGCTTACGAGTCCGCGCTGAGCGCCGACCGCAAGCTCAGTAAGAATGTCGGCACCGGGCTCGTCACGAGCAGGCAGATCGCCGCCAGCGCCGCCGCGAGGAAAGCGATGACAAGCGGTCTGATCGACGCCAGGATCCTGATCGTGCTCACGGCCCTGACGTCGGAGAATCCGATCGACATCCTGGATTTCGGCGCCAGCCAGAAAGGTGCGACCCCGGGCCTGCCGTTGCGGGTCGCCGACTTGGCGGCGACCGATGAGGCCGCGCACCTGACCGAGAAGGTCTACGTGCAGGCGCTGGAGGAACTGCTGCGCGCCCAGCCACCCAGGTACCGGCCCGTGCGCCTCGCGATCGTTTCTGTCGGCGGCCGGCGGGCGCTGCGAATCGAGTTCTCGGCTCCGACCCCGCTTCGGTTGCTCAACCAGGGCGGCTAGCCAGCGAGCCCTTGGCGTGCTTCGGCGCGACCTGGAGTGATCCGGCGTGATCAGGCTCAGGAAATATGGAATGCCGCGTAGATGATCGCGCTCAGCCGGTCGATCATCTCTTCTCGCGGCAGCCGGACCTCGACGCTCAGCAGGTAATTGATCCGCTCAAGCATCATCAGGCAGGCGAGGGCGGTCAGTTCGGAGTGCGGGTGACCTTCCCCGGGCTCGCCCCCGTCATCAGCCCCGGCCTGCTGACCGCTCCGGGAGGCGACGGTCATCCCTTGCGCGATCGCTTCTGACAGGCGGAACAGCAAGCGCAAGCCGTCGGTGTACACCTCTTCGCCGACGATGTCAGCCTGACTCAGGATCCGGATGACAGTGGCGTGCGCGCCATAGGTGTCGGTGAATCGCTGGATCCAGCGCCGCAGCGCGTCCTTGCCCGCCTTGTTGCTGGTGACTACGGGGAAGTCGTCCGTAATCAGCTGCATGTCATGCAGCGCGTCCTTCATCAGCGTGCGGAAGAGGTCGTCCTTGTTCGCGAAGTACAAATAGAAGGTGCCGTGCGAGGTCTTGGCACGCCTGACCACATCGTCGACCCTGACCGCCTGATAGCCGCGCTCGTCGAACTCGGCGAGGCCGGCCTCGAGCAGCCGGCGGACCGTCAGCCGGCCCTGGGCGCCGAGCTCCCGGCCCTGCGCGGGGATGCCGCCGCCGAGTGACGGCCGCCGCGGCAGCACGTCCTTGCCCCTGGTCGGCGCGTGCGGTGCCGCTCCGGCATCGGGACAGCCGTCGTCTGCGACCTGAGCCTGCTGGTGGTCAGGTACTGGCGCACTGGCCCTGCCGCGGGCCTGGCCAGGCTGCCTGCCTTGCACCCGGGCCGGTGAACCAGCGGTTCCCGGCGCTGCGCCCTGGCAAGGATCCCTGCTCATGTGGCGAGACTAGTCGTCCGGATGCCTCCGGGCTACAACCGGCCCCACTGGATCAATGCACCAGATAGGTCTATAGTGGGCATTCCGCAACTGCGAAGCGTCCGGAAGCGGTCCCGGAGCGTTTGCAAAGGTCAGCATGGAGAATGCGACGCTCACATCAGGTGACGCACGTGTCATTGTTTGCATTCTCAATAGGAACCGTGAACGAATAGGAACGTGACAGGTCAGGGGGCACGTATGGCGAGCGCTGGCTTCTCCGGTGCGCCGGAGGGACAATTGCGGCCTGCCCGTGCCACGGCCAACGTCGCGAGCGTCGCGAGCAAGGCGGCAGAGGAGAACTTTCCGGTAGCACTGCGCCTGCTGCCGTCGCGCCGGCGGCGTTATCTGATGGCGGTCTATGTTTACGCGCGGACCGTAGACGATATCGGCGACCGGGCTCCGGTCGCCGATCGCTCCGGCCTGCTTGCCGAGGTGGAGGCTGACCTGCACCGGCTCTATGGCGCGGTGAGGGCTGGCGGGCGCCGGGACGCCGAGAGCCTGAACCCGCTGAGCCCGGGCGCGCCGAAACTTGAGGCCGTCAGGGGGCTTCGCGATGCGGTGACTCAGTGCGGCATCCCGATCCAGCCGTTTCTTGACCTGATCGAGGCCAACAGGCAAGACCAGGTCGTCTCCCGCTACCAG
Source organism: Streptosporangiaceae bacterium (assembly GCA_035716545.1). Lineage (GTDB taxonomy): Bacteria > Actinomycetota > Actinomycetes > Streptosporangiales > Streptosporangiaceae > Chersky-822. The sequence goes on from DASTJM010000056.1 coordinate 97,490, forward strand.
GCAATTGATGACCTGCTTGGTTACTGCCGCCTGTCGGCAAATCCGGTGGGCCGGATCGTTTTGTACGTCTTCGGCTGCTTTACCGATGCTCGCGCTGAGCTGTCAGATTCGATCTGCAGTGCGCTGCAGCTGGCGGAGCACTGGCAGGATGTCGCGGAAGACTACCGTGACGGCCGCATCTACCTGCCCGCCGACGACATGGCTGAATTCGGCTGTGACGAGCGGGATCTCGCCGCATCCGCCGCGTCGCCGCAACTGAAGCGCCTGATGTCGGCTGAGGTAGCCAGGGCCCGGGTGATGCTCGATGCCGGGGCGCCACTCGTAGGCACCCTGCGCGGTACCGCGCGCGTTGCGGTCGCCGGCTACCTGGCAGGCGGCCGCGCCGCCCTGGCCGCGATCACTGCGGCAGGCTTCGACGTGCTTACCTCCACGCCGCGCCCAGGCCGCGCACGGACACTGACCGAGCTACTGCGGGCGCTGGCGAGGGGGAGGTGAGAGGTGAGTTTGCTCGGACCCGCTGCGGCGGTGGACGTTCGCGCCGCTTACAAGCACTGCGAGCAGATCACGCGTCAGCAGGCGAAGAACTTCTCTTACGGCATTGCCTTGCTTCCTGGCGACAAGCGCCGTGCGCTGTCGGCCATCTACGCCTTCGCCAGGCGGATCGATGACATTGGCGACGGCACCATGCCTCCGGAGGAAAAGCTCTCCGCGCTTGCCGGCGCACGGTCAGCGGTCATGTCGCTGGACAGCGCCGCCCCCGGCGACCTCGTGCTCGTCGCGCTGCGGGATGCAGCGGCAAGGTTTCCCGTGCCGGTCGGCGCCTTCGGTGAACTAATCGACGGCTGCGAAGCGGACGTGCGGGGCGTCAGCTACGGCACGTTCGATGACCTCAGGCACTATTGCCGGTGCGTCGCAGGCTCGATCGGCAGGCTTTCGCTCGGCGTGTTCGGCAGCGCTAACCCGGACGTGGCCGGGCCGCTCGCCGACTCGCTTGGCGTGGCGTTGCAGCTGACCAACATCATCAGGGACATCAGGGAAGACCTCGGCAACGGGCGGGTCTACCTGCCGGCCGAGGACCTGAAGCGCTTCGGCTGCACGCTTCAGCCAGCCGAAGGCGACGGCCAGGGCATGCTTGGCGGCAACCTGGCTGACCTGATTACCTTCGAGGCCACCAGGGCTAAGGAGTGGTATGCCACCGGGCTAGGGCTCATGCCCATGCTCGACCGGCGCAGCGCGGCGTCCGCCGGCGCGATGGCCGGTATCTACCGCAGGCTGCTCGACCACATCTGCCTGGACCCGGCGCAAGTCCTGCGCCGCAGGGTCTCGTTGCCTGCCAGGGAGAAGGCCATGGTGGCCGCCGGCGCGCTCGCCGGGGCGGCCAGGGGGAAGCGGTACCAAGCCGCGCTGGCGCAAGGAAACCAGCCATGAGCCCGCTGCGGATCGTCGTGGTCGGCGGCGGCCTGGCTGGCCTGACCGCGGCCATTGACCTGCGGGAGGCCGGATTCGACGTCGTTGTCCTTGAAGCGCGGCGCAGGCTCGGCGGGGCCGCTTCCTCTTACCAGCGCGGTGAGCTGACGATCGACAACGGCCAGCACGTGATCCTGCGCTGCTGCGACAGCTACCAGGCGCTGCTGGCCAGGCTCGGCGTGACCAGCAAGGTCGCCTTCCAGGACCGGTTCGACGTGACCGTGCTCGCACCGGGACCTGGCCAGCCAGGCAAGGTCAGGCAGGCGCGGCTGCGGCGCGGTAACCTGCCGAGCCCCCTGCACCTGACCGGCGCGCTCACCAGGTACCGGCTGCTGCCGCTCGCCGACCGGCTCAAGGCCGGCCGCGCGGCGCTGGCGATGCGCTCCATCGACGCCGGCGATCCCGCGCTCGACGGCCAGTCGCTCGGCGACTGGCTCGCTGGCCGCTGGCAGAGTGAGCGCGCCCGGCGCAACCTGTGGGACCTCTTCATCGTCTCAGCGCTCAACATCGCCGGGGACGACGCTAGCCTGCAGCTGGCCGCGACCGTCATCAAGACGGCGCTGCTCGGCTCGAAGGACGCCGCGGACATCGGAGTGGCCGCCGTGCCGCTCGGCGAATTGCACGGGCGGGCTCCGGCCGAATTGCTGGCCAGGCTCGGCGCGCAGGTCAGGATGGCCGCCAAGGCCGCTGCCATCCGGCCGGTGCCAGCTGGCGGTTTTGCCGTGCGGCTGGCCGATGACGATGAGGTGATCGCGGCCGACGGCGTCGTGCTCGCCGTCCCATCGGCTCAGGCGAGCGGCCTGGCCAAGGACGCTGGGGTCGAGGGCGCGGAGCGCTGGGGTGGCCTCGGCGCGTCGCCGATCGTGAACGTGCACGTGATCTACGACCGTCAGGTGATGGAGTTGCCGTTCGCCGCGGCGGTGGAATCCCCCGTCCAGTGGGTATTCGACAAATCCCGGATTGCCGGCATTACGAGCGGGCAATACCTGGCTGTGTCGCTGTCCGCGGCGGACAGTTACATGCAAACCCCCGCCGCCGAATTGCGGGATCAGTTCTTGCCCGAACTAGCGCGGCTATTCCCGGCTGCAGCGCACGCCTGCGTCACTGACTGCTTCGTGACCAGGGAACGCCGGGCGACCTTCTTGCAGGCGCCAGGCTGCGGCGCCCTGCGCCCCGGTGCCGCAACCTCGGTACCCGGACTCGTGCTCGCCGGCTCATGGACCGACACCGGCTGGCCTGACACCATGGAGGGCGCTGTGCGAAGTGGGCATTCTGCCGCGCAGCAGTTGATCAGCGAGCTCGCGCGCCGGCCTGAAGCCGGGCGGCAGGCACCGGTGAGCGAGGTGGCGTCATGACGGCCACCATCCCGGCGTCGGTGGAGACCGCGCGAGACAGTGTCGGCCCGGCGATGGCCGCGGCCCTCGACCGGCTCAGCCCGGACATCCGCGAGGTGGCTGCCTATCATCTGGGACTGCCTCGCAACGATGGCCGGCCGCCTGGAGCCCAGGGCAAGGCGGGCAAGGCCCTGCGGCCTGCGCTGGCGCTGCTATCCGCGCGCGCCGCGGACGCGCCGCCAGAGCGTGCCGTGCCGGCCGCGGTCGCCGTCGAGCTTGTGCACAACTTCTCGCTGCTGCACGACGACATCATGGATGGTGACACCGAGCGCAGGCACAGGCCGACGGCCTGGACCGTCTACGGCGTCGGAGCGGCAATCCTGGCCGGGGACGCCCTGCTCGCGCTGGCGCAGGACCTGCTGCTCGAAGGCCCGCCGCCGGAGAGCGTCTGGGCATCGCGCTGTCTTTCCGCTGCCGTCCAGCGGCTGATCGCCGGCCAGGGCGCGGATCTGGCGTTCGAGCGGCGCAACGACGTGACCGTGGCGGAGTGCCTGGATATGGCCGGCGACAAGACGGCTGCCCTGATGGCGTGCGCGTGCAGCATCGGAGCCGTTTACGTCGGCGGGCCAGCGAACATTGCCAAGTGCCTTGCGAACTTTGGCGCTTATGCAGGCCTGGCCTTCCAGCTCACCGATGACCTGCTGGGCATCTGGGGTGCGCCGGAGCTGACGGGTAAGCCGGTCAGATCAGACCTGCGGGCAAGGAAGAAGTCGCTTCCCGTGGTAGCGGCGCTGGCTAGCGGCACTCAGGCTGGCCGCGATCTGGCCAGGCTGCTCGCCGCGGCTGACCCGCTCACCGAGGACGAGCTGCTGCGCGCGGCCGCGCTGGTAGAAGCCGCGGGTGGCAAGGAGTGGGCCGAGTCCAAGGCCGATTCCGCGCTGGCATCGGCCGTTGGCTTCCTCGATGAGACGGACATGCCGCGTGACGTGCGGGCCGAGTTCGAGGGGATAGCCGAGTTCGTGACCGCGAGGCAGTGGTGACCACCACCAGGCCGGTTTCCGAGTTCGCCGCGGCCAGCCGGGACGGACGCGACTTGGCCCTGGCGGCTAAAGAGCGGGCCGTCAGCCACCTGCTCGGGCTTCAGCATGCCGACGGGTGGTGGCAGGGCGAGCTCGAAACCAACGTCACCATGGATGCGGAGGATCTCCTGCTGCGCCAGTTCCTGGGCATCAGGACGGCTGAGCAGACCGACGCGGCGGCGCGCTGGATCAGGTCATGCCAGCGATCCGACGGAACCTGGGCAAACTTCCTTGGCGGCGACGCCGACCTCTCGACGACTGCCGAGGCCTACGTGGCCCTGCGGCTGGCCGGTGACCAGCCAGGGGACGATCACCTGGCGATCGCCGCGGCCTGGATCCGCGAACGCGGCGGGATCGCGGCGACTCGTGTCTTCACCCGGATCTGGCTGGCGCTTTTCGGCGAGTGGCCGTGGGATGACCTGCCGGTCATGCCGCCTGAACTCATCTACTTGCCTGCCTGGTTCCCGCTGAATGTGTATGACTGGGCGTGCTGGGCACGTCAGACCATCGTGCCCCTGACCATCGTGTGCTCGCTGAGGCCGGTGCGCAGGCTTCCTTTCAGCCTGGCTGAGCTGCACGTGCCCGCCGATGGCGGTAGCGGCGCGGCCGGTACCGACATCTGGGCCAGGGTCTTCGAGAGCCTGGACGCGGGACTGCATCGCTACGAAAGGCAGGTACGGCCGCGGCGGCCAGCTACCGCGATCAGGACGGCGGCCATGCGCCGCTGCGCAGACTGGATCATCGCGCGGCAGGAACGGGATGGCTGCTGGGGCGGCATTCAGCCACCATGGGTTTACTCCCTGATGGCCCTGCACCTGCTCGGCTACGAACTCGACCATCCGATCATCAAGCGCGGACTCGACGGTCTTGACCGGTTCACCATCTGGGAGGACACCCCGGCCGGGCCGGTGCGCAGGCTCGAAGCCTGCCAGTCGCCGGTCTGGGACACCGCGCTCGCGATGGTCGCGCTGGCCGACGCTGGCCTGCCAGCCGACCACGCGGCGCTGCGCGGGGCGGCCGCGTGGGTAATCGGTGAGGAGATCAGGGGCCCGGGGGACTGGCAGGTGCGCAGGCCAGGCCTGGCGCCAGCAGGGTGGGCCTTCGAGTTTGACAACGACGGCTATCCCGATGTGGATGACACAGCAGAGGTGCTTCTCGCGCTCCGCCGGGTTGCCATGCCGAGCGAGGACGGCGTGGCACCCGGCGGCCCTTCCCGGTCGGCGCCGACGGTTACCGCCGCCGACGCGGCGGCGGTAACCGCCCGGGCGATCGACTGGCTCATCGGCATGCAGTCACGCGACGGCGGCTGGGCCGCCTTCGACGCCGACAACACGTCGAAGCTGGTCAACAAGCTGCCATTCTGCGACTTCGGCGAGGTCACCGACCCGCCATCGGCGGACGTCACGGCGCACACCGTCGAAGCGCTGGTCATGCTCGGTCTCGGGCACCGCAAGGCGGTCAGGCGCGGCGTGACCTGGCTGCTGCGCTCGCAAGAGCCGGATGGATCGTGGTTTGGCCGATGGGGCGCCAACTATGTGTACGGGACCGGCGCGGTGGTGCCCGCGCTCATCGCCGCGGGCGTGCTGCCGGGCAAGCCGCCGATCAGGAGGGCGGTGCGCTGGCTGATCGACCACCAGAACGCTGACGGCGGCTGGGGCGAGGACCTGCGCTCCTACGACGACAAGAGCTGGGCTGGCCGGGGTGAGTCGACCGCGTCGCAGACGGCGTGGGCCTTGCTCGCGCTGCTCGCGGCCGGCGGCGCTGACGCGCAGGCCAGCGCTGATCGCGGTGTCGCCTGGCTGGTCGCCACCCAGCGCGAGGACGGCAGCTGGGATGAGCCCCAGTTCACCGGGACTGGGTTCCCTGGCGACTTCTACATTAACTATCACCTGTACCGGCTTGTGTTCCCGGTGAGTGCGCTCGGCCGGTACCTGGAGGGCAACCGATGAGCGGACTGCTGCTCTGCGCGCCCATGCGGGTCGAGGCCCGTGCGCTGCGGCGCGGCCTCGCCGAGCATGACGGCGCCGCGGCGGTGCGGGTGCTGCGGACCGGTTACGGGCCCGGGAGGTCGGCCGCCGCCGCCGCTGGCATCGCGGAGTCCGACGCGGACGCGATCGCGGTTGGCGGGGTCGCCGGCGCGCTGACCGACGACCTGCGCGCGGGCGATGTCGTCGTCGCCACTGAGGTCGTCGACTGCTCGGGCGGCGTGCCAGGTGACAGGACGCAGTGCCCCTCTGCGCCGCTGCTCGCGGCCGACTTGCGCCGGGCCGGCCTCCGCGTCCACGCAGGCCCCATCGCGACCGTCGCCAAGCTGGCCGAGGCCGGCGCCCACGCCGGGCTTGCGGCGGCCGGGGTGCTCGCCGTCGACATGGAGTCGGCCCAGTTGCTTCGCGGAGCGGCTGGCCGACCAGCCGCGGTGGTCAGGACGATCTCGGACACGCCGTCACATCCGCTGGTGAGCCCGCACACGGTCGGCGGCGGCCTCGCGGCGCTGGGGTCTCTGCGGCTCGCCGCGCCGGTCCTCGCCGCCTGGGCGATGGCAACAGGGCCAAGGCAGGTGCTGCTTGCCAGCCCGCGCTCGTTCTGCGCGGGCGTCGAGCGGGCGATCGATATCGTCGAGCAAACGCTGCGACGACGGGGCGCTCCCGTCTACGTGCGCAAGCAGATCGTGCACAACACGAGCGTGGTGGCCGGCCTCGAGCAGCGCGGAGCTATCTTCGTCGACGAGCTGAGCGAGGTGCCCGATGGCGCGACGGTGGTCTTCTCCGCCCACGGCGTGGCGCCCGACGTGCGGCGGGAGGCCGAGCGGCGGCAGCTCGCCACGGTGGACGCCACTTGCCCGCTCGTCGCCAAGGTGCACGCCGAGGCACGCCGTTTCGCCGGGGACGGCTACCTGGTGGCGCTGATCGGCCATGGCGGGCACGAGGAAGTCGAAGGCACCCTTGGCGAGGCGCCAGGCTCCATGGCGCTGATCGAAACCGCCAGGGACGTTGCGGACCTGCAACCGGCGGACCCGGGCAAAGTCGCATATCTCATGCAGACTACGCTTGCGGCTGATGAGGCTGCAGGGATCGTGGATGCGCTACGCGAGGCGTTCCCTGCGGCAAAGGGTCCGGGTACCGACGACATCTGCTACGCGACGACGAACCGCCAGCGGGCCGTAAGGTCCATCGCCGCCGACTCCGATGTCGTGCTCGTCGCCGGATCGCCTAACTCGTCGAACAGCTTGCGCCTGGTAGAGACCGCGCAGCGGGCCGGGATCCCCGCCTACCTGGTCGACAGCGCACAGGACATCGAGCTCGGCTGGCTGGTCGGGGCCAGCACGGTTGGCATCGCGGCAGGCGCGTCAGCGCCGCCCGCGATGGTGGAGGAGATCGTGACCGCGCTGTCCGGGCTTGGCCAGGTGCAGTCGAGGGAGGTGATCGTGGCGACCGAATCGGTCCAGTTCGGTCTGCCCAGGGAGCTGAGGCAGTGATCAGGCATGGCCGATCACCACGAAAGCGATCACGAGAAAGAGGTGAAGCCTTGTGAGCATGCCGCTGCGTCAGAGCGTGCGGGTGGGTACTTACCTGCTGAGCCAGAAGCTGTCCCGTCGCGAAAAGTTCCCGCTGATCGTCGAGCTCGAGCCGCTTTTCGCGTGCAATCTCAAGTGTGCGGGCTGCGGCAAGATCCAGCACCCGGCGTCGGTGCTCAAGCAGCGGATGCCGGTCGAGCAGGCGCTCGCCGCGGTTGAGGAATGCGGCGCGCCCATGGTGTCGATCGCCGGAGGCGAGCCGCTGATGCACCCGCAGATCGACGTGCTCGTCGACGAGCTGGTCAAGCGCAAGAAGTACGTGTTCCTGTGCACGAACGCGCTGCTAGTCCCGAAGAAGCTGGACAAGTTCAAGCCGTCGCGCTACTTCGCCTTCGCGGTGCATATCGACGGCCTGCAGCAGAGGCACGACGAATCGGTCAGCAAGGAGGGCGTGTTCGATCAGGCCGTCGCGGCCATCAGGGAGATCAAGGCGCGCGGCTTCCGTGTCACCACGAACACCACCGTGTTCAGCAACGACTCCCCGCAGTCGGTGATCGACGTGCTGAATTACCTGAATGACGACCTGCAGGTCGACGAGATGATGATCTCGCCCGCTTACGCCTATGAGAAGGCGCCTGACCAGGAGCACTTCCTGGGCGTGAGCGAGACCAGGGAGCTGTTCAAGAAGGCGTTCGCCGACGGGAACCGCAAGCGCTGGCGGCTCAACCACTCGCCGTTGTTCCTCGATTTCCTCGAAGGCAAGGTCGACTTCGGCTGCACCGCGTGGGGCATCCCGTCATATTCGCTCAAGGGCTGGCAGAAGCCGTGCTACCTGATGAGCGACGGCTACGTGAGCAGCTATAAGGAACTGATCGAGACCACGGACTGGGACGCCTACGGGCGCGGCAAGGACCCGCGGTGCGCCAACTGCATGGCTCACTGCGGCTATGAGCCATCGGCCGTGCTCGCGACGACGTCGTCGCTGCGCCAGTCCATCAGGGCAATTGGCGGTCGCTGACTTACGGCGGGCGAGGCGGACGACTATTGTCGGGAATCGCCGTCCGATCTCGCCCGATTACCGGAGACTGTCAACATGGGATTTGACCTGCCTGGCCTGCTCGCCGCTAATGACGGCAGGGGCTATGAGCTCAGCGCGCGGTACCTGAACCCGCAGCTTTCCCGGATGCTGCACACCATCGGCTTCGACAAAGTGTACGAGCGAGCTGACGGCAGCTACCTGCATGACCGGGATGGCGTGCGGTACCTGGACTTCCTGAGCGGCTTCGGCGTCTTCGCGCTCGGCCATAACCACCCGGTGGTGCGCAAGGCGCTGCATGACATGCTCGACCGTGACCTTGCCGACCTGGTCCAGTTCGACTGCGCGCTGCTACCGGGCATCTTGGCCGAGCAGCTGGTAGGCAAGGTACCGGGTCTTGACCGGGTGTACTTCTCCAACAGCGGCACCGAGGCGGTCGAGGCGGCGCTCAAGTTCGCCAGGTACGCGACGGGTAAGTCCAGGGTGATCTACTGCGACCATGCGTTCCACGGGCTGACCGTCGGCTCGTTGTCGGTCAACGGGTCAGCGGAGTTCAGGACCGGCTTCGGGCCGCTCTTGACCGGCGCCTGCGTTCCTTTCGGCAATCTTGATGCTCTTGCCGCCGAGCTGCGCAAGGGCGATGTAGCGGCGTTCATTGTCGAGCCAGTGCAGGGCAAGAGCGTGGAGGTCGCGCCGCCTGGCTACCTCGCCGCCGCGCGCGAGCTGCTGCACGCCAGCGGGGCGCTGCTGATCTGTGATGAGGTGCAGACCGGGCTCGGGCGGACCGGGCGACTGTTCGCCTACGAGCACGACGAGGTCGAGCCCGACATCGTGACGGTGGCCAAGGCGCTGTCCGGCGGGTTCATCCCGGTGGGCGCGACGCTCGCGAAGGAGTGGATCTTCGCCAAGGTTTACTCGTCGATGGACCGGGTGCTCGTGCACGACTCGACGTTCGGGTCCAACGCGTCGGCCATGGCCGCGGGCCTCGCCTCACTGGCGGTCATCGAAGACGAGCAGCTTGTCACCAACGCGGAGCGGACCGGGGAGGCGATGCGCGCAGCGCTCGAGGAACTGGCCGGCAAGTACGAGATGTTCGCCGGAGTGCGCGGCCGGGGCCTGATGATCGGCCTGGAGTTCGCGAAGCCGAAGTCGCTCAAGCTCCGGGCAAGCTGGAACATGCTGCAGGCCGCCAGGAACGGCTTGTTCGCCCAGATGGTGGTCGTCTCGCTGTTCGACCGGCACAAGATCCTGACTCAGGTGGCTGGCGACCATATCGAGGTCATCAAGCTGCTGCCCCCGCTCACCATCGGCGAGGCGGAGGTGAAGCTATTCATCGACGCGTTCACCGCCGTCATGGACGAGGCTCACCGCGGCTCGGGCCTGATGTGGGACTTCGGCCGCAAGCTGGTCAGGCAGGCCGTCATCAGGTAGAGCGGCCTGGTGTGCAGGCCCGCCCATGGCCCATCGGCGGCGCCCCAGCGCCATCTTTGGGCCATAGGCGGGCCAGTCCGGGCGGCCTGCGGCCTAGTCGGGCTGCGGGGCGTCCCCGGCCAGGGAGACCAGCAGGTCGTTGAGCTGGGTCACGAACTCCGCCGGGTGCTCGACCCGGGCTCCGAGCATGAGGACGGCCTGGTTGAAGAGCACCCGTGCCCAGTCGGCGAAACGCGGATCGTCCGGGTTGGCCCGCAACCTCGTCACAAGCGGGTGCTGCGGGTTGATCTCCAGTACCGGCTGGGCGGGCAGCGACCCGCTTTCCCTGTGGCCAGGCAGGTTGAAGCTGAACTCAGGCCCGCCCGACACGATGCAGGCAGGCGAGGTCGTCAGCCGCCTGCTGACCCTGACCTCCCACGCCTTGCCGTCCAGCGCCTCTTTGAGCTTGGCGGTGAGGGCGGCGAAATCGGCATCCGCCTTCTCCTTGGCTTCCTGCTCATCGGAGTCCGCCAGCTCGCCCAGGTCGGCATCGCCCTGCGTCGCCGACTGCAGTCGCTTGCCATCGAAGTCGAACAGGCTGCCTATCATCCAGCTGTCGACCTCCTGGTCGAGCAGCAGGACCTCGATGCCCTTCTTCGCGAACTGTTCCAGGTACGGGCTGCTTGACGCCAGATCCGAGGTCGGGGTCAGCAGGTAGTAGATCTTGTCCTGGCCTTCCGGCATCCGCTCCACGTAGTCGGCCAGCGAGACGTCGGGCTCGGTCGCCGATCCGGCGGTCGAGCGGAAGCGGAGCAAGCGGGCGATGGCCTCCCTGTTGCCGTAATCCTCGACGATGCCCTCCTTGAGCACGGCACCGAATTCCTTCCAGAAGGTGGCGTACTTGCCGGGCTCCTTTTCCGCGGTGTCCTTGAGCAGGCGCAGGATCGTCTTGACCGCCTGGTTCTGGATGCTGGCGACGACCTGGCTGCTCTGCAGCAGTTCGCGGGAGACGTTGAGCGGCAGGTCGGCTGAGTCGAGCACGCCGCGCACGAAGCGCAGGTAACGAGGCATCAGCTGCCCGTCATCCTCCATGATGAACACGCGCCTGACGTGCAGCCTGATCCCGTGGCGCCAGCGTGTCATCCACAAGTCGTAAGGCGCGTGGCCAGGGATGAACAGCAGCAGCGTGTACTCGTACCTGCCCTCGATCTTGCGGTGCACGTGCACGAGAGGATCGGCGTAGTCGTTGGTGATATGCCGGTAGAAGTCGACGTAGTCCTTCTCGCTGATCTCGCTCTGCGGCCTGGTCCACAGCGCGGATGCCTGGTTGACCGTCGTGAACTTCACGGCCTCGCCGCCCTCGCCGCCCTCGGCATCGCCGGTGTCGGTGTCGGTGCCGGTGTCGGCGTCGGCCGCCGGAGCGGCCTCGGCGGGCATCAGGATCGGCACGCTGATGTGGTCGGAGTACTTGGAGATGATCGACCGCAGGCGGTGCCCGCTCAGCAGTTCCTTGTCATCTTCGCGCACGTGCAAGGTGATCGTGGTACCGCGGTCTGGCCGCGTTGCGGGTGCCAGCGTGTAGTCGCCCTTGGCGTCGGATTCCCACCTGACGGCATCGCCGGTGCCCGCCCCGGCCCGCCGGGTCGTCACCGTCACCCGGTCGGCCACGATGAAGGCGGAATAGAACCCGACCCCGAACTCGCCGATGAGGTTCGCGTCCTTGCGCTGATCGCCGGTCAGTGCTCTCAGGAAGTCGCGGGTGCCCGACTTGGCGATGGTGCCCAGGTTGTCAATGACCTCCTGCTTGCTCATTCCGATACCGTTGTCGGAAATGCTGATCGTGCCCTGATCGGAGTCGTAACTGACCACGATCTGCAGCGGGCCCTCCTCCTCGGGGATCTCGGAGCTGGCGAGCATTTCCAGCCGCAGCCGGTCGATCGCGTCAGAGGCATTGGAGATCAGCTCACGGAGGAAGATTTCCTTGTTGCTGTAGAGCGAGTGGACCATCAAGTCCAGGATCTGAACGACTTCAGCCTGGAAGCTGTAGCTTTCCAGATTCTCATTCACAGACGCGCTCATGATTGCCAGTGTCCTCCGTCATCATCTTGTCGCCGCAATGGCGGCCTCACCACATCACGACTTATCACATGTCCGCCGGTGATCGCAGCCCGGATCCCGGTCAAGTTGGGGCAGAGCCTGGACTAACTGCGTGACCTGCGGGGACAGTAGGCTACAGATAGGTACGTAGTACCACCAGATGGGAGTTTAGATGTCAGCAGCCGAGGAGTACCTAGCCAACAACGCGCGCTACGCGGAGTCATTTCACGGGCCGCTGCCTGTGCCACCGTCCAGGAAGGTCGCGGTCATCGCCTGCATGGACGCGCGGCTCAATGTCTACGGGATGCTCGGGCTTGGCGACGGCGAGGCCCACGTGATCAGGAACGGCGGCGGAGTAGTCACCGACGACGCGATCCGCTCGCTGGCGATCAGCCAGCGGCTGCTCGGCACCAGCGAAATCATCCTCATCCACCACACCGAGTGCGGCATGCTGACCTTCAGCGACGACGAATTCAAGAGCGCCATCGCCGCCGACACCGGCATCAAGCCCGGCTGGGCCGCCGAGGCCTTCGGTGACGTCGACGAGGACGTGCGGCAGTCGATCAACCGGATCAAGGCGAACCCGTTCCTGCCGCACAAGGACGCGGTCCGGGGCTTCGTGTTCGACGTCCGCTCGGGCAAGCTGCGCGAAGTCGGCTAACATCCCGGCCAGAGGTCATCGGGCACACGGACCTCGTCTACGCTGACTGGCGTGTGCCCGATGCCACTGGAGCCGGTGCCGGCGCTTCCGATGACCGGGCCGCAGGAGCCCGGCTCGCGCGCCAGGCGGGAAGCTGCGGCTCTGCAGCCGCCGCTTCCCGCCTGACCGCATCTGACCTCGGCGCGCTGCTCGCTATCGACGCGGGCGTGGCGCGCGAGCTTATGGCGGCTGGCCGGCCAGCCTGGCAGGTAATGTCAGGCGCGCTGGATGGCAGCGACGTGACGACCCACATCCGCTGCAGCGGCGACCCCTTTGGCGTCGCCTACCTGGTGGCGTCACTGCGAGTGTGAACAAGTGAGGAGGCTAACCGAGATGGTGGACACCAGCGTCAAGGGCTTGCCCGTGATGGTCTTCGGGGCCAGCGGCGCGCTCGGGCGGGGCGTAGCCACGGCGCTCGTCGCGGCGGGCGCCGAAGTCACCGGGTTCGACAAGGTCGCTCCGTCCGAGGACGCGCGGGTCGGGGGCGTCACGTACCGCGAGGCTGATGTCACCAGCGATGCTTCGGTAGCCGCGGTGTTCGCCGGCGAGCCGGTGTGGGCCGTGCTCAACACCATCGGCGGCTTCGCCCCCCACCGGCCGCTCGCCGAGCTTGACCCGGCCGAGCTGACTGGCCAGCTGACGCTCAACCTGCTGACCGCCGCGCTCATCACCAAGCACGCGCTCGCCGCGATGGCCAAGTCGGGTTCGGGCCGGATCGTGCACACAGCCAGCCGGGCTGGCGTCGTCAGCAAGGGCAACGGGTTCGCGTACTCGGTCAGCAAGCTGGGCGTCCTGCACCTGGTCAGCATGGCCGCCGACGAGGTGCGCGGCACTGGCATCACCGTGAACTGCGTGGTGCCCAGCATTATCGACACCCCGGCGAACCGGGCCGCGATGCCGAACTCCGATCACGCCGCCTGGCCCAAGGTGCCAGACATCGCGCAGACCTACCTGTACCTGGCGTCGCCGGAAGCGAACCTGGTGAACGGCGCGGCGCTGCCCGTCTGACCATCTCGGGTGCTGCCCGCGGCCGCGCCGGTGAGCAACGGGGTACTGGTTACCGCTGTCGGGACGACATCAGGCAGGGCCACGTTGCTGAGGGGGCGAGCCGATGTCAGCATCGTGGTCCTCGTTGCCGCTGTTTCCCGCCAGCCTGCGGCTGGCCTGACGGTTTATTACAGGCCAGGAAGCTGACGGAAGAGTTGCGGTTGCTTGATTGGCTCCAGGTGGGTAGTTAATGCTCAAGCGCACCGAAAAGCGAACCCGGTGCCATCTTGCGTGGAAGGAACGGTCGTTGCCTCGCATCCGTGCTTTTGCCTCCGTTCGCCTTGTACTCGTCGCGCTGGCGATCGCCGTTCTCGGCGTCGCCGGCTGTACCCCGATCCTGACCGTCCCGACGTCGAAAACCCATCACCACGCGAACGCCAGGCACCATGCGAAGGCGACGTCCCGTCACAAGAAGACGCAGCACAAAAGGCGCGGGCGCAATCGCCGCCACGCACATCACAAGGCGCGGCACCATGGGCATCGCCCGGTCCGCCACCCGCGGCGGCACCACGTTCATCATGCGAAGACGCCGCGGGACACGCTGGTCATCGAGCCGAGCGGCGGTTTCTCGTCCGTTTACCGGCTGATCAATTCGGCGAAACACAGCATCGAAGTCACGATGTTCGAGCTCGCTGACACGACGGCCGAGCACGACCTTGCCGCCGCGGCCAAGCGCGGCGTGGCTGTCCGGGTGATCTTGGACCGCAGGGAGACCAGCATCAACTCCGGTGCCATGGACTACCTCAGCTCGCACGGGGTCGAGGTGGTCTGGTCCTCGCCGGATTACACCTACACGCACCAGAAGACGCTGGTGTTCGACCATTCGGTAGCGTCGGTGGAGAGCGCCAACCTGACGAGCAGGTACTACCCTTCTAGCCGCGACTTCCTGGTGCTCGACACGAACCAGGCGGACATCTCGGCGATCATCAGGGTGTTCAATGCCGATTTCGCGCACAAGCCGGTCAAGCCGGCCGACGGCGCCGATCTCGTCTGGTCGCCCACCGATTCGGAAACGCACCTGCTCGCGCTCATCAACGGCGCCAAGGAGAACTTGCGGATCTACAGCGAGGAGATGGGCGACTCGACGGTCATCGACGCGCTGATCGCCGCGGCCAGACGCGGGGTGAACGTCAGCGTGTGCGGCGAAAACTCCGATAGCGAGTACACCGAGACGTTCGACCGGATGGCCCGCGACGGGGTGCATATCTCGTACTTCAGCTCATCGACCGGGTTCTACATCCACGGGAAGGTGGTAATGGCCGACTACGGGACCAGCCGCGCACGGGTGTTCATCGGTTCGGAGAACTTCTCCAACACCTCGCTGAACCAGAACCGCGAGCTTGGCCTGATTACGACGTCGCCGGCGATCATGACCGCGATCGCGCATACTTTCGCCGCCGACTTCGCCAAGGGCCACCAGGTGAAGTAGCCCTGGCCCCTGTGAGCCACGCTGAGGCGAGCGGGGTAAAAGCACCGCCAATTTCGCGTCATAATCCGCTCGCTTGCCCGTCTGGCTAGACGAAGCCGCCGCCGCGGCGACAATGTCGGCCCGATGCTGTCGTTACGGCGATACGACGTCGCGTTGTCGGCGTGGTTGCCGGTTCCGTGACGACAACGAGGATCGTCGGCGTCGCCGTAGCCAAGTTTCCGCGGTAGCTACGCCGGCTAGCCGACGCGGCGGCGGCGAGCAGGGGGTGGGGCGGATGGGTCCGGCACGGGGCGGGGCCGGATCCATCCGCGCGCTACTAGCGTGAGCCGGTGGTCACGATCGCTGCGAAGAAGAAGGACGATGTGGCCGCGCTGTCGACTTCGAGCCCGAGTTTGAAGCGGGCCGAGAGGGTAGCCGATCGCATCGTCGGCGACGTGATGGCCATGGGCTGGCCGGCGGGCGAGGTGCTCGGCTGCGAGGCGGACCTGCTCGGTCGTTACCGGGTCAGCCGCGCTGTGTTCCGCGAGGCGGTCAGGCTCATCGAGCATAAGCAGGTGGCGCGGACCCGGCGCGGGCCAGGCGGGGGCCTGATCATCACAGAACCGGCCTCGGCAGCGGTGCTCGAAGCCGTCGTGGTGTATCTGTACCGGGTAGGAGCCGAGCCTGGGGAACTGGCCGAGGCCAGCCGCGTGCTTGACCAGCTCGCCGGGGTCCGGCCGGTTCGCGGCCGCCAGGCGGTCGCGCTGTTCCGCGGGGTGCTCGCCCGGGCAGCGCGGTTGTACCGGGAAGGCCGGCTGCCCGATGAGGCGGTGTTCGGCGACGGCGGCAATGGCAAGCTGGCGCAGATCATAGCCCGGCAGATCGCGAGCACCGTGGTTCGCGGCGGGATGCGGCCGGGGCAGTTCATCGGCTCCGAACGTGACCTGATCGAGCGTCACCGGGTGAGCCGTGCGGTTTTCCGGGAGGCCGTGCGGCTGCTTGAGCATCACAGGATCGCGCGGATGCGGCGCGGGCCAGGCGGCGGGCTGTTCGCGAGCCAGCCAGGGCCAGACGCGGTGACCGACATCGCTGCCATCTACCTGGCCCGGCGCGGCGGCGGGCTGGCCGGGCTGGCCGAGCTGGCCGAGCTGAGTGCAGCCTTGCGGGCCGCGGCGGCCGGCCGGCCAGGCCGGGTACTTGAGTTCCTCGCGCTTGTTTTCGCCGGGCTGAGCCGCGTGCCCGGCTGGCCGGCCGCTGACCCTATCTGATCAGCGGGTCACGCGGCAGGCCGAGTATGCGCTCGCCGATCTGATTGCGCTTGATCTCGGAGGTGCCGCCCGCGATCGACATGGCCCGGTGGCCAAGCGCCATCATTCCGGCCATAGCGCCAGTCCCGTCGAGGAACGCCAGGTCAGGTCCGGCCAGCGCGGCGAGAATGGCGGCGGCTTCGTGGCCGGTCTCGGACAGCACCAGCTTGGCGATGTTGCCCTCGGGGCCGGGCCCGCCGCCCGCGACGGCACGGTGCGCGCTGCGCAGGTTCAGCGCGGTCATGGCCTGGAGCCTGGAAATGTGCCTGCCTACCCGGCCGGCGCCGCCTGGCAGCCGTTCCGGATGGGCGTCGAGTGGCTTGATGAACGTGTCGGCGGGAAGCGACATCCCGCCTGCTCCGCCGCCGATGCTGACGCTCTCGTTGCCGAGGGTGGCCCGGGCAACTGTCCAGCCGCCGTTCACCGGCCCGACGACGGCGGCGTCCGGGACGAAGACGTCGTCGAAGAAGACCTCGTTGAAGTCCGAGTTGCCGGTCGCCATCTTGAGCGGGCGAACCGTCACGCCCGGTGCGTGCATGTCGATGACCATCATGGTGATGCCCTGGTGCTTCGGGGCGTCAGGATCGGTGCGCACGGTCGCCAGCCCGAAGCCGGCCAGGTGCGCACCCGAAGTCCAGACCTTCTGGCCGTTGACTTTCCAGCCGCCCTCAGCGGGCACCGCCTTGGTCCTGATGCCAGCAGCGTCAGAGCCGGCGCCGGGCTCGCTGAAAAGCTGGCACCAGATCACCTCGTGGTTCAGCGCGGGCTTCACCCAGCGGGCGATCTGGTCGGCATTCGCGTACTGGATCAGGGTCAAGATCACCCAGCCGGTGATGCCGTACCCCTGGCGCCTGATGCCGGCAGCGGCGAATTCCTGCTCGATCACGAGTTGCTCGACGGCGCCGGCGTCCCGGCCCCACGGCTTCGGCCAGTTCGGCATGATGTAGCGGGCCTTCACCAGCGCCTTGTGCCGCGCGGGCTCGTCGAGGTCGCGTACCTGCTCGATGGCCGACCTGACCTTCGCCCGGATCGGCTCAGCCTCAGGCGGCAGGTCAACATGACGGTCCCGGCGCACGCCGGCCCTGACCTCGTCGGTGACGCGCTCGGCGGCGGCCTCGGAGTCGATGATGGCCTCGATGGCCGTGGCCCGCCGCAGGTACAGGTGCGCGTCGTGCTCCCAGGTAAAGCCGATCCCGCCGTGCACCTGGATGCTGAGCTGCGCGCAGAGATCAGCCGCAGCCAGCGCGAGGGTAGCCGCGACGGCGGCTGTGTAGCTTAGCTGGTCACCGCCCGCGGCCCTGGCCGCGTCCCAGACAGCCGCGGTCGCCAGCTCGGTCTCGACCAGCATGTTCGCGCAGTGATGCTTGACCGCCTGGAACATCGCGATCGGCCGGCCGAACTGCTCGCGTACCTTGGCGTAAGCGCTGGCGGCCTCGGTGCACTCCCTGGCCACGCCGGTCGCCTCGGCTGCGAGTATCAGCCGGGCGAGGTCGGTCATGGCCGCGCGTGCTCCCGGCAAGACCTCGGCCGCGGCGCCATCGACAGTGACCCGGGCCGCGCGCCTGGCCGGGTCGAGGTTCGGCGGAACCTCGGCGGTCACCCCGCCCTGCCTCCGGTCGACCACGGCGACGTCATCACCCACGCCGATCAGCAGGACGTCGGCCAGGTGACCGCTCAGCACCACGCCCGCCGGTCCCGACGCCTTGCCGCTGGCGACTGTCACGTCCCCGGACAGTGCCACCGCGCCGGTGACCGATCCGTCGGCCAGCCCGGGCAGCAGCCGCGCCTTGAGCTCATCGGAACCCGCCGCCGCGAGCACGGCGCTCGCGATCACGGTCGGCACGAACGGACCTGGCGTGACCGCACGGCCGGTCTCGTGCGCTACGACGACGAGTTCAGGCAGTCCGAAGCCGGACCCGCCATAGGCCTCGGGAACATGCAGGCCAAGCCAGCCGAGGTCACTGAGGTCCTTCCAGAATGCTGGCAGTTCCTCGCGCTCGGCGGTCAGCAACGCGCGCGCGTTACCGCGCGCGTCCTGCCTGGAAAGGAAGTCTGAGACGGTGTCGGCGAGTGCGCGGTGTTCTTCGGTGATGGCGATCGACATGGCCAGACAGTACCCGCAACCATTCGGACCGGACAATGCGGAAACGCGACTGGCAGGCGCCGGGGTCAGCCCCGCGGGTTAGCCCGCCGGCTAGCCTGCGCTTCCATCTTGGCGCGGTGCGCCGCGAGCACGTCCTCAGGGCGCCTGCTGCCGGGGCGGAACAGCGCCTCCTGCGCGAGCCCCGCGGCCAGTGTCCCCTTCTTGCTGAAAATCCGGCCCGTGTACATGCCGCGGCCGCCGGCGGTCGATTCAGGGAGCAGATCCATCAGCACCCAGTCGTCCATGGCGACCTTGCGGTGGAACCAGACGGCGTGATCAAGGCTTGTCACGACGCCTACGTCGGCGATCCCGCGTACCGAGGCAAGCCCTGTGAACATGTCGGACACGTAGGTCAGGGCGCAAGCGTGCAGCGTCTCGTCGCCGAGCTTCTCACCTGAACGCAGCCAGACGCGGGACGGGAACTGCTGGCCTTCGGACGCCTGCTCAGGCACCCGCAACTCGATGCCCAGCATCCTGTGGCGCAAAGCGAGGTCAGGGAGCTCGTCAGGGTCGGTTACCGCCGGTGCCCGGTGCGCCTGGAAGTCGTAGCCGTCCTCGCCGGTGTGAAATGACGCCGCCAGGTTGAAGATGACGACGCCGTCCTGCACGGCGATGACGCGGCGGTTCGAGTAGGACCTGCCGTCCCTGTCCCGGTGCACGGTGAGCACGACCGGGATCGATGGGTCGCCGCGGCTGAGGAAGTAACCGTGCAGCGAGTGCGGGTACCGGTCAGGGGCGACAGTTTCGGCGGCCGCGCGCAGGGCCTGAGCGGCGACCTGCCCGCCGTACAGCCCGAAGGGGTCATCGAAGACAACAGCCGATCTGAACAGGTTGGCGTCGATCCGCTCGAGCGTGAGCACGTCGAGCAGGCCGGGGCCGCCGGAACCCGCCAGGCTGGCGGCCGGTTCGGCTGGGTTAGGCATGGCCCATTGATATCACCAGCGCCAGGCTCAGCTAGCCCGTGGTCAGCTAGCAGAGACCGCGGCGAGGAAGGCGAACAGGACCGTGCTCATCGCCAGCATGCCGTGCACCGTGTGCACCACGGCCCCCGGTCGCCGCGGTGGCCGGCGGATCGCGGGGTCGGGCCGCGCGAGCAGGCTTGCCACGAGGTCGTCGACGAGCTTGGTGGTCAGCGCCTCGTCCTCGACCGCGCGGGCAAGCATCTCGTCGGTGGTGATGCCCAGCGTCGCGTGATACCTCTGCCGCGGACCCCCGGCCTCCAGGCGGCGGGCTGAGTAGCGCGTCCACAGCCTGAGCGTCGAGATGCCGACCCCCAGAGCCGCGACCAGCAAGCCGATTGCCAGCCAGGCGAGACCGACCGATTTGCCGAGCACGAAGCCGATCCAGCTGAGCAGCCCGCAGCACCCGAGCATGGCATGACCGTGCAGGCGCCTGGGGATCTTGCCGCGCTGGCGCCGGCGCCTGCTGCGCGAGTAGAACATTATGGCGCCGAACGCTTCGCCGGCGAGCCAGCTGGCGAGAGCGGCGACCCCAACCGCATTCATGACATTGCCCCTGGCACCGCCTCGAACGACAAGCCGATGACGATCTCGTCTTTCTACAGGATGACACCGGACAGACACCCTAGGCGACCAGCGAGACGAAGCTGTGTCGTTGTCGTTCAGGTGCTGAGATGAGAGATTGCTGCCAGATGCGCAAATCGGGCAGGAGGTACAGGTGAATGACGCCGATGGCTGGGCGGCTGAGATCGGGGAAATCCGCCGCCGCCGCGAGCTGGCCATGGCCATGGGTGGCCCGGACAAGATCGCGCGGCAGCGCGCCACCGGCAGGCTCACCGTGCGCGAGCGGATCGCCAGACTCGCCGACCAGGGCAGCTTCGCCGAGATCGGAGCGCTGACCGGCTTCGGGCAGTACTCGGCCGATGGCGAGCTGATCTCAATGCTCCCGGCTAATTTCGTGGCCGGCACCGCCAGCATCGACGGGCGTCGCGTGCTGATCGGGGCCGATGACTTCACGGTCAGGGGCGGTTCGGGGGACGCCGCGATCCACGCCAAGCAGATCTTCTCCGAGCAGTACGCGAATGAGCTGCGGCTGCCGGTGGTGCGCCTGCTCGACGGCGCCAGCGGCGGGGGCAGCGTCAAGACGACTCACGAGACCGGGTACACCTATGTGCCGGTCAACCCTGGCTGGGACGTGGTGGTCGACAACCTGTCGCTGGTGCCGGTCGTCGCCGCGAGCCTCGGGCCGACGGTTGGCCTCGGGGCCGCCAGGCTCGTCATGTCCCACCTAGCCGTGCTGGTCAGCGGTATCGGGCAACTTTTCACCGCCGGGCCTCCAGTGGTGCTGGGCGGCACCGGTGAAGATCTCAGCAAGGAGGAGCTCGGCGGGGCCGCCGTGCACCGGCGCAACGGGGCAATCGAACGGTTCGTCAGCTCAGAGGACGAGGCCTTCGCTATCGTCAGGGCCTTCCTGTCATACCTGCCGGCGAGCGTGCACGAAACTCCGCCGGTGGGTGACTGTGCCGATCCAGCGGACCGCCGCGACGAGGCGCTGGCCAGTGCGGTGCCGCGCGACCCGAGGCTGCCGTACCGGATCGGGCCGGTTCTTGAGGCAATCTTCGACTCCGGGTCGGTATTCACCTACGCCGAATACGGTGGCGCGACCGTCACCGCGCTGGCCCGGCTGGACGGCCATCCGGTCGGTGTCATGGCCACCGACCCATACAAGGGCACCACGATGTCGGTGGAAGGCGCGCAGGCGATTGTCCGGCTGGCTGACTTGTGCGAGACGTTTCACCTGCCGCTGGTGAGCCTCACTGATCAGGGCGGCATCACCATCGGGCGGGTCGCCGAGGAACGCGGCACAGTGCGGTACGGTGCGAGGGCGATCGCCGCGATGTACCAGGCCAGGGTGCCGCAGGCCGAGGTGATCATCCGCCGCGTCTACGGCGTCGCCGGCGCTGGCCTGGTCAACCGGCACCGGCCTGGCCGCTGCTGGGCCTGGCCGTCCGGCGACTGGGGCTCGCTGCCGCTGCGGGGCGGCATTGAGGCCGCGTTCCGCGCGCAGCTTGAGCAGGCCGCCGATCGCGCCGCCGAGATCGAGCGGATCAGGCGCAGCCTGGCCGCGGTCAGCTCGCCATTCCGCACCGCGGAGCGATTCGGCGTCCAGGACCTGATCGACCCGCGCGAGACCAGGCCGCTGCTGTGCTCGTGGGTGCGCGATGCCTACCGGGTACTGCCCACGCTGGCCGGACGGCCTTCGTTCGGGACTCGGCCTTGAGACCGGGCACGGGGAGGATCGCGACATGACGGGCCAAGCGCCGGCGCCGCTGGTACGGGTCAACAGGGACCGGCTATGGGACTCGCTGAACGAGCTGGCCAGGGTCGGCGCTTACGACGATGTCTCGACCGGGCTGCGCGGCGTGCGGCGGCTCTCGCTTACCGACGAGGACGCGACCGCAAGGCGGCTGGTAATCCGCTGGATGCGCGAGGCTGGCCTGATCGTCCGGGTAGACCGCATCGGCAACGTCTACGGCCGCCGGCCAGGCACCGACGACTCGCTCCCGTGCGTGCTGCTTGGCTCCCACATCGACACCGTCGCGACCGGCGGAGCGTTCGACGGCACTTTGGGCGTGCTCGGCGGCATCGAGGTCGTGCGGACGCTCAACGAGCATGGCCTGACGACGCCGCGGCCGGTAGAAGTCGGGTTCTTTACCGAGGAGGAAGGCGTTCGCTTCGGTACCGACATGCTCGGCTCCGCGGTCACTTCGGGCCGGCTAACCCTGGACTACGCGCTCAAGCTGACCGACGATGGCGGCGCCAGCGTCGCGGGCGAGCTTGCCAGGACAGGATTCGACGGGCCAGAGGCTGAGCGGCGCCCCGTGCCGTTCGCCTACCTTGAGTGCCACATCGAGCAGGGCCCGGTGCTTGCCTCCGCTGGCGTGGACGTCGGGATCGTGACGGGCGTGCAGGCAATCTCCTGGCAGCGCCTCGATATCGCCGGGGAGGCGGGCCACGCGGGTACCACGCCGATGGAGCACCGGCATGACGCGGGCCTCGCTGCGGCGGCCGTGGTCCTTGAGGTGCGCGGCATGTGCGGCTGCGGGGACTTCGGCAGCCTGCGCGGTACAGTCGGGAAGCTGACCTTCGCGCCCGGTCAGACCAACGTGATCCCCGCAGCCGCGACGATGACCATCGATCTGCGCAACCCCGACGATGACGCCCTGATCGCCGCCGAGGCACACCTTGCCGCCTTCGTCGCGGGCCTGCCGCGCGACTTCGGCGTCACTGGCAGCCTGGAGCGGCTGGCCAGGACCTCGGCTGTGCGGTTCGACGCGGGAGTCCAGGAGTTGCTTGCCCGGACGGCGGGCGACCTTAAACTGCCGTTTGCCCGAGTGATGTCAGGGGCTGGCCACGATGCGCAGGAACTGGCCGCGATCTGCCCGACTGCGATGATCTTCGTAGCGGGCGAGAACGGCGGCATCAGCCACTCGCCGCGCGAATATTCCAACCAAGACGCCTGTGGCAAGGGGACTGATCTGCTCGCGAACGCCGCGGTCAGGCTGGCCAGCCTGACCGCCGTCGACAACGCTTTCATTCTCTGACTAGAGTCAGAGAATGAAGCCGGCGATGATTTAGGGCTGGGCCGCAGGCTGCTCACCGAACTGGAACAGCGAGCGATAGCCTCGGGTGCTCAAGCGGTCCGCCTGGAGACCAACCGAAATCTCACCGAGGCGATCACCATGTACCGGACGGCCGGATACCGAGAGGTGGCGGCGTTTAACGACGAGCCCTACGCGCACCACTGGTTCGACAGAGACCTCTGATCGGCCACCGCTAGCCGGCGTCCCGTGCTAGCCGGCGTCCGGTGCTAGCCGGAGTCCGTCGCGCTGAGCTCGATGAGGCTGACCTCGTTGCCGTCTGGGTCGGTGATCACGCACTTGCGGCCGGTGCCTGGGTGTTCTTCCATCGACCCGGGGTCGATGCCGTTACGCGCGATCCTGGCCAGCTCGGCGTCAAGATCATCGACAACGATCGCGGCGACGCCGCGGCCGGCCCTGTTCTTATCGGCGAGCAGGTACAGCGACGCGGACCCGGCGAGTTGCCAGGTTGCCTCGGCCTGATTGGGCAGCATGTCCGCAGGGCGGCCGATCAGTCTGGCATACCAGCCCGCCGCCTTGTCACGGTCCCTGACGACAAGGCCGGCGAAGACATAACTGGTGCCCACCACCCTGACCTTAGCTCGAAGGCCCAAGCTCGATGACCTCGGCTTGATGGTCTCGGCTTGATGGTCTCGGCTTGATGATCTCGGCTTGATGATCTCGGCTTGATGATCTCAGCTCGGCGGCTTCGAGCTATCGGTGAGCCCGCCGAGGGCCAGGCCAAGGCCGATGCCGAGCATCCAGACGTCCTTGCTGATCCCGGTGCCTGCCTGGCTTGGCCAGATGCTGCCAGGCTTGCGCAAAGCGGGCGTGCGTGCGTACATGGTGAGGAGAGCGCCGGAAAACCCGGTTAGCGCGAGCCCGGCCACGATGTCCGGCACGACCGGGGCGAGCAGCATCGATCCCACCGCGATCTCGCCGACGGAGAGCATCCGCAGGAACTGCGTTGCCGGAATGTCCTTGAGGATGGGAAAGGCGTTCGCCGCCATGCCGTGGACGGCCTTGGCGCGCGCCTCATCGCCCTTCCACTTCTCCAGGCCCGAGTGCAAGATGTAGCCGCCTGTCGTGATCCGACCAGGCAGGCCGCGTGCCTTGACCCTGAACATGCTGCTGTCCTTTCGCGTCCATGCCGACGCCGATGCGCCGGACGTCTAGCCGGCCTATTGAAGCGAGGGCGCGGCAACCATAGCAAGACAGGACGAAGCCGACACGCACTGGCTGCCCGCCAGCGCGCGACCCGCAGCGCCCGCCCTGAAAAGTCCCCGCGATCATGAATTTCGGCCTCTGGTCCGGTGCAGGTGGGGCACCCTGCTGCTGCTCGGGCGACAGCAGGGTGCCCCACCGGTCCGTCCGACGGCGGGGAGTCGTGTTTTCGGCGGCCGGCTGGCCGGGGAGGAGCGGTGGCCGTGTTCGCCGGCCTGCGGGCGGTGCCCGGCCGGATTCCGATCGCTGGTGGGGCACCCTGCTGCTGCTCGGGCGACAGCAGGGTGCCCCACCGGCGCAGCCTGGCCCGGGTGAAGTGGGGGGCGGCGTTGCTCATCCGAACTGGCCGTTAACAGCAGCAGGAAGGCCATGCCGCGGCTGGGTCGCAGGTCAGGCTGGGGGGTCGTAGCCGACGTTGTCCTCGACCGTGCGGTAGACGGTCATGCCTACCGGGCGGCGCTGTTCTTCGGCGATGTGGCCTAGCAAGCCCGCGGTCCTCGCCAGGAGAGCGAAACCGCGCAGCAACTCGGGCGGCAGGCCCAGATCGGCGAGCGCGGCGCCGCAGGTGCCGGCGCCATTGAGCGGCAGCCGCCGGCCGAGTACCTGGGGGTGCACCCGGCCGATAGCTTCGAACAGTCGCAGGTGGGGCCCGTAGAGTCCGTTCTCCTTCGCCATAGCGATCAGCACCGGTGTGCGCGGGTCGGTGACCTTGTGCACGGGGTGACCGAGGCCGGGGACGAACTTGCCAGCGGCACGAGCCTGCCGTACGGCGGCGAGTGCGAGCTCGTCGTAACCGGTGTCATCGGCGGGCGCGTCCTGTCCGGCGAGCGTGGCTGCGAGGAACTGGCCTGCATCCTCGGTGACCCCGAGGAACCGCGAGCCACCCCCCAGCAGGCCAGCAGCGAGCGCCCCCTGCACCGAGTCGGGCGCGCTCAGGTAGGTGAGCCTGGCAGCGATCGCGGTCGGCGTGAACCCGTGGTCGGCGAGCGCTACCAGCACGGCTTCGAAGATCCTGACTTCTGACGCGCTCGGCCGGCGCAGCGTGACCAGCCAGAACGCAAGCTCGCCGAAACTGACCTTGCCCATGAGCTCGGCCGCCAGGTCGCGGCCGAGCAGTGTGATCGTGTCCTCGTCCGAGGTACCGAGCGAGGTCGGGAACTTAGGCAGGTCAGGGGCGGTCATGTGGGCGCTCCAGTCTGAGGTCGAGGCAGCGGTCCAGTCGGCGGGCCGGCGGAGGTGAGCCAGGCCCGGATCTGATCGCCGTGCTCGTCGAGTCGCGGCGGCGGCAGGTCGTAGCGGGGCGAGGTGGCCGAGTAAGTGAGCGGATGCCGCATGGCTGGCACGGCCGCGTCACCGTGACCCGCCGTGACGACGGGCTCGATGCCGAGATCGCGGGCAAAGGCGATGCCCTGGTCGATGGTGTTGATCGGGGCGCATGGCACCCCGGCGGCCGTCATCTCGCTGAACCACTCGGCCGCCGGGCGGGTTGCCAGCCGTTCCGCCAGCAGTGGCTTGAGGGCGTCTCGGTTAGCCGTGCGCTTGTCGTTCATGCTGAATCTCGGATCGCTGGCGAGTCGAGGTACTCCCAGGACGTCGCAGAGCTTGCGGAACTGGGCGTCGTTCCCTGCGGTCACCACGAGCTCGCCGTCAGCCGTGGGCAGTGGCTCGTAGGGAAACAGGCTCGGATGGGCATTGCCCATCCGGAACGGCACGCCGCCGCCCGTGACCACCGCGCTTGCCTGGTTGACCAGCCCGGACATGGCCGACGCCAGCAGGCTGGCTTCCAGGTGCTGGCCTTCGCCAGTCGCGGCGCGGTGGCCGAGCGCGGCGAAGATTCCGATCGTGGTGTGCAGGCCCGCGATGATGTCGAAGATCGCGACTCCCGCGCGATAGGGCGGACCGTCCGGCTCGCCGGTCAGGCTCATCAGCCCGGACACGGCCTGCACCAGCAGGTCGTAGCCAGGCAGGTCCTTGCCGCCGCCCGTGCCGAAGCCGCTGATCGAGGCGTAGATCACGCGCTCGTTCGCTGCCTTGACCGATTCGTAGTCCAGGTCGTATTTAGCAAGGCCGCCGGGCTTGAAGTTCTCGACGAAGATGTCGGCGCGGCGGGCAAGTTCCGTGGCGGCGGCGAGGTCGCTGGGTTTGGTGAGATCGAGCACCACGGATCGCTTGTTGCGGTTGATCGCCAGGTAGTAGGTGGAGGTGCCGTCGCTGGTGACCGGTGGCTTCCAGTGCCTGGTGTCGTCGCCGGCCGGGCTCTCGACCTTGACTACGTCTGCCCCGAGGTCGCCAAGCAGCATCGTGCAGTAGGGGCCGGCCAGCACCCGGGTGAAGTCGGCGACGAGCAAGCCGGAAAGAGGGCCGGGAGCCGGTGCGGACGGTGCGGAGGATGTGGACGCGGGTTCGGTCATGTGCTGGCGCGCGTTCCTTACACGACGGGCGGCGGGTTGCCTTCGGCGGTCGCGGCCAGCTTGGGATCCCAGGCACAGACCTCGCAGGCATGACGGAAAGCCGACCGGAGGAACCCGATCGCCGCCGCGCGGCTGTCAGGGGCCGCCCTGACATCATCCCAGGGCATGATGAACTCGCCGAGAGCGGTGTCCCAGTAGGCGCCCTTGACCGGCAGTTCGGCCTGACCGAAATGCTCTGGTGCCGGGTGGGCGTAAGCGTAGAAGGCCGCTTGCGGGTGCCGGGGATCGCCTGGCCACCAGCCGACCGCGACTTCCTGGCTGTCCATCGCGTTGCGCATGATGAAGTCCTGCGAGGGCGGCGTGGCCGGCTGTCCGGAAAAGAGGCTGACGGCTAGGTCGAAGGAGCCCCACCAGGCGTTTACCGAGGTGGAACGGCCGCGGAACGGTGCGCGATAAGCCGAGAGCACCAGGGCGGCCTCGGTGGCCGCGGCGAAATAGCTGGCAACCTGGTCGGGGTCGTAGGTGGCGTGTTCCTCATCTTGGTCGAGCGGCACCGTCCACGGCACTTCCTGCGGTGTCGGATCGATGCCGACCGGCCCGGCGATCGTCGCGATCGCGGCGAGCAGTTCGCGGGTCACGGTCCCTGCCGGCCGGTCAGGGAGCAGCGGCACGCGGGCTCGCCGGCCGCTGCTGTGCTCGGCGACCGCCTCGTGCGACCGCAGGTCGAGCGCGACGACGAGCGAGCCCGCGCCGTCCGGCGCGGGCAGCGGCGCGGTCTCCCAGCCTCTGGCCGTCAGCCGCAGCGCAGCGTGCTGCAACTGCGGCTCGGGCGGCGCCAGCTTGACCGCGAGCTTGCCGAGCACCTGGCTGTGCGCGTGCAGCGTGTCACACGTAGCGCTCCAGTCCTGGTAGTCAGCCGACGGCCAGGCCGCAGGACGTTCAGCGTGGTCAGCGTGGTCAGGTGGCATAACCTGACGCTAGCCGGCGAGCGTGGCGACCAGCAGTCCCTTGATCGAGTGCATCTTGTTCGCTGACTGATCGAAGACGATCGAGTGCCGCGACTCGAACACCTCTTCGGTAACCTCCGCGCCGTCGATGCCGAACTGCTCGAACAACCGCGCTCCGACCGCCGTGTCCCTGTTGTGAATCGACGGCAGGCAATGCATGAACTTGGCGTCCGGCCGGCCGGTCTGCGCCATAAGTTCGCTTGTGACCCGGTACGGCGTCAGCTCGCGAATCCGGCTGGCCCACCGGTCATCCGGCTCGCCCATGCTCAGCCAGACATCGGTGTAGACGAAGTGGGCGCCGCGCACCGCCTCGGCGGCGTCGTCGGTCACCAGGACCCGGGCGCGGCTGTCCTTGGCGGCGTCCACGGCCGCTGCCTGCACCTCGTCGGGCGGCTGCAGCCCGGACGGGGCGGCGATGCGCACGTCCATGCCGGCCACGGCTCCGGTGACCAGCAGCGAGCGGGCGACATTGTTCCGGCCGTCGCCGACATAGCAGACCGCGATGTCCTCGATCGGGCCCTGGTGGTGCTCCACCATGGTCATCAAGTCGGCCAGCATCTGGGTCGGATGCCACTGGTCGGATAGCGCGTTCCACACCGGGACGCCGGCGTGCTCGGCGATTTGCTCGACGACGCTCTGGTCGAACCCGCGGTACGCGATCGCGTCGTACATCCCGCCAAGCACCCTGGCGGTGTCCGGGATCGACTCCTCATGACCGACGTGCGAGCCAGACGGGCCGAGGAAGGTGACGTGCCCGCCCTGGTCATAGGCAGCGACCTCGAACGCGCAGCGGGTGCGGGTGGAATTCTTCTCAAAGAGCAGGGCGATCGTGCGGCCGGTGAGACCGGCCCGCTCGGTGCCCGCGAGCTTGTCTTGCTTCAGCGCCGCGGCTATTGAGATCAGCTCGGTGAAACGCTGCTTGGTCATCTCGGTATCGGCGAGCAGCGAGCCGGGCCGCGGGCCGGGCCGCGGGCCGGGCCGCGCGCCGGGTCCCGGGCCGGGCTGCGCGCCGGGTCCCGGGCCGGGCTGTGATCCGGGCAGTGAGCTGGAGTGACGGTGCTGGCTGGGCGAGGCCATGCTTCTCCTTCGTTGCCGTTGCCGCGCGGTAGCTGTCCGCATTATCCCAGCGATCCGCTCCCGGGGATCAAGTCCCGCCGTTCGGTCTGGCAGCAGGACCTGGTCGCGGGGCGAACTGGCGGGTTACGGGCAGCGCGCTGGCGGGGCGTCCAGGCCGCAGTGCAGGACGGGCTCGGCTGCGGGTACGGACCGGGGAACCCGCGCACCCTCTGCCACCCAGGCGCCATCGGCCGGCCGGGCGCCATCGGCCATCCCGGCACCCTCCGCAACCGCAGCGGGCTCGGTGCCTTCGGCAACAGCGGACGCGGCGGTCGGGACAGGGGCAACCTCGGCCGGCCTCCCGGCCCTGCGCGGGTTGCGGATCGTGAGGGCGGCCAGGATGCCGCCGCCAACGCACAAGCCCGCCGAGATGAACACCGCCATCCGGAAACCCGCCGAGAACTGAGCCGGGTGCGTGTACGACGCACCGGACAACCCGGCGGCGGCCGGCAGGACGGCGACGGCTATGAGGCTCGCGGCGCGGGCGACGTCGTTGTTGACGGCCGAGGCCGCGCCCGCGTGCTCGGAGGACACCGCGGACAGCACCGTCGAGGTCAGCGGGGCGACGTTGATCGCGAGCCCGAAGCCGAAGACGAGCACGGCGGGCAGTACTTCGCCCGCATAGTCGCCTGACGGGCCGATCCGCGCGAACAGCGCCAGCCCGATGGCGATCACTACGGGGCCGGCGCTCATCTGCAGCCGCGGCCCGATCCGCGCGGCGAGCGCTCCTGACCTGGCCGACAGCGCGAGCATGATCGCGGTGACCGGGAGCAGCGAGATGCCGGCCTGGAGCGGGGTGTAGCCCGATACCTGTTCGAGCTGGATCGGCAGCAGGAAAAGGGCGCCGCCGAGTGCCGCGTAGACCGCGAAGGTGACGATATTAGCCGAGCTGAACTGTACCGACCTGAAGAGGCTGAGCGGCAGCACCGGCTCGGCGGCCCGGCGTTCCCACGCGACGAACGCGGCCAGCAGCACTACGCCGATGCCCAGCGCGGCCAGCGGCGCCGGGCTCGACCAGCCTGCCGAGGGGCCGTCGATCAGCCCGTAGGTGAGCCCGATCAGGCCGAGCGTGACGAGCACGCCGCCAGTGACATCGACCGGCCCGGTTGCCGTCTCATCACGGGACTCGGGTACGTGACGCAGGGCGACGGCGACGACGAGCGCGGCGACAGGCAGGTTGATAACGAAGATCAGCCGCCACGATACCGCCTGGATCAGCCAGCCGCCGAGAAACGGGCCTATGGCCGTGCCCACCCCGGCGAAACCCGACCAGGCCCCGATCGCCTTGCTGCGATCATCGGGCCGGAACGAGGCCTCGATGATCGCCAGGCTGCCCGGAGTCAGCAGCGCGGCGCCGACGCCCTGCAGCGCCCTGGCGCCGATCAGGACCTTGTCGTCTGTGGCGGCGCTGCACAGCAGCGATGCGACCGCGAACCAGATCACCCCGATCAGGAAGATCTTCTTGCGGCCGTACTTATCGCCCAGGGCACCTGCGAAAAGCAGTAGCCCGGCCAACGTCAGCGTGTAGGCAGTGACGACCCACTGCAGGTCAGCCAGGCTGGCGTCGAACTCTTTGCCGATGGCCGGGAGCGCGATGCCGACCACGGTCGCATCGATCGACGCCATCGCCGAGCCCAGCACCGTGGCAAGCAGTACCCACCGCCCGTGCCCGCTCGAGTACGTCAGGCCGTCCGGCGGCTGGTCGCCCTGTCCGCCCGGTGGTCGCATTTCACCAGGGTGACTGGTGGGGCCCTGATTGTCGAACCGCGCCAGGCGCTAGGCCGACCCGGTAATGCGAGAGTCAGCGGCGGCAATCGACTGATATGGGGGAATTATTCATACCTGTGCTGTTGCCTTTACCGCGGTCTCAGCTGGCGCCTGATCTCGTAGAGCGTGATCGCCGCGGCGACCGCGACGTTCAGCGAGTCGGCGGTGCCGGTCATCGGAATCCTGAGGCGCTGGCTCGCCCGGGCCAGCAAGCCGGCCGGCAGGCCCTCGCCTTCACTGCCGAGCAGCACGGCCAGCGGCGGGCGGTACGTCGCGTGCCAGTGGTCGGTGTCCCCGCTCCCTGTGGCGGCGAGAACTGCGATGCCGTTGGCCTCGGCCCAGGTCAGGAACTCGGCGGCGGAGGCGTGGGCCAGGTTCATCGCGAAGAGTGAGCCCATGCTGGCCTTGACGGCAGCCGGAGCGTAGGGGTCGGTCGTGTCACCGAGGAGCACGACGCCGGCGGAACCGGTGGCGTCGGCGGTCCTGATGATCGTCCCGAGGTTGCCCGGATTCCCGATCTGGTGCAAGGCCACGAAGACGGCGTTGTGCGGCACCGCCAGGTCCTTGAGCGTCGCATGCCGGGCGGTGACGATCGCGGCGAGCCCCGCCGGGCCGTCCCGGCTGGAGAGCCGTCCGAGCAACTCGGTGGTGAGGCGGGCGACGCGGGTGCCGTTGCTTTCCTGCTCGGCGACCATTGCGGCGGCGGGGGAGTCCGGCTTGAGATCCTCACCGGTGATCAGCGCCTCGATCGGCCAGCCAGCCTCGACCGCGCGCCACACGGGCCCGATGCCCTCCACCAGGAACGCGCCTTGTGCGCGCCGGTGCTTGCGGTCCGCGAGCAGCCGCATTCGCTTGACCAGGGGGTTGGCTGCGCTGGTGATCGTCTCGGCCATGACACCGCATCCTGCCGTGCCGCGCTTCCTGTGGCGAGGCCGCCCTCGGCCTGGCTGGCACTGGCCTGTGTCGGAGACCCGTCGATGGCCTATGGCTGGCGCTGTGGCGCAATGCCAGGAACTTGAGCGCGGCGATTGAGCTCGTGCCTGGCCTGGGGACCGGGGCAGATTTCCGCATGATCGCGGAGGATCACATCGGCTCTGACCTGCGCAAAGCTCTGTGATCAAGGTGACGATCATGATCGCGGAACATCGCACCTGTACCGGCCGCGTCCAGGCTGGCCCGCCAGATCCCTTAAGCCGCCCCAGCGCCGCCGGATGTCCCAAAGATGAGCCTTGCCCGGAGTTGGGACCGGCCGGCCGCAATCGCGCGGCCGGCCGGTCAGGGGGGCGGGGTAAGGATCAGAGGTGGCAGGCCGCCGCGACGGACTCGGCCGCCTCTTCGCGGATTTCCGTTGCCGGGATGCCTGGCCGCTCGAAATCGGACATATAGATGAATGCGGCTTCACGGGCGCTGGTCGCCGCGTTCAGCGCCGGGATGAACTGCGGATACTGCTGGTTGTAGACGAGCAACTGCCTGAGCTGGAACTGCAAGTCCGCCGTCGGGTTGCCGGTCACGAACCCGGGCGGTAGCGGGGTCCAGCCGATCAGTCCGCCGCCGCCAGTGCCCACAGACTCTGGGTTGCCGACGGATTCCCGGTAGATGTTGCCCGCGATGCCAGCGGCGGCCAGGCCCGTGTAGCCGTGCGACATCAGGAAGGTGACGATCGCGCCATAGTTCTGAGGCAGCAGCCCGCTGGTGCCGTCGCAGACCGGGCCGCTGGGCTTGGGACTGGACGGGCTGCTCGGGGCCGGAGAATGGCTCGGATCAGCCGACCCGCCCGGCGCTGCCGGGGAGGCCGGTGCGCGGTGAGCAGATGATGCCGGGGAGGCCGAGGCGGCCGGCGCCGCCGATCCGCCCGGCGTGCCCGGTGCCGCCTGGCGCCCGGACGCGTGGTGGGTGGACGCGTGGTGGCGGGACGCGTGGTGGCGGGAACTGGCCCGACGGCGCGACCGCGCCTGTCGCTCTTGCGTCTTGTGAGTGAGGTTCACCTGGTGCGCAGAGGCGGCATCGCCGGGCATGCTCGGTGCTGACGATCCCAGGTGGAAGATGAACGGTGTGGCCACCAGGGCGCCGGCTAGCGCGACGGCGGGGGCCACCTTGCCTGTTCGCCTGGTGATCTTGCGCAGGGGCGAGGGGCTCGCGTGGCGGCCTGTTCGCTTAATTTTGCGCTTCTTGCCGTGCATGAGTGCTGGACTCAAGAACCTGCCTAACGTCAGTCCGTGCCCGGCTACTCAGCCAGCACCGC
Source organism: Streptosporangiaceae bacterium (assembly GCA_035716545.1). Lineage (GTDB taxonomy): Bacteria > Actinomycetota > Actinomycetes > Streptosporangiales > Streptosporangiaceae > Chersky-822. Next base: position 130,399 of record DASTJM010000056.1, read on the forward strand.
TACACAGCCGCACTCCGCATCTCGCCGGGCCTGCCTTCTTCACTAAATCTGCGAATCACTTTAGTCGGACTAAACGCCCAAGAAGGTTTAAAAGGCTTGAATAGCTAAGAGTGACTACGAACGTCGCGGAAGGCGTGAATCACCTAGACAGGCGACAGGGCCGGCCGTTGGCTGTCCTTGGCTGTCCTTGGCTGACCCGGTCATCGGGCACGCAAATGACCCAAGATGACTAGTGCGCCGACTGGCTAGTGCGGCAGATGACTAGTGCGGCAGATGACTAGTGCGCGGGCTGGCTAGTGCGTCGGCTGGCTAGTGCGCGGGCTGGCTAGTGCGCCGGCTGGCTAGTGCGCCGGCTGGCTAGCTGGGATTAGCGATCTCGCGCGGGTTCGGGGCTGGCGATCGCGCGCGGGTTCGAGGCGGGCGACTCAAGGACCTCACGGACCTCACGCCAGGCACTCAGCCTGGGTGCCATGGGCCTTGACCCGTTTCGCCAGGCGCTTGCGCGCCTCTAACGACGCTCGACAAAGCACCGGCCGGCCGGGTTGAGGGAGCCTTTTCGTGATGTAGAGCTTTTTCGTTGTATAGCACGGCAGGGCTCCACAACATGACAACCCTTCACCAGGAATCCGAGAACCCTCCACCAGGAACCCGAAAACACCCGAGATCTCGCGGGTTCGGGTTGGCTCGGGTTCGGGTTGCCTCGGAGTCGCCCGGTTTATCCGTTGATGCCTCTTTCGGGTACTGCGGCGGCCTCGCGTGACGGAGGACAAGCGCCCGCGCGGTCTTCGCCGGGCAGCCGCGATGCGTCGTTAATCGCCGTACAAGCGCAATGCCGTCTATGCCCGAACAACATGGATGCGCGTATTGACAGCCAATTTCCGCCCACCAACTCCCGCATTCACGGGAACCCGTCCGCGACTGCGCGAGCCGCGGTAACCCCAGCAGGCCCGTTCGCCTTACCAGCAACGCAACGCCAGCGCCGCATGGCTGCCAACCCGCCCGCCCAGGCGAACCGGACCATCCGCGAACCCGCCAGGCCCGGACAACCGCCAGGCCCGGACAACCGCCACTCGCGTACTGACCGGTGAAATATTTCGCGGGCGTCCTGGCCAGGTACCGCATGTGATTGTGCAGGCCTTTATCCCATGCTTTGTTGTCGGCGACAGGCTTGAGCCCAGTACCGACCCGGTTAGTAGTTGATCTCCTGCAGCCACGTCCGTACCTTGGCAGGCGCGGCGCTTGCGGGCGCGGCGCTGGCCGCGGCCAGGCAGAGTGCGGGCAGGCATGCGGCCGTGACCGGCAGAGCCCAGCGCCGTAGCCGGAACCGGGCAGCGTTGGCGTCGTCAGCCATTCGATGAGCCGCCGCGGGCCAGGGCGCCCATCGGGTCCCAGGCGGGCAGCACGATCGGCTCGGTGCTCAGGGCTTCCTGCAACTCGGCGGGCAGGGAGTCGCGGCGGGCGGCGATCTCGAACACGTACTCGTCGAACCATGAGTCGTTCATGGTGTAGAAGCCGTCCTTGCCACGGTCGGAACCCCAGCTGTTCTCCACCCGCCACCTGCGGGTAGCGCCGTCGGCCACGTCAACGCCCGTGAACAGCATGGCGTGGTTCATCTGCGACTCGCCGAGCAGGAGCCGGTCTGACTTGTCCAGGGTGAACGCGGTGTCGTACAGCGCGCCGAACTCGAAGAGGCCGGCGTCCCACAGCCCGTACTCGCTGCTCATCATCTTGCCGACGTCGCAGCCGAACCACACCGGCTCGCCACCGGTCAGCCTGCCCGATGCGATGTCCTTGATCAGGGCGATGTCCACGTTGAGGTACCTGACCGGGGGTGCGCCGAGCACGTTGCCGAGGTACTCGACCGTGAACGTCCGGCCGGCCGGGCTGGACGGACGCGGATCGTGCACCAGGCAGACGTAGTCATCGAGCGGCAATTCCACGTACTTGGCGGCGAACTCCTGTGGCGTCAGGACGCCATCGCGATGAAACACCTTGTCCTTGTCGGTCCATTGCCAGTCGAACCGCTCGGGCGGCGTGCCCAGGTGGATGCAAAGCACCCGGTAGAGCACCTTGAGGATCTCCGCCTTCTCCGCCCGCGCCGCTTCGACCCCGCCGGACGAGAAGGCCGCGCGCAGCGACTTGGCGCCTTGGCGCAGCAGTTCGCGCAGCACCGAGTTCATCGCGGCGGTGTTGCTCGAACTGTTGGTCTCCGGCATGACGGACTGGGGCACGAGGCCGTGCTTGTTGACGATGGCGACGAACATGTTCCACTGCCCGCCGTCCTCGGCCGGGGTGGCCAGCAGGTGCGTGACAGTGCGGTCGCCGAGATCACGGTCGGCGGTCTCGATGATCGCCTCGAGGAAGTAGTTGGCCCGCTCGATCTTGTCCCAGAACATCGCGTAGTTCTGGGAGAACTCGAACTCCTTCAACCCCATCGTGCGCATCGCGCCGACCCGGAGCAGGTTGAGCCCGGCGAAGAGCCAGCACCGGCCGCTGCGCTCCTGGTTGGTGACCTTCCAGTCGTCAAGCAGCGTGGACATGGAGTGGCTGGTGTTGTTGACGATCTCGCGGTTGATGGCGACGTCATCGATCGAGACCCGGGTCACGGCATTCTGCGCGAGGCGGTACGCCTGGCTGGCAGTGAAGTCCTTGCGTAGCAGTTCAGTGTCGGCCGCGCTCAGCGCCTTGTCCATAGCCGTACCTTTCTCGCACTTTCGATCTATCCATCAACTTACCAGCGCATCTGTCGGTGGCCAGAGTGCGGACGGCACGGATAGCACCGGGCAGCGCCAGCCGGAACGTGGCAGCGCATGCCAGCGCGTGCCAGCTCGCGGCCGCGCGTGCCAGCGGGGGTGACAGGTAGTGACGGGGTGACCGGCGGAACGCCGGATGGCACTGGGCCACGGGACGGCAATGCTGTCATGATCGGCAGCATGGCTATATTCTCCGGACCGCTGGTGGCGGGCACGATGATCCACCCGGCCAGCATGGTCTCGGTCGATCTCAAGGCGAACGGCTATCTGGAGCTGGAATACCTCGCGTCAGGCACGGCCCGCGGGTTCGAGGTGTCCGGAAACTCAGGCGGAGCGGCGGGAGGAGCGGCTGGAGAAAGCGCCGGCAGCTCGGACGGCCTGGCGGCGCTTTCGGACGGGCACTGGGCGTCCTCGGTCAGCTCCGACACCGCGGCGTTCCGCACCAGGATCGTCGTAAGGCGCCCGGCCGATGCTGACCGGTTCAGCGGCATCGTCCTGGTCGAATGGATGAACGTCACGAGCGCCTTCGAAGCCGACCCCGACTGGTGTTTCCTGCACGAGGAGATTATGCGGGCCGGGCACGCCTATGTCGCCGTGTCGGCCCAGGCCATAGGCGTGAACGGCGGTGCCAGCCTGCTCAGCCCCGAGGGGCCGCACGCCGCGGGGCTGCGGGCCGACAACCCGGCCAGGTACGGGGCGCTGGTTCATCCGGGTGACCGGTACTCGTTCGACCTATTCCGGCAAGTGGGAGAGGCGCTCAAGCACCCGTCGCCGGACCGGCCGGCCGTTCTCGGAGGCCTGCGGCCGCAGGTCGTGCTGGCCCTCGGTGAATCGCAATCCGCGTACTACCTGACCAGTTACATCAACGCCGTGCAGCCGCTCGCGCCGGTCTATGACGGCTTCCTGGTGCACAGCCGCGGCGCTGGGGCCGCCGCCCTGAGCGGCGTGCCGATTGACCCGCCGAACGACACGGTACCGGTGCGCATCCGCACCGACGGCGACGCGCCCGTGATCGTGCTCGTGGCGGAAGGCGACCTGATACGGCCGTTGTCATTCTGGCGGGCCAGGCAGCCAGACAGCGACAAGATCAGGATCTGGGAGATGGCGGGTACGTCCCACGCGGACAGCTACCTCATCGGCCCGGCCGTCATGCTCCTTGGCTGCGACTGGCGAATCAACGAAGGACCGCACCGCTACGTCGCCCAGGCCGCACTCCGCGCGCTGGTCCGCTGGTGCGTCAGCCGCACGCCGCCGCCAAGCGCGACCAGCATCAAGCTGGAGTCCGAGCGGCCGGCGACCATCGCCCGCGATCAGGCCGGCATCGCGGCCGGCGGAGTGCGCACCCCGGTAGTCGATGTGCCCGTCGTTGCGCTCAGCGGCGAGGGACCGCCAGGAACCGCTGCCCGCATGGGCTGGCTCGTCGGCTCGACGACTCCGCTCGCGCCCGAGTTCCTCCTGGCGAGATATGGCGACCGGGCTGGTTATCTGCGCGCGTTTACCGAGTCGCTTGACGAGGCGATCAGCGAAGGGTTCCTGCTGCCCGAGCACCGGCGCCCGCTACTCGCCGAAGCGCAGGCGTTCGCCTTCCCGAGCTAGGCGGGGACTAGGCGGGACAGGGCGAGGACTGGGCCGGGACTGGGCCGGGACTGGGCGGGGACTAGGCGATTCGGTGCGGGGCATGCGACCTTGGAACGCATGCCCGGAGCGAGCGAAACTTACCTGCACGGACACCACGAAAGCGTGCTGAGGTCACATCGATGGCGCACGGCGGAAAACTCAGCTGGTTACCTGCTGCCCAGGCTGGCGGTCTCGGCACGGGTACTCGACATCGGCTGCGGCCCAGGGACGATCACGGCCGGTCTCGCGGCACTCGTCCCAGGCGGCCGGGTGATCGGGCTCGATCAGGCAGCCGGGGTACTCGCCGAAGCCAAGGCCGAAGCCGAACGTCAGCGCTTGCGCAACGTGTCCTTCGAGGTTGGCGACACCTATCAGCTGGCCTTTGCCGACAACAGCTTCGACGTAGTGCACGCACACCAGGTGCTGCAGCACCTGGCCGATCCAGTCGCCGCGCTTGCCGAGATGCGCCGGGTCTGCCGGCCTGGCGGCATCGTGGCTGCCAGGGACGCTGACTACGGCGGCATGTGCTGGTACCCGGGCGACCCAGAGCTAGCGGAGTGGCTCGCCCTGTACCGGCGCGTGGCCGCCAGGCTGGGCGGCGAGCCCGATGCCGGACGGCGACTGCCGTCCTGGGCCAGGCAGGCAGGCTTCCGCCAGGTTGAGGCATCAGGAAGCTCGTGGTGCTACGCCAGCCCGGCGGACCGTGCCTGGTGGGGATCAACGTGGGCGGAACGCCTGACCGCCTCGCCTTTCGGTGACCGGGCTGCTGAACACGGCATGGCTACCAGGGACGACCTGTCTCGACTCGCCAATGCCTGGCAGGGGTGGGCAGCCAGCGAGGACGGCTGGTTTTTCATCCCGCACGGCGAGATTCTGTGCGTGAAATCGTGAAATAGAGTGCCCGGGTTTCATGATCGTGGAGACTTCACCGCGCTTTACGGGGAGCCCTGTCACAGCGGGGAAAGTTCACCGCTCATAGGAGAGAAAACGCTCCCGGACACGAAGACTCTCCCCGCAGCAGCGGACAACCCTCCCCGATCCTGGCCCGGGGCGCTGACGACCTTCCCTGAGCCTGGCCGGGGGCGCTGACGACCTTCCCTGAGCCTGGCCCGGGGCGCTGACGACCTTCCCTGAGCCTGACCCGGAGCGCTGACGACCCTCCTGAGCCTGGCCCGGGGCGCTGGCGGGCGCTGGCGGGTGCAGGCGGCCTCGGGCGGGTCGAGGGCGGGCAGGTATCGTCTTGCAGTCAGGTGGCCTGGCGCCAGGCGGTGGCGATGGCGGCGTAGCTGGCTTTGCGGCGCTCGCGGTCCATGGTGGGGGTGACGACGACGATTTCGTCGGCCTGCGCTTGTTCCTTCATCTCGAACAGGCGCTCGGCGACGGCCTTGGGCTCGCCGGTCACCATGCGCCCGCTGGGGTCGCGGCTGGCGCGGAATCGCTCAGAACCGGCCAGTTCCCTGACTTGCTCGGGCCGCAGCGGCTCGCGGATGCCGCGCCTGAGGTTGGCGATGGTGAGGGTCCAGCCTGCCTCGAAGTCGAGCACCGACTCCGCGTCCTCGCTCGCGTAGGCCAGAACGGACATCGCCGAGTACGGCTCGTCGCCTGGCTGGCGGGGCCTGAAGGACCGCCGGTAGTCGCGCAGCACGTCGAACGCCAGTTCCGGGCTCATGTGATGGGCGAACACCGCGCTCATCCCGTTGACCGCCGCGAACTTGGGTCCGTAAGCACTCGATCCGAGCACGAACAACTCCGGCCGCTCGGCCATGACAGGGGCGACCACCAGCGCGGCGTACGGATGGCCGGCGGGGAAACCGTCGCCGAGGAACGCGAGCAGCTCCGCCACCTGGCCAGGGAACTCAGCTCCCGGGTCGACCACCCTGCCGCGCCGCAGCACATGCGCGGTCAGCGGGTCGGTGCCGGGGGCGCGGCCGAGCGCCAGGTCGATTCTGCCCGGATACATCGCCAGGAGCGTCCTGAAGGTTTCCGCGACCTTCATCGGCGCGTGGTTAGGCAGCATGATCCCGGCCGCGCCGATCCGGATCTCAGACGTGTGCGCCCCGATGTGGGCGATCAGCAGTTCCGGCGCGCTGCACGCCAGGCTGGTCATGTTGTGGTGTTCCGACACCCAGTACCTGCGGTAGCCGGCTGCCTCCACAGCCTGGGCGATGCCGACGGCACCGGCGATCGATGAAGCGGCGCTCTCGCCGAACTCGATCCCGACGAAGTCGAGGACAGCGAGCGGTAGTGCATTGCTATTCACGCAAGATCAAAGCTCGCGCGGCCGGCAAGCATTCCCTGACCGCGGTTATGAGCCAGGCGGCAGGCCGCACATCCGCAGGGTGCTGACCGGCGCCGTCGTCGCGATGGCTGCCCGCAGCTCGGGACCGCACGGGATGTCGAGCAAGTGAATCGGCTCAGCCGGCCACTGAGCTGGCACGGGGGAGACGACGACCGTGGGCCCGCTCACTTCCAGATCAGAGAGCGTGACGATTAGGCCGTGCCCGGTGAGCTTGACCGCCGCCTCCTTACGCGTCCACGCACGGAGGAACCATCCGCTCCGGTCAGCCCTGGGCACCGGCAAGAACTCATCCTGCTCGGCCGGGCTGAGCACGCGGTGCGCGAGTTCTTCGACGGATCTGGCCACGGTCAAAGACTCGATGTCGACGCCGACCCGGCCGGCGCCGACCACCGCTATCAGCAGCCAGCCGGTGGTGTGCGAGACGCTGAAGTCGAAACCGGCGCCGGGGACGTAGGGACGGCCGTGGTCACCGCCGCAGAGCAGGCAGTCGCGCGCGATCCGTACTTCCCCCGGAGGGCAGCCGAGATAGCTGCCCAGCACCAGCCGCTGCATGCCGCGCGAGGTCAGGAAGATGTCCCTCGCGGACTCCACCTTGTAGCGCTTCGCCCGCTCGACATCCTCCGGGTCAAGCAAGGCCAGGAACCTGCTGGCCGGGCCGATCGGCACGGGCCACAGATCGCAGTGCCACTCGGGCGGGGGAGTGGCGGGCTGAGGGTGAGCGAGCGGTCCCCACACAGTGTCCTGCACGCGACATACAGTAACGCCTCGCGCGTTCCGGACTCGCATTAGTGTGGCGGCAATCTGAGCCTAATCCCATGCGTTGACACTGCTGTGATCGGCTACTAGCATCGAGTGCGAGGAATGTCAAACTGAAGATACCATCGCGATTAGCAATCGAGCAAAATCCGCCGGGATCGGTAACGCCATTCGGGGACCATGGTCGCGACTTGAAAAACGCGAGTTACTTTCCCGAAAGGTGAGGAGATTGGTATGGATATTGACGCCGTGGTTCGCGATGAGCTCGCACGAGTACTGGACTTAGGCACCGCGCCAGCGGATATCGATCCTGACCTGGACATGGCCGACGTGTACGGCCTGACGTCGCTCAATAAGGTAATCTTCCTCATGTCGGCATGCGATGGCACAAATGTCAGCCTGGCAGAGTTTACCGAGCCCGATGTGGCCGGGATGCGTACCGTGCACGACGTCGTTACCGCATTGTCCAAGTTCGCCGACGGTAACGACGGGGCGAATGGGATAGCTGACGGGACGGAGCCGGCATGACCTGGGCGAAAATAGCGGCCGTGCCGCTGGAGAATGACTACGTGCTGCTGCGGCCGGTCCGTCCTGAGGACAGGCAGTCCCTGCATGCCATCGCCATGGACGCCAGGATCTGGCGTTACTTCGTCCTGAGCGTCGCCACCGATGACGAGTTCCACGCCCTGTTCGATCTAGGCCTGGCCGACCAGGCGGCGGGCACGCGGGTCGTGTATTACATCACCGACAAGAGCACGGGCGCGGCCGCTGGCAGCATGAGTTTCTGCAATATGATGGAAAAGGACGGTCGGCTGGAAATTGGCTGGTCGTGGCTCGGGATCGGGTCTCACGGCAAGGGCATCAATAGGTGGGCCAAATTCCTCATGATGCGGGAAGCCTTTGAGCAATTGGATGCCGAGAGGGTGGAATTCAAGACCGACGAACTCAATGTGCAGGCGAGGCGGGCCCTGTGCAATATCGGTGCCCGCGAAGAGGGGACGCTGCGCAGCTTCAACCCGATGCCGGATGGCAGGCGACGTAACGCGGTCTACTACAGCGTGCTCAAGCCGGAATGGCCAGGGGTCAAAGAGCAATTGCTGGCCGGCCCGAAGGTCACCCGCATCCCGGAGCCAGTCAGATGAGCCCGCAGGTCCAGCCGACGGCGACGGACGGCCGGGTGCCCCTCATCCGGGCTGGCGGCGACCCCTTCGACGTGGGGTACCAGCACGGCGCCGCCAGGGCGGCGGCGCTGCGCGAGTTCCTCGACGACGGGCTGTGCCGGATCAACAAGCTCACGCCCGAGCCGACCTCGCTCTCGGCGCTCGGCCCCGAGCTCGACAAGTACTCAAGAGCCATCGCGTCCGCTACCCCCGCGTTAACCGAGGAACTGGCCGGGCTCGCGAGCGGCGCGGGCATCACCGCCGACGAGGCGATGCTGCTGCAGGTCAGGCGCGAGATTATCGGGTACAGGAAGGTCCCGGCGCGCGGTGACTGCACTACCTACGCCAGCCTCACCGCCGGGCCGGCCAAGACCGCGGTGTTAGCCCAGACCGTCGACCTGAACGGCAATCTCGACGACCAGCTCGCCGTGCTCGACCTGAAGCTGTCAGGCTCGCGGCGCCGTGCCCTGGTGCTCAGCTTCGGCGGCCAGCTCGGTTATCTCGGCATTAACAGCGATGGCCTGGCCATCGGGCTGAACCTCGTACTCGGCGGCACCTGGCACCCAGGCCTGCCACCTTACCTGGCGATCAGGCACCTGCTTGACACGGCCAGCTCGGTCGCCGAGGCGCTCGACGTGCTCGCGACGCTGCCGCTTGCCAGCTCCAGGTCGCTCACGTTCTGCGACCCAGGCAGCCTCGCGTGCGTCGAGATCCTCGGTGACCAGCTCCGGGTGACCGCCTTCGCCGGCCAGTCGGCGCACACCAACCACTACCTGCACCCGGATTTCGCCGCGGCCGACGAGCTCAATGTCTTCGCGCGGAACTTCTCGGAGCAGCGGCTCAGGGCCTGCGAGGCGGGCCTGGCCTCGCTCGCCGAGTTGCCGGCCGGCGCCGGCGCCGAAGAGCACATGGCGCTGCTGTGCCAGCCGAATGTCTGCGTGGCTGGCAATCACGACATTAGGCGGGAACGCACTGTCGCCGCGGTGGTCATGCTTCCTTCGCGCGGCGAGCTGCACCTGCGGCCTGGTAACCCGTCAGCCAGCAGCACCGTGACGTACAGGATTCCCCTGTCGTGAAAGACTCGCCCGCCTCGCCGTGGTTCATCAGCCGGCCGCGAACCGACTCGTCTCCGGCGCGGATCTTCTGCTTCCCGCACGCCGGCGGCAGCCCGCGCGCCTTCCTGGACTGGCAGGACGCACTCGGTGCTGACGCGGAGATCATCGCCATCTGCCGGCCGGGCCGCGAGCACCGGGCCGCCGAGCCGGCCCCGACGATCAGCGACTACGTCGACGGAGCGGCGCGGGCCATCGCGTCGGCGAGCGGCAACCGGGCGAGCTACCTAGTCGGGCACAGCCTCGGCGCGGTGATTGCGTTCGAAGTGTGCAAGAGACTTGCCGGCGCTGGCGTTGCACCGCATCGCTTCATCGCGAGCGGGTGCTCGGCGCCGTGCCTGCTGCCTTCTGAGCGCGTGCGGAGCATCGCCAGGTTGTCCGGGCGGGAGTTCGCCGAGGCGATCGGGTTCTTCGGCGGGCTGTCGGCCGAGGTCATCGCCGACGACGAGATGCGGGAACTGCTCCTGCCCGGCATCATCGCGGACTTCCACATGGCCGTCGGCTACCAGTACGCCGCGGCCAGGCCGCTGGACATTCCGGCGACGGTCGTGGTCGGACGCGATGACCCGCACGTGACGGCGCCTCAGGCGGAGCCCTGGGGCCGGGAGTTCGCCGAGCCGGTCGACCAGCGCTGGGTGGACGGCGGCCACTTCTACTTCGAGCCGGATCCGGCGCCGATCACGGCCATCCTGGCCGAGATCGTGCGAGCCGACCAGCATGTAGAGCTGATCTGATGACCGTCTTCTTGCGGGGGCCCGCCTACGTGCTCGGCGAGAATGAGGTGCCCTACACGGCGATCGAGAACCTCGGCGAGCTGGCCAGGCGGTTCAAGCTGGCGCCGCAACCGGAGCTGTGGGGCTGGGGTACGGTCAGGGTCACCGGCAGGGACCTCGCCGATCTCGCCGCCGAGACCGGACGGGGCACGATGGACGCGGCTGGCCTCCCGCCCGACGCGGTCGAGGCCGTGGTGCTCTGCTCGAACCGGATACCAGGGCCGGCCGAGGGTCACGGCGAGTTCGTCGCCACCGTGCTGACCGGGATCGGGCTCGGCGAGATCCCGGTCTACGGCATCAGCCTGAACCGGTGCGCGAACCTGCTGGCCGGCATCGACGTGGCGCAGGCGTTCGTGACCAGCGGCCGGCATCGCACGGTACTGGTCATCACCGCCGACAAGGTCGCCGAAGACGCGGACCGCATGTCCCAGTTCGCCCTGTTCAGCGACGGTGCCGCGAGCTGCCTTGTCACCGCCGGTGCCGGGGGTGGTCCATCCAGGTACTTTGAGCTTCTCGGGTGCGGGACGGCTCTGAAGACCGATGAGCTTGAGTGGAGCAATCAGATCAGCGCCGACCTGGCCAGGGAGGTCAACGACGGCCTGCTCGCCGGTCCCGGGCTCAAGGTCGGCGATGTCGGCGCACTCTTGCACGCCAACTTGTTCAAGCCACTGGTCGTGATGAAGGAGCGGCAGGCCGGGTTCGGCATGGGCCAGCTGTTCCTCGACAACATCGAAAGGCTCGGGCACTGCTTCGCCGCCGATCCGCTGATCAACCTGGTGGACCGGATGGCGCTCGGGCACGTGACCAGCGGCAGCTACTGCGAGCTTGTCACCAGCGTGCCGGGATCGAGGATCGGCGTGCTGCTCCGAGCGCCGAGCTTTCAGGGTGACCAAGGGGAGAGTGCCAGACCATGACCGCGGTCCAATTGCCAGTGTTCGAGCCGCCCGACCTGATCACCGCCCTGCCGCTGCGCCCGTTCGAGTTCAGCGCGGCAGCGGACCGGGATGCCGACGCGGTTGTCGCGCAGGAGCCGCGGGAGTTGTTCCGCGCGCTGATCAGCGACCAGGAGTCCGAGACCGTGCTGCTGATCGCGCGGCGGGTGCTTGACGCCTTCCTTCGCCCGCATTGCGAGCCTTCGGCTGACTTTACCGACGATGCTGGTCCTGACGAGATCGCCGCGCGGGTGGCCGCGCTGCGGGCGCAGTTCGCCGCCGTGCTCACCGCGCTCACGGAGAACGACACCGCGCCGGCAAACACCGCTAGAGATGCCGTGCTGCGCCAGCGGGCCGTGCTCGGGCTGCTTGGCGGCTGCTGGCTCGACGTGCTGTCCCAGCCTGCGACCCAGCCTTCGGTGATCGTGAACCAGCTGCTGGTGCAGCACTTCACGCTGCGCGGGGAGGCGAACCCGCACCGGGCCCAGCACGCTCTGCGGCGGCGCAAACTACAGGAGGCTGGCGTCTACCTGCCGGAGATCGCCGCCGCCGACTTCCTTGCGGCGGCCGATGCCAGGCCGCTGACCGCCCTGCATGCCTGCTTTTACCTGGCGCTGGCGCGGCTGCCCGGCAACTTCCTGCCTGAGCTGGTCGGCGTGCACTATGCCGTGCTCGCGCTCGGGGTCGACGACCTGCTGTCCGGCCTCCCCGCCATGATCGCAGAACCAGAGCTGCGCGCGCTGCTCACCGCCTACACCGACCTCGCCGGGCCGGCCGAGCGGGCGCGGATGCTGGCGGGCGTGCGGTGCGCGCTTGAGCTGGAGCGCGAGCATGTCGCCATGCTCGGCGGGCTCGCCGCCTGGCACGCGGAGCTGCCGCTTGAGTCCAAAGTGGCGGCGGTGATCGCCAGGCACGCTCCCTTTGCCGGGCGGCATCACAAGAACATCAAGGTGGGCGGCCGGCCGCTGGCCGAGACGTTCACCGACCCCCAGCTTGACCTCGCCGCCTTCCTCGCCGACTTCCGCGAGGCCCCGCAGCTGCGCCGGACGCCCGAGGGCACCTCGCGGTTCATCAGGGCGATCAAGTTCGGCGGGCCGATGTTCGGGATCTTCACCGACCGCGAGGCCAGGGTCTTCGCTGACTGGGTCGCTTCCGTGCAGTCCGGTGAACGCCCGGCGGTCGAGATCGTGGCCAACACCGTAGGCGATGCGCAGGCGGCGGCCCGGTCGGCCGCGATCAAGGAAAGCCGGCCAGCGGATGTCGTGATCGGTGATCCGGGGGCGCCCGGCGACCGCGAGTTGTTCTACCGTCTGGTGAATATCGAGAATTTCGCCAACACCCTGCCTCTGGCCTTCGAGCGGGCGAAGCGGCATTTTGAGCTGGCCGAGGTGCTGTTCACCTGCGGGGCCGGCGGGCGGTACACGGACGCGACGTATTTCCCCTATAGCGCTGACGCGCTGTACGAGCGCGCCGAGCGGGTCTACTGGGAGAAGCTGGTCGAACCCTACAAGCCGCTGACCGAGATCCCCGATCGCGAGGAAGTGGTGTTCCTGCAGACCACGTACGCGCTCGGGGCGCTCGTTGACGCGACCTGGCTGCATCGTCTGGCGAACCTCGGCCGCTGCGACCGGCGCTGCGACGCGGCGCTTTTCTCGATTTACGTGGACGAGATGGGCTACGGCGACCTGCGCAAGAACCACATCATGCTCATCCATAAGGCCTTGCACAGCATGGACGTGAGGCTGCCGCATGTCCGCGACGCCGCTTTCATGGAGCAGGGCGATCTGCCAGATGCTTTGTACGGGTTCTCCCTGCACCAGCTGTGCATGGCGTTGTTCCCTGACACCTATTACAACGAGATCCTCGGCTACAACCTGGCGATCGAGATGTTCGGGCTGGGCGAGCTGCGGCTGCACGAGATCCAGAAGCTGCACCATTACGGCTTCGATGACTGCTATGAGCAGGCGCACCTGACGATCGACAATATGTCAGCCGGCCACAGCCGCCAGGCGGCGGACATCATCGTGGCCTACCTCGACGAAGTCAGCCGGGTGCTCGGTGAGGGCGCGGTCGAGCGTGAATGGCGGCGGGTGTGGCGCGGCTACGCGTCGCTCGCTTACTTCGTCGAGCACGCGCTGATCAAGGAGCTAGAAGCCCGGGGCGCGATCAGTCGGCCGGGCTTCTCCGAGCCTGCGGGGCCCGGCGGGGCGGACCGGGCCGACAGCGCTGAGGCTGACGACTTGAGCCTGCTGATCTAGCTCGGGTCAGCTTGCCGGCCTCCCCACTGGCTCCACAGCATGTCCATGAGAGCCGCGCGCAGGTACACGCCCGACTGGACAGCGTCGAAGTACTTGACGTTGGGCAGGTCATCGACCTCGGGAGGCAGTTCATCCCCGCGCGGGCCGCAGTGCAGGACGACTGTCTCGCGCCCGGCCGGCGACTCGAGCAGCCGGCGGGTCACCCTGAACCGCTCGGCCACCTTGTCCGAGCGCTTCGCGCCCGCCGTGGCGACGTGGAAGTCGGGCAACTCGACCGGGATCATGCTTGTCGCGTCCACCCGCCCGATGAGATCGGCGGCACTGTCCACTGTCGTGCAGCCGATGTGCAGGTCGCGGAGCCGGTCGCGCTGCTCGGGCAGCACGTGAGTGTCTTCGGGAGTGAGGAACACCACCTCGGCCGGCCTGAAGCTTACCGCCATCGTGAAAATCGCCTTGATGGCCCGGCAGTCCGGATCGCCGATCAGGCCGATACGGCGGCCGGTTATCGTGCCGAGCGTCCTGGTCATCATCCAGACGTCGAGCATGCCCTGGGTCGGATGGTCGCTTTCTCCTGTTCCCGCGTTGACCACCGGTACCGGGCTCACCTCCGCGGCACGCTCGGCCGCGTCGTCGTCGACGTGCCGCAGCACGAGCAGGTCAGCGTAACTGCCGATGACCTGGACGGTGTCGGTCAGGCTCTCCTGAAAGAAGTCGCCCGCCCGCGTGGTCGACGCGCTGTCGAACCCGACGTACTTGGCGCCGAGCAGGCAGGCGGCGGTCTCGAAGCTGATCCTGGTCCGCGTGCTGTTCTGGTAAAACAGCAGGCCGGCGATCGCGCCAGGTGCGATCGCGGCGAGGCGGTCACGTGGCTGCCTCGCCATCCACTCGGCCCTGGTGAAAAGCGCGAGAAGCTGCTGCGGGCCCCAGTCAGCCGAGGACACCGCGTGCCGGGGAAGGTCTGTGCGCGCCGTGCTGGCCGGCGCCGTCATCTGCTTGGTCATCACTGGTCACCACCACTTGCCATGAACGGCCGTGGCGACCCACTTCTGCGTGTCGAGCATGGCGTACCCGGGCGTCACCGGCAGCTCGAATGAGCCAGGGAGCTGGTCGAGTCCGGTGATCGCCTGTCCAAGGCGGGATGCCAGCATGCCCTGGGCGAGTGGCGGGGTGCCAGCGAAGATCGGGCACTCAAGGTCCTTGATGAACCACTTGTCCAGCATCTGCCGAGACGGGAAGTCAGGCATCTCAGGGATGAACCGACTGATGAGCTGCCTGGCGTTCTCCTCGTTCATTTCCGCGTCGACTGGTACGCCGAAGTACTCTTCCGCGGTCATCGAGTCGCGTGTCCATTTGAAGAAGAAGGTCCGGTTGCCGAATACCGGTGTAAGCATCATGAACTGACAGCGGCTGGACCGCCGGAACGCCTGATGCAGCGTATATCGCGCCTGGATCTCGTACAGCTCGATCTTGTCGAGTACGTAGTCACAGCCGTCTAAGAATTCATCGGCCGTGTCCTTCGTGATGCCCTCGGGATACACGTCGATATTGACGTCCCTGGTGGTGTTATAGACGAGTTCGGCTACCGCTTCGGCCTTGTTCTGCCCGATTGTGTCGACAGTTGCGCCGAATTGCCTGTTGATGTTGGATGCCTCGAACTTGTCGGGATCGGCGACTTTGAGGTGCTGCACTCCCATGCGCACGAGTCGCTCGGCTGTCGCGCCGCCGATGCCACCGCAACCGGCTACGCCGATGACGGCGTTGCGCAGCTTCAGCTGGCGTTCGCGCTGCTCTTGCTCGGTGTCGCCGAGCCACCCGAGGTTGCGGCGCACGCGCTCCCAGTAAAACTCGTCGTCACCTTCTGCTAAGTACCGCGTCCGGTCGGACATGTGTCTCATCTCCTCTCGTCTGTCCTCTCGTCGGCTCTCGTCTCATCTCGCCGGGCCAGGAAAGAACCAGCTAGAAGACGGCCTGCTAGCGAGTCCTAATACCGGATAAGCATCGCCCCTTTCGGACTTAGAGTGGCCGGATCAGCCAGTTGCCACCCTATCGAGCTTGCCGTGGCTGTCAAATTCATGCTCGTGCCAACGGCGGCTGTCCGCAGCGGTCTCATATCATTCGGTTTTGACCGAAGGTTCGCCGTCTCATAATTCGGCCAGGGCCGCAAGAAATATGCGGGCCTGACTAGTCTGCTACACCTGATACGGTGAGATAAATGACGCTCGCGGCGACGGCGCAGCACCAATATGCCTGGACCGCATAAGTGGACCGCATAAACAGCAATCGCGAGCAGCTCGGTCTATCTGCGCCTCGATCTGCCTGCCTCGGGCGTTCGGTTGGAGGAAAGCAATGACGGAGATGATGGAGCAGCCGTCGGCCGTCCTGATGCTGGAGGACGGCCGCGCATTTCACGGCGTGCCGTACGGCGCGCCAGGCCGCGCTCTCGGCGAGGTGGTGTTCTGCACGAGCATGACCGGATACCAGGAGACGCTGACTGATCCGTCGTATCACGGCCAGATCGTGGTGCAGACCGCGCCGCAGATCGGCAACACGGGCTGGAACGACGAGGACAGCGAGTCCGAGAGAATCCGGGTGGCTGGTTACGCCGTCCGCAACCCGGCACCCCGGCCATCAAACTGGCGTAGCACGCGTTCGCTTGACTCTGAGCTCGCCCGTCAGGGCGTGACAGGGATAGCTGGCGCCGACACCCGGGCACTGACCCGCCACATCAGGGAGCGCGGCTTCATGCGGGGCGGGATCTTCAGCGGGGACGTGCGGCCCGCAGGTGCGGACATGCTGTCGGCGGTGCGGGCCGTCGCCCCGATGACCGGAGCCGACCTGGCAGGCGACGTCAGCACGATGAGGCCGTACGTCGTGCCGGCCGCTGGCCGGCCACGCCTGCGAGTCATCGCACTCGACCTGGGCATCAAGGCGAGCGTGCCCCGGCTGATGGCGGCGCTCGGCATCGAGACCCACGTGCTGCCGCTTCGGTCCACGATCGATGACCTGCTGGCGGTCCGGCCAGACGGGGTGCTGATCTCCAACGGGCCCGGGGACCCGTCGGCCGCCAACGAGGCGGTGGACCTTACCAGGCAGGTGCTGCGGCGACGGATTCCGTTGTTCGGCATCTGCTTCGGCCATCAGATTCTCGGCCGGGCGCTGGGCCTTGAGGCCTACAAACTGCGTTACGGCCATCGGGGTACGAACATCCCGGTAGTGGACGCGGCGACCGGCACGGTAGCTATCACCGCGCATAATCACGGGTTCGCTATCGATGGGAAGCCAGGCCAGCGGTTCGGTTCGCCGTTCGGCCCGGCGCGAGTCAGCCACCACTGCCCTAATGACGGCACGGTAGAAGGACTGCGCTGCGCGGAGGTCCCCGCGTTCTCGGTGCAGTTCCACCCGGAGGCAGCGGCCGGACCGCATGATGCGGCGGCCCTGCTTGAGACCTTCGCCGGGCTGATGGAGCGGCAGGCTGACGGAATGGAGGACTAGCTGATGACCAGGCGGACGGACATCTCGCATGTGCTCGTAATCGGCTCGGGACCGATCAGGATCGGCCAGGCCTGTGAGTTCGACTATTCGGGCACCCAGGCGTGCCGCGTCCTGCGCGAGGAGGGCCTGCGGGTAACCCTGGTGAACTCGAATCCCGCCACGATCATGACGGATCCGGAGTTCGCCGACGCGACCTACGTGGAGCCGATCACGCCTGAATCGGTGGAAAAGGTGATCGAGCAGGAGCGGCCGGACGCGCTGCTCGCGACCCTGGGCGGGCAGACGGCACTGAACACGGCGGTCGCCCTGCACGAGCGGGGCGTGCTCACCCAGCATGGCGTGACGATGATTGGTGCCGACATCGACGCGATCAAGCGCGGCGAGGACCGGCAGGCCTTTAAGCATGTCGTGCAGGCGGTAGGCGCCCAGGTGCCGCGGTCCCGGTTATGCCAGTCGATGGAACAGGTCCGCGCGGCCGCGGCGGATCTCGGTCTGCCGGTCGTGATCCGGCCGTCCTACACGATGGGCGGACTCGGCTCGGGGCTGGCGCGCACCACGGAGGAACTTGAGGTGCTGGCGCCCGCCGGCCTGGCAAGCTCGCCCGCGGCGCAGGTGCTGGTCGAGCAGAGCGTGCTCGGCTGGAAGGAGTACGAGCTTGAGCTGATGCGCGACACCAATGACAACGTCGTGGTGGTGTGCTCGATCGAGAACCTCGATCCGATGGGCGTGCACACCGGTGACTCGGTGACCGTCGCGCCCGCGATGACGCTCACCGACCGGGAGTACCAGCGCATGCGCGATACCGGGATCGCCGCGCTGCGCGCGGTCGGCGTGGAGACTGGCGGCTGCAATATCCAGTTCGCCGTTCACCCTGGCTCCGGTGAGATGCTGGTGATCGAGATGAACCCGCGGGTGTCCCGTTCGAGCGCGCTTGCGTCCAAGGCCACCGGGTTCCCCATCGCCAAGATCGCCGCCAGGCTCGCGCTCGGCTACACGCTCGACGAGATAGTCAACGACATCACCGGCGAGACCGTGGCCTGCTTTGAGCCGGCACTGGACTATGTCGCGGTAAAGGTGCCGCGGTTCGACTTCGACAAATTTCCTGGCGCGGACCAGGTGCTCACCACGACGATGAAGAGCATCGGGGAGGTAATGGCGCTCGGCCGCAGCTTCACCGAAGCACTCGGAAAGGCGCTGCGCTCGGCGGAGACCACCGCCGTCGGCTTCTGGACGGTGCCTGATCCGCCGAACGGCACGGTCGGCGAGGCGCTTGACGCGCTGCGTGCGCCGCACGACGGCCGGGTCTACACAGTGGAGCGCGCTCTCCGGCTTGGCGCCACCGTGGCACAGGTGAGCTCGGCCTCCGGAATCGACCCGTGGTTCGTCGAGCAGATCGCCACCCTCGTGACGCTGCGCGCGGAACTGGCCACCGCCCCTTCGCTGGGCGAGTCGCTGGTGCGGCGGGCCAAGAGCGCGGGTCTGTCCGACCGGCAAATCGCCGTCCTGCGCGGAGGCGATCAGCACGAAGATGAGGTGCGCGCGCTGCGGCATCGGCTCGGGGTGCGGCCTGTGTTCAAGACCGTGGACACCTGCGCGGCGGAGTTCGCTGCCCGCACGCCCTACCACTACTCGGCCTACGAACTCGACCCGTCGGCGGAGTCCGAGGTGACCGCGCAGGGCGACAAGCCCAAGGTCATCATTCTCGGCTCTGGCCCGAACCGGATCGGGCAGGGCGTCGAGTTCGACTGCACCTGTGTCCGGGCGGTGATGAGCCTGCGTGAGGCCGGCTTCGAGACAATCATGGTTAACTGCAATCCGGAGACCGTCTCCACCGACTACGACATGGCCGACCGGCTTTACTTTGAGCCGCTCACCTTAGAAGACGTGCTTGAGGTAGTGCACGCCGAGAAGCAGTCAGGACGGCTCGCCGGGGTGATCGTCCAGCTTGGCGGGCAGACCCCGCTGTGCCTCGCGGGAAGCCTCAAGCAGGCGGGCGTTCCCATCGCCGGGACCGCGCCTGAGGGTATCGACCTGGCGGAGGACCGCGGCGCGTTCGGCAAAGTCCTCGCCGATGCGGGCCTGGCCGCTCCCGCGTACGGCACGGCAAGGTCGCACGCGGAGGCCATCGCGGTCGCGGACGAGATCGGGTACCCGGTACTCGTCAGGCCGTCGTATGTGCTCGGTGGCCGCGGCATGGAGATAGCACGTGACCAAGCCGCCCTGACCGGCTACATCAGCCGGGCTGCGGCTGTCTCGCCCGAGCACCCGGTGCTCATCGACCGGTTCCTTGACGATGCGACCGAGGTGGACACCGACGCGCTGTACGACGGCGAGCAGCTCGTCATCGGGGCCGTGCTTGAGCATGTCGAGCCAGCCGGGGTGCACTCGGGTGATTCGGCCTGCGTGCTGCCGCCGATCACCTTGGGCGCCGGGCTCGTCGCGGAGGCGCGGCGTGCCACCGAGCTCATCGCCAGGCACCTAGGCGTGCGCGGCCTGCTGAACGTGCAGTACGCGGTCAAGGACGGTGACCTGTATGTGCTGGAAGCCAACCCGCGGGCGGCTCGCACGATCCCGTTCATCTGCAAGGCCACGGGGGTGCAGCTCGACAAGGCCGCGGCTCGGGTGATGCTTGGCGCCTCCATCGCAAGCCTGCGCGAAGCTGGCATTCTCCCCGCGGGCGGGGACAGCGCGGCAAGTTCGGGGACCGTGGCGGTGAAGGAGGCCGTGCTGCCTTTTAACCGTTTCCGCGCCCGCGAAGGAGGCGGCCTGGATCCCCGGCTCGGGCCGGAGATGAAGTCGACCGGCGAGGTGATGGGCATCGACACGTCGTTCGGTAGGGCCTTCATCAAGGCTCAGGCCGCGTGTTATGGCGGTCTGCCACGCCCGGGCCGGGTCATCGTCTGTCCCGCCGATGGCGACGAGCGGGAACTGACCGGGCCGCTGCGGCGTCTGGCGGACCTCGGCTTTGACCTCCTCGCCACCTCTGGCCACGCCGAATCGCTGCGTCGCGGCGGCGTCCGGTGCGCGAGTCTGGCCGGCCGGCCGGCCGAGGAGGTCATGGCCGACGTCAGCCTGGTCATCAGCACGGCAAAGCGATGCCAGTACCGCGCGGCCGCGTCTGCCGCAGGGCGGCCGTGCGTAACGACGGTACGCGCCGCCGCCGCGCTAGCGCTGGGACTAGGTGAGCTGAGCGATCCGGCGCGGCAGGACCTCAGCGTCGTCCCGCTGCAGGCCTGGCACGCGTGCTAGACGCGCCCGGGAATGGCCAGCCGGCCGGTGTCTATGCCGAAATTCTCGGCGAATCCGTGTTCTCCGGCCGGCGTGATGGTCAGCGCTCGCTGGCCCGGCCGGGTGCCGGGCCTCAGCCAGTCGAGTTCCTCGAACCGTTGGAGCAGCCCGGCCCCGAGACTGCCACCGAGGTGGTGACGCTGTTCGGTCAAGTCCACGCAGTAGCGGACCAGGGGCCGGCGCGTCTGCCGCACCCGCACGCCGAAGTCATCGAGCCTGCTCCGACCGTCTGGCGTAAGCCAGTAGCCGACATCGCGGCCGGGGGCTGCCAGCCGGTCGCTGCCCGCTGATCCCCGGATGTGCTCGCCGGTTCCGCCGGCCAGCATGCCGCTGCTGAGCAGCGATTGCATCACCTCGACGCCGAGCTGGCCAGCGAGATGGTCGTAGCAGGTTCTGGCTAACCGCAGCGCCCGCGCCCGCGTATCGGCCCGCAGGGACCTGACCGGCTGCCGGGGTGCCAGCCGGGACAGGGCCTCGAGCGCGTCAGCTACGCGAGAGGATGCCAGCTCGTAGTAGCGCCGCCTGCCCTCGGGTCTGACTCGCAGCAGGCCGCCCTTGGTGAGCTTGGTGAGGTGCTCACTCGCGGTCGATGCTGCCACACCAGCCTCACTGGCCAGCATCGACATTGGTAATGCCCTGCCGTCGAGAAGAGAGCGCAGCATCGCCGATCGCGCCGGATGGCCGATCAGCTCTGCTGGCATCTCGAAGCTGGCGTCGCCCTCTATCTGGTCCGTCTGGTCCGTCTGGTCCGTCATCACACGCCAACGTTCCCCGTCGGGGGCGGGGATAACTCGCCAGGGTGCTAGAAAAACCTCACCGTACAGTCAGACGCACGCGAGCCCACTGTGCTGTCCGCGGCGATACTTCGGCCGGAGCCGAAGAAGTTAGCTATTAGCATTCCTGGCTTGGGTAGATGGGAATTCACGTTTGGGCCGCATTACCAGACCGGGCACGGAAAGCGTTCATGCCAAGGAGGTATCTCATGGGTAAATCACCACCGCGGGCCATTACCACGAGAACCGGTAGGGAGACGGCGATAACCGGCGAGCAAGCGGCCCGGCAGGATGAGCGCCGGAGTCGTTTCGGCGCAGGGTCGCCGCGAGCCGTGCTCGTGGTGATGTGCGTTGGCTACTTCCTTGTGCTGCTCGACGTGACGATCGTCAACGTTGCCCTGCCGCGGATTGGTGCCGGCCTGCGGACGGATGTCAGCGGCTTGCAGTGGGTGGTCGACGGGTATGCGCTGGCTCTGGCGTCGCTGATGCTCATCGGCGGCACAGCCGGGGACCTGCGCGGCCACAAGCGGGTCGTGCTTGCCGGGCTCGCGGTGTTCGGGGCCGGCTCGCTCGCCTGTGCCCTGGCCCCCGTCGTGTCCGTGCTGGTCGCTGCCCGTGCGATCCAGGGAGTCGGCGCCGCCATGCTGCTGCCGGGCACGCTCGCGATCATCAGCCATGCTTACCCGGACGGCCAGGGCCAGGCGCGGGCGATCGGCATCTGGGCGGGTATCGGCAGCCTGGCACTGCCTGCCGGGCCTCTGCTCGGCGGGGTGCTGATCACCGCATTCGGCTGGCGGGCGATCTTCATGGTCAACGTGCCCATCGTGATCATCTCCTTCGCGGCCGCCCTGGCAATCGTGCGGGAGAGCTCTGAGCCGCAGGGCAAGCAGATGGACCTGCGAGGCGCCGTGCTCGGCGCGCTCTTCCTGCTGGCGGCGACCTTCGCGGTCATCCAGGGCGGCCGGGCGGGCGCCGTCACGCCGGTCGTCGTGGCGGCGGCGTGCGCCGCGCTGGCGCTGGCCGGCGGCTTCGTGCTAGCCGAGTGGCGCCGCGGCGATGATGCGATGCTGCCGCTGGACCTCTTCAGGCGGCCAGTGTTCTCCGTGGCCAACGGCGCGGCCGGGGTGATGAACTTCGGTACGCTCGGAATGCTGTTCGTGATGACGCTATTCCTGCAGTCGGTGCAGCATCGCTCGCCGCTCGCGGTAGGCGCGGAGATGATCCCGCTGTTCATGCCGCTAGCCGTGATCGCCCCGCTGTCCGGCCGGCTTACCAGCCGGATCGGCCCCCGGCTTCCCGTTGCCTGCGGATTCGTGATCTCGGCCGCCGGCCTTGTCGTCCTGCTTGCCGTCGGCGCCAAGTCAGGCTATCTCCTGCTGCTGTCGGCTTTCCTCCTGTGGGGCATCGGCCTCGGCGTGCTCACCCCCGCGGTGGTGGCGGCCTCGATCGCGGCCGTGCCCGGACAGCGGGCGGGCCTTGGCTCGGCCGTGAACAACACGGCACGCCAGGTCGGCGGGGCCATGGGCGTCGCGGTCGCCGGGGCGATCGCGGGACAGCCAGGCAGCTCCGGCTTCCTTGGCGGTTTCCATGTCATCGCCATCGGTGCCGTCGTCCTGTACCTGCTCAGCGCCGCGGTCGCCGTTGTCCTGATCCCCGGCACGCTGCGACGGCGCGGCTGAGCCGGGTTGTCTTAGCCTTGCCGCGATCTAGCCGCGGCCGAGCCGCTGCGTCAGGGCGTCTGTGACTGCTGTTGTCACGATCGCGTAGCTCAGATCGAGGCGGGCGGCGATCCTCGCGACCTGGCGTCCGACGTCTGGAGGCGGCATCGAGGCCACGACGCCGGCGGCCGCCCGGAGCGCACCTATTTGACCTTCGGCGAA
This sequence comes from Streptosporangiaceae bacterium, assembly GCA_035716545.1. Classification (GTDB taxonomy): domain Bacteria; phylum Actinomycetota; class Actinomycetes; order Streptosporangiales; family Streptosporangiaceae; genus Chersky-822. Next base: position 153,492 of record DASTJM010000056.1, read on the forward strand.
GCCGAGCCAGCGGGACCACGGTTCGATCGACGCGTCGATGACCAGGTCAGCCAGCGGGTACCGGCGGCAGGCGAGCGCCGCCCCGAGTTCCGCCGGGCCGTGGTCGCGCAGCACCTGGGCCGGATCGGAGGCGGGGGCGAGGTCCACGGCCTCGATGCGGCTGGCAAGCCGGCTGAGCAGGCGATAAGCCCGCACGGTGGCGTGCTGCCCGGCTGTGTCGTTGTCGAGCGCCACCAGCACGCCGGTGTGGCGGAGATCGCAGGCTTCAGCGAGGGATTCGACCTGGCGTGCTGTGATCGCGCTGCCGCACAGGGCGACCGGCGCGTAGCTGACGCTGCCCGCGAGGTCGGCGGCGATCGCGATCGCGATCGCGTCGAGCGGACCTTCGGTGATCACCGGAATCGCGCCGGCGGCCAGGGCATCGCGCGCCTGCCAGAGCCCGAACAGTGCCCGCCCCTTGTCGTACAGGCAGGTGCCCGGGCTGTTCAGGTACTTGGGCACGTCCTGGCCGGCGTGCTCGGCAGCCCGTCCGATGAACGCGACGATCGTGCCGCGCGGGGAACGGATGGGAAGCACGGCCCGGTCGCGGAAGGTGTCGGTGAGAAAGCCCCGGCGTGACCGCCGGGCCAGGCCCGCCGCCTGGATCAGGGTGTCCGGGTAACCCGCCGCACGCAGGTGGCGCACCAGCACGTCGGATTCGGCTGGCGCGTAGCCGGTCAGCCAGCGCCGCTGCGCGTGCGCCCCGATGCCGCGCCCGGCGAGATAGCCCGGCACCCAGCTATCCGACACTTGCTCGCGGTAAAAACGCGCGGCGACGTCGTGGATGGCCACGCATTAGTCATACCCAGATATCGAAAGAATGTTCGACTATGAAGGTCTGGTTGCGGGTCGCCCCTGTGGTGGCTGATGGAGGGCCACGGCGGCGCCGGTGCGCGGATGGGATGCTAAACCACGAGTATCCGAACGAGAGGAGCATTCATGCCAGGACAGATTCCGGCGGGTGACATCCATCACCTGCGGCTGACGGTGACCGACGTGGACCGCAGCAAGGAGTTTTATACCGGGCTGCTCGGCTTTGACATCGCGGTGGCTTCGCCGCCCCCGGATGACCCGGCAGCGGCCGAGGTATTCAAGTTGCTGTTCGGTGGCGTGGTGATGATCCGGGGCAACCTTCTCATGGGCCTGCGTCCGATGGCGCCGGACGATGACAGATTCAACCCGGACCGAGTGGGCCTTGATCATCTGAGCTTCGGCGTACCGGGCCATGCTGATCTCGAGCGCGCGGTCGAGCTCTTCGATGAGCGTGGCGTGACGCACGGCGTGATCACCGCATTGCCGTCCTTCGGCATCGAAGTTTTGTCGTTCGAAGACCCCGACGGGGTACAGCTCGAGCTCACCGCTCCTATGGCGGGGTCCTAAGCGGCTGGCCGCGCCCGGATCTGCCGCATGCCCCGCCCGAGCCTGACCAATGCTCCGTGATCTTGAACCTGACCTTGACCACGGAGCTTTACGCAGGTCATAGCCGATGTGATCGTCCGCGATCATGCTCTCGATCATGATCGCGGAAGATCACCCGCGTCCCCCCAAGCTCATCCCTCCCGCCACCATGAACCAGCCCCGGCAGCCGCTCGCCTGTCGCCAGACCTTCCTTGCGTGTCTGCCAGCGGCAATTCGATTACAGTGCGACACTGAACAGCGACGGTCCGCGCCGGCTCTTGCGCGACAGGCAGTGACTGGACCGAAGGGAGCGTCACTCAGGCGTGCGGACAGGAACGGCAAGTTAGATGGGCCTCATTGCCGATCATGGTGGCGACTTCGGCGGTCGGGATTACGAGTATGAAGCGGTAGCGCTCCCCGCGCCGGCCGGTGCAGACATCGACGCAGGCTCGGCAGTTTTCGTGCGGCGGTCAGTCAGGCCGAGCAGGCGGGCGGTGCTGCACTTGCACGAACTGTCCGATTCGCTGGCCCCGGCCGATCTGGTCCGCTGGTACAACGAACGGGGCTTTCACTTCTACCTGACCGACGTTGAGCGTGCCGAGTCCCAGTCGTCGGCATGGCGCGGCAGCGTGGCCAAATCGCCGCGGTCCGCTTTCGCCAGCCTCGATGCGGCCTGCGCCTACCTGCGGGAAGCCGACGGCATAGACGCGATCATCCTGAGCGCGCAAGACGCGTCGGCGCTGACCGCGGCGCTGTGGTGCGACGCCCGCCCGGTCACCCGGCCGGTGGACGCGCTCATCTTGTCCGCGCCGGACTTCGGCCGGGCTCGCGTGAGGCTGGATATCGCCTGCCCGGTGCTGGTCATCTCGGCGGCTGGCCAGTGGCGCGATACCAGGCGCAAGCAACGCGGCGGCGAGGGCATCAGGCTCGGCCAGCATGTGACCTGGCTGCAGATCGACGCCTCAGCCGGGGAGGGCGGGCGCCCTGGCGTGCCGAGTCCCGGGCGGCGGCGGCTGTTTGACGAGATGGGCCGTTGGCTCGGCGCCTATATGTACGGTCAGGTACGCGACCAGTTGCTGTAACTGCGCCGATCAGCGGTGGCGGCAGGCAGCCGGCCGGCGTGAAGTGCCTGGCTAGGGCGCGGCGACGGGCAGCCCTAGCTCGCGAAGGTCCAGCCTGAGCTGGGCGCTGGACGTGAATTCAATGGCGACGACGCCCAGTTCCCTGGCTGCCATCACATTGGCAGGCTGGTCATCGATGAATGCCGTGCCGGCCGGCTCCAGGCCGTACCTGGCCAGCAGCACATCGAAGATCTTGCGGTCGGGCTTCATCACGCCTTCGATACCGGAGATCACGCAGCCGTCAAACAGCTCGAAGAAGCTGAACCTGGCCCGGCGCTGTTCATACCTGTCAGCCTCCATGTTGCTGAGGGCGAAGCAGGGGAGCCCGGCGGCCTTGAGCTCGGCCAGCACAGCCGCGCTATCCTCGAAAACCCCGGCGATCATTTCCTCGCCGCGCTCGGACCACGCCATGATCAGCTCGGCGTACCCGGGATGCAGGCTGGCCAGTTCCCGGCACGACTGCCCGGTATCGACGCCGAGGTCATGAGCCCGGTGCCAGTCCCTGCTGCAGATCCGGTCGAGGAAGTGGTCAAGCTTGGCCGGATCGCCGATCAACTGCCGGTACAGGTAGCGGGGATCCCAGTCGAGCAGCACTCCGCCGAGGTCGAATACGACAGCGCTGATTTCCTGAGCATCCGCAGCGGCCATGAGCAGGACCCTAGCTGGTCACTGCCACCTGTATGATCGGGTACCCGCTGGCGCCGTTGGGCTCGGGCGGCTCCTGGACGGCCGTCTGGGTGAAACCGGTCGCATCAGTCGCCCGTGACTCGATGATGTGATTGCCTGGCTTGGCATCCCAGAAGATCATCCACTGCCGCCAGGTGTCGATGCCGGGTACCTGTGCCAGCTTGGCCTGCTGCCACGGACCCTTGTCCACCCGGACCTCAACCGCGTCGATGCCCTTGTGCTGGGCCCAGGCGACGCCCGCGATCGGGGTCCGCCCTGCCTTGATCGGGCCCTGGCCTGACCCCGGAACGTCGATCCGCGACTCGGTCTTGATCGGGGCCTGGGCGGTCCAGCCACGCTGCGCCCAGTAGGAGACGTTTCTCGCGTACGTCGTCACCTCGATGTCGGTGATCCACTTGCACGCGGACACGTAGCCATACAGGCCGGGCACCACCGTGCGGACCGGGAAGCCGTGCGCCACCGGCAGCGGCTTGCCGTTCATCGCCACGGCGAGCATGGCGTCCCGGCCGTCCATGGCGGTCGCGACCGGAGTGCCAGACGTGAAGCCGTCGAACGACGTGCAGAAGAGCTGATCAGCCCCCGACTTGATGCCAGCCTCACGCAAGAGCGAGCGCAAGCTCGCCCCGAGCCAGCGTGCGTTCCCGATGTATGGCCCTTCGACTGGATCGGAGACGCACGTCAAGGTGATGTACTCCTCCATCAGCGGTCGCCTGATCAGGTCGTCGAAGCTCAGCGTCAGCTCCCGTCTGACCATGCCGTGAATGCGCAGGTGCCAGCTCGATGGCGGGATCTGAGGCAGCACGATGGCAGTGTCGACGCGGTAAAACGACGAGTTCGGCGTGATGAAAGAGCTAAGCCCCGGGATCCTGAAGTCCGATCCCGCCGGAAGCGGCGGAGCGGGCACGGCGGGCTTCGGAAGCCGCATCGACTGCTCGGCGAGGGTCACGTTGGCGCTCTCGGTCAGCAGCCGCCCGCCGAGGTAGGCGACCGCCGCCGCGCCGGCGGTGCCGGCGCTCATGGCCATGAACTGCCGTCGCTGCGGCTCGCTGACCGACAAGCCGGCCCTCGTCGTGCTGGCCCCCGTCGTGCTGGTCCCCGAGCGACTGCCGCGCGTCGCGGCCGTGCGCGCGGCCGGCGCGGCCGTCTCAGCGCTGCCCCCGCCCGACGCCCGGGTGAGCAGGACCATGGCGGCGCCGGCGGCGGCCGAGCCGATGAGTGTCGGGAGCGCGTCGGCCGGAGTCGAGGTCGGCCGGGACAGCGCAGCGGCCAGGCCCACGACGCAGAACACTCCGATGCCGATCAGCCCGCGATCGACCTTGCGCTGAGCTTGCATGCCGATGAACGCGGCGAACAGCGCCAGCACGACGAGGACGCCGATCTGCAGCACGAGCTTGTCGTGCGTGCCGAACTCCTTGATCGCGAAGTTCTTGACGGCCGGGGGACTCAGGTCGATGGCGGCTTCGGCGGTGGCGACAACGGGCGATCCGACCGGGCCGGTAAGCCCTGCGATCAGGAAGCCCGCGCAGACGCCGACGGCTCCGGACAGCAGGCCGGCCAGAGCGCCCCGCGCGCGCATTGAGTTGGTGATGGTCACACTGGATATTCGTACCAGTGCCGGGCGTGGATTGGACATCAGGCGGAACCCAAGCCAAAGCGTGACCTGCGACGAATAGGAAGTGTGAGGATGACCGACGGCGGACAGCCAGGCCGGGCGGCGCTCAGCGGGGCCGTTCCTGCCCTCCCGGCCGCCAGAGCTGGCCGGCAGCTAGACGACCTGCTCACCGCAGTCGCGCTCGGGGACGAACGCGCCTACGAGTCCGTCTACGACCAGGCCTCCGCCTGGGTGCTCGGTACGGTCAGGAAAGTGCTGCGCGATCCCGCCCAGGCCGAGGAGGTCATGCAGGAGGTCCTGCTCGAAATCTGGCGGACCGCGAGCCGGTTCGATCCGCGGCAGGGCAGCGGCGCGTCCTGGGTCATGACGATGGCGCACCGGAGGGCCGTGGACCGGGTCAGGTCAGAGCGCAGCCACTCGATCAGGGAGCAGCGCGCGGCTACCGCCATGATCGACTACGACGAGGTGACCGAAGCGGTCGAGGCGAACTTGGACCGCGAGCGGGTACAGCGCTGCCTGACCTCGCTTACCGACTTGCAGCGCGAGTGCGTCAGCCTGGCCTACTACAGCGGCTACACCTACCGGGAAGTCGCTGAGCTGCTCGCGGTGCCGGCCGGCACGGTCAAGACGAGAATGCGCGACGGGCTGATCAGGCTCAGGGACTGCCTGGGGGTATCGTGACCATGTCCGCAGACCACGAGCTGCATGCCCTGGCCGCTCCTTTTGTCATGGACGCGGTCACGCCCGGCGAACGGGAGGAGTTCGTCAGGCATCTCGCCGACTGTGAGCAATGCCGCGATGACGTGCGCGAGATGCAGGAAGCCACCGCGCGGCTCGGCATGGCCGCTACCCTCAAGCCGCGCCCTGAACTCAAAGACCAGACCATCCGCGCCGCGTTCCTGACCAGTCAGCTCGCGCCGGTCGCGGCCGAGATCCGCGCGGAACACCAGGCGGAAGCACAGCCCCCGGGTACGCCGCGCTGGCGGCAGCTCGCCCGCCGGGCATGGTCAATAAGGCTCCCGGCGCGGCTGGCGCTGGCCGCGGCGGCGCTCGTGATCGCCGCGGCGACGAGCTTCGGGCTGCTCGCCAGCAGTGCGATGCAGCAACTGCATCACTCCCAGCGGCAAGATCATGTGATCGCAGCCGTGCTCAACGCGCCGGACGCTGCCATGCTGACCTCGAAGGTCAGCACGGGCGGCACCGCCACCGTGGTCATGTCACATCGCCAGCACTGCCTGGTCTTCGCCGCGCATGGCCTCGCGCCGCTGCCGCACGGTCAGGCTTACGAGCTGTGGCTGATGGGCCCGGGCGGTGACCGCCCGGCCGGGATGCTCAGGCCGGCCGCCGGCGGCATGGCAGGGCCAGCGGTCGTGTTCGGGCTATCGCCTGGTGACGAGATCGGCCTGACCATCGAGCCTGCCGAAGGTTCAGCCGAGCCAACCTCGGTGCTCATCGTCGTGATCAGCCCGCGTAGCTAGGAGCTGCCTGGCTTGCTGCCGCGGGTTGCCCGGCCTCCTGCCCTGGCCTGGCGCCTTGGAGCGGGAAGAGCGCCGACAATGACCGTCTCTGCGGTAATAGCCGTGCCCTGCGGCCGGCGAAGTGGTCGCTCTCCCCGCCGCTGCTAGCCTGGCAGTTCTGCCGCGCCCGGGCAAGGGTTGCGCGCCGCCCGGCAACGGCAGCTTGGTCCTGCTCGCTGCTCTTGCATCCGGCCCGGCATCAGGGCACGGGCAGCCACAGGTAATAACTCGGCATTGTCGCGCTACGGAGCAGGTTAAGCGTGGCGGAGCGGGCAGGGTTAGGTTGTCGCGCCGGGGCAGCAGCGTGCGCGACCAGCAGGCCCGCCGGGGGGAAGCCATGCGTTCGACTGCGCCGTCCGAGGCACGTTCACCTACCCGGGCCGCCGCCAGGCTGAGGCGGGCCGCTGCCCTGGCAGCGGTTGCCGTCGCCGCCCTGGCCGGGGCCGCGTGCGGCACCGCACCCCCCTCGCCGGCGTCGCCGACCGGCCCGCCGCCTGTCCCGAGCAGTTCGCCCTCGCCCGCCTCGACCGGGCACGTCGGCGTTGACTGCGGCGTCATCCCGGCCAGGGGGAGCGGCAGCTTCGCGTCGCTCAGTGCGCAGCGGACGGTCGCCGCCGCGGCGAGTAACCCGCAGCTGTCGGTGTTCAGCTCGGCGATCAGGTCGGCCGCCCTGACCGGGGAACTGAACAAGATGAGGTCATTGACCTTGTTCATCCCGGTCAATAGTGCCTTCGCGCAACTGTCGAAGAGCGATGTCAGCTTCCTGAGCAAGCCAGCCAACGTGGTCAGGGTCGTACGGCACCAGGCCGTGCCAGAACGCGTCACGCCCGCGACGATCGCCCATGGCGGGACGGTCAGGTCGCTGTCCGGCAGTGAACTGGTGCTGGCAAAGCGCGGCACCACTTACCAGGTCGACACGGCGACCGTGCTCTGCGGCAACATCAAGACGGCTAACGGCACGATCTACCTGATCGACCGGGTCTTGCTGCCGTCTAAGTAGCCGGACCGGCCGCCGCAAGGTCGCGATAGCGTCGCTCCGGCCGGCATTGGGCGCGCGCTGGTCGCGAGGCAGGCTAACGTGGCACCGTGAAAGCATCGCCCGAGGCACAGCTGCAATTGCTTGAGCTAGCAGACATCGATGCGGAACTCGGCCGGCTGGCGCATCGCCGGCGCGGGCTCCCTGAGCACGCCGAGATCACCAGGCTCGAAAGCCGCGAAGCTGAGCTGCGTGATTCCGTGGCCGCGATGACCGCGCGGAGCAGCGATCTGGCACGCGAGCAGAACAAGGCCGAGGCCGACGTCGAGCAGGTCAGGGCAAGGATCCAGCGTGACAGGGAACGCCTTGATGGCGGCATGATCAGCTCGCCCAAGGAACTGGAGAACCTGCAGTCCGAGATACAGTCACTCCAGCGCAGGCAGTCCGACCTCGAGGAAATCGTTCTCGATGTCATGGAGCGCCGCGAGGCCAACCAGAGCAGCCTGGATGCCGCGACCACCGAGCGCGGCGAAGTTCAAGCCGGACTGCAGACTGTCATCGGGGCGCGTGACCGTGCGCTCGCCGAACTCGACGAGCAGGCCGCCAAGGCCACCGCCACGCGGACCCAGATCGCTGGAGCCACGCCGGGTCAGCTGCTTGAGCTCTATGACAAGCTGAGGGCGCAGTACGGTGGCGTCGGCGCGGCGGCGTTGCGGCAGCGCCGCTGCCAGGGCTGCAACCTCACGCTCAATACGGTGGACCTGAATGCCATCAGGGCAGCTCCCGACGACGAGGTGCTGCGTTGCGAAGAGTGCCGCAGAATCCTCGTCAGGACGCCAGAGTCCGGACTGTGAGCGAACCCGAGAGCGGCCAGGCCGAGGCTGGCCGAACCGAAGCGGGCCGAACCGAGGCAGGCAGCGGCCCGGGCTGGGGCGCGCCGCTCGGCAAGCCGACAACCACGCTGCTGCTGAGACACGGGCAGACCGAACTGTCGGGCGAGCGCCGGTTCTCTGGCCGCGCCGACACGCCGCTCACCAAGGAAGGCGTCAAGCAGGCGCGACTCGCCGCGCGCCGCCTGGCCCAGGCCGGCCGGGAGATCGGAGTCGTCCTCAGCTCGCCGCTGCAGCGGGCCCGCCGCACCGCCGAGGCCGTAGCCGAAGCCACGGGCGCGCCGCTGGTGATCTACGAAGAGCTGATCGAAGCCGATTTCGGTGCCTGGCAAGGCCTGACCTTCGCGGAAGCATCGGCAAAATGGCCAGGCGAACTCGCCGCCTGGATGGCCAGCCCGGACGCGGCCCCGCCCGAAGGTGAGAGCTTCGCCATGGTGGCACTGCGCGTGCTGAACGGCCTGGACAAGCTCATCGCCGCCTACCGGCACTCCACCGTGGTGGCGGTCAGCCACGTCACACCGATCAAGACGCTGGTATGCCGTGCGCTGCTCGCGCCTCCCGAGGCAATGTTCCGGATGAATCTCGATGTCGCCTCGCTGTGTCACATCGACTGCTACGACAACGGCTCCGCCGTAGTGCGCTCGCTCAACGACACTGCCCACCTCACCCGCAAGCGCCGCGGCTAGCCGGGCGACCGGGCCGGGCGGGCTCTTGGCGGGAGGGTTTCCGCGTTCGGGAGGGTTGTCGTGGCCTTTTGGGAGAGGGTTTCCAGGTCCGGGAGGATTTTCGTGCTCCACGACGAAAAAGCTCCCGCACCTGAAAACTTTCCGCCAGGAACCCGGCAACCCTCCCCGCTAACGCCGGCAGCCCTCCCAGCCGGGGAATCCACCGCCAGCGGACCCCGCAGCCTCCTGCCCGCCGGGTTCACCGTACCCGCCCGGCCTGCCCGGGCCCGCCTCGTCCACCCGGCCCGCCCGGGCCCGCCTGGTCCGCCCGGCCCGCCCGGGCCCGCCTGGTCCGCCCGGCCCACCGGGCACGCCTTATCCACCCTGTCCGCCCGGCCCGCCTGGTCCGCCCGGCCCGCCTGGTCCGCCCGGGCACGCCTGTCCGCCCGGCCCGCCTGGTCCGCCCGGCCTACCGGACGCCCGGTCCGCCCGGTCGGCCAGAACCTTCCCGACAGCAGACCCCCAAGATGCCTCTCAAGTTCCTGCCATTGGCTTCCTGCCATTGGCCTGGATCGCGGTGGAGCATGGCAGGCCAGCGCAAGATGAGCCGCGACGAGCGAGGCTGTTGGGGCTTAGAATTCTAGGCAGGCGACAGGCGAGTTGGCCGGGCGGTCGCGTCGGTTCCGGTGTGCCGGGACCGCCGAGGAAGGTCCGGACTCCGCAGGGCAAGGTGGTCGGTAACGCCGACCCGGGGTGACCCGCGGGACAGTGCCACAGAAAACAGACCGCCGCCGGCCGGCGCGAGAGCGTCAGTCCGGCGGTAAGGGTGAAACGGTGGTGTAAGAGACCACCAGCACCGCAGGTGACTGCGGTGGCTCGGTAAACCCCACTTGGAGCAAGGTCAAGAGGGCAAGGCGCCAACGGCGCCGCGCCTGCGCGGGCGATTGAGGGCGGCCCGCCCGAGTCCGCGGGTAGACCGCATGAGGCGGCCGGCAACGGCAGCCCTAGATGGATGACCGTCGGCCTGCGAAAGCGGGTGCACAGAATCCGGCCTATAGGCCAGCTCGCCCGCCGCTCACACGCTTGACCAGCTAAGACAGTGGCATCGGTCGATGTCAGATGATCCGTAACACCTCCTGCTGGATGATCTCGTGGGGTCAGGGTACCTGGGTCGGGTTGGACACCCCGGGTTGGCGAGGGCAGGAGCGTCGGCAGCCCGCGGGGAAGGGTGTCTGCCAAATCGGCGGGTGCGGTGGTGACCCTGAACCGCTGCACTGCCGAAATGCCGATGCGGTCGAGCCGCGAGGGCGGCTAGGGTGCGGGGATGAGGGTGCCCGACCATTGCCTGGCGGACCTGCGGGAGCGGGGTTACCTGCTGTTCGAGGGTTTCCTCGAGGCTGACGAGCTGGCCGCGGCCCGGGAAGCTCTGTGGCTGCACTACCCGCGGCCCGAGGCGTATTTCGCCGACCCGGCTGCTCATGCGTGGCTGGCGACGGACCAGTGGGCCGGCGAAGTCAGCGGACCGTGGCGATCGTGGAACCTGAACCGGCTGGCCTTCCACCCGGACCTGCTCGACCTGGCCGAGCGCTTCCTGGGCTCAGCCGACCTGCGGCTCTACGAGGCATCGCTGTGGGCCAAGTACGCCGGAGCCGTCGACTACGACCAGCGCCACCACCGCGACTTCGTCAACCACAGCCTCGTCGTGCCCAAGCGCTCCGAGCCGGCCAGGCAGATGTTGAGCTGGATACTTTTGTCCGACGTAGGCGATGAGGACGGCCCTACCAAGATCGTTCCGCTGCCGGCCGGGCAGAGCGTCCCGTACTGGCCGGTGCCCGGGCATCACGACATCACGAACTACCTCCCCGAGGGGATGTTCGCCGAGGAGGAGGTCTCGATGACCGGTCCGGCAGGAACCCTGTTCGTTTTTCGGTCCGACGTACTTCACCGTGGGTCGCGCATGACCGGCGAGCGATCAACTCGCTTTGCGCTCCTCGCCGACTACGATGTGTGGGCACCGCGCTGGACCGGCCGGGTCGCCTGGGCCGAGCGTGCGACGCGTTCAGACTGGTTCGAGATCATCGAGCGGGCCTCTGTCCGGGAACGGTCGGTGTTCGGCTTCCCAGCTCCGGGCGACCCGTATTGGGACGAGCAAACCTTGGCCGACACCCAAACGCGCTACCCCCGGGCCGATCTGATGCCCTACCGCTAGAGGACCGGGCAGCCGAACCCATGCAGCTGTGCAGGCTCTGCGGCGACGACCCCAAGCCGGTGCGCGACCTCAATAAACCGGTCCCCGGACTGCGCCGCCAGCACGGCCCCGGCATGCTGTGAGAACCTTCGCCCTGGCGTCATGGCCGGTGTGAGCTTCCGTGATGCCGCGGTCCATGATCGCGGAAACCTGCCCTCGTGCCGGCCCGGGCCGGGCGCGGGCGCACCGGCCCGGGCACGGTCGGCCGCCGGGCGGCGCGGCACGCCCCGCCCGGCACCACCCAGCCGGCAAACTCGCTGGCCCTGGCCCAGGTAACGTGACGGCAACGAGCCCGGGGGCCGCCCTGAAAAGTCCCCGCGATCCATGAAACCCGGCCCCCGGTCCGGCCCGGTGGGGCACCCCGCTGCTGCCTGAGCGACAGCATGGTGCCCCACCTGCGCAGGGCTGCGCGGGGGAATGCCGCAGGCCCGCCGCTTCCCGGACTGACCGGCTGCGCGGTGCTGGCGAAGGCGTGACGAAGATCATGAAAGGTCGCGTCATCAGGTAGGCCGCATGCCTCGATCGCGGGTGCAACGACGAACTGCCAGCCCTAGATTGCGTCGGGTGGACCTTTCACATCTCGGCGCGCCGACCGGTCCGATGATCCGTGTCCACGGCGGGTTCGCCAACCGGATGTACCGACTCGACACTGACCAGGGGTCATTCGCGGTGAAGGAGTTGAACCTTCTCGATCGCCGCTGGACCTACCGCGCCGAGGACGTGTTCAGGTTCGAGCGGGCGGCCTTCGCCGCCGGCATCCCGATGCCAGAGCCGATCTCGGCCAGCCACCACACGCTCGTCCACCGGTGGGTCGAGGGCGAGAAGATGCCCGAAGCACCCGTGTCGCCGGCGTACGCGTTCGAGATCGGTGAGATTCTCGCACGCATCCACGCGCTCGACGTCGCGTGGACCCACGTCTCGCTAGAGGACCCGGCCCCACGGGACTGGCCCGAACTATCCGAGCGGGCGACGGCGACCGGACAGCCGTGGGCTGGCGAACTCACGGCCCAGGTCGGGACGTTTCTCGCAATTGCTTATTTCATCGACACCTGCGAGCGACCAGGTCCCGTCGTGCTGACCCACAAGGACATCCAGCCATGGAACCTGCTCGCTCGAGAGGGTCGGCCGGTAGTGCTCGACTGGGAGCTCTCGGGGATGCTCGACCTGTCCAGTGAGCTCGGCTCGACAGCGCTGAGCCTCGCGAAGGGACCCGGCTTCGACGACATCAGGCCCGCCATCTTCCGCTCCGTCCTCGACGGCTACATCGCGGGAGGCGGAGCACTGCCGCCGTCGGGTCCAAGCTGGTTCGTGTTCATGATCAGCGGCTGGCTGGGGCACACGAGGTGGAACATCCTCCGCTGCCTCGCCGGTGTCGAGGCCAGCACCGGCCCTGACCTCGCGCTGTCGCACGCGTCCGTGCGCAACGGAGTGCGCGGCCTCCCCGAACTGTTCGGCCGGCTTCCCGAGCTCGAGGCGCTGCTCAGGTGACAGTGAGGGCGTTGATGAGCTTCTCGGCCGGAACCCGAGCGTAGACCTGAGCCTGCGCTGAGCGCAGCGGCTCGAAGCCGGCTCGCAGGTAGAGCGCGATGTCGTTGCTGACCTTCAGCCGTCGGCAGCCGCGTGCCGCGAGCCTGTCAAGCCCGGCCGCCAGGACGTGGCTGGCGATCCCTCGTCGCTCATGTGCTTGCTCGGTGCGCATGGGCTCGACGAGCCCGACCCCGGTCACCTCATCCGCCCAGAACAGCCCGTAGCCAGCGACCCCGCCGTCGGGTGCTCGCACCATCAGATCCAGTTCGGGCCGGTAAAGCGAGCATGCCTGGAGCCTGGCTTCCACGTCGGCCCCGTTTCGAATGGCGAGCGGGTGGGCGCAGTCGCGAAAGTCAGCGCGGGACAGCAAGGTATAGCCGGCCGGCAGCGGCCGGATCGGCGGTCGGCGCGCGGCGTCGAGCCAGCTAGCGACTACCCCTGGTCCGTCGGTTGGCCGGTAGCCGAACGCCGCAAGCATCGAGTTGCCGGGAGCGTCGTCGAGCCTGACCGGAAATTCGGCTGCCACATCTGCCGCCCTGCGGATCGCGGACTGCCAGATCACTTGCTCATCAACCGGACCATCAGGCAGGACCAGCACGTCACACTGAACGTTAGGCCCGAACTCGGTCAGGACAACGGCTGCCACCGGTTCGCCGCTGTCGTCCAGCCAGAATAGCTGCCCGCCCGCGTCGGTAGACCGCGGCCGGCGCCACCACCACTGAAAGTCAGCCGCTTCCCAGATCCCGCCGATTGGCCTGGCCAGCCGCATCCGCCGCAGCAACCTTGTGGCGAGCGACAGGTACTCCTTGCCAGTAGCGATGCCCCCGCCAGAATCGGCGGCCAAATCCCGATCGGTCACCAGTGCATTGTCGCCAGAGAGCCTGCTCTCGCCAACTGGTCATCTAGGAGTCAGTCCGGCAACTGAGAGGCGATCGCGGCGGCCAGGGCGGCTCTCTCGGCGTCGTCCAGGCTGAGCACTCCGTTTTCCGCCATCAGGGCGTAGAATTGCTGTTTCTCGTAAGGCACTCCCGGCGGCAGCGGTGCCAGGTGCCAGTGCAGATGGGCGTTGCCCTGCTGGCTGCCCAGGCTCAGCGAATACATGCGCTCGGTCGGCACGGTCGCCGCGATCGCCTTGCCGATCCTCCGCACGAGCCGTTGCAGCTCAAGGAACTCCGCCTCGGTCAGGTCGGTGAGCCAACTCTCCGCGTGCCGTTTCGGCGCGACCAGGCAGTGTCCGAGCAGCGTGCCCGGATGCGCCAGGAATGCGATCGTGTCCGCGTCCTGGTAGACAACATGATGCTGATAGCCGGGGTGACCAGCCAGGATCGCGCAGATGAAACAGGGTCCTTCGCGCGATCGCCTGACGTAAGAAGCGAGGTCGAACCCCACACCCTCAGGTTACCTGTCCGCGGCCCGGAACAATATCAATGCACGGATCGATGATCTTGTTGGTTTATTGGTTCGGGTGCCTAGCGGGGCGGTCGTTGCGCCTGGGCTGGCTGCTGCAGGGCGGGGCCGGGTCAGCAACGATGGCGCGTTCTTGCCGCCAGGGCAGCAAGATCGCGGCGACGTTGCTGATCAGGGGCCGGCCCGGGCCGGCCGCAAAGCCGCGCGGCCAGGCCGCCCGCCGCCGCTAGTAAACCCGAGAAATAAACCAACAAGCTCATCGATGGGAAAACGGGTGTCGATCCGCGCATTGATGTTGGCGGCATCGGGTGGGCCGCGAAGCTAACGGTCGACCGGGGGGCGGGGTGACCGTTAGCGTGGCGGTCTGAGATCTCTGAGTCGAAGGGGGAGTCACCAGATGACGCTGCGCTCAGGAAGGCTGCGCTTAGTGGGCGGGTCAGCTCGCACCGTCGTTACCGTGATCGCGCTGCTCGCGGCTATGACGACGCCAGCGTTCGCGAGCAGTGGTGCGGCTGCGGCGAACCGGCCGGCCGCTGCCAGGGCCTGCCATAAGGCGACAGGGCCGTTCACGGTGCATGGCACGAAGGTCACCGGAGCCCGCGGCAGGGTGTTCGTGCCGTACGGGATCACGGTGCCCGGGCTGGCCAACAAGGATTATCAGGATCTGGTGCCGCTTGACGATGCCAAGATCAGCGCGACCGCCGCGTTCTGGTGCGCCAATACGGTCCGGCTCCAGATCGGGCAGGACAACCTGGTCGGGCTCAAAGGCACGAAGCTGTCGAAGGCGTTTCTCCAGGCGATCGAGGGCGAGGTGAGGGTTGCGGAGAAGGCCGGCCTCGTGGTGGTGCTGAACGACCAGACCGAGGATGAGAGCAATGAGATCGCGCCGACCAGGCCGACTGTCGCTTTCTGGCGGGACCTGAGCCGCGTCTACGGCCGGGACCGGCAGGTGATCTTCGATCTGTTCAATCAGCCGAGGCTCTTTATGGAAGCGGCGTGCGGCAATAATGACGACTGGACGTTCTGGCACCGGGGCGGCATCTTCAGGGGCAAGGCTTACCTGGGCATGCAGACGCTGGTCAACGACGTGCGCGCGGACGGGGCGAAGAACCTGCTGTGGGCCGAAGGCCCCTGCTTCGCGAACTCGCTGAACGGGCTCGCCGGTCACCTGCTCAAAGGCGGCAACATCGTCTACGCGTTCCAGCATCCGAAGGGGCCGCATACGGCCGCCCAGTGGTACTCCGACTTCGGCTGGATGCTTTTCAGGCACGTCGCGCCGATCGTGGACGCGGAGTGGACGAACTTCGCCGCGGCGAAGTCGGAATGCTGGCCGGACGCGCCGAAGGCGATCCCCGCGTACCTGCGCTACCTGCAGCGCCGCGGCATCGGCATGACCGCGTTCCAGCTCAAGAAGGGCGTCCTGATCAAAACCAGGAACCTGACCGACCCGACGCGCATCTTTACCTCAGGCAAGGCGAAGTGGCGTTGCGCCGGCAACCTCGATGAGGGTGCGGGCTCGGAGTTGCTTGCATGGTTCCGCAACCGCAATTCGTGAACAACGGCGCTGAGAAGTCCCCGGGCTGGCCCAAATAACGTGACGGTAACGGGCACGGAACCCGCCCTGAAAAGTCCCCGCAATCAGGAATCTCGGCCCCCGGTTCGGTCCGGTGGGGCACCCCGCTGCTGCCTGAGCGACAGCGGGGTGCCCCACCTGCGCCTACGGGCGACTCTCATGCCCGCCGGCCTGCCCGCAGGCGGCTTTCACGCCCGCCGGCCGGTCCGCAGGCGACCTCCACGCCCGCCGGGCCGGGCAGCGGTTACTTGCAGACCGGGTTGGCCTGGACGGCGCTCTGGAAGGCGCCGATCGTGGCCGGCCCCACCTTGCCGTACTGGCCGTCCTTGCCGAACATATTGCCGTTGGTCATGTTGCCGAACTCCCACACGCAGCTTCCGTTGACCTTCGCCAGCGTGAAGTACGGATAGAAGTTGCCCGGCCCCTTGGGCGGCATCACGCAGCCTTTGCCGTTGGTGAGGTTGCAGCTGGTGTTGAACTCGCTGTCGCTGAGGTCAGTGACGAACTGGATCGACGGGTATTTGTGCCCGGCGGTTGTCGGCTGACCTTGCAGGAATGGTGTCGGGAACGAGTTACCTGGCTGGACAAGCAGCGAACTTGGCCAATCCGGGTAGTACGACGAGCCGTCGAAGTCCAGGTCGCCGATCGCGTCGTTAAATACGGCGCAGCCGGTGACCTTGTTCGGCGCGGCGTGCAAGGCGCCGTGGGCGTCACCCTTCTTGAAGCACGGCGCGTCGTCTGGCTCGAGTTTCGGGTTTTCCGTGGTCGTCTCGTACGGGCCAGAGCAATCCTTGAAGAACGGGTCGCTGATCGTCTTGGTGATCTTGTCGATCCCGCGCTTGCTCACCGAGGTGCATGCCTCGAAATGGCCGATCTCGTACTCGTCGTTGATCATGTAAGCGCCGATGCCCCACGGCAGGATGTTGCTGCCCTTAGCCGTGTTATATTCCGGCTGGAAATTGAACCGGGTGCCGTCACAGGTAAACGGGTCGCTGTTCATGAAGCCATTGGCCCCGGACGCGATCATGAACCCGCTCTTGCCCGTCGAATGGTCCGTTTCGACCGCCTCGAGGGCATGGCCTCCCTTGATCGTCGCGTCGAACATCCGGATGGTGATCTTGTCACCCGGATTCATCAGCAACGTGTTCTTGTTCGGGGTGAACGTGGCGTTGCTGGCGAGCTGCGGGCTCGGCGGGCCTGTGGGCTTGCCGTTCAGCTGGATGAACGCGAAGTTGATCGGCTCCACGCAGTTGTCGTTGCACGGACCTGAGCCGTTGCCGGTGCACTCGATGCTGTCGATGGTCAGCGCCGAGCACCAGTGGGTGTTGTCACAGCTGATGTTGTCGGTGAAGGGCGCGAAGCCAGGCGGATAGAACTGCAACTCCACGAACGCGGAACCGGCGCCCGGATAGGTGCCCTTGGGCGCGTTCCGGTCCGAGCCCGGGGCGCACGGCAAGAGCGGCGCCGAATTCGGATCGCAGACAACGGTGGAGATCCAGGGCGCGAGCGAGAGCTCGAACCAGTCGGTGATGTCGCTGCCCGGGTTCTTGACGGCAGGCGCTGCCACCGGGTCGAGCGGCAACGTCTCATCCATCTTGAAATTCCGGCCGGACCCCTTGGCGGATGAAATAAAGCGCACGGAGGGCTCGTCGTGCCCGATGTAATGGCCGTTCTCCGAGAATCGGAGGCCGTGGCCCCCGCGCGGGTCCGCGCACATCACGCCTTCCTTGGCGGGGTGCTGGATCGGGCTGAGGCCATTGCAGTCGAGCATGCCGGTCGCCCTTGGCTTGACCACGGCACTGTGCGGGGTAGCGCCCGGCACCGAGCCGTGCGCGGCTCCTGGCGCCAGTGCCCCCGCCGTCAGGGTCGCCGCGGCGATAACAGGCGCGCTGAGCAAACGCAAGCTGAGCAATCGGCGGATGCCACGATGGCGCCGCATAAAGTACCTCTTCTCGTCGAATGGCTGGCCAGGGAAACACTAGCTAGTGCTGGTGTCCGTAACCAGCCACTCGCCCGAGACTTCGGCTATTGGAATCCCGGACAACATCAATCCGCGTATTGACACCCAGTTTCCGACATCAGTTTCCCGTGCCGCCGTCGGCCCCTGGCCCGTGGCGTGAAGGCCGCCGGGGCGCGGGCCGGCTTGGGGCGGGGATACCGGGGGACAGCATGGTGGTGCTCGTTGCCGCTGTCGGCGGCCGGCTCGGGTGAGCAACGGGGTACTTGTTGCTGCTGTTGGCGGCTGGTCTGGGTGCGCGACGGGGTACTTGTTGCTGCTGTTGGCGGCTGGTCTGGGTGCGCAACGGGGTACTTGTTGCTGCTGTTGGCGGCTGGTCTGGGTGCGCAACGGGGTACTGGTTGCTGCCGTGGGGAGAGGGTGCTGAATTGGGGAGGCCGGGCGTCAGCCTGTCGCGGTTGCCATGCCCGGGGCGCGGTTTTCATGATCGTGGAGACTTCACCGCGCTTTGCGGGGATCCTTTTCACAGTGGGGAGAGTTCACCGCTCATAGGAGAGAAAATGCTCCCGGACACGAAAACTCTCCCCGCAGCAGCGGACAACTCTCCCCGAACCTGGCCGCGAGCACTCAGAACCGCCGCGGCCAGCGCGGAGACACCGCCCGCCGCTGTCAGATACCTATGGCAGGAACCAGGTCTGATCCTTGGCGTTCACGCACGCGGTGACGTCGAGCACGGTGCCGGTTTCCAGGCTCGAGCCCGGGTCGGTCAGGCACTTGCCGTCGGCCGCGTTACGCAGCTCGCTGCGGCCGAACACGCTCCACTCCTGCGCCGTGCGGACCGCGCACCGCTGCAGGACCACGGCCGGGTTGCTGCCGTGGTTAGCGATCGCCAGGCAGTTCGCGCCGCCGAAGCCGGTCAGCCGTCCGTGACTGGCCTTTTTCCAAATCGGGGAGTTTGAGTTTTTGCCGCAGTTAGCGATGATTACTTTGGCGCCGGCCGCCCGCCTGCCCTCAGACATGCACTCGCCAAGAACCGCGCTCGTGACAGTGCCGCCGCTCAGGTTCGTCACCCCTTGCTGCACCCGGTCGAGGAACGGCGCCGCATAGGTGTCCTGGTCATAGGACGTCCATGGAACGAAGCTTGTGCCGCGGTTGGAGAAAATATATGCCTGATCGGCATTGCAGACCGGGTTGAACGCGCACTTGTCAGTGACCTTGCTGGCGTGCTTGCTGTTGAGCTGCCACAGGCCGCGGTCAAACGAATCAGTGCCGGCCGGGCAGGTGAAGCCGGGGAAGTCGCCGTGCCCGACGACATTGCCGTCGGCGTCATCGCAGACGATCAGGTTCGGGTCGCCTGCGCTCTCGGCCACGCAGATCGCCGCGGCCGTGACCAGGTCGCCGCCGAAGTAGCCGTTGTTAGGCCACCCGGCTCGTGTCGCGTACATCACGCAGTTGGTGACCGCCCTGGTGAGGCTGGCGGGGGACAGGCGCGGGTGCCAGCCGCCCGACGGCGCGCCTTCGGGCGGGAATACTGTCGCGTCGATGAGGTCGTGCCCCAGCTGAGTCTGGCCTGCCTGGCGATGGCTGGCTGGCTTCGAGTGATGCGTGCCGGCGGCCAGTGCTGGCATGACGATGGTGACACCCGCTGCGCCCGCGAGGGCGACGGTCACCGTGACGGCAGCGCGGGTGAGAGAGGACAAGCCGAGACGACCAGGCATTACACGACCTTCCTAGGATGCGTAAAGGGAGTTCCCGTGGGCGGGGTCAGGGGGTCGCCGTCTTTTCGAAAGTGACCTTTTCAGCCGCGGTCGCCTCGATTGAGTCGGCGAGTACCTCGGCGGCGATCCAGTCACGGTAGCCGAGCAGATCGGAGTCGGAGGGCGGCAGCGACAGGGCGATCCGGTCGGACAGGCCGAGTCCGGTGTCCTTGCGCATCGTATTCACATGGTGAATGAGCTCGTAGACGCGGCTCTCCCGGCGAAGCTCATCATCAAGCGCGGTGTCCAGCGCTACCGTCACGCCGCCTTCCGACGCGACTTCCCAGCCGGCCTTTTCGAGCCGCTCGACGACCACCTCGTGCGGCTCGAGCACGAAGCCCATGACCTCGAAACGCCCTCCGTCGAGTGCCTGGAATTCACTGGCGTCGAGCGCTTTCTTGACGACGGGCATGTTGGCGCCGAGCCGGGGCGCGAGGACCGGGAAGTTGGGCTTGACTCGCAGGCCGGTGCTCTCGATCTGCTCAAGGCTCACCACCTTCACCCTGAGCTCATCAGCGATCTCCGGCAGGTAGTCCTCGATCCTGCGGGCGCCTTCAACCAGCAGCCTGCGCAGCGGCTGGCGCAGCTTCAGCCTGGACTGTGCCCGGGCGCGACGGCCGAGGTCGACCACCCGCCTGACGGTCGCCATGTCGGCCACCAGCTTGTCGTCGATCTGGCCGGCCTGCGGCCAGCCGGCGAGGAAGACCGACTCGGGGCCATCGGCACATGGGCCGATGACGAGCAGCTGCCACATGTGCTCGGCGAGGAACGGGGTGATCGGGGCGAGCACCCTGATGGCTTGAACGAGCCCGGTCCACAGTGTCCGCAGCGCGGCCTCGTCGCTGTTCCAGAACCGTCGCCGCGACCGCCTGATGTACCAGTTCGACAGGTCATCAAGGTAGGACTCGAAGGTCCGCAGCACGTTGACCGGCAGGTACTCCTCATAGCCGGCAGTCGTGTCGGCAACGAGCCTGGCCGTCCTGGCCAGCAGCCAGCGGTCAAGCGGCTGCATCCCTGGCCAGGCGTCGCCGGCCGTGCCATCGCGGCCGGCCGCGCTGTGCCCGCCAATCGCGCTGTGCCCGCCAATCGCGGCGAGGTCGGCGTAGCTCGGGGTAAAGGCCGAGGTGCTGGCGTAGCTGGCGAAGAACGAGAGGCAGTTCCACAAAGTCAGCAGCTTGCGCTGGATCTCTTTGCCAGGCCCGAACCCGAACAGCAAATTCTGGCTCGGCGGCTGCTGGCTGTACTGATAGCGCATCACGTCAGCGCCCATCCGGGCGAAGGCGTCCTCCGCGCTGATCATGTTGCCCCAGGAGCCGTGCATCTCCCTGCCGTGCTGGTCGAGCAGCTTCTCGTAGCCGAGTACCTTGCGATACGGCGCGCGGCCGGTCAGCGTGACCGACATGAACAGCTGGCTGTAAAACCAGAGCCTGATCTGCTCCCGCATCTCCGACACCCAGTCGGCCGGGAACCACTCGGTCCAGTACCTGTGATCGGGCAGGTCGGCGGTCGTCAGGCCGCGGGCGGCGCCGGTAGCGTAGCCCTCATTGATCCACTGCGGATTTTCCCAGCCGAGCGTGGAGAACGGCACGATCCCGGCGTCCAGCCAGACGTCGCCGACCTCGGTGATCCGCTCGACTTCGCCGCCGCACTCCTCGCACGTGATCTTGATCGGGTCGATCCACGGCCGGCGCAGCTGCGGCAGGTCAGACAGCGGCGCCGTAGCCCTCGAGGCCAGCTCGGCCCGGGAGCCGATCACGTTCAGGTGGCCGCACCGGCACGGGTAAAAGGGCAGGGGGAGGCCGTAATACCGGCGCCTGGAGATGTTCCAGTCCGACATGTTGACGAGCCAGTCGTCCATCCGGCTGCCCATGTAGGCGGGCGTCCACTCGACGGTGCGGTTGGCCGCCCGCATCGGTTCCCTGATCTCGCCGACCGAGATGAACCAGTCGTCGGAGATCCGGAAGATCAGCGGCGTGTGACAGCGCCAGCACTCCGGATAGCGGTGCTCGATCGTCTCGTCTTTCACCAGCAGGCCGCGCTCGGCGAGTGACGTCACGATCCTTCCGGGTACCTCCGAGGTCTTGTGACCGGCCAGCACCCCGTAGTCCGGGTAGAACCGGCCCGACTCATCGACCGGCATCAGCACGGGCAGGCCGTGCTCCTTGCCGAGGTCGAAGTCCTCGCCGCCGCAGCCGGGGGCGATGTGAACGATCCCGGTGCCCTCGTCCATCGACACCTCGTCCCAGCCGACGACCCGGTGCTCGACGCCCCCGCCGGGTGGCAGGTGATCGAACGGGCCTTCATAACGCCAGCCCGCCAGCGCGGACCCGGGGAGTACCTCAGTGAAGGCCTGCCCGGAAGCTCGCAGGACCGCCAGCCAGTCACCGTTCTCCAACTTGCCGTAGTCCGCGTCGGGGCGGACGGCGGCCGCTACGTTCGCTGGCAGCGTCCACGGCGTGGTAGTCCAGATGACCAGTGCTTCACCGGGCCGGTCAAGCAGCGGGAAGCGGACGGTCAGCGACGGGTCGGTGCGGTCGACGTAGTTGCCGACCAGCTCGTGCGCCGAGATCGAGGTGCCGCACCGAGGGCACCACTCGGTCGGCCGGTGGCCCAGGTAGAGCCAGCCTCGCCTGTGCACGATCTTGAGAAATTTCCAGATATATTCAATATTAGTATCAGAAAAGGTGAAATAGTCCTTGCCCCAGTCCATCCACTGCCCGAGCCTGACCGAGCCTTCGGTCAGTTCCCTGGCCGACCATTCCACCACCTCACGGCACTTGCGGGCGAACGCCTCGAGTCCGTACTCCTCGATTTCCCGTTTGGAGTTCAGCCCGAGCTCGCGCTCGACTCCCACCTCGATCCACAGTCCCTGGCAGTCCCAGCCGTTCTGATAGCGCTGGTCAAAGCCGCGCATCGCCTTGTACCGCTGGAAGACGTCCTTGAGCGTGCGACCCCAGGCCGTGTGCACGCCGAGCGTCTTGTTCGCGGTGACCGGACCGTCGGTGAAACTGAATTTCGGGCCGCCCGCGGTCTGTGCGCGCAGCTTCGCGAAGATGTCCCGCCGATCCCAGAAATCGAGGATCGCGAGCTCGAGCGAATTGGCATCCGGCTTGTCAGACAGATCGGGGAACATGCGCGGGAGTCTAGCCTCACATCCGCGTAAGGAGGCCACGCACATAGGCCGCCTGGCCCGCATGCTGCGCGCCGTCGTCGATCACGCTGATCAGCCGCACGCCGAGGGACACCGGGGGATCCCAGCGCTCGTCGACGATCCGGTCCAGGTCGCCATCGGTGAGCCCGCGCACGAAGGCGACCGACTTGGCGTGGACGACATCGTGGTAGCCGGTCAGCAAGTCACCATGAGCGCGGACGGCCTCGACCTGCGCGGCGTCATGCCCGTAGCCGGTCTCTGAGTCCGCGAACGGCAGCCCGAAGCGTTCCGACCAGCCGTCGGCCGTCCAGGCCTGCGGCATTCCGGCGACCTCGGCGACATGGTCGTCCTGGACCCTGGTCAGATGCCAGACGAGCCAGCCGATCGAGTTCGCCCGCGGTGACGGCCGGAAGGCAAGCTGGTCAGCGTCCAGGCCGGTGACCACCTCGCGGACGACCTCGCTTACCCGCCCCAGGCCGTCTTCGAGCAGTCCGGCTGATCTCATCGGCTGTACCCCCCAGGAAGATTTACCCGTAGACCCGGCAAACTTGGCGATTTTCTATATTGACGGCCAGGTGAGGCGTGTTTATGTTCTGGGTGCACCCCAGATCGGGGTCGCGTCGCCGGACCTGTGCAAGGACGCACACGACGCAGCCACCGGTCGCACCCGCGCGGCCCGCAGGTCCTCGTCCGAGGAGGATTCATCTCGTTGCGATCAAAACGAACTAGCGCCTCGCGCGCTACTGTACCGCACCACAGGTTCCGCGGGAGCCTGTCTCGTGCCTGGGTCGTCTTAGCGTCCGGTGCCGCTCTCGCGGCCGGCGCGCTGAGCATGGCGGGCGCGACAGCCGCGCACGCCGCCCCCATGGCGCACCTCCCGGCTGTGCATGCTGCCTCCCAGCCGGCAGCGACGGGCTTCACCGGACCCGTGGACTTCAAGCGGGCCTGCGCGATGGCTACCAAGCCAGGCCGGGAAGCTTGCATGGCGCTCATCAGGACCAACGTCGCGCACGTCGCCCAGAGTCACCTGGCTCCCAACGCGGCGCCGACCGGCGTCGGCTACGGCCCCAACAGCCTGCAGGCAGCCTACAAGCTGCCGTCGTCAACGAACGGATCCGGCGAGACAGTGGCGGTTGTCGATGCCTTCGACGACCCGACAGCGGCGGCCGACCTTGCCCAGTACCGGTCTGACTGGGGCCTGCCGCCGTGCGGTTCCGGCTGCTTCGAGAAGGTAAACCAGAACGGCCAGACCAGCCCGCTGCCAGCTTCAGCCGGCACGACGGGCTGGGACGTGGAAGAGTCGCTCGACATCGACATGGTGTCAGCGGCCTGCCCGCTGTGCCACATCATCCTGGTCGAGGCCAGCAGCGCGAGCACCAACGCGCTCGGCGCTGGCGTCAACGCCGCGGTGGCACTCGGCGCTGACTTCGTCTCGAACAGCTACGGTGGCCCTGAGTCCACCTCGGACAACACATTCGACTCCGAGTTCTACAGCCACCCGGGCGTCGCGGTCACCGCGTCGGCCGGTGACAGCGGCTTCGGCGTCTCCTACCCGGCCGCGTCGTCCGCTGTCGTCGCGGTGGGCGGCACCTCGCTCACCACCTCCACCAACTCACGCGGCTGGACCGAGAGCGTCTGGGGCAGCACGGCCGGCGGCGAGGGCACAGGCTCAGGCTGCTCGGCCGACAGCTCCAAGCCGAGCTGGCAGACCGACACCGGTTGCGCCAGGCGCACCGACAACGACGTGGCCGCTGACGCCGACCCGAACACCGGCGTCGCCGTCTACGACACGTTCAGCCAGGGCGGCTACCTTGAGGTCGGCGGAACCAGCGCCTCAGCGCCGTTCATCGCCGCCGTGTACGCGCTTGCCGGCACCCCGACCGCTGGCACCAACCCCGCGTCCTACATCTACTCGCATACCTCGAACCTGTTCGACGTCACCACGGGGGCCGACGGCAGCTGCAGCACGGCTTACCTCTGCCACGGTGAGACCGGCTACGACGGCCCCACCGGCTGGGGCACCCCGAACGGCATCACCGCCTTCTCGCAGGGCGGTGGCGGCGGCGGCGGCAACACCGTGACGGTGACCAACCCGGGCAACCAGTCCACCGCCACGGGTAGCGCGGTCAGCCTGCAGATCCACGCGACTGACTCGGCGACGGGCCAGACGCTGACCTACTCGGCCACCGGCCTGCCGACTGGCCTTTCCATCAACTCATCGACGGGCCTGATCTCCGGCACCGCATCCACTGCGGGCACGTTCAGCGTGACCGTGAAGGCTACGGATACTACTGGTGCTAGCGGCTCGGCATCGTTCACCTGGACCGTCAGCACGGCTGGCGGCTGCACCTCAAGCCAGCTGCTCGGCAACCCGGGCTTCGAGACCGGCTCGGCCGCTCCGTGGACGTCCACCGCCGGGGTCGTCAACCCGAACGGCGCTGGCGAGATTTCGCACAGCGGCAGCTGGTACGCCTGGCTCGACGGCTACGGCACCACCCACACCGACACGCTGGCCCAGACCGTCACGATCCCGGCGGCGTGCTCTCACTCGACGTTCAGCTTCTGGCTGCACATCGACACCTCTGAGACCACCACGACGACGGCTTTCGACAAGCTGACCGTCACCGAGAACGGCACCACGATCGCCACGTTCTCCAACCTCAACCACCACAGCGGTTACACCCAGCACAGCTTCTCGCTGGCTGGCATCACCGGCTCGGTCACGATTAAGTTCTCCGGCACTGAGGACATCTCGCTGCAGACGTCGTTCGTCATCGACGACACGGCGCTGACCACCGGCTGATCAATCTGCGCCGCGGGTGGCCCGTCCTGTTTCAGGGCGGGCCACCAGGCCGGCCAGCCGTGCCTTGAGCCCGCTCGCGCGGTCGGCGTCGACGGGCTCGAGCAGGGCGATCGCCCGCGTCCAGGCCTCGCGAGCGGCGTCGTGGCGCCCCGCAAGTGACTCGGTCTGACCGAGGCCGGCCAGCGAGTCAGCGAGCATGACGGGCAGCTGCCCGGCGGACAGCAGGGCGACTGCCCTGCTGAAGTGCTCACGGGACCGAGACAGGTCGCTAGCCTGGTAGATTTCTCCGAGTCTGACCATGATGATGCTCTCGGTGTAGTTGTCGGCGCGTTCGCGCACGATTTCCAGGGCGGTGAGCAGCGCGCGCTCGGCGCCGTCGGCATCTCCGCGCCGCAGCAGCATCGTGCCGAGCGCGGTATAGGCGAAGCCTTCGCCATTGCGGAACCCGATCTGCTCGCAGATCAGCGCCGACTGCCGCAAGCAGCGCTCGGCCTCGGCGGGCCGGCCAGCGGCCGCATGGGTCGTCCCCATGTTGACCAGCAAGATCGCCTGGTTCATCCGGTCGCCGGTCGAGATGAACCCGGCCAGCGCGTGCTCGAAACTCGCGGTCGCGGCGCCGAACTTGCCTTGCAGGTGCTGGGTGGCGCCGAGCCCCATCCAGGCCTCTGCGGCGATGCCAGGGTCGAGCCTTTCATCGACGATCTTGATCGACGTTCGCGCCGAGCCGGCCGACTCTTCCAGGCGGCCGCGAACCGCGTGCACGATGGACATGCCAAGCAGCGCTCTGGCACGAGCCCGCCGCTCGCCGGCGTTGGTGCCGCGCAGCAGGTCGAGCGCTTCGCCGAAGGCGCCGGCCGCGCTGTCGGGCTCATCTCGCAC
The DNA here is from genome assembly GCA_035716545.1 of Streptosporangiaceae bacterium. GTDB lineage: Bacteria > Actinomycetota > Actinomycetes > Streptosporangiales > Streptosporangiaceae > Chersky-822. The sequence goes on from DASTJM010000056.1 coordinate 179,699, forward strand.
CAAGGACAGCTCACCGAGGCTGCACAGCAGCGCTCCCTCGGCCAGGCGGTTGCCGCTGGCTCGCGCGGCACCGAGCCCGGCGGTCGCCACGTCCTGCCAGTCCCGGAAGTGGTGCTGCGATTCGAGGAACCGCTGGAGCGTCAGCGCCAGATCCCAGGTGAGGTCGTGCCAGCCGCGCGCCGCGGCGCCATGCACGACGGCCACAAGCGCGGCCTGTTCGGTGGCAAACCAGGCTGCTGGCTCGGCCTGGCCGGGCAGCAGGCAGGCGCTCAGCTGAGCGCGGTCACTGGTGACTACCGGTAGGTGGCTGCGCAGCCGCTGATCCATCCCCGCGGCGGCGGCGAGGCAGGCGCTGTAAGCGCGGGACACGGCAGCGGCGATCAGATCTGGCGAGTCGGCGGCGGACACGTCCCTGACGTAGAGCCGGACGAGCTGATGGAAGCGGAATCTCGGCACGTCAAGCGCGCGGCCTGACGCCACTGCCAGCAGGCGGGCCTGGACCAGGCCGTCGATCACATCCTCGGATTCGCGAATCGAGCTCGCCAGCGCCGCTGCGGCGGTCCACGCGCCAAAGTCCGGCAGCTCCAGCATGCCGAGGATGCGCAGGCCGCGCTGCAAGCTTGCGTCGAGGCTGCGATAGGCCAGATCGAAGCTGCTGCGCAAGGCGACGCCAGTCACCGCCAGCTCGTCAAGCCTCGTCCGTTCGTCGTCCAGGCGCCCGGCGAGCCAGCTGATCGACTGGTGACGCCTGGATGCCAGCCGGGTGCCGGCGATCCGGATCGCCAGCGGCAGCCCGGCGCACAGCTCGACGACGCGAGTCGCGGCTTGCATGTCGGCTTGCACCCGGTCCGTTCCTACGATGCGGGAGAGCAGCTCGACGCCTTCTCTCAGGCCGAGCGGCGCGAGCTCGACCTGAGGCCACGACTGCAGCTCGGGCAGTCCGCCGCGGCTCGTGACCAGCAGGCCGCACCCGGATCCGGCTGGTATCAGCGGCAGCACCTGCCCGGCGGCGCTGACGTTGTCGAGCACTAGCAGGAACCTGCGGTCGGCGCACAGCGACCGCAGCATGGCGGCGCGCTCGCCGGAGGTGGCTGGGATGGACTCAGCGGTCAGGCCGAGCCCAGTGAGCACCTGTCCGAGCGCGTCGTGCGGATCGACGGCACCCAGGTCATCCCCGCCGAGGTCCAGATAGATCTGCCCGTCGCCGAACTCCTCGCGGAGCTGGTGAGCGACGTGCACCGCCAGGGTGCTCTTGCCGGTGCCAGGCATGCCTGTCACCGACGCGATGGCTGGCCAGGCACCGGGTGACCCGCCGGAGAGCAGTTCGCTGACCCTCTTGACCGCCTCCCGGCGGCCGGCGAAATCCGGCACGTCAGGTGGCAGCTGGAATGGCCTGAACAGGACGCTCGGGTGCCCGGCCGGGCGCAGCGCCGATCCCCGCACGGCCGCCGGCCTAAAATCGCCGCGCAGGACCGACTGCTGCATCTCCTGCAGCTCGGCGCCTGGCTCGATGCCAAGCTCGTCGATCAGCAGCCGCCTGGCCTGCTGGAAGGCGTCGAGCGCCGCCGCGTTCTGACCGGCCTGGCTCAGCGCCGCCATGAGCAGCACGTAGCCATGCTCGCCCAGCGGATGGCGGTGAACATGCGCTCGCAAGGCGCTGATCACGTCGGCGGGTGACCCGGCCATGATGCAGGCCTCGAAGTAGGCCTCGAGTGCGTTGCGACACTCATCGGCAATGCCGGTCCTGGCTGCATCCAGGATCGGCCCCGCCGCCACGCCGGGGAACACGCCGCCGTGCGTCAGCTTCGCATGCACTGGTTCGAGCAGGGCGACCGCGGCGGCGGCATCGCCGCGATCCAGCGCGGAGCGGGCGGTCTCGTAGTGCTGCCGCAGCACCCAGATGTCGAGCTCGCCTGGCTCCAGGCGGAGCCGGTAGCCTCCGTTACTTGTAGTGATCCGGCTCGAGATCTCCGGCGGCAGCTGACGCCGCAGTTCACTGGCGTAGGTTCGCAGGTTGGCCAGCGCGTTCGGTGGCGGGTCAGCTGGCCAGAGCTCAGCCAGCAGAGAAGGGGCGAGTACTGTCTCGTTGGCACAGGCCACCAGAACCGCTAGCAAAGCGCGCCGGCGAGGCGAGCCAAGCGGGACCGTGGCCTCGTTGGCGAGGAGCTGAAATTCTCCGACCACCCGAAAGTCGATCCTGGTCATTACGGCCTCGCGAATCGCAAGTCAAATGGCCGACCTCAAGGTAGACCAGGTACGTATCGGGGTCGTATCGCCGCGACATCGGATCTGTATCGGCGATCGCTACGGGCGCTGTCAGGTATCTGGTCGCGCGCGGGCTACTGGGGCAGGGGGAGGAGCGGCAGCGAGCGCGGGCGGTGGCCGGTCACGGCGAAGATCGCGGCCGCGATCGCCGGGGCGACGGCGATCATCGGCGTCTCGCCAGCTCCGGCCGACGGCAGGTCGGGCCGGTCAAGCAAGATGACCTCGATTGGCGGCACGTCGGACAGCCGCGGGACGCGGTACGACGAGAACGCCGCGTTGGTGATCATCCCGTTCGTGAAATCTATAGCCTCGAACAGCGCACCGCCGAGCGCCATGACGGCGGCGCCTTCCACCTGGCTGGTGACCGTCTCCGGATTCACGATCGCGCCGCACTCGTAGCCGCTGACCAGCTTGGTCACGCGGAGCTGGCCGCCGGGCGAGATCGCTACCCGCGCCGCCGTCGCGATCCTGCCGTCCTTTTCCATCCCGCAGGCAATGCCCCAGCCGCTCGCGGTGCCGGCCGCCGGCCGCCCGCTGCCGCGGGTCAGCCCGGCCCAGCCGATGTGGTCAGCGACCGCCCGCAGCACGCTCGCCAGCCGTTCGTCGGCTAGGTTGCGCAACCGGAACTCGACCGGATCGATCCCGAGCTCGGCGGCCAGCTCGTCGATCGTCGATTCCCTGGCGAAGTTATTCGCGGTGGCCGCTAGCCCGCGATAGGAGCCCTGGCGCAGCGGACTGTGCGCTGGCTGATAGTCCACTCGCTGGTCAGCGACCCGGTAGGGGGTCGCGATTCCGGCGGTGCCCGCGTTCACGTTGAGGAAGGTCCAGCCGGACAGCTCGCCAGCCGCCGTCGCTCCGGCGACCACGTCGATGACTGCCGCGCGCCTCAAGGTGCCAGCCGTAAACTCCTCCGCGCGGCTCCAACCCACCCGGACGGGCCGGCCTGCGTGCCTGGCGAGCAGCGCGGCCTCGATCGAGATGTCGGCGGCGTGCTTGCCGCCGAACGCGCCCCCGGTAGGCGGCACGACGATGCGCACGTCTTGCTCGGCGACGGCCAGCGCGCCAGCGACCTCCGCCCGCACGCCGAAGGGCGTCTGCGTGCCGGTCCAGACCGTCAGCCTGCCGTCGTCCCAGCGAGCCAGCGCGACCCTGGTCTCCAGCGCGGCCGGCGCGATGTAGGCGGCCGTATAGGTCGCCTCCGCCCTTACCGCCGCGACTTCGAGCGCGGTCGCCGCCGAGCCGGCTTGCGTCCGTACCTGGTCGGCGCCGGCGCTCGGCTCAGGCCGGTGCGTGCGCAGGTAGTCGGCGAGACCGGCGCTCGAAGGCGCCTCTGGCCGGTCCCAGCCGGCGACGGCCTGCACGGCGGCGATCGCGTCCCTGCAGGCTTGCAGGTCGCCGGCTACGACCCCGACCAGGTCGCCGTCCCTGATCAGCGTGACGCCAGGCCGATCGTCGAGCACGGGCGTCCGCAAGGACGTCAGCACGGCGCCTGGCACAGGAGGCCGCAGCAGCGCGCCGTGGAGCATGTCAGGACATGAGAGGTCGGAAATAAACCGACGCTGGCCGGTGACGGCCGCGAGGGTGCCCGGCGCCCGGTGTGCCCGCCCTGCCTGGTGCCAGGCGCGCGGGTCAGAGAGTACCGGCTCGCCCGTCACGAGCTCGATACGCCTGTCGCCTGGCCGCGGCCGCTGGAGCCGGCGGGCGTGGGCAGCGACGCGGCGCAGCACGCCGCCCGCGTCCGGCATCGACCGGCTGCCGAACGTGCCCCGGTCGTGGGGGCAGATGTCGGTATCGCCCATCACGAGAAGGATCTGGGTCAGGGGAACGCCGAGTTCCTCGGCGATGAGCAACCGCAGCGCCGTTCTGTTGTCCTGCCCCACGTCCACCTTGCCGGTGAACACGGTGACCAGCCCGGAGACCGAGAGGTGCAGCCACGCGCCGCGCGCGGTGGTCCATTGCGAAGTTTCGTCCGACGACGGTTCGAGCGTGACGACCAGTCCGTCGCCAAGCACGCGAAACCAGTCGCGGTCGGATGGCTCGGTGAGATCCCAGGGTCTTGCGGGCCGGTAGTGCGGCTGGCCGGGATCGGGCGCCCCCCAGGCACCGGGTTCGGGCACCGTGGTTTGCGGCACCGTGGTTTGCGGCACCGTGGTTTGCGGGCGTTGCGCGCGGGCGGCCCTATGGACCGCTCGCCTGATCCTCGGGTAGCCGCCGCACCGGCAGATGTGACCGGCGAGGGCCGCATCGATGGCGTCGTCATCAGGCTCGGCGTTACCGGCCAGCAGCGCGGCCGAGGACAAGATCAGTCCAGGAGTGCAGTACCCGCACTGTGCCGCGCCCTCAGCGGCGAACGCTTCCTGCACCGGGTGCAGCTCGCCGCCTTCGCGCAGTCCTTCGATGGTGGTGAGCTGCCTGCCCGCCATCTGCGCCGCGCTGAGCTGGCACGACCGCACGGGCTCGCCGTCGGCGAGCACCGTGCACGCGCCACAGGTACCCTCACCGCAGCCTGGCTTGGCTCCAGTCAGGCCAAGGTGATCGCGCAGCATGGTAAGCAGCCGAGTCGACGGCGGCACCGCCCGGGCGATACCGTTCACCCTGATTTCTACGTGCTCAGCCGTGGCGTGACTACCTTCAGCTCCGGTCATCCCATGGCGGTGCGGGCCATTGCTGCCCGTCCCAGTGCTGCCCCTGCCACGCGTGATCTTCCCAGGGCGGGGCGGCTAAGGGCCGCTGATCCGCTAACTGGCCAGGCCCATAGCCAGGGTAGCCGTACGGGTCCACGGCATAAGGATCGGCAGGGTAGGCGCCGTCTGCCTCGTACGCTGGCGCCGGATAACCGACTGGTTCGTAGGGCGCCGGGCCGTAAGGCGCGGTCGGGTAGCCCGGCTGGACGGGCGCACCGGCGAAGTCGGAGCCGAATCCGCGCGCCGCGGGCAGCGTTTCCGGTTGCGGCGCTTGATAACCGCCGCTCAGGTCGGCCTCCAGCGACTCCGGATAGCTGTAGCCCGAAGTGTGGCCGACCGGCGATTGCACCGCGGGGAGCTGGGGTGCTGGCAATTGCGGCGGCTGGGCGGGTGACGGCTGGCTGAAGCTCTGATCGGCTGGCTGGCCGTAGCTGGCCAGTGCCGGCGGAGATTGGGCGGGCAGAGGATAAACCTGACTGGCGTAGCTGGCCGGCTGCTCATACTGATAGCTCGATGTGGCCGGCGCGGGGAGTGCGTAGCCGCCGCTGTCAGGCGCCGCGAAGTCAGGGTTAGCTGGCGGGTAGCTTGGCGCCGGCGAATAGCTGGCGGCAGCTGGCATCGGAGCGGAGTAAGGGCTGGTAGCCGGGTCGGCATGGTAGCCGTTACTGCCGGACGGCAGGTAGCTTGCCGCAGGCTGGGCGCCGTAGCTATTCGTGGCCGCAGGTGCCTGATAGCTGCCTGAGCCGGTTGCCGAGTGCGGTCGGAACCCGTCCTGGGCTAGCTGGGGCTGATAATGATCGCCTGACGAGGCCGATGACGAGACATGCGCGGCGGGCGACGGCTGTACGGGCGGCAGTGCTGCGGGCGGCAGTGCTGCGGGCGGCAGTGCTGCGGGCGTCGGCGCCGGCAGGGCGGCGTAGTCGGTCGGCCGGCTGTAGCCGCTGCTCAGCCCGGGCTGGCTGTCGAGCGGTCCGATCAGCGGATGCGTCGGGGCGGCCGGAGGTGTCGCCGGCTGCAGCACAGCCTGCTGCGGCCCGGTCGAATACTGAGTTCCAGGCTGGTAACCGGCGCGCTGTCCTGACTGGCTGCTGGTCTCGGGTCTGCCACGCCGGTACGACCGGCTGTCATCGCTGATCCGGGGGAATGACGGGCTGGTCAGCGGGTCATCGCCGGCAGGCTGAGCCGGACGGGCCGAGGCGACGGGATTTGACCTGCTGGCGGACTGTGCGCCGCCAGCGGCGATCGTCCGGCGTAGCTCGGTCGAACCGTACACATCGGTCCTGCCGTCGAACGCGGCGTCAGCTGACTCCCCTGCCAGCGGCGCGAAGGCGGCGTCAACCGTGGTGCGTGCCGCCCTTGTCGCCGGAAGCAATGGCTGTTCCCGGCGCTCCGCGTCGCGGCGCTCAGGTGGGTCACGGCGCTCAGGTGGGTCACGGCGCTCGGGTGGGTCACGGCGCTCAGGTGCGTCACGGCGCTCAGAGCGGCTCTTGCCAGCTTCACCTCGGGCATCGACGCGAGCACGGTCGGAACGCACCGGCGGCGTGGCCGGCTGTGCGGTGATCAGCGGCTTGTCCGACGCGAGCTCTGCCCAGTAGTCAACGTCGGAGAGCTCGTCCCACTCGGTGCTCGGCCAGTCTTCGTCGCCATCTCGCTTGCCCTTGCTCGGCCTGGGCCGGATGTCGGGTAGCGAATCAGTTCGTCGGCTTGACGCGGTGGTGGTCCGGCTTCTGTCTGGGCGCGGGTTCTGGCCGCTGTTACCTCGACGGTCACGATCGCCTCGGCTGGCGCCGTCCCCGTCCCTGCCGTTGACAGCCGCGCGGCCATCAGAGCGTGAGTGCTCGCGAGTCGCTCCTGAGGCGCGGGCCTTCCGGTCGCCGGTCCCGTCGTCCAGATCGTCACGCTGGGTACCGCGCCCGCCCCGGCCAGGCGAGGTGCTCGCGCTGATCAGGTTCTCCGAGCTGTCGGCAGTGTCGTGGCCGCGTCCGCCCGTACGCCGCGGGTCCCTGTGCGGACCCGAATTCCGCGTGCTCCGCTCGTCGCGGCCCGCCTGCCCGATGCCATCCCAGCTTCGTTCGGCGGTGCGGCCGGCGCCGTCACGAGCGCTAGCCCGGACAGGCTCGCGGCCCGGCACGTCTCGAGTACCCCGGCCTGTGCCCTCGCGGCCGTCCCGGCTGGAGCTGTCCCGGCCCGAACCGTCCCGGCCGAATCCCCTGCTGTCGCTCGCGCCCCTTCGTACATAGCCGTCGCTCGCGGCGTCGCGGTCACGGTCAACTGGCCCGGCTGATCCGCCTGGCCCGCTTCGGTCCGGAACGGGCCGCGGCTTTGCGCCATCTCGGCCGCCGTCGCGGCTTCCAGCCCGTTCCCTGCCGACTCGGCTGGTTCCCGGCCGGTCTGACCCGGGCCGGTCAGAGCCAGGCCGGTCAGACCCGGACCGATCAGGCCCTGGCCGGTTAGGTGCAGAACTGTCGCGGCCGGTTCCGTCCCTGCTGTCCCTGCCGCTTCTGCCGGGGTCTCTGCCCGCGCGACTTGCTCCAGCGCGGTCAGCGCCAGCGCGGAACCCGCCCCCGGCGCGGAACCCGCCCCCGGCGCCGTCATGATCGCGCTGCCTGCCCCGCTCGGCGGGCTGATCGTCAGCCTGGCGGGAGCGCCAGTGGTCGCGCGACGGATGGCCACCACGGCCGCGGGCCTGCCCCGGCACGGATGTGCCCTCTCCCTCGAAGTCGTCTTCGTCGTCAGCCCGCAGGTAGCGCATTCCGGTCAAGACGACGATCACAATAAGGGCGACGACAGCTGCCAGTATAATCAGCACCACCGTCTTGTGCATCGCACCATCCATCGAGGTCTTGGCCTGGGCTTGGCGCTCGTTGCACCCGCGCCGGCCATCGGCGCGAGCACGCTGGTCACCCGAGCACCCTTGACAGTTCCAGCTCAGTCGTTAAGCGCTGATTCTGTCGGACCGCTATGGCCTGTGTCAGGAGTTTCGAGAAGTTTAACCATCTCTGTCTACTCTAAGTAGCAGGACGATTACGGACAAGGTCGCGTTGCCGACGGGCAGGCATGCACGGTCAGGCGCCCCGCGGCGATAACGTGACTGGCGATAGCCGACCACGCTTCTCGCAATCCCGCTCCGTTCGGCAGATTAATTACCGCATTGAGAGCGTAGACGGTAAAGCGGTACTGATGCGAGCTTCTCCGCGGACACGGCGGGTCGTAGCTTGCCTTGCCGGCGCTATTGTCGGCTTGCTTCGCCCCGGTAGGGAGCCGATTTTGACCAATTGCCACCGTCGACGGGCTTATGTCGAACACCACCCAGTACACATACGGCGTGATGGGCGCCTGGGAGTCATCGAGCACGATGGCGAACGATTTTGGCACCGGCTGGGTCGCCCCTGACCATTGCAATGGCGGGCTGAGCCCCGGGCCGTGACAGGTGTAGATGCTGGGCAGCCGGACGTTGGCGCCGAAGACCGGGCTTGACACGGTCATCGACTGTGGTGAAGCCAGCCGGGTGTTGCTCAGCCCGCCAATCATCGCGCAGCCATTGAGGAGGGGGAGCAGCGCCGCGATCGCGACTAGCCGTGTCCATCGCGCTGGCTGTGTCCAACGGAGCATGTGGCCGCGGCGCCCGGCGCGGATGTCGCGGACGTTTCGGATCACGCCTCGTCCCCTCACCTGATCAGACGGCACAGCCATTGCGCTCGGATCTTACGCGGGCGAGCAGGGCAGCCGGGTTAGTCGGGCTGGCGGGAGTTGCCGAACATGATTTCGTCCCAGGAAGGCACCGACGACCGCCGGGACCGGCTACCGCTCGCCCGTCTGCCCGGACGCGCTGGCCGCTCAGGCTGCTCGGCACCTTCGCCCTCCGGCGGTGACTGCGCGGGGTTTTCTGGCGCGGATTGCGCTGTGCTGGCCTGTGCCCCGCTGGCCTGTGCCCCGCTGGCCTGTGCCGTGCTGGCCTGTGCCGTGCTGGCCTGTGCCGTGCTGGCCTGTGCCGTGCTGGCCTGTGCCGTGCTGGTGTGCGCTGTGCCGTCTGACATCACCGGCGATGGGGCGTCGTGCGAAGGGCCCGCCTGGTCGCGGTCCTGCTTGACCTCCTTGCCAGGCTTGGCCGTCGGCTCCGGCCTAGCCTGCTGCGAGTGCCTGCCGGCAGCCAGGAGGGCCGCGTAGTCATCGCCCGCGGCGGCGGCTACCACGCCCGTCTCCGCGCTCACCTGATGGCCGCCGTACGGTCCGAGCGCGGCCGGCTCGACGTGAGCTGCCTGGCTCGCCTGTGCGACCTGCGGCAACGGCGGCGGGGCCGCCGGCGCCTGGCGAGACGGGTGAAACGCGGCGGCCCGCGATCCGATCGGCGTGACCGTCGCGGTCATCGGGGGTGGCGGCGCCTGGCGCGGCCCTGGCCAGTGCGACTCATCAAGACTGAGCCGGATCGCTTCGTCGTCATCCGGCGTGACGTGCTTGCTGCGCGGGTCATACACCCACTCGGCCACGTGCATCCGCCCGGCGATCGTGTAAGCGAGCTGTACCTGCCAGTTGCCGTCCTGCCGCTTGCGGGAGTCCCAGTCCTGATCTTCGGTACTGGCGCCGAGCTCTGCGAGTCGCTCGGCCACGACGTCGCCCAGCCGCGGCCCGATGCCGGCCTCGCCGCCGCCCCGCACGGTGGCCCGCTGGGCCTCGCCCGCCCTGAACTCGCGTTCGGCCAGGACCGGACCTTCGAACCGGCGAATCCGGTCTACGGGCAGGCCCGCTGCGTCCGCGATCTCCTCGGCAGTCTCACCAGCGCGGATCCTGTCCTGGATCTCCTTGGGTCGCAACGGACTCTCCACTTCGATCTCGTACTGGGCAAGCCGGGAGAACTGCCCGCGCGCAACAGTCCTGAGCCGTTCATCAATGGGCAGCGCGTAACGTCCGCCTCGGCCGGGGACAACGAGAACGGCATAGCTGCCGTCCTCGCTGACTGCGACGAGTCGCAGCTCCTGCATCAGCGCCCCTTTCGCGCTGCTCCTGGCGACGATGCCGTGGCGACGCCGCGATCGCCTGCTCGCAATGCCCGCCCCTCCCGGGCGAAGCTCGTACATCTCCGGTCACGAGTCTGACCCGCGAGGGGCCTGCCCGCCAGCACCATCATCGGTGAGTCCCGTATCTGGTCGCCGAATAGCCTCAGCGGGCGCGCTCGCCGGCCCGCGCTTTACCGTGTCAGCGCCATCGCCACTCACACTGCCATGACCAGCGCTAACGGCAGCGTATTCACCGAGCCTGGCCAGGACAGGCCGAACGACTATTCCGAGCCAGGATAATGTGCCGGGGTGCGCTACCAGGGCGACTAGGCGGTGGCCGGAGCGCTTCCGCTGGTCTACTACGCTTCGCGCATGAACGTCGACGCCATCTTCGGGAGCATCGGGCGCCTCAGTATCCGTTTCCGCTGGCTGATGGTCCTGGCATGGATCGCCGCCGCGTTCGCCGCGCAGGCTTACCTGCCCTCGCTGTCGAGCGTCACCCAGAACGACAATTCGAAGTTCTTGCCGGCCAGCGCCCCGGTCGAGAAGGCGACCGCGCTTGCCGCCCCATTTGGCACGTCTAACCTGCTGCCAATCCCCGTCGTCGCGGCTCGGAGCACCGGCCCGCTGACATCGGCTGACACAGCCGCTATCGCACGGATCCAGGCCGGGCTGAAGTCCGTCCCGCCGGTGCGGCGCATCGTCGACCTCGGTACTTCACCGGTCAAGCCGGAGGTGCCTGGCCAGGCCAATCAGCTCCTGATACTGGCCAGCCAGGTCGGCGGCAACCAGAATGCGGCCACCGGCCTGATCGACGGCATGCGGGCCAAGATCGCCGCTGCCGGGATCCCCGCGGGCCTTCAGGTCCACCTGGCCGGCAACGTCGCTACGCAGGTCGACCAGCAAAAGGCCAACGGCGATCAGGGCGGCCGGATCCAGAACCTGTCGTCGCTGTTCATCATCGTGTTGCTCGTGCTGATCTTCCGGTCCCTGACCCTGGCGCTGACGACGCTCATACCTGCGTTCATGTCCGTGGTAATCTCCGGGCCCCTGGTCGCGGAGGCCGCGCATCACGGCCTGCAGGTGTCGCCGATCGCGCAACTGCTGATGATCGTGCTGGTACTCGGGGCTGGCACCGACTACGGCCTATTTCTCGTTTTCCGGGTGCGAGAACAGCTGCGGAGAGCCGACTATGACGGCGGACCGAGAGATATCAAGGTCGCTGGCGGGCTGCTCCGGGCGGCCATGGCCGATCTGCGGCGACCCAGGGACCCGGCCAAGGTCGCCATCGAGACGGCGGTGACCAGGGTAGGCGAGTCGATCGCCTTCTCGGCGGCGACTGTTATCGCCGCCGTGCTCACGCTGCTGCTGGCCAGCTTTGCGTTCTATGCCGACCTGGGAGTCCCGTTCGCGATCGCGGTGGTGGTCACGCTCGTGGGGGCGCTGACCTTGCTGCCGGCCCTGCTGTCGATCAGGCTCTCGCTGCTCGGCGTGAAGCGCACGATGTTCAGCAGCTGGTTTGGAAGGCCCAAGCTGCTGCCGTGGGACATCCAGGGCGCGGGCAAGCCTGGCGTCTGGGGGAGCGTGGCCAACCGGATTGTCCGGCGGCCGGTGCCGACGCTGGTGGCCGGCCTGGTGGTGTTCGGCGCGCTCGCGGTCGGCGTGACCGGATACGTGGGCGGCGGTTTCGGCGGAAGCACCGCCGCCCCGCCTGCGAGTGATTCAGCGGCCGGCCAGGCGCTGCTCACCAAATACTTCCCGCAAGCTTCGGCTAACCCGACTGACCTGATCTTCAACTTCAGCAAGCCGGTGTGGGACAACCCGTCCGTGCTGGGCACCGCCACCGCGAAACTCCAGTTGAGCAAGCTCTTCACCCAGGTGACCGGTCCGCTGAACCCGGTTGGCGTCACGCTTACGCCGACCCAGCTCGCGGAGTTGCACGCCGCGCTCGGCCCGGCCAAGACGCTGCCGCCAACGGCGCCTGCCGGCGGGAAGATCCCGCCGGAGGCGTATCAGCTGTACCGGGCGACCGGTAATTACATCAGCCTCGACGGCCGCACCGTGCTCTTCTCGGTCGGGCTCACGGCCGGCGATCCTGGCAGCACGCCGGCGCTCAACGCCGTTCCGGCGATCAGGACCGAGACGACCTCGGTGGCGCACGCCGCCGGAGCCGCGAAGTCCGGCGTGGCCGGCGAGGCCCCGGCCATTTACGACATCAGCAGCATCTCTGACAGGGACCTCAAGCGCATCATCCCGATCGCCATCCTCGTGATCGGGCTGCTGCTCGCGCTCGTGCTGCGCAGCCTCGTCGCCCCGCTGTACCTCATCGCGTCAGTAGGCGTGTCTTACCTGGCCGCGCTCGGGCTTTCCGTCCTGCTGTTCATCAAGCTCGGCAACTCGGGCGGGCTGGTGTTCTTCCTGCCGTTCCTGATGTTCATCTTCTTGCTGGCACTCGGCGAGGACTACAACATTCTCGTCATGACCAGGATCAGAGAGGAAGCCCGCAAACTCTCCCTGCGCGAGGCGGTGGCCCGGGCGATCAGCGTGACCGGGACGACCGTGACCTCGGCGGGCATGGTGCTGGCGGGCACGTTCATCGTGCTGGCGATCGTCGGCGGCACCGGCAGCGGCGGCAGCAGCCAGATCCTCGACATCGGCATCGGGCTCGCGCTCGGCATCCTGATGGACACGTTCCTGGTCAGGACGCTGCTCGTGCCGTCGACCGTCGTCCTGCTCGGCCGGTGGAACTGGTGGCCATCGAAGCTGACCATCGACGAGCCCGACGTGCCGGCCGGCCAGCCCGAGGCGATCGCCGCCCAGGTCGATCCCGTCAGCTGAGCCGCTGCCACGCTGCCATGAACGGTGACGTTCCGCTGATCAGCGTCGTCATTCCGGTATTCAACGTCCGGCCGTATCTGGCTGGGTGCCTGGATTCCGTACTCGGCCAGCCGGGCAGCGTTCGCGTTGAGGTCATCGCCGTGGACGACGCCTCGGATGACGGATCGGGCGGGCTGCTCGACGCGCGCGCCCGATCCGATGACCGGCTGCGGGTCGAGCACCTGACTGGCACGGCCGGCCCGGGCAATGCCCGCAACACCGGGCTCGCCAGGGCAACCGGCCGCTACGTCTGGTTCGCGGACGGAGACGACCAGGTCCAGCCGGGCGCGCTGGACGCGATCAGCGCGGCCTTGACTGCGGCTCAGCCCGATGTGCTGCTGATCGACTACGTCGAGACGTATCCGGACGGCAGCGAGCAGCCCAGCCCAGGCTCAGCCCTGCTGCGCGAGGCGGCCATCGCGGGCGCGGGCGCCGCTCCGGTGAGGCTTGCCGACATGCCCAAGCTGATCAATACGACGATGACGGCCTGGAGCAAGGTTTTCCGGCGTGAGTTTCTTATCGGCCTGGATGAGCCATTCCGCCCTGGCATCCACGAGGACATCCCGGTGAGTTGCGCCGCATTGCTTCGCGGTTGCCTGGGCGTGCTCGACCGGCCCTGCTATCGGTACCGCCGGTCCAGGCCAGGCTCGTTCATGGCTACGTCGAGCACCGGCCACCTGGCAGTTTTCAACGCCTATGAAGAAGTGTTCGCCATGCTGCATAAGCGTGCGGGAGCCGATGATCCGGCTGTCACGCCCGCCGTTGAGGCGGCGGTATTCGAGCGGGCGATCGCGCACTATGCCGCCGTGCTGCAGACGACGGGGCCCGGGATCGGGCGATGGGGACGACCGGGCCTGGTGCCACGGCGCGACCGGCGGCGGTTTTTCCAGCGCATGCATGAGGACTTCAGGCGGTACGAACCCGGCGGCTACCGGCTGCCGGGCGGGCCAGCGGGCATCAAGTTTGCGATGGTAAAGCGCGGTAAGTACCTGGCCTATGAGCTGTCCGAGCCGTTCAACCAGGCTCGGGTTGCGCTGCGCAACAAGTGGCTCCGCTAGGCAGGCAGCTACCAGGCACTTTCCGGGGCTTGGTAACTGAGAGTGACGACGGGTTCGCAGATTTTGGCGATAAATTACCTATCGACTATCTGGATATTCCTCACCCGAAGTACGGTCCGTAGGTAGTGTGCCAGGTGGCTGAGCCGCGTTGCTGTGCTCGTAGCCGACGCGGAAGCCGATCCTGTTCGACCGGAGGGATATGGCTGATGCGACACCTTGTCGGACTGATTCTCGCTCTCGTCCTGGGGGCGGCGCTGTACTTCGGCGCGGGCTGGGGTGTTGAGCGTGTCATCGCGCTCCACGGTGCCGTCACGAATCACGGTGCCCAGCATGGGCTCACGAGCCCCGCGGGCCTGTTCGCCGTGGCGGCGGTGGCTGGCACCGGGTTGCTCCTCGGCATACTGCTGACCGCTCCGCGTGTCTCGCCGCTGGCCACCGGGCTGCCGGGACTTGCCCTGCTCGGCTGGTCGGCGCTCGTGGTCATCCACAGCCAGACCACGCTGCGGTACGTGCCGATGCCTGGCAGCCATTTCACCGCGGGAATCACCTATTTGCTTTTCAACGGCATACTCGGGCTGCTCGGCGCGGCGATGATTATTCCGCTGGCGATTCCGTCGAGATGGTACCGGCGCGATACTTACGTCGATGAAGCGGAAGAGGACTATAACGTCCAGCACGCGCTGGGCCTGGTGCCCTAGCCCGCGACGAGAGGTTGGTTCAGCGCAATCAGGGGACGCCGACCGGGCAGGCGTCCCCTGATTGGCCTGTGCGAGCGAGCGCTAGTGCCGTGCGCTCGCGAACTGGGCGGCCTCGGTCGAGCCGACCAGAGCCGTCGTCTCGGCGTCCGGGTTGATCGCTGAGGTCACCTGGTCGAAGTAGCCGGTGCCGACTTCGCGCTGGTGCCTGGTCGCCGTGTAGCCCGCGTCCTCGGCATCGAATTCGGCGTCCTGCAGCCGGACGTAGGCTGTCATGCCCTCGTCGGCGTACCCGCGCGCCAGGTCGAACATCGAGTAGTTCAGCGCGTGGAATCCGGCAAGGGTGATGAACTGGAACTTATACCCCATCGCCGCCAGCTCCTTCTGGAACTTGGCGATGGTTGAGTCGTCCAGGTTCGCCCGCCAGTTGAATGAAGGCGAGCAGTTGTACGCGAGCATCTGGTCTGGATAGACGGAATGGATCGCGTCGGCGAACTCGGCCGCGACCGACAGGTCTGGCGTCGAGGTCTCCATCCAGAGCAGATCGGAGTACGGCGCGTACGACAACCCGCGTGCGATGCAGGCGCCGAGGCCGTTGCGCACCCGGCAGAAACCCTCGGCGGTGCGCTCGCCGGTCACGAACGGCTGGTCGCGCTCGTCCACGTCGCTGGTAAGCAAGGTCGCCGCCTGCGCGTCGGTGCGCGCGACGATGAGCGCGGGCACCCCGCAGACGTCGGCGGCGAGCCTGGCCGCGCTCAGCGTCTTGATGTGCTGGCCGGTCGGGACCAGCACCTTGCCGCCGAGGTGGCCGCACTTCTTCTCCGAGGCGAGCTGGTCCTCCCAGTGCACTCCGGCCGCCCCGGCCGCGATCATCGCCTTCATCAGCTCGAACGCGTTGAGCACGCCGCCGAACCCGGCCTCTGCGTCGGCGACGATCGGCGCCATCCAGTACGGGGCGCCCGCGTTGCGAGATTCCGCCCAGGTGATCTGGTCGGCGCGCATCAGCGCGTTGTTGATGCGGCGGACGACCTGGGGTACGGAGTTGACCGGGTACAGGCTCTGGTCCGGGTAGGTCTGGCCCGCCAGGTTCGCGTCGGCCGCGACCTGCCAGCCCGAGAGGTAGATCGCCTTAAGCCCGGCCTTGACCTGCTGCACGGCCTGGTTTCCGGTCATCGCTCCCAGCGCGTGCACGTAGTCCTCGCTGTGCAGCAGCGACCACAGCCGCTCGGCGCCCAGCCTGGCCAGCGTATGCTCCTCCTGCACGGAGCCGCGCAGCCGGATCACGTCAGCGGCCGTGTAGGTCCGCTCCGTCCCGGCCCAGCGCGAGTCAGCCGCCCAGCTCGCCTGCAGCTGCGTTGCCTGGCTATCGATGTCTGTGTTGCCCTCGAGGCGACGATCGTTCACTGGACCTCCTGAATGTGCGTCCGTCCCCGGGTTTGCTACTCCCAGGCTCACTGTGGGCAGCTCCCCAGCGCTAGGGATTTCATGCGAGAAAATTTGCCGATCTTCAACTATCATGAAGATGTGACAACATTCACCGAGAAAAATAATCAGTCCTTGCCGGAAGATGGTCCGCGAAGTCCGAGTCGCCTGGACTTGAACCTGTTCGGCCAGCGCCTCAGGCACGTCAGGCGCAGCCGTGGCATGACGCTCTCGGACCTCGGAGAGCGGGTCGGCCGGGCACCGTCTGTGCTGTCGCTGCTGGAAAACGGGCGCAGGGAGCCGAAGCTGTCCTTGATCGAGGCGCTCGCGAGCGCGCTCGGTGTCCCCGTGGACGAACTTATGCGGCACGAGCCGCCGAGCCGCCGCGCGCAACTCGAGATCTCGCTCGACGAGGCGCAGCGCGATCCGGTCTACCGCGCGCTCGGGCTGCCTTACCTGCGGCCGGGTCCCAGGGTACCGAGCGAGGTCATCGAGCACCTGCTCGCGTTGTTCGACGAGTTGCGCAAGCAGCAGGTCAGGCCGACGGCCACGCCCGAGGACGCCAGGCTGGCCAACGCCGACCTCCGGCTGATGATGCGCGATCGCGGCAACTACTTCGCCGAAATCGAGCAGGCCGCCACGGAGGCACTCGCCCCGGTCGGCTATTCAGGCGGGGCACTGTCCCAGGGACTGCTGCTTTCCGTCGTCAGTCACCACGGATTCTCCGTCCGCTATGTCCAAGATTTGCCGCGATCGGCCCGGTCGGTGACCGACCTGCGAAACCGCCGGATCTACCTGCGCCAGGAATCGCTTGGCATGCATACTCCCCGGGCCGTGCTGCTGCAGACACTCGGCCACTTCGTGCTCGGGCACAGTACGCCGGCCGACTTCGCCGACTTCCTGCGCCAGCGCGTCGAGGCCAACTACTTCGCCGCCGCCGTCCTGGTGCCCGAGCAGGCGGCAGTGCCGTTCCTGCGGCACGCCAAAGACAACAAGAACCTGTCGGTAGAGGACATGCGCGACGTGTTCTCGGTATCGTATGAAATGGCGGCCCACCGGTTCACCAACCTCGCGACCCACCACCTGGATCTGCAGTGTCACTTCGTGAAGAACGATGCCGTGGGGACGATCTACAAGGCGTACGAGAACGACGGCGTCTTTTTCCCGGCGGACAGCACCGGGGCAATCGAGGGTCAGCGGATGTGCCGGCTGTGGTCAGGGCGCCAGATCTTCACCGCGCCTGACCGGTTCAATCCGTATTACCAGTATTCGGACACGCCGTCGGGTACGTACTATTGCGTCGCCTGCGTCGACCCCGGGAGTGAGCGGGGTTTCGCGATAACGCTCGGGGTGCGGTTCGACGACGCGCGGTGGTTCCGCGGCCGGGACACGACCAGGCGCACCAAATCGACTTGTCCTGACCCGGCATGCTGCCTGCGTCCGCCCGCCAGGCTCGCGGCGCGCTGGGACGGGATGGCGTGGCCGTCGGCCCGCGCTCACTCACATATCTTGTCCGCGCTGCCGTTCGGCAGCTTCCCCGGTGTGGACGAAGCCGACATCTACACCTTCCTGGAACGACACGAGCAGGAGTAGCGCAGCCAGGTCTGAGCCAGGACGCTGAAACGCTGACTGATCAGTTAAATCCAGGCGGTCGTTATGGCAATCTAAGAGTTATGCGCCGCTTGATCCGTACCTACCGGATGGATCTGGCATGGGCTGTCTTCGTGGTGCTGAATTTGCTTGCGATGCAGCTGAGCCCAGCCTGGCAAACGGTCCCGTTCCTGACTATCTGGCTCAGCCTCACGGCGATTTACGGCCTGCGGCTGTGGCGCATGGGCTCAGCGCTCGCCACGGTGCTCGCCGTGACCGCGGCGACTGGCGGCCTGATCGGATGGCAGGTGCTGCGCGGCAAGCAGGACGGCGACTACCTCGCCGAGGTTCCGCTGCTCGCGATGATGTTCGTGGTCATGGTCTGGCACTCGCGGCGGCGCCAGGCCGCGCTCGAAGAGATGAAGCGCGTTTCGGATCAGAACCTGCTCCTGCTCGACCAGCAGCGGCAGTTCCTCCAGGACGCCTCGCACGAACTCGGCACCCCGATCGCCATCGCGCTCGGGCACGCCGAGCTCATCGAGCGGGCGGCCACCGATCAGGAGATCGCCGCCGACGCCCGGGTGGCGGTCGATGAGCTGATGCGGATGCGCCGGCTGACCAGCAGGATGCTGCTGCTGGCCGCGGCCGACGGACCGGCGTTCTTGCGGCTGGCCCCGGTGCATGCCGAGGAACTCGTCGTGCAGACGCTGCAGCGCTGGGGTCACGTGCCAAGAGAGTGGTCGGTCGGAATGCTCGACGACGCGGTGCTGCATGCCGATGCGGACCGGCTCACGCTCGCCATCGACGCGCTGGTCGAGAACGCGGTCGAGCACACCGATCCTGGCGACGTAATCGAGGTGAGCACCCGGCGCGAGGACGATCAGCTCGTGCTGACGGTCGCCGACTCAGGACCCGGGATCCCGGCCGCTGAGGTGGACCGGATCTTCACCCGCTTCGCCCGGGTGGACGCTGGCCGCAACAGGGCGGCCGGCGGTTTCGGGCTCGGCCTGGCGATCGTGAAGGCGATCGCGGCTGCCCACCACGGCTCGGTCCACGTGCACAGCACGGTCGGACAGGGCTCGGCGTTCGAGCTGCGCCTGCCGGCCGGCCCTGAGGTGCCTCAGGCGAACTTGGGCGGGCGCTTCTCGCGCAGGGCGGCCGCACCTTCGGCCAAGTCGGGTCCCATGAACGTGAGCATTTCGTAGGCGGCTGACTGGTCGAAGATCGGCCCCGCGGTGCGCAGCCAGCTGTTCAGCGCCCGCTTGGTGAGCCTGATCGCCAGCTGTGATCCGGTGGCGAGGCCGGTCGCGACGCGCATTGCCTCCGGCAGCACTTCATCGCGCGGCAGCACCTTGCTGACCAGCCCGATCCGCTCGGCCTCTACGCCGTCTACCATCTCGCCGGTCAGCAGGTGGTAGCGCGCCTTTGCCATCCCGCACAGCAGCGGCCAGATGATCGCGGCGTGATCACCGGCCGCCGCGCCGAGCTTGACGTGCCCGTCACCGAGCCTGGCGTCGGCCGCGCAGATGCTGATGTCGGCTAGCAGCGCGATAACCAGGCCCGCGCCGACCGCGACCCCGTTGATCGCCGAGATGATCGGCTTCTCGCAGTTGGTCATGTTGTAGACGAGGTCGCTCATCTCGCTCAGCATGTGCGCGGTGCGTTCGTAGTTGCCCGCCATCCGCTGCACCATCGCGAGATCGCCGCCAGCCGAGAACGCCTTCCCCGCGCCAGTGATCACGGCCACCCTGGTCGCGTCGTCGCGGGCGACGTCGGTCCAGAGCGCGGCGAGCTGGCTGTGCATGACCTCGTCGGCCGCGTTGTAGGCGTCGGGCCGGTTCATCGTGATCAGCAGCACGCCGTTGTCGTGACGTTCGAAGAGAATGTTCTGGTACTTGCTGTAGTCCATCCGGTCCTCGCTTCGGCTGATCGCACGGTGATGGAATGATCGCATGACACAGGGCGGGGCTCCCGGGCGGCTGATCGGCTCCGGCCGGGCAGCCGACGTCTACGAGCTCGGCCGCGGCCGGGTGCTGCGCAGGTACCGGACCGCCGTCGGCGTGGCTGACGAGGAACGGCTGGCGGCGCATGTAGCCCGCGAGGCGCGGCTGATGGAGTACCTCTGGTCGGTCGGGTTTCCCGTGCCGCAGGTCATCGGCACCGATGGCGCCGACATGATCATGGCGCGGGTTGACGGCGTCGACTTGCTGTCCGACCTGGCCAGGCGGCCCTGGCGGGCGCGCGTCCACGCCAGCACGCTGGCCCGGATGCATGACCAGTTGCACAAGATCGAGGCGCCATCCTGGCTGCCGCGCCCCTTTGGGCAAGGAGCGCCGGGCAGAGTGCAGTCGGGCACAGGCGACCGGATCTTGCACCTCGATCTGCATCCAGGCAATGTGATGCTCACGCCGGCCGGCCCTGTGGTGATCGACTGGTCGAACGGCTCGGCCGGCCCGCCTGGTGCCGATGTCGCCATGGCCTCGCTGATCATGCGAATCTCCGAGGTAGACGATCTGCCGGTGCCTGTCAGGCTCGTGGCCGGGATGGTGCGCGGCACCGTCGTGCGGCAGTTCGAGCGCAGCGTCAGCGATGATCCGGGACCGCACTTCGCCGACGTCGCGAAGAGTCGCCTCCACGATCGCAATGTCCGGCCATCGGAGATCGCGATCCTCCGCCGGATGCTCGACGGTCAAGCCTGGGCCCGGCGGTGAGTCGCGGCCGCTGGGCGATGTGTGTCGCGCCGCTGGGCGATATGTGTCGTTCCCGCCGGCGATATGTGTCGTTCGCACCTGGCGATGTCCTGACTTTTGTCACATGAAGTTGGGTGAGCGGCAGCGCGCTTACCCTGCAAGTTACAAGTTAATGGTCGCGTTGCGCAGGGTCTGTGGACTGGCCGCAGCCTGACGTCGGCGAACCTGCGCGTGCCTGGAGGCGCCATCCTGGGCCAGCGACGGCTCGGCTGCCTGCTCCCGCTGTCACCGAGTTAGCGCAAAGCGCCGGCCTGGCAATTTGATGCTGGCCGCCGCCCCTGCCCGAGCCGGCTGATCCGCGCGCGCCCGGGAGCCGGCCGGTGCGGCCACCGGCTAGCGCGCCTGCCCGGCGCGCCGGGAACGGCAACGTCGCGCCTTCGCTGCTGCTGGCGCCGGCACGCCGGGAACGGCAACGTCGCGCCTTCGCTGCTGCTGGCGGCGGCGTGCTGACGGCAACGTCGCGCCGCTGCTGCCGCCAGGGCGGCAAGAACGCGCCATCCTTGCTGTCAGCCCGGCCCGGGAACGGCAACGCCGTGCCTTTGCTGCCGTCTGCCGGGGCCGCGGTGCCGGGTGCCCGGCTGCCCGGGGAGCAGGTGCGGTGCCGGTGCGGCTGATACGGCACGGGGGAGGCTGGCCGCAGCCCTGCAACAACTCGCCGCCTCGCTAGCTTGCTCCGAATCCGCCGATCCCCTTAAGCCACATGCCCGCCAAGATCAACAACGTGAGACCGGCACGCACAAGTTTGATATAACTCGGGTCGCGATCCTCCGCCGGATGCTCGATGGTCAATCCTGAGCCCGGCGATGTGAGTCGCGCCTGCCCGGCGAGATGCGCGGTGCGCCCTTTGCATGTTACTGTTGAGTAACTTAGCCGTTTCGCGGCTAGGTGAACCAGCCACGTTCGCGGCGGAGGGCCGCGGTGACCTGCGGGCAAGGAGCCCTTCATGAGTGACGAAGAGCGGTCAGGCAGTGGTTTCAGTCTAGAGCTGTCTGACGATGTCCGCGAGATGCGCGACTGGGTTCATGAATTCTCGGCCAATGTGATCAGGCCGGCCGCCGCTGAATGGGACGAGCGTGAGGAAACTCCCTGGCCGATTCTCCAGGAAGCCGCCAAGATCGGCTTGTACTCCATCGATTTCTTCGCGCAGCAGTGGTTCGAGCCGACCGGGCTCGGCACTCCGGTGGCATTCGAGGAGATCTACTGGGGCGACGCCGGTATCGGGCTGGCGCTGACCGGCAGCTGCCTGGCAGCCGTGGCGGTCAGCAGCAACGGCACGCCCGAGCAGATGGGCGAGTGGCTGCCCCAGATGTTCGGCGGACCTGGCGATGTCAAGCTGGGCGCCTTCTGTTCGTCCGAGCCCGATGCCGGCAGCGACGTCGGCGCCATCAAGACCAGGGCCGTGTACCAGGAGGCGACCGATGAGTGGGTGCTGAATGGCACGAAAGCCTGGGCGACCAACGGCGGCATCGCCGATGTTCATGTCGTGGTGGCCACGGTCGACCCTGCGCTCGGCAGCCGGGGGCAGGCTAGCTTCATCATCCCGCCGGGCACCAAGGGCCTTTCGCAGGGGCAGAAGTTCCGCAAGCTCGGCATTCGCGCCTCCCACACCGCCGAGGTCGTGCTTGATGACGTCCGCGTGCCAGGGCGCTGCCTCGTCGGCGGCAAGGAAAAACTCGACGCCCGGCTGGCGCGCGTGGCCAAGGGCGGACCCTCAGGTGAGCAGTCGGCCATGAAGACCTTCGAGGCGTCAAGGCCGACCGTCGCCTCGATGGCAGTCGGCGTGGCGAGGGCCGCGGTGGAGTACGCGACCGAGTACGCGACTCAGCGCGTTCAGTTCGGCAAGCCGATCGGCCAGAATCAGGCCGTCGCCTTCATGCTGGCCGACATGCAGGCCAGCGTCGATGCGGCGCGGCTGCTGACCTGGCGTGCGGCGTGGATGGCCAGGCACGGCCGGAAGTTCACCAGGGCCGAGGGTTCTATGTCCAAGCTCTTCGCCGGCGAGACGGCGGTGAAGGTGACCGAGCAGGCGATTCAGATCCTGGGCGGCAATGGCTACACCAGGGACTACCCGGTCGAACGCTGGCACAGGGACGCGAAGATCTTCACGATTTTCGAGGGGACGAGCGAGATCCAGCGCATGATCATCGGCAGAGCGATCACCGGGCTTGACGTGAGGTAGCCGCACCATCACGTTCCTCACCACCGCGCCCTGACTGTCGCCGCTCAGGGGCTGCGGCCCTAACCGGAAACCGGACGAAAGCGTCACAAGCGGGCAGGGGTGAAGAGGCAGCAGCACCTCACGGGAAATCGTGACGACCGCTTCACGGACCCGGTCACTTTCCCGCCGCGAGTGCCGTCGCTCACTCGCCCCGCCCCGGATGGAAGCCCGGCGGCAGGCTCCAAGGAGGTGCACGGGCCGCCGACCTGGCGTGCACCGCGTCAAGCGCGGTGACCGTGTCGTGCTGCCGGCGCACATCTTCGGCGGCGTGTGCTTCAACTGCGCGCGCGGCGACAGCGCCGCGTGCCTGCGGGTCCACCCGGGGCACACGGGCGGGGCGTATGCGATGCCGGGGATGGGCACGTTCCGCGGCTCGCAGGCGGAACTGGTGCGGGTCCCGTTCGCGGACGCGAACTGCATCGTGCTGCCCGGTGTCCCGGGAGACGAGCACGAGGACGACTTCGTCCTTCTCGCCGACGCGTGGGTGACCGGATGGCACGCCACCGAGCTGGCGGGCGTCCGGGCGGCCGACACCGTCGCCGTGTTCGGCGCGGGTGCGGTCGGCCTGCTGGCCGCCTACAGCGCCTGGCTGCGCGGAGCCAGCGAGGTGTACTCCGTTGACCTGGTCGATGAGCGCCTGGGCAAGGCCGCCGAGATGGGCTTCGTGCCCGCGGACGCCCGCCAGGGCGACCCGGTCGAGCAGGTCCGCGAGCTGCACCGGGCCCGGCCGGGGACGCGGCTGCGGGGGTGGAGGAGATGGGCAGG
The DNA here is from genome assembly GCA_035716545.1 of Streptosporangiaceae bacterium. GTDB lineage: Bacteria > Actinomycetota > Actinomycetes > Streptosporangiales > Streptosporangiaceae > Chersky-822. The sequence goes on from DASTJM010000056.1 coordinate 203,017, forward strand.
GTGATGGCGGGCATCGACGCCGTCGGCTTCCAAGCCCGCGACCGGCGCCACCCGGACCGCGAGCATCCCGGCCAGGTGATCGGCGACCTGGCCCGCCTGGTCAACCCCCACCGGGCGGCTGGGCATCGCCGGCCTGTTCACCGCCACCGACGTGGCCCCGACGCCGCGCGGACGGCATCGTCAAGGCCGTCTTCCGCCACCCGTGACACCGGACGCCTGCGGTCGCGTCCTTCCCGTGGCAGGTTCACAGGGGCCTGCGGGCGGGCAGGAGCACAGAGCCGGGGCCCGCCGCCGGCAGGCGGGCGGGGCCACGCGATTTCAGACTGAACTACGAACTGATCAAAGAGGCCGGCGGCCTGCTTGCGGGCAGGGACATCGCCATCGAGATCGACGCAGAGGCAATCCGTCCCCTGTAAGCAGTCCCGGCCGCCAGCTCGGCAAAATCCTGCCTACGCCCAAGAAAGAAGACAACTCATGGCAGAAGACCAGGTCGCAGCCAACCTCAAGGGCATGGACGATCTCGACTTCACCGGCTGGAACAACGCCGACTGGAAGGGCGTATTCGCCCGCCACCACACCGACGACGTACTGGTGGACTGGAAGGGCCAGGCCCCGACCCGCGGGATCCAGGCGCACATCGACGCCATGAAGGCCTACATCGACTCAGCCGGCGGCACCCCGCCGCAGATCACTTCCCACCCGATCGCGTTCGGGTCAGGGCAGTGGACCTGCGTCATCGGAGAATTCGAAGGCGGAGGCCGCATGGTCACCGTCGCCAAGTGGGTCAACGGCGCGATCGCCGAAGAATACATTTGGTCCTAGCTCGCGGCGCCGCTCCGGAATTCCGGCAGGGCGCTGAGCGGCGGGCACATGAGGATCGGGATCATCGGGAGGACGGGCAACGCCGGCCGGGCACTTTGCGCCGAGGCGGTGAACAGGGGACACCAGGTCACGGCGATAGTCCGCAACCCGGATACGGCCGCTGCGCTCCTCGGGCCGGGCGTCGCCGCGCTCGCCAAAGACGCGTTCGACCTGGCCGGCGATGATCTCAGAGGCTTCGATGTCATTATCGATACCTTCTCGATCGCGCCGTCTCAGGCTTATCAGCACCCCGACCTCGCGGCCCGGCTAGTCGCGCTACTTCGCGGCACCGACACGCCCAGACCCGCGCTGGATAGTGGCCGTTAGCGGTCCGACCTGGCGCGATCGCTGACGGACCTTGGCGTCTTCGCCTCTGGGGAAGGTTGCCTGGCCGATGGGCTGGCGGCGGAGGACGGCTACAGATCCGACCTCGCCCGCCCCCTGTTCATCTCGGCATCTTGGTCTCAGGACTCGGCTGGGCGGCAGAGCGCTGGCCGCAGGGCAGGAGGCAGTGAGCATCTACCGCGAGCTGGCGGCGAAGCCGAGAAATCAGTCGCCCCACTGAACTAGGGATCAGGTTGCCGGGGTACGGGGACTTCTATGACAGTGAGGCCGTCGATCTTCTCGAAGTCCTCCGCGTTGCACGTGTATACAGGAAGGTTCCTGGAGATCGCGGTGGCGGCGATCATCGCGTCGTAGGCGCGAGCCGAGGGCTTGCGGCCTGCCTGGCGAAGGGACGCTGCGACCCGGCCAAAGGCCCGCGCAGCTGGTGCATCGAAGGGGACGGGCTCAAAGTCGGCCTCTGCTTGCTGCAGGCGTGCCTGGCGCGAGGCGCGTTCCTTGTCTGTCTTCGCGACCAGCGGGCCAACCGTAAGCTCGGCGAGGGTGACGGCCGTGATCAGCGGTTCGGCAGGCAGCGTGGCCGGGTCGGTAATCTGCGGCAGCATGATCACGGTGCTGGTATCGAGCACGCCGCGCTGGTGGCGCGGGACCTGGTCGGTCACAGCGTCGGGTCCAGCAGCTCATCGATGTCTGCCCGCAGCCGCTCCGGATCGACCGGCGGCAGGCCGTGCCACCGCTGGAGTAGCAGCGCCGCCGGCAGAGGGGGGCGGGGCAGCGGTCGCAGTTCCGCGATTGCGTGACCATCGCGGGTGACAGTCATCGCCTCGCCGGCGGCGACGCGGTCCAGGATCTCGCCGCCGTGATTGCGGAGATCTCGTATTGCAACGTCTGTCATGACAATAGTGTATCACGCGTGATACACTATTGTTCTCGGTCTCGTCTTATCTGGCACGAACTCCCGAAGGGGAATGACGGCGGCTGACGGGCACAGCCAGTGACCGGCAACGGAATACGATCTCGACGTCGTGGCCCCTGCAGGTCATTTCGCAAGCAGGCCAGCTTTTCGGGGCGGCTGTACCTGCGCGCCCAGACCGCAAGCCCATCCAGGCGAGCCAGATGTATGTAGCAAGATGTCTGCGCCAGGATCGCCCATCGCAACATCACCGGACTGCCCGCGCCGAGCAACGCTGAGGCTGCGCGGGCGCGCCGGGCGCGGTCCGGTCTCATCTGATCCGGGCAGCGAACGTTCGCTGCTGACTTGGGGGTTTGCCAGCCGGCTGAGACCACTAGCCTGGCGGTGTCCCAGCCGGCTTGGCCTTTTCCGGACAGGTGCCGGGTTGCCGGCCTGGCGAGGATACTGGTCACCGTGCGGGATGATGCCTTCCTGGCTGAATGGTGCGACCGTCATCTCGGGGCCCGTCCGGCCTGCGTGCTGTTCCGCTCTGGGCACTTGTCGCAGGTCGTTGCCGCCGAGCTCGCCGACGGCAGGCGGGTGGTCATCAAGGCTCGCCCGTCCGAGCCGCGGATCGCCGGCTGCACTGCGGTCCAGCAGCACCTGGCCCGCGCCGGCTTCCCCTGCCCCGAGCCGCTGGTCGGTCCCGTGCAGGCCGGCGGGCTCACGGTCACCGCCGAGGCGCTCATATCGGGAGGCAGCCAGCTTCCGGCAGGTGCCGGTGCCGGGCCTTTCGCGGCGCTGCTGGCCCGCCTGATCAGCTCCGCGCCCAGCCCGGCTGACGTTCCCTGTCTTGCGCCGTCGCCGCCATGGACCGGCTGGGACCATCCCGGGTCACGGCTGTGGCCCGACCGCGACGACCGGGCCCCGACCTCAACAGCACGCCCGGACCCGCGTGGGTCGATGACGCCGCCTGGCGCATCAGGCAACGGCTGCGCGCGTGCGCCGCTCCGGTCCGCATCGGTCACGGCGACTGGGAATCCCAGAATATCCGCTGGTCAGGCGATCGGCCGCGTGCTGTGCATGACTGGGATAGCGTCATTGCCCAGCCCGAGACGGCTGTCGTGGGCCTGGCAGCCGCCGTCTGGCCGGCTGCTGGGGCACTCGGCGAGGCTGCCAGCGTCGGGCAGACCAGGGACTTCATCGCCGGCTACCAGCAAGCGGCGGGACGGCAGTGGGCGGAACCGGAGATCCAGGACGCCTGGGCGGCCGGCTTGTGGGTCCGCCTGTTCAACGCGAAGAAGGACGCGGCGGAGGGCGGCGGACCGCAACTCGACCGCCTGGCCGGCGAGGTCGATGAGAGGCTGGGCCTGGCGGCCATCGCCTAGGCCGTCGACACCGCCATCCCGGCAACCCCAGCCGCCTTGCCCGGTGTCATCCCCGACGCCACCAGCTCCAGCAGTCGCCGCTCCCGCCCAGGATCCAGCCCGGACCCAGCCACCAGCACCAGCCCCTAACCTCGGGCTTTCGCCAGGGTTCGAGCGTTGGCACGCTGTAAAAAGCCTGTACAACCTGAGGATCGCGATTGATGATCCAGTCTGGCGGGTTGAACTTACCATCACCACGAGTATCCGTATCTTTCAGGATGGCTATGCGATCGGCGATCTCGTCCCCAGGCGACGCAAGCAAATCGACTGGCCACCGGCCAACTCTCGCGCCAAAGACCGTGATGGTGAGGGCGTCGATGAACCTTTGTCGGATCGGGTCGCCTGCGGCCCAAGCGCGGCCGAACTGTCGGACTAGCACCGCATCCGATACTCCCTCGACGATCAACATCCTCTCGGCGAACAGAGACGCTGACCTAGTGGTCTCTTCTGGCGGGTCCGGCTGGTTTCGGAATGCCCACAGGTACAGGGCATGGCGCAGAGCTTCGTCATCTGGTCGTCCTCGATCTAGTGCGAGGAGTAAGGGAGTAATCGTCGCGAGTGTTTCGGCTATGGATCGCCGTGAGTTGGGGGAAAGGCTGTCCCATCTCCTGACCACGTATCTGACCGCGTGTTCGTACCAGCTGACGTCATTCGCCTTCGCGGCTGCTTCCACCTTGGCTTGGGTCTGCCGGATCTCGGGCACCGGGAGCCCGGTTTGTAGAGCGCCTGGTCGATGCGCTTGTTGGCTATCGTCTCGCCGTCATCGAGGCTTTGGCGTAGACGCGGAGGAGAACTTCACGATCTGGTCGGCGAGATGTCGTCGAGCCGCTGGCTGAGGCCGCCCGGTACCTCGCCGAGCATTTCAGCACCAAGGGGTCCCGGTGGGCGGGCGATGAGCGGGAGCCGCCTACCGGCTGGTCTACCTGCTCGACCATAAGTACTCTCAGGGCGGGCTGAGCTGGGAGCGGTTTAAGGGATCCGACGCAGTCCCGTCGCCGGTCACCAGGGGCGGGCAGCTCGCGGAGCTGGGGCGGCCGCTCGCCGGGTTGCTGGCAGCTGCGGACGGGACGGCGCTGGCGGGTGAGATCGCGAAGATCCTTTCGGAACACGGCGACGACGTGCTCGCGTGCCTGCTGCCGACGCTGAGGGAGGTCGGGTCGGGATCGGGCCCGTCCTTCGATGAGCTGGCAGCCGATTGCGAACGGCGGCTCGCCGTGCTCACCGCCCGCCCGGGCCGGTCCCGATGATGACTGGTCGGTTCCGGGTCCGGCGGTTGCGGCTGCGAGCTGTGCGGCACGCTCGGCGGTTTCCTCGCCGACTCAGGCCAGCGCACGCTGGAGTGGCCGCTCGCCGAAGCTCACCGCAAGCACGTCGCGACTCAGATCAGGCTGCCGGGCTGCCGGTCACGCACCAGGTCTGGAAATTCGGCAGCTCGTACACGGCTGGTGCTGGCCAAGTCCGATGAGCTGTTCCGGCGCGAGGCCAAAGCACGCGAAAACGCGGCCGCCAGCCTCCAATGGCTCACCGGGCGCCCTGGGCAGAGGCCAGAGCACAAACCGGGTGCGAGCAGCGCCAGCCGTCAGGTTCAGGAGCACGCCATCTCCTGAATGCTCAGCCGGTCTCCATGCCCTGCGTTCAAGACCCGCGATTTGTAGGTACAATTAAGGGGGTGCACCTACTTTGACGAGGAGGCCGAATGAGCGCCGTCTCAGTCCGGGAGTTCTCTTACAACCCCAGCGCCGTGTTCGTTCGGGTCGAGCGAGGCGAGGCCATCGAGGTGACTCGGCACGGGAAGACGATCGCCGTGGTCGTTCCTGGCTCTGGCATCCTTGCCCGGTACGCTCCGCTAATCGCGCGAGGGATCATCAGGATAAGGCCGACCACGACCAGGGACCTTGACCAGCTCCCGAGCTTCGCCGTACCGGAAGGCGCATCTGCGCTGGACATCCTCCTCGCGGACAGGGAAGCAGACCACCGGTGATTTACCTTGATGCCTCGGCGCTGGTCAGCCTGGTAACCGGGCGCCCGTACGCGGTCGAACTCCGCGAGTTCCTGGGTCAGTCACCCGAGATGCCCATGGGAACGTCCACGATCGGCTTCATCGAGACCGTGCGCACGCTCGACCGCGTCGGCACCTACCCGACCGCGATGCAGGACCTCCTGAGCGCATTCACCGAGATCCTGGTCACCGACGAGATCAGGGACTGGGCAGCAAGCCTGCCGGGCGGCGTCAGAACACTCGACGCCATCCATATTGCAAGTGCCCAGGCTATCGGCGATGAACTCGCCTTCCTCGTCAGCTACGACAAGCGCATGCTCGACGTCGCTCACTCGGTGGGTATCCCCATAGCCGCACCAGGCATGGGCAGGTAACCCGCAAGGACGAGAGCATCTACCTACATGGCACCGGTCAGCACGGCGATCGCTGTGACGTCCTCGCCGCCTTCCCGCCGTTCTGCATACTCAGTCTGGCTGATCACTCGCCCAGGCATTTCGACCTCTCCGTCGTTCCCGATATGTTCCCGGCAGGTCAGATAGCAGGCCGACGCTGGCTGCCGGGCCAGGTACATGGCAGGTACAAGTGAGGACCACGGCATCGGTATGGGTGCATCTCGGCGGGGGTGTAGTCGCCGAGATCGTCGAAGCACCTCCTGATGCCGCGCAGCGCTCCCGGCCCGGCCTGGGTGAAGTCGTTCTCGCTGAAGTCGATCAGGGCAGAGTAGTTCAGGTCGATGCTGGTCTGGCAGGACATGAAGTCGCCCATCAGCGGGTAGCCGTGCAGCAGCCCGTGCACCTCCCGCAGCGACCTTGCCCCGGTGAGCCTCGCCCCGAGCTGGTCGTGCAGGAACATGTGCCGGAACAGCTCGGCGTGGTTGCGGTGCCTGCTGGATTGCCCGTAGGCGTCGGTGGCGCACAAGATGAACGATCGGGTCCCCGGTCCACGGCCCCGGCTCGCCTGCCACGCGGCGCTCGAACATGCGCTGCCGCTCGCTCGGAGGCGAAGTACCAGTACAGGTCATAGATGCGGGGCCGGGCACGGGCGGGCGCTTCACCTGCTGGTTTCCTGGCGGCAGAAGACGCCGGTGCCGTGCAGGTGGAACCAGCGGGAATCATCCAGCAGCCTGATGCCGTACCGGTTGTCGTGGAACGGCGTCAGCTCGACGTGGTGAGCCAGTCTGGCTCTGGCCGCGGTACTGAGTTGAGCAGAGTAATGGTGTAGGGGTCGCGGGGGTTGCTGAGTACGTCCTCGGTTGGGCCGGCCTCGACGACCCTGCCTCGGTGCATGACGTAGATGCGCTCGGTGACCTGGCGGACAATGGCGAGGTCATGCGTGATGAACAGGTAGCCGAGGCCCCGCTGCGCACGCAGGCTGATGAGCAGGTTGAGGATCTGCGCCTGAACGGACATATCGAGCGCTGAGACGGGTTCGTCACAGATGAGGATGCGCGGCTGGGCGGCGAGAACCCGGGCTATGGCGACGCGCTGGCGTTCGCCGCCGGACAGGGCGACCGGCTTGCGCGCGGCGTAGTCGGCGGGGAGACCGACCGAGCGGAGCAGATTGCTGACTTGGGCGTCACGGTCTTTCCGGTCCGGCTCGCCGATGGCTACTGCTTCCCTGAGGATCGAGCCAATGCTGCGCATCGGGTTGAGGGTGGAGTAGGGATCCTGGAAGACGATCTGGACCGTGGTGCGGAGCTTGCGGCGGTCTCTTGCGGTCAGGCTCGCCCAGTTGCCCGCGGGGATGCCGTCGATGGCGATCTGACCGCTGGTGGCCTGCTCCAGGCCGACGAGGATGCGGGCCAGGGTGGTCTTCCCAGAGCCGGACTCGCCGACGATCCCTACGCTTTCGTGCTCGCCGATCTCGATCGAGACGCCGTCGAGCGCGGTGACCGCGCGGTTGCCGTTCCTGAAGACCTTTCTGGCGTCCTGGACAGTTATGAGCGCAGCCGGCTCCCTTCGCGCTGAGATGCGAGGAGAGTCCTCTGGTTGACCCCGGCGTCGCATGGCGGCCATCTCGTCGCGGATTTCGGGCAGGCGGACGCAGGCGGACAAGCGGCCTGGGGCGACCTCGGCTAGTGGCGGGGTTCGCTCGCGGCAGGTCGCGGCTGCCCAGCTGCAGCGGGGGGCGAACACGCACGAGCCAGCCACCTCATCGGGGGCTGGGACCGAACCCGGGATCGCGACCAGTTCGCGTTCGCGCTGCTGCGCCGACGGCTCGGAGAGAAGCAGCCCGAGGCTGTAGGGATGCAAGGGCTCGGCGTCGAGTTCGGCCGAGCTGCTCACTTCGACCAGGGATCCGGCGTAGAGCACATAGATACGGTCGCTGACCGCGAAAGCGACCCGCAGGTCGTGCGTGATCAGGACCAGGCTCATGTCCCTCGCTGCCTGGATGCCCTTGATCAGCGCGAGGACTTCCCGCTGGGTGGTGACGTCGAGTGCGGTGGTGGGTTCGTCGGCGATCAGGACGCGCGGGTCGCGGGCCAGGGCCGCGGCGATCCCCACCCGCTGCCGCATCCCGCCCGATAGCTGGAATGGATAGCGGTCGGCCACCGATTCGTCACGGATCCCCACCTCGGCCAGCCGGCGCACAACCTGCGCCTGCCGCTCCCCCCGGCGCAGGCGCCGCCCGTGCGGTAGGGACTCGCTGAGGATGGTCCCGCAGGTCAGGACCGGGTTCAGCATCGTGAACGGGTCCTGCATGATCAGGCCGATCTCACTGCCGCGCATTGCCCGCCACCCACGCTCATTGAGCTCGAGCAGGTTGCGCTCCCGATAACGGATCGTGCCGCTGGCAGTCAGGGCAGCGGGCAGGAGACCCATGATCGCACGGGCGGTCATCGACTTGCCGCTGCCCGACTCGCCGACGATCCCGATCGTTTCCCCACGGCCCAGAGCGAGATTTACGGAAGTGACGATCGTGTCACGACGGCCAGGAAGAGCGCGCTCGATCCTGAGCCCGTCGACCTCGAGTATCGGGTCGGCGGCCGCGTCCTGGGTGCCTTGAATCACCGGCTGCCCCCCTGGCTGGCGAGGTGCTCATAAAGCCAGTCACCGATCAGGTTCATCGATATCGCAGTCGCGACGATCATCGCGCCAGGGGCGATGGTAGCGAGCGGATTAGTGAAAAGAAGAGCCTCGTTCTGCGACAGCATGAGCCCCCAGTCCGGGATCCCGGGCGGCAGGCCGAGCCCGAGGAACCCCAGGCCGGCCAAGGTAACCAGGGATCCGGCGAACACCAGGCAGGTGTTCGCCACGGCAACAGGGGAGACGTTCGGCCAGACGTGGAAGGCCATGATCTTCCACCGGGCCACTCCGAGGGTCTGCGCCGCTTCCACGTACGGGCGCGGTCTCTGCTCCAGCGCCGCTCCCCGGATCACCCGCGTGTCGAAGGGCACGGTGAGAATGATGAGCACGAGGACCGCCAGCCAGTAGCTGCTGCCGACCGCTCCGGCGACGACGACGAGGATGACCAGGGAAGGGAGAGACCACATGAAATCTACCCATCGCATGATCACCGCGTCGGCCAGTCCACCCCGGTAACCCGCGAACAGTCCCAGCAGGTTGCCCAGGAAGAATGAGGCGGCAGCGATGACCAACGGCCCGAAGAAGGCACTGCGAGCCCCGGCAATGACCCGCGAGAACACGTCCCGGCCCAGCGAGTCGGTCCCCAGCCAGTGCGCGGCCGACGGCGGGGCATTAGTGATGGACAGGTGCTGAGCAGACGGGCTGAGCGGGGCGATGAGAGCGCCGAAGATCGCCATCACCAGTACGCCAGCCATCACCGCAATGGATAGCCAGACGATGAGGGACCCTGCCCGGCTGCGGGCGCGGGCGCCCGGCGCCTTCCTGGATTCGGCCAGGACCATGACAGGATCTGCGGTCACGTCGAGCGCTCTCCAACCCGAATGCGCGGATCAACGACCATGTAGATGACGTCTGCGAGCAGGTTCGCGACAACAATGACGACCGCGAACAGCAGCACAACGGCCTGGAGCACCGTGATGTCCTTCGCGGTCGCCGCCGTGACGAGAAGCGAGCCGAGACCTGGCAGCGAGAAGGCGACTTCCACCAGGACCACGCCCACGATCAGCGAGGAGAAGATGACACCGCTGATCGTGATCACCGGGATGAGGGCGTTGCGCAGCAAGTAGGTGCAGAGCACCCGCCTCGAAGAGAGCCCGCGCGCCCGCGCGAACACGACGTAGTCCTGATCGAGGACGCCGATCATCGCGGCCCTGGTATGGCGGGACACATACGCCACGGTCGTGACGGCCAGGGCCACGGACGGGAGGGTGAGGTGCCAGAGTTGGCCGAGGAATTCCGAGCCCGTCCCGTACGCGGGGAACCAGCGGACCTTGATCGCGAAGAGATAGAGCAGCGCCACCGCGGCGACGAAGGCCGGGGTGGAAAGACCAAGCATGACCGCGCCAGTCAGTATCCGGTCGACGGCACCGCCCCGCTTAAGCGCCGCCACCACGCCAAAGCCGATCCCCAGCACCATGGTCAGGACAAAGGAATAGACCCCAAGGAACAGCGTCAAGGCCAAACGCGACCCGATTTCGCTGGCGACCGGAAGGGATGTCTGAATGGAAGTACCGAAGTGCAGCAGTACCGCCTGGCGAGCCCAGAGCCAGTACTGGACGAGGAATGGCTCATTGAGGTGATATTCCCTGGTCAGAATCCGCACGGTGGCGGCCGTATGCGGCCTGGAGCCGAGCAGGATGTCGATCAGATTGCCAGGCGCGATCTCGAGCAGCGTGAAGGTCACGAACGAGATCACGACGAGCAGTACGGCGAGGACGACGAGCCGCCGAAGGACGAAGACGAGCAATCTCCCGCCGCTCAAGCGTCAGCCACCGCCTTCGCGCCAGTGTTTGCCTACCCAGGCCAGCGGGGCAGCAGACCCGGCCGCGTCCTGCTGCCCCTTGCTGACAATCACTTCTTGTGCACCCCTAGCAGCCAGGGTCCGAGGTCGTAGTAGTAGCCGTTGAAGTCGGGCCAGGTGTAGGCGCTCGACAGCGCCACGGTCGCGTCCTCGTTGAAGAGCGGGACGAACACGGACGCTTGCGCGTACGCGGTGTCTATCTGCTGGTAGATCTTGAGGCGGGCGGCATTGTCCGTCGTGGCGAAGCCCTCACTGATGAGCTTGTCCATCGACGGCGGGGCCCAGTTCATGGTGTTCCAGTTGCCCGCGCTGATGTTGGAGCTTCCCATCTGGAAGTCGAAGGCTTCGCCCGGGTCTCTGGAGACCGCGCCGCTGTAGGTGAAGTTGGTCAGGATGCCCTTGCGATTGGCCGAGGTCTCGTTGGCGGTTTGCGCATCGGCGGTCATCACCTTGAGATTGAGGTGGATCCCGATCCGGGCCAGTTCGGCTTGGATCACCTGGCTCACGTTCGGGAAAGAGCCGGCGCTCTCGACGCTGATCGTCGCCGTCGTGCCGTGGGGATAGGGTGACTTCGCCATCTCCGCCTTGGCCTTCGCCAGGTTGAACGGGTACGTCGGAACGGTCTTCAGCGCCTCGCTGACCTGGGCCGCGGTGCCGACATTCTCCAGCAGCCCGGCCGTCAGGAACTGGTAGACCGGCGTCGCGTAGCCGCCCCAGGCATTGATGAGGGCGGTGCGGTTCAGCGCATAGGCCACAGCCCGGCGCACGTGGACATTGTCAAAGGGCTTCTGCAGCACGTTCATGAAGAAGGCGCCCTGGACCGCATAGCTGGGAACGGTGGTCAGAGGCTGGCCGGAGGATGAGGCGAAGGCCTTGCTGTCGATCGGGAAGGCGAGGTTGATCTCGCCATCGCGGAAGGCGAGGGCCTCGCTGGTCTCGCTAGAGAAGAACTGCGCGGAGACCTTCTTGATGTTGACCGCTCCGTGCCAGTAGCGGGGGTTCGCCGTCAGTTCGGCGCTGGTGGTTCCGTTGTAGCTCCCCAGCACCCAGGGGCCGGTGCCCATGACGCCGGTGCCCGGCTGCCCGAACGTGGACTTGTGCGCCTCGAACCACTTCTTCTCGAAGATCCCGAGGTTGTCTCCGGCGGGCACGACCGCCCAGGCCGCATCTGGCTTGGTCAAGGTGACGGTCAGGGTTTCCGGACCGGTGGCGGTAATGCTCTTCAGCGTGGTCGGGAAGTTGTAGGCGTCGAGCGACCCAGGCGCACGGTAGTAGTTCAGCGAGAAGGCCGCGTCCTGCGCGGTGAGCGTGTCACCGTCTGAGAACTTGACCCCGTGGCGGATGTTGTAGACGTAGGTGGTCGGGTTGGTCTGCTTCCACGACTGGGCTAGCCACGGCACGAGCTTGCCCGACTTCGACGCGATCAGGAGCGGTTCCATGATCAGGCCGCCGAGCTGGTAGCCGATGTTGCTCTTGGCGTAGTTAAGCGTGGAGACGGCCGGATCGAATCCCACCGTGAACTGGGGGATCTCGCTGGGAGCACCGGAACTGCCTGAGCCTGAACTTCCTGACGAGCAGGCTGCGAGCAAGCCGCTGCTTAGGAGCATGGCACCGACCGCCGACAGGCCAGTGATTCTCGACGACCTTCTTCTCGACTTGGGTAGCACGGCGACCCCTTTTTCTACCGTCAGCGAATCGGTTGATAGCCACCCTGTGAGGTTGCGCAACTGATATGTCGATACCTAAGGCCTCTTATATTACTCTGGGCGGTAGGGGTGTCAAGGTCCGGCAAACCGTACGAGAGGGCAACGTAAGGGGCGCCGCTCAGCTTTCGCGGGGGCCCCCGCCGTAGCTTTCGGGACAGTCAAGTGCCTCACGAGGTCGCTGAGCAGGCTTTCGTCAGGGCTGAATCCGCCCTAGGCGCTGACGGCTAGGTACGCTCGCGCCCGCGGGGGTGGCGGCGCGGTGATACGGGAAAGCGCGGTCCGGGCTATGCCCTGCGGGTCGGCTCCGGCTTGTCGCTACCTGGCTCGGCCTTCCCGGCCCAGATTCCCCGCGCGTGCTGCAGATGCTTATCCATGATGGCGGCGGCTTCGTCGGCCTGGCCGGCGATGATTGCCTTGAGCAGGGCGGCGTGCTCGTGCGTCGACTGAGTGAGGCTGTCGGTCCCGGCGACGTAGTCGAGGCCATAAAGCCGGCTCTGATCTCGCAGTGAGCCCACTACCTGAAGGAGCCTCTCGTTCTTCAGGTGACCCATGATCCCCAGATGAAAGTCCCGGTCGCTATCCAGGAACTCTACCCAGTCGCCCGCGGCCGCGTACCTTTCCGTGGCACTGGCAAGTGCCTGCAAGTCGCCGGCCTCGTTGAGCAGCTTGCGTTCCGCCACCAAGCGCACGGCGCCGACCTCGATGATCTTCCTGAATTCGACGATCTCGTTGAGCTCGTGCTCGCTCATCTCCCGGACCCGAAATCCCCGGTTGCGGGCGAGCTCGACCAGGTGCTCCCTGGCCAGCTCCAGCACAGCCTCCCGGACCGGCGTGACGGACACCCCAAGCTCGCTTGCGGTTGCCCCGAGCGCGTAGAGCTTACCCGGCCGCATGGCCCCGGAGATGATCCTCGCGCGGATCACACGCAGCGCTTGATCTCGGAGACTGTCGGCCTGGAGCTTGATGCCGTCGGCGCTGAGGTCGGAGATCGAGTTGTGGCCAGTCACGTGGGCCAGCCTTCCAGATCGCGGATTCGTCGGCTAATGCTCTCACAAACCAAGGCTTGACGCGATATACGTTACCTCCTAAGGTATCACACATAATATTTGGCTGCGCTCGACTAGCGTCCGGCCTGGGGCTGGAACTGGAACTGGGGTGATGCGGGCAGTGAGCCTCTCGGTCCATTCAGGCGCAATCGTGATCGACGGTACCTGCCCGGGCGAGCACTGGCTCGAGGCCTACTCTGCCTGGTCAGAAGGCGGCGCCAGCGCCTGCGTGGTAAGCGTCGCGTCCCTGGAGAATTCCCGTGACACCCTCCGCCGGCTCGGCGAAGTCTTCCGCCTGGTCAGGGACACAGACCAGCTCTGCCTGGCCACCGACACCGAGGCGATCCGCGCGGCCAAGCGTGACGGCAAGCTCGCGGTTGTCCTGCACTTCCAGGGGACCGGCCCGTTCGAGGATGACCTCGGGCTAGCCGAGATCTACTGGCGGCTAGGAGTCCGGGTCGTTCAGCTCGCCTACAACGTCCGGGCCCTGGCCGCGGACGGCTGCGAGGAACCCGGCAACGCTGGGCTCAGCCGGTTCGGCCGCCAGCTCGTGGCTGAGCTCAACCGCCTGGGAATCGTCGTCGACGTATCGCACACCGGGTCCGCGTCGAGCCTGGATGCCGTCGAGGCCTCCACGGCGCCGGTCATCGCCTCGCATTCGAACGCGGCCGCGGTACACCCCAGCCGGCGCAACCTGAAAGACGACCTCATCCGGGCTCTCGCCGGCAGCGGCGGAGTCATCGGCATCAACGGATACCCCGCCTTCGTAGCCGACAGCACCACCCCGACGCTCGATCAGTTCATAGACCACATGGCCTACATCGCCGACCTAGTTGGGCCCGCTCACGTCGGCATCGGCCTGGACTACACGGACCGCAACCCACCCATGGCGGAATATGACCAGCTCATCGCGGCCGGTCACTGGACCCGCGAGAGCTATCCGCCGCCGCCCTGGCACTATCCGAGCGGACTCGGCGACGCTTGCGGCCTGCCGAACCTGACCGACCGCCTGCTTGAACGCGGCTTCAGCGAGCAAGACGTGCGCGGCATTCTCGGCGAGAACTGGCTGCGCGTATTCGACGCGGTCTGGAAGAAGAGTTAGGAACCCCTCGCATGGCGGAGATGGCACCGGAGTTCGCTCAGCTGCTGCGGGAACCGGCCAAGATGGCCTCTCCGCGATTCACCGTGCCGGACATCAAGATCAGCACGGTCATGGTCCCGATGCGAGACGGCATCCGCCTCGCAACCGATCTGTACCTGCCGCCGCGAACTCCCGCGCCCGCCGTCGTCATGCGCACGCCCTACGAGCGCGCCGCCGACGCCAACGTCGGAGCGTTCATCTCGCTCGCCCGGCGCGGCTTCGTTGTTGTCGCCCAGGACTGCCGGGGCACAGGCGGCAGCGAGCCGGATTTCTGGGACTACTACCTCCGCGAACCGGAGGACAGTTACGACCTCATCGAATGGATCGCCCGCCAGGACTGGTACGACGGCTTCATCGGCTCCGCTGGCGGCTCCTACGTCGGGCAGACCCAGTGGTGCATGGCCATGCATCCGGCGATGTCGGCCATCGTCCCCGAGGTCAGCGGACTGGGCATCGGGATCAACACCGTCCACCTGCACATGTTCCTCAACGCCTACGCCAAGTCCATGGGCAACAGCGCTGGCCTCCAGGATGTCTCCTACGAAGATCTCGAAGGCATCATGCTCGACGAGACGCTGGCCACCGGGTACTTCAACGAGCCCTTGTTCAGGCCATTGCCGGACGCGGTGTTCAAGCGTCTTCCCGAGCTAGCCGGGCTGTCGCCCTATGCGGCGCAGCAACGGCTGTGGGCGTACTACTGCTCGCTGTCCAACGCCGGCCGGGTCGAGCTCGTCAAGGAGATTACCGGCGCACCGCACGTCACCATCGTCGAGGTCGAGTCGCTATCTCAGATCTTCGGCCACACGATCTCGCACGACCGGCACACGCTTCCGCATACCGACATGGAGGAGGTAGCCCGGTCCCTGCACGCGCCGGCCCTGCTGGTCAGCGGCTGGTACGACTGGGGCCTGAACGACCTGTTCGCCACCTGGGACCTGCTTGACCGGGCCGGCACCGAGCCGCTTCGCTCGCAGAACCGCATGATCATCGCCCCGAGCGCGCACGGCCACGCGGGGTACCACGAGGGCCGGGAAGGCCACCCGGAACTCGACCGGCCCTACCGGACCGCGGGCATCATCGAGATGCAGGCTCGCTGGTACCAGGCGGTGCGCGAGGGCACGGTGGAGGACTGGCCGACCGTCATCTACTACCTGATGGGGGCCAACGAATGGCGCGCGGCGGACTCGTGGCCGATCCGCGACGCCGAGCCCGCCCGTTTCTACCTGGGCCCGGACGGCTCGCTTACCAGCCAGGCGCCGCACTCGCCCGCCGAGCCCGACGAATACACCTACGACCCGCACGATCCGCCGCCCACCAAGGGCGGCAGCATCGTCTCCTGGGTGTACCCGCCCGGCAGCGTTGATGTCAGCGACGTCCAGGCGCGGCCGGATGTGCTGACCTACTCGACCGAGCCGCTCACCGAGGACCTCGACGTCGCCGGGCCGCTGCGCATGGTCCTTTACGCCAGCTCCAGCGCCGTCGACACCGACTTCGTCGCGCGACTGACAGACGTGTTTCCCGACGGCCGCGCTATCCAGCTGCAGGCAGGCGCGCTTCGGGCTCGCTATCGCGATGTCGGCGCCGAGCCCAGCTTCCTGGAGCCGGACCGGGTGTATCGGCTTGAGATCGACTTGTGGGCGACGGCGAACCGGTTCAAGGCCGGGCACCGGCTGCGGGTCGACATCTCCTGCGCCGACTTCCCCAAGTTCGACCGGAACGCCAACCTTGGCGGCGAACCCGGCGACCCCCTCCCCGCCCGCCAGAGGATCTACCGCGATCCCGGGCGCCCCTCGCACCTTGAGGTCCAGGTCCTGCGCCGAGCTTGATCAGGCTCTGGACACTCGGCAGAACCTCCGCAAATCCTTATATATTATGAAAGATTTGCGGTTGGTTTTTTCGTTCTCTCCCGAGGCTCATCGCTCAGGCGGCTGGCCTCCACACCACCTTGGCGACGCGCAGGAAATTGCCGCCCATGATCGCGGCGAGGTCGCCGGCCGAGTAACCGAGCCCTCGCAGTTCGGTCTCCAGGGCGGGCAACTGCTCGGGCCGAAGGAACTTATAGGCGTCCCAGCCCTGGTAACTCGCGGGGAACACCTGCGTGTTCTTGGCTAGTTCCCGGCTCAGGTCGTCGTTATCGAAGACGTAATCGGTGCCGATGCCGACGTGCTCGGGCCCGGCCAGCTGGACCGCGTAGTCGATGTGCCGCGCCATCGCGCTGGCGCTGGCGTCATTGTCGCCGAGGAAGATGCCGACGCCGTTGATGCCGATCACCCCGCCGGTGGCGGCGCAGGCGCGGACCTGGTCGTCGCGGATGTTCCGGTCGTGCTCCCAGACCCCGCGCATCGCGGAGTGGCTGAAGATCACCGGGGCGCTCGATCGCTCGATCGCCTCCATCGACGTCCGGTAGCCGCAGTGCGAGACATCGACCATCATGCCGACCCGGTTCATCTCGTCGACGGCGTCGCGGCCGAAGGCGGTGAGCCCGTCGTCCCTGGGCGCATGGCAGCCGAACCCGGCTAGGTTCTCGCCGTTGTAGGTAAGCAGCATCGAGCGCACGCCGAGGTCGTAGTAAGCCTCGATCATGCCGATCTCGCCGCCCAGCGGGTTGGTGTCCTCCAGGTCGAACCCGACGACCAGCCGGTCCGCTTCCCGCGCCCCGACGATGTCGCCGGCGGTCCCGACGAGCTGGAACTTCTCGCTGGCCAGCGATACCTGGCGGCGCCACGAGCTGAGGACAGCCATGGTGGAGTCGATGTCGTGGGGCGCGTAGCCGACGTTGACGCTCACGTAGCCAACGCCGACCTGCCGGTACCGGTCCAGGGGCGCGAGGTCGCAGTCGGCCTCCAGCGGCAGGCAGCAGTGCTGTTCCCAGGCGAACCTGGTGGCCAGGCGAGGATGGGCGGCGGTCACGCCGAGAACTCGAAGCTGGGGATCGTGCCGTCCTCGGTGGCGCGCTGCCACAGGAGCTCCAGCAAGGCAAGGTCGGCCGTGGCGGTCCCGACGGACTTGAAGATCGTCACTCCGGCGCGCTGAGCGAGGTCGTAACCATCAACGGCGCCGAGGTCGATGACGGATTCCGCGCTGAGCGCGCCACTGGTCACGGCATCGATGAGGTCACCGGCCTCGCGCAGCGCCCCGTGCGGGTCGTCGGAGGACACCAGGGTCGCTGCCCGCAGGACTGAGGATCCGAGTTCGTGCATGTCCGGCCGGTAAGCGCCGACCGCGTTGATGTGCACGTCGGGTCGCAGGTCGTGGTCTTGCACCAGCGCTTCGACGGCGGTCGTCGCTAGGCAGACGATATCCGCGTCCTTCACTGCCTCGCTGACGCCCGCGCAGCTGCGGACGTCTAGCTGCGGATGGAGTTCGCTGAGCCGCCGGCCGAACTCCTGCGCCGACTCCCGGTGCAGGCTGGTGAGCAGCACCTGGCTGATCGGCCGGACAGCGGCGCAGGCTTCGACGAGCGAGGTGGCCATTCCGCCGGTGCCGACCATGGCTAGCAGCGAGGCCCCCGGCGGCGCCAGAGCCCTGGTCGCCACGCCGGCCAGGGCTCCGGTGCGCAGGGCCGTGGCGGCGGTCGCGTCGGCGATCAGCAGCGGGCGGCGAGTGGCGTAGTCGAGCCAGGATGCGAGGCCCTGGATCGTGGCTAGGCCGCGGGCCCGGTTGGCCGGTGCCACGGAGACGACCTTGACGGCCACGCCGTCGCGCTCGGCCGACTCCCCGGCCATCAGCAGGGTCTTTCCGCCGGGCAGAGCGATTCGCGGCGCCGCCAGGAGGGCTCCGGCGGCGCGCTCCCTGGCCGCCTGGCCGACGGCGTCGATCACGTCGTTCATGGTGACCAGCCGCCGGATCATGCTGGCGCTGAGCAAGAACGTCATGCCGTGCGCCGGGCGAGCCGGTGGCCGGTGTACATGAGCTGGAAACTGCCGTCTTTGTCCTCGTGGAAGGTCAGCGACCGCGGCCCGCCCAGGAGCTCGTCGCGGGAAACCAGCGTGTTCGCGTTGATGGGGGCGACCCGGAACTCGGTGGTCGCGCCCTGGTCGCCCGCCTCGATCCCGGCTAGTTCCTCCGGTATGTCGGTCTCTCGCACGAGCAGGTGATCGCCGGCGCGCGCTATTTCCGTGCGCGTGCTCACGCGGCTGAACTTGCCGGGGAAAGGGCCGAGCGGTACGTCGCTGCGGATCTTACCGGTAATCGGAGCCAGGGGGGATGGCCGCTCGGGCAGCACCAGGCGGACGAGATCGTTGTGCAGCGGTCCTGCGATATTACTGTTCGCGAAGGAAGCCATCGCGAAACCGTCCCGCGGCGAGATCTGGGCGTGCGCCACTCCGCCGAGCGAGCCGCCGCCGTGGGAGAAGATGCGCGTGCCGTCGTGCTGGTTGTACATCCAGCCCAGGCCGAAGCCGCTGTCCGGGCCGGTCGGGTCAGGACTGGTCGGCGTCTGCATCGCCTCGATGGACTCCTGGCTGAGCAGCCTCGTTCCGTCCGGCAGCACCCCGCCGTCGAGATGCATCCGCAGGAACGCGATCTGGTCCAGGGCGGTGGTGATCGTCATGGTGCCCGGCGCGGCCCAGGTGTCGGGATACATGAACTGCGTCGTGGCGGCATGAGTGCCGTCGCTGGCGGCATAGCTGCCGATGGCGGTCCGGTGCAGCATCGCCTCGCGGGCGGAGAAGACGGTGCGCCGCAGGCCCAGCCGCCTGACTACCCGCTGGTCCAGGTGCTGGACGAAGTCGGTGCCGGTCAGGCGCCGGAGGACTAGCTCCGCGATGATCCAGCCGGCGTTGTTGTAGGAGGAGACGATCCCGGGGTCGGTCAGTTTCCCCGATCGGGCCAGGGGTCCCAGGTAGTCCTCGACGCCCTCGGGGTAAGGACGCGTTTTGACGAACAGGTCGCAGGAGTCCACCCCGTTCGAGTGATTGACCAGGTGGCGGAAGGTGAGCGATCTCGCCACGTCCACGTCGGCGCCGAACTGGATGTCGGGCGCGTACTTGACGATCGGCACGTCCAGGTCGAGCAGGCCTTCCTCGACGAACGTCATGAACATCGTCGTCGCCCACACCTTGGTGATCGACCCGGTCAGGAAGGCCGTATCGACGGTCATCGCAGCGCCGGTGTTGAGGTTCGCCACGCCGGCCGCCGCCGTGATGAGCGCGCCGTCGTGCCAGACCGCGACCACCGCTCCCGGTACCCGGTGCTTAGCGATTAGCTCGCTGAGCTGATCTTGCAGAACCTGCTGACTGACCGGCATCGGCGCGTGCCCCCATCCTGCGATGTAACGAGGTTCTTATCTTACACCTAAGGTTTTATTACGGTAGGTTTTAGTGCATGAAGGGCTATCTTGATGCCGCCTGTCCGCTGATCCAGCCGAGGGATCTGGCGAAGTACCTGCCTGATCTGCGGGCGGGCGAGGTGACTACGGTGCTGGCCACGGTCGCCTCGATCGAGGACTCCCGGTACGCGCTCGGCGTGCTTGCCCAGTGGCTGGCGATGGAGCGCCAGGCCTCGCTGCCGTTCCGCGTCGTCCGGTGCTCGGCCGATGTCGAGGCGGCGCACGCGGCCGGCGACCTCGCCGTCGTACTGCACTTCCAGGGCTGTGATCCCATCGAGGCCGACGTGAACCTGCTCGACGCTTACCACGCGCTCGGCGTCCGGGTCATGCAGCCCACCTACAACGCCAGGAACCGGCTCGGCGACGGCTGCCTGGAGCGAGCCAACAGCGGCCTGTCCAAGCTCGGGCGGGCGGCGATCGCCCGGATGAACGAACTCGGCATCGCCGTGGACATCGCCCACGTCGGGCGGCGGACCAGCCTGGAGGTGATCGAGGCGAGCACGGCACCGGTGATCGCCAGCCACGGCAACGCCTGCGGCGTCTACGACAGCCGGCGCAACCTCACCGACGAGCAGATCAAGGCCGTCGCCGCGAGCGGCGGAGTGATCGGCGTCTGCGCGTTCCCCGGCTTCGTCAGCGCCGCCGGCGCTGACCTGGACAAGGTGCTGGACCACGTCGATTACCTGGCTGGTCTCGTCGGCGCCGAGCACGTTGGCCTGGGCATGGACTTCGCCACCGAGACCGAGGAGGACTACGACTACTTCGGGTACGAGGAGGACACCTATCCCCGGCCTCCGTGGACCTACCCGCCCGGCATCGCGGGCTTCGCCGACCTGCGCAACATCGGCCCCGCGCTTGCCCGCCGCGGTTATACCGCCGAGCAGATCGCCGGGATAGCCAGCGGCAACTTCCTGCGGGTTTTCCGCGCGGCCTGGAGGTGATCATGGCCGGGCGACTCTTCGACCAGCAGGTGCCAATGGCCGACGGTGTCTGCTTGTCCACCGACGTGACGCTGCCCGGTACGACCGCGGCCTCGCCGGCTGCCGCATGGCCGGTCATCTTGATCCGCACGCCGTACTCGAAGGTCAATGACCGCATCCTTGGCTGGGCCGATTTCTTTGCCGACTATGGCTACGCGGTCGTGGCCCAGGACGTTCGCGGTCGGGGTGACTCCGACGGCGACTGGGAGCCGTGGATCAGTGAGTTCGGCGACGGCCACGACACCGTCGAGTGGATCGCCGAGCAGGAGTGGTGCAGCGGCAAGGTGGGCATGCTCGGCGGGTCCTACGAGGGCTGGGTACAGTGGGCCGCCGCCGCCCGCCATCCGGCTCACCTGACCGCGATGGTGACCAGCGGGAGCCCCGGGCGCTGGTTCCGTGACTGGCCGTACCGGTTCGGCGCGTTCTTCGCCTCGGATTACCTGGAGTGGCTGAACCGCACGGCGCGCCGGGTTGTGCAGCCGGTCCCGTTCCCGAGCTGGGCATGGCTCGTAAACCACCCCGACCTGCGCACGCTGGACGCCGACACCGGGCGCCCGCTGGCCGCCTGGCAGGAGGCACTCGACCATTCCACCTACGACGGCTACTGGCACTCGCTCGACATCAGCGGCTATGAGCAGATGGACATTCCGGTCCTGCACCTGACCGGGTGGTTCGACGCCTGCGCGGCGGGCGAATACCACCATTTCCACCAGATGCGGAAGCTGTCACCAGCGGCTGACAAGCAGTCCCTCGTGGTCGGGCCGTGGGATCACCATGCCGCCGTCGTCACCGGGCAGGCTGTGGCGGGTGACCTGGCGATCAGCGCCCAGGGCACCGTCGACCTGCGCCTGGCCTGGGAGCGCTGGTTCGCCCGGTGGCTGAAGGGCGACGACCAGGCCGGCTCAGGCGATGCCACCGTGCGGTACTACAGCCTGGGCGTGAACGAATGGCGCGAGTCCAGTCACTGGCCGCCCGCCGGCAGTGCCGAATACGTCCTCTACCTGCAGGCCGACGGATCGGCGAGCACGGAGAAGCCGGCGACCGAAGCGGCCAGGGAATACACCTACGACCCGGGCCGTCCGGTGCTGAGCATGCTGACGCTGCACAATCGGGACCGGCTGGAATGGGCGCCGCGGCCCGCGGTCCTCATCGACGGACGCGACGATGTGCTCAGGTACCGGATGGCGCCCGCGGAATCGCCATTGTCGATTGCCGGGCCGGTGCGCGCCCTGCTGCATGCGTCCACGACCGGCACGGACACCGACTTCGTGGTCTCACTCGGCTATGTCCGCGCCGACGGCTCGACCACGGTCGTCGCCGACGGCATCATGCGGGCCGCGATGCATGCCTGCCTGGAAACGGTCAGCCTGCTGGAGCCGGGCGAGATCTATGCCCTCGAAGTCGAGGTGAGTGACATCGCGCTTGAGCTGGCTCAGGGGGAGTCGCTGGAGATCGCGGTCAGCTCGTCGCTGGCGCCGAACTATCACCCGAATCCCAACACCGGCCTAGGCTACGCCGGCGACGCGCCTCCCATCGTGGTCCGGCAGACCGTTTACCACGGCGGCCGATATCCCTCGCGGCTCGTCCTGTCGGTGGTGTCGGCGACATGAGGGGCGGGCGGGCCGCGGTGGTCGGGGCGGGCATCGTCGGGTTGTCTGTTGCCTGGTTCCTCCAGGAGGAAGGGTTCGATGTCACGGTCGTCGACTCCCGTGGCGTCGCCGGAGGCGCATCGGCGGGTAACGCCGGCTGGATCACTCCCGGCCTGGTGTCTCCGCTCGCGGAGCCCGGCGTGCTTGGCTATGCGCTGCGCTCGATCGTCAGGCGGGATTCTCCCCTGCGGCTGGCTCCCTCGGCGCTGCCGGCCAACGCCCGGTTCCTGAGCTCGTTCGCCCTGCACTGCACGCAGGTCAAGTGGAGCCGCGGAGTGCAGAGCCTGGCCGGCATCTGCGCCCTGGCCTTCCGCAGTTACGACCGGCTGGAGCGCGGAGGCGTGACGGCGCCGGTTCGCCCGGCGCCGATCCTCATGGCATTCACCGGCGCCGCCGAGGCAGCACCGGTCACTCATGAGCTGCGGGCAACCGCGGGCGACTACCGCGTCAGCGAGTTCAGCCAGCGTGAGCTGCGGGCGGAGTGCCCATTGCTCTCGGATCGGGCGCGCCACGGCCTGCGGCTCGAGGGACAGCGCTATGTGCAGCCGCTGGAGTACACGCGGAGCCTGGCCGAATCATTCCAGTCGCGAGGCGGCCAGGTCAGCCTGGGTACCAGCGTGGACCGGGTCGAGCCGGTCAGCGGTGGCAGGCTGTCCGTCACCGCGGCGGGGGCGGCGACTAGCTTCGATACCGTCGTGCTGGCGAGCGGTGCCTGGCTAAGCCGGCTGGGCAGATCCGCCGGCGTCAGAGCGCCGCTGGCCGCCGGACGAGGCTATTCCTTCACCGTCAAGACCGAGAGGACGCTCAGCGTGCCGCTCTACCTTCCGTCGCTGCGGGTCGCCTGCACGCCCGCGCCCGAAGGTATGCGGGTGGCCGGAACCATGGAATTCCGTTCAGCAGACGCACCTGTTGACCGGCGCCGGATCGACGCGATCGTTCGCTCCGCGACCGGCCTGTTCGAAGGCGTGGACTGGTCATCCAGCAGCGACCCCTGGGTCGGACCTCGTCCGGTGACAGCCGACGGCCTGCCGCTGATCGGCGCGACGAAGCACAAAGGCCTCTACGCGGCAGGCGGTCACGGCATGTGGGGAATGACTCTCGGGCCGGCTACCGGCCAACTGCTGGCAGAGTACATCACCACCGGTGAACGCCCAGACGCGCTGCGCCCCCTCGATCCCTGCCGTTAGCCAGCGCCAGTGGCGGTGGTCGTTCGGGTTGTCGCCCAAGATGACGCCGGTCGCTCCGAAGAATGTCAATCTGCTTGAGGCCGCCGGCCGGCGAAGTACATGCAGGCGAAGAACGCGACTAGGCGAGGGCTGATCCGGCCGTGGTAGCTGGCGGCTATCAGTAGCTCTTCGGCCTGGCGGCGGTTCACGGCGACCTGGGGATCTACGACTCCAAGCCGAACAGCCATGGCAATGGCCCGCATCGTGGATGAACCTCGCCTGGCTACGCGGCACGATCGCCTATCTCGACTGGGTTCTGGAAGAAACAGCCACCAGCCCTCTATCCCGGCAGCACTGCCCGCTCGATCCGGCTGCCGTGCTGGCCGGCCCGAAACCGGCGTACGCCCAGGCTGACCTGATCTCCCTGTGCGGCGTCGGCTGCGATGCCGCCAATATCGAGGAAGAGATAATGACATACCTCGACGCGGTCATCATGCAAGGGCATGAAGGCCAGCCGAGGGCCGAACCATACCGGTATCCACCGCCGCAGTGGGCAGAAGGCGTCCAGCAAGCCCACGACTGGGCCGCAGGGGAAAGCAGAAAGCCGCCTGCTGATCAGCACGGCTGTGGCGACTACCATCCGTGCCCAGGTGATCTACGCTGCTCGTGCGAGGCAGCTGGCTACTGTCTTCACTGAGAGTGCGTCGCATGCATCGACCGCACCTGCAATGCCTATTAATCGGGGCCGGCAAGTTCGCCAGGCAGACCCTTATGTTAGGGCTGCAGCAGCACACGTTGAGTGAGGTTCGTGTCGGCAGCGGTCACGGCGACGTGATCACGACGTCGCCGGCTTCCTGCGCTACTTGCTAGCTATCGGTATCGGCGAGCTTGCCTTGCTGTTCTCGTGGTGTGCTGCCGTACTGGAGATAGTCCTGGCGGATGCGCGATAGGCGGACTGGGCCGTTCGGAGTATCGACTCGCCAGAAGTCCCAGCCGTTCCAGGACCGGACGTGGAGTGCTGCGATCGCCGCTGCTGATGGCGTATCGAACTCCTCGCCGGTATCGAGTCGGATTCGGCCCTCGGCCGTTACGCTTGCGGTCGCCTGGTGACCTGCGCGCGTACCCGTCAGGTCGGCGCCTGGCGCTACGAGGCCAGCTTCGACCAGTTGGCGGAACGAGACTCCGTAGCGGCGTGCGGCTGATGCTTCCGCTGCATCGGGTGCTGAAGGCTCGGGCACGGCCAGGCCTAGTCCGGCTGGGTTCCAGATGGTTGTGCACAGTGCCTCGTAGAGCGACTGCCGCTGTTGTATTGCTGAAATGGTGAACTCAGCTGGATGTGATTCGAAGGGCAGTTTTCCATTGGTAGCGAGTCTGACGAATTGGGGGTTGTTGTCGTAGCAGCGCGGATGAAGTGATCTGGCGAGAAGGTTGTGGGAGTAGTAATGCGGCAACTTCTCGCTGTACGGCTTATCTCCGTAGCTGGCGTTGAATGACCTCGGCAGCAGCAGCAGTGCGCCGAACTTGTTCCGCTGATCGGCGAAGTCCTGTTCTGAGCCGAACTCTGGGTGCTGCTCAGGGTGGTTGGCCCAGATGTGCTCGATCTCGAAGGGGTCCCTGCGGTTCCGGTCCATCAGGTCAGCGAACGTGGTCGTGCCGCCGCACTGGCTTTCGAGCCAGGCTGTCAAGCGGGCGAGCAGGTACTTGACGTGACTGCCGTTGCGCTGGTGCATGCGGTAGTTGCCAACAGCCGAAAAGTCGCCTTCAAGGTCCGCGACCCTGGTCCCGAGCGTGTCGGCGAGTTCACCTGGGTCAAGCTCTCTGATGTCTTTCATCAGGTTAAACATTGTGTACTGGACGGTGTTGTAGCCGAAGTTGCGGAAGCTGACCATGCGGCGCGCGACGAGCAGGTCTATGAAGCCCGCGACCATGCGGGTCTTGGCTTGGAATGTCTCGTCGTCGTCGACGGGCGTCACTGCTGCGAGGATTAGCGGGTACTGAAGGGTGAAGCCGTTCCAGGCGTTGTAGAAGACTTCTTCGAAGCCGGGTGTTAGCGTGGTCGCGGCGTCCATGAGCTGCAGGAAACGGGCCGACAGTCTTTTGAAGTCCCGGTTGACGAGGTCGGCGAAATCGCAAGGTTTGCGCAATCCCATGTCATCATGTCGGTCGCGAACCCATTTATGTGGCGCAGTGCCGATTATATCGAAATCAAGTGGTACGGCATCTTTTCGGCGTTCACGGATTGTTTGCGCATATTTGGCCCGAAGCCAGTGCTTGATGAAGTCGGTCTCGGTCTTTCCCTCGGCAGCGCACAGCTCGGAAACCCTTGCCCGCCACAGCCCGTTTGCGTGACCGATGACGACCCTGTCCCCGATGTTGGCCAGCAGGTAGCTCTTGAGCATGTCTGTGGTCGTGAGCCGCAGGCCGCGGTCGTTCATGGACTCGAATATCTCGATCGCCATCTCCTGATCGGAGGTTCCGATCTCCACGACAATCACGCGGTCGAGCAGCCAGTCGACGAAGAACGGCAGCGCCGTGCCTTTGAGTTCCTCCGGGAAGAACTGGGCCAGATCCTGGTAACGACTCCACAGGTTTGCCGCTGAGTCGTCTTCGGGCGGCTGATCCGGGCCGTGGCCATCGAGCAATGCCTGCATGCAGGCCGTCCGCTCCTCCACGTCCAGGACGAAGCTGTGCCTGCCGAAGCGAGTGGATGCAATGAGGTCCCGCACGTCGACGCGCTCGCTGTCGCCGCGACCCTGCTGGAGGTGGTGAAGCAGGATGAGCAGCAGCGTTAGAGTTGTCACTCGCTGCTGGCCATCGACCAGGAAAAGCGTGCCGGCGCGGTTATCGGTGACGATTGGCCCAAGAAAGTACGGACGGTAGGAGGCGACGGCGAACCGCTCGTGTGTCGGCTCCCAGCTACTCAGAAACCGCCCGGACAGATCATCGATCAGTTCGCGGACGTTTGCCTCCGACCACGCGTATTCGCGCTGGTAATAGTCAACGCTGTAGCGCCGGCCTACGAACAGCTCTCGCACCGTCCGCGGCTTTCCGTCGATCCGGTCAACCTCTACTGCATGGTCCACGTCATGTCCTCGTTCAGAGCGTGATGTTAGATGGCCAATAGCGCCAATTTCCGGATTACCATACCTTTTCCGAAGGTCAAAGGTGCATCGCGCAGCTTGCCTCCTAGTGTCCTGAGTCGTTGTTTCGTTGACAGTAGGCGGCGAGGGTGTCGAGGATCTCGTCGGCGGTCTTGGTCCAGATGAATGGCTTCGGGTTCCGGTTCCATTCGTTGGTCCATTTGCGGAGGTCGACCTCGAGTTCGCGGACCGAGCGGTTGGCGGAGCGCCGCAGCTTGCGGCGGGTCAGCTCGGCGAACCAGCGTTCGGCCAGGTTCATCCACGACGCGCTGGCCGGGGTGAAGTGCAGGTGGAACCTCGGATGCCGGAGAAGCCATTTCTGCACCTCCGGTGTCTTGCGGGTGGCGTAGTTGTCCAGGACCAGGTGCAGGTCCAGGTCTTGGGGACGGCGTCGTCGATGAGCTTGAGGAACCCGGATGAATTCCTGGTGCCGGTGCTGGCCGTACGGCTGGGCGATCGCCGGCCCGCTGCCCGTCTCGAACGCCGCGAACAGGCTGGCCGTGCCGTTGCGCACGTAGTCATGCGTCCGCCGCGCCGGGGTGGCCGGCAAGATCGGCAGGCAGGGAGCGGTCCGGTCCAGCGCCTGGATCTGGCTCTTCTCGTCCACGTACAAGACCAGCGCCCTGGCCGGCGGGTCCAGGTACAGGCCGACGACGTCGCGGACCTTGTCGATGAACTGCGGGCCGGTGCTCAGCTTCCAGGTCTGGACCAGGTGCGGCTTGAGGCCGAAAGCCCGCCAGATCCGCGACACCGCCGTCTGCGACAGCCCGGCCGCGGCCGCCATTGACCGGGTCGACCAGTGCGTATCCTCACCGGGCCCCTGCTCTTCCAGCGTCTTGGTGATTACCAGCTCCCGATCATCGGTGATCTTCCGCGGAGCCCCGGGACGCGGCTCGTCCGACAGGCCCTCCAGCCGTGCCGCAGCGAACCGCGACCGCCACTTCGACACCGTCGCCCGCGACACCCCCAGGTCCGCCGCGACTCTGCCATTCGCCGCCCCGGCCGCGCACGCCAGCACGATCCTCGACCGCAGCGCCAGCGCCTGCGCCGGGGAGTGGGCCGCGAAAGATCAGCGCTTCCTGATGACGGTCGCGTCCCGTCCCCTCATCGCCCTCGTCGGCCCGGCGGCAGCCGGTAACTGAGCGCAACCCGTCTGCAGGCGACCTCGGCTGGCTGCCTGACGCTCCCGCTACGGGTTTCCTGCTCGACCGCGGGCAGATCGAGCGCGTTGAGGCCAACCCGGCTCATGCCCGCGCCATCCTTGCCCAGGCGCGGATGCATCTGTCATCCGCCCGCATCCTGGCCGGTAGCGAACTGGCCGGTAGTCCCCCGCCGAGGCTCGCTTGGCGGGCTCCAGCGAACGATCTCACATGCCTGGCGCCACGGCACGGACCCAACTCATGAGGATTGATTCCCAGGTCGCATAAAGTGCCGACCGCTGGGTCGGCCCCGAAACACTATGGTCAAGGGTGACCGGAGCATGCGATGAGCCATTGCATGTGACGACGAGCGTTTTGGCAGAGCTTTGAGATCAATCGTCAGGTCACCTTTCTTGCTCGCTTGCCCAGCGGCAGGTCGGTGTCTTCGGGCGACTGGCGTGGCCAGCGAAGGATATGTCTATGGATAGGTGAGGCATGGTGCTGGATGACACCCCCCGGGGATGGAAGACGAAGGCCAGGGATAGGCGCCGTGAGATTATTGAGACCGTCGAGAATGGCAAGTTAGTCAAGGACGATGACGCTGAGTTCCTGATGTGGTTGCTTGACAGGCATCCGCGGGCGGCTGAGAAGGTCGGCTAAGGTTTCGCCGACGAGGACGCCGACGCCGCCGAGGTGATCGTGGCGATCAAGACCGACCGCGGCCCGTGGGTCGCGGCGCTGGCTGCGGCGGGCTACCGGGTGTTGGCGGTAAACCCGCTGCAAGCGGCCCGGTTCCGTGACCGGCACGGGGTGTCGAGGGCTAAGAGCGGCAGCGGGGACGCGCACGCGCTGGCTGACATGGTCCACACCGACTCCACCAGCTGCGCCCGGCGGCCGGAGACACCCGGAAGCCCAGGGCATCGAGGTCTTGGCGCGCACTCACAAGACGATGATCTGGGAAAGAACCCGCGAGGTGCAGCGGTTGCGGCACCAGTTGCGCGAGTGCTTCCCGGCCGCGCTGGAGGCCTTCGATGACCTGGACGCCCCTGAGGACCTGGAACTGCTCGGCAAGGCGCCCGAGCCGGGTGGGCCGCGAAGCTGACCAGGGCGCAGGTGTCCGCTGCGCTCAAGCGCGCCCGCCGCCGGAACATCACCGAGCGGGCCACCGCCGTCCTGGCCGCGCTGCGCAGCGAGCAACTGGGCCAGCCCGAGGCCCTCGTGGCGGCTTATGCAGTCACTGTCCGGGCGCTCGTCGCGGTGATCGGCGCCCTGAACGAGCAGGTCAGCGTCCTCGAACAGCAGGTGAGGAACCATTTTGGCCGGCACCCGGACGCTGAGATCATCTTGTCCCAGCCCGGGCTGGGACCGGTTCCCGGTGCCCGGGTGCTCGCAGAGTTCGGCGAGGACTCCCGCCGCTACGCCGGCGGCTTGCGCTCGGGGGTCGGCCCAACCTGCGCTCAGACCATTCGTCGCGTAGATCGGCGAACTCGGCGTTTGTAACTTTCTCGATCTTGCCCTCAACGGCAGCTATGCGCTCCGGATTCACGAGCGACGCGAAGCCTGCGTCCCTTAGACCTCGTTCAAGCTCATCAAGTAGGCTCGCGATCTCGTCGTCATCCACGTCGGACGCACCCCTCCGTACCTCATGCGCGAATACCTCCCTATATCAGCAAAACGGCTTGAGGGCGAGTATCGGCAAAGAACCTGGCATTCTGTCGTTGTCGGCCTGGCGCAATAGCTCAGAACACAGTCTTCGGCGCTTTGAGTACCGGACCTTCCATGACGTCAATGACATCAGTTGCGCGGAGCATCACCGGAATTGCCGGATCAGGCGTCTACGACAAGGGCTCACGATCGGCGGGTCATTGGTCTGGGGTGTCGGGGTCGCTGATTTCGATGATGTGGAGGGGTGCGTCGAGGGCGGCGGCCGGTTCGCGCCATTTGCCGGGGTTGAGGGTGAGGATGGGGCAGATGGAGGCGTCGCCTACGGCTGCGGTGTGGGCGTCCCAGGGGTCCAGGTTGGTGCGGGTGATGATCGCGGCAAGTCGGGCGGCTTGCTCGGCTCCGCGTAGCGGCGCGGGTGTGGCGTGGTCGAGTAATTCCAGGCCCGCGAGGAGGTCGTCGGCTTCGTCGCTGCGGGTGTCCAGGGAGGCGCCGGCGGTGGCGAGGGCGGGGATGACGAGGGGTTGCGCGCGGCTGTCGTAGGCCTGCATGAGGCCGATAATGTCGGAGTCACCGCGGGCGATGGCGGTGAGGACGCTGGTGTCGAGGATGAGGGGGATCGGGGCTGGTCCGGTCACTGGGGCAGTTGCTGATCGATGGCGGTCATCATGCGGGCGACACGATCGGGGTCGGCCTGGTCGCTGCGGGCTTTCCACAGGCTGCGCCGATGCCGGTCACGATGGGCTTTCTCGGCCATCGCGTCGTTGAAGGCCGCGGACACCGAGGCGGCTTGCCCGGCCTGGACAAGCTGCTCGGCGTAGGCGCCCAGCTGCGGGTCGACTGTGATGGTGACCCGCGACTTCCGTTCGCTCATACTCAGATCATACTCTTTTAGAGAGGCCGGCATCTGGTTTCGTACGGCGGGCTTACCCAGCATGTACGGTGATGCACTTCACCGCATCGCACAGGCGGGATGACGCCCATACTGGTTGATGAAGAACGACCATGCGCTGAGCTGAAGCCGTGGCATCGCGCGACCGCACCCGCCACCGGGCAGGGCTAGCAAAGTCCGGTTTCGTCCCGGCTCCCGGACGCACGACAAATACGCGCCCAACTCTGTCGGCGAGATTAGTTTCCGCAGGTCAGGGGGTTGTCGTGGAGGGTCTGACCAAGAAATAACCACCTCAGCGTGGCTCACGTGACTGCGGTTCCGGGCATAGCGAGATGATCCCGTGATAGGCGCTGCCCGGGGCCTGCGGTGACGGCTATGCGGTTGTTGCTGGTTCGCCGGTCAGGCGGCGTCCTCCCGGAGGGTGATGATGACGTTGTAGCCGGGGGCTTCGGGCTGGCGCTGGGCGTTGCGGGCCTTGCGGTTGCGGTCGGTGTGCCTGGCGTGCCGGTCGGGTCCGAGGTCGTGGTAGCGGGCGGCGCGGTCGTTCAGCAGGTG